>CABUDL010000004.1 GCA_902490335.1 uncultured Clostridium sp. | reverse complement strand
TCCAAAGGTTTGACACTCCTGCTTGCGGCTGTGCTGGTGCTGGCGCTGGGCGGCTGCAAAAAACAGGCAGAGGCTCCTTCTGCGGATGCAACATGGGGAGAGCTGTGCAGACACTTCCAGCCGGAGTGGTTTGACTCGCTGCCGGACGAGGTGCAGGCGGAGTACGACCGGCTGCTGCTGAATGAGATCCCGCCAAAGCAGGAGGATTCTGAAAACCCCAAAACAGGCAGGGAGGAGTCGGCAATCCGCTCGGAAGGTGCCGAGGGCTATTCGGTCTATGTGGTCGATGAAGGAGCGATGACCCTGCCGCAGTCGGAAGTGCCGGAGGGCATCACCACCCTGATGATGGGACTGCGGGCGGAAGAGGAAACGGTCAGCTATCGTGTTTCCACCTTCTGCGACCAGGAGGGTGCGCAGGTTTTTTTGATGGTTGCGCTGATGGATGCGCAGACGGGAGAATACCTTGCCGTTCAGCCGTATTCGGGAGCCATCGACCGGATGTACCAAGCGGAGGAATCCTTTGCCAAGCTGAAAAGTAAAACCGATTACACAGTTAAAGCGATTGCGTGGGTGACAGCCTCCGGTTCTGTCAACAATGGTGCGCTCTATGCAGCAAGCAGCATCACAACAGAATGATTTTGCTCATTGAATCTAAAAGAGGACAGCGAAAGCTGTCCTCTTTTCACAAAAAACAACTTTATATCAAAAACCACTTGCTTTTTAGAATCGAATCGTGTATGATGAAGACAAGGAACTCCGAAAGGAGTAAAATAACAAGTCAAGCGGACAGAAAGGGGATTTCCATGAAAAAACAAAAACTTTGCGCTCTCCTTTGCGCAGCGATGATGCTGGCTTCTTCCCTCCCTGCCTTTGCGGCAAATCCGACCCTGGAGGAACTTCCAGTCGAGCCAACGGAAAATGGAGTCGTTATGGAGCAAATGGTCATGCTTCAGTTTGTAGATGAAGAAGGAAACCCTGTGCAGGGTCTGTCTGTTTCTGACAGCAACCACTATATTTTTACCGACCACGACGGCTTGAGCGACATTGACGTTGATGTAGCAACAGGCGCGGCAGAGGAAGGAGTGTTTGCCGGTGAGAAAAAGGTGGATTTCTCTAAGACGATTGCCTTTTCCGCCACCAATCCGGTGACCGGCGAAACCAAAAAATACAATGTCCTGTTGAGCGAAACCAAGATTACCCAGCTGGTTTGGAACAGAGAAACACCGGCACAGAGCTTGGAAAAGAAGAAGGAGAAGGTTTTCTTCCGTGTAATTGACCAAAACGGCAAGCCGCTCACCGATGTACGGATTGTTCTGCCGCTCCAGCAGATACTCCTTCCGACCAATACCGACGGCAAGACCTATTACTACGGCGAGCCATTTGAAAAATATTCGATCAACCTGTTCTATAAAGATGCAAAAGGGAACGACCAGTACACCAGCAAGCTGGTTACCGTTCGAGAAAAGCATCTGAAAAACGGCAAAATGGGCATCACCTTTAAAGTTACCATCTAAAGTTTCTGCAATATAGATTCACCCACAAGAGAAGACAGCTGTTTGGCTGTCTTTTCTGCTATCAAAAGATACGGCAAAGGACAAATCAAAAGAAAGGACGATTTCCATGAAAAACATCTGTTCCAAAGGTTTGACACTCCTGCTTGCGGCTGTGCTGGTGCTGGCGCTGGGCGGCTGCAAAAAACAGGCAGAGGCTCCTTCTGCGGATGCAACATGGGGAGAGCTGTGCAGACACTTCCAGCCGGAGTGGTTTGACTCGCTGCCGAATGAGGTGCAGGAGAAGTACGACCAAATCCTTTTAAAGGAAGCGCCGCACAAGGACACCGAGAACAATGAGGCACGCCTCGTCGCGGTGACCGAGGTGAAAAAGATAACCGACGGTCAGGAAAAGCAGAAAGAGCATCCGATTTTGGCATTAAACAGCTGTAGATTGTACGACACAAAGAATACAGAGTCGGTTGGTACGGTTGACCTTGCACTGATGCTTCTTATGCAGGAAAACAAGATGGATTTCTCGTCCAGCGTAGCAGTTGTGTCGGATGAGCAGCCCTGCAAACTGACGATGGTCGTCGCCCTTTCGGATGCTGCCACCGGAAAATATCTGGCAGCACAGGCGGGCAACTTTTCTGTACTGAACGACGTAGATGGAATCGTAGACTCCTTTGAAAAATTGGAGAGCGGACATGACTACACCGTGCAGGCAATCGTGGTGGACCAAAGTGAAAACTACGACCTTGCAGACCAGGCGCTCTATCTGACGAAAACCGTGACCACCAAATAAAACAAAAAATAGCATACCAGAAAAGGAGATTGACTATGAAAAAATGGAAGAATCTATCGGCAGCTGTTCTGGCGGTCGGTATGTTGGCAGCGATGGGTATTTCTGCCTTCGCCGGTGCCGCGGCTGAAGATCAGGCACAAGCGCAGGTGCAGCCGACCGGAATCAAGTGTACAAAATGTGAAGCAGGGGAACTGTATTTGACAGATTCTGTGGACACCGGTTGGCATACACTTGAATATGTACTGTGTCAGCACGGTTATCCCAACAAGATGGACGGAAAAGAAGAAAAACAAATCACAAATATTTATACCTGTACAAATTGCAAAATTTCCCAGCCTTCTAAAACCAAACAGACACGATTGGTTCATCAGCATTAGATTTACCCACAAGAGAAGACAGCTGTTTGGCAGTCTTTTCTACTATCAAAAGAGAAGGACGATTTCCATGAAAAAATGCAGCGGAATCATCGCAGAGATTGCAACGGTACTTTTTCTGCTGCTGAATGGACTGGATATTCAGCTCAGGCATAACACAAGGCAATGGGTCAGAGAGGTAGTTGCTCATCCAGCTTATGAACCAGCCTGCCGTGTGCTGTTTGCAGTTGCTTTGGTAGCATGGATTGTATATTGGGTTTTGGTTTATCAGAGAAAAAGAAGATAAAAAAGGACATCCAAACGGATGTCCTTTTTCTTTACTTTCTTTTTGTTATGGAAGAAACTGCCTGACAGAAAGTCGCGGAGCATAGCAGTTTTTCTTTGCTTTCTTTTTGCTTTAGAAGAAGCCGCCGAGAGAACGCCGCGGAGCGTGACAGTTTTTCTTTGCTTACTTACTTTTTGTATTAGAAGAAACTGCCTGAGAGAAAGTCGCGGAGCGTGACAGTTTTTCTTTGCTTTCTTTTTGCTTTAGAAGAAGCCGCCGAGAGAACGCCGCGGAGCGTGACAGTTTTTCTTTGCTTACTTACTTTTTGTATTAGAAGAAACTGCCTGAGAGAAAGTCGCGGAGCGTGACAGTTTTTCTTTGCTTTCTTTTTGCTTTAGAAGAAGCCGCCGAGAGAACGCCGCGGAGCGTGACAGTTTTTCTTTGCTTACTTTCTTTTTCTCTTAAAAAGAAAGTAAGGAGGTTCCGGTCATCGCTTCCGGTTTTGGCAAGCCTAAAATATTGAGCATGGTCGGCGCAATGTCTGCCAGTCTGCCTTCGTGCAGCTTGCAGTCGGCGTACTGTTTGCTGATGACCAAAAATGGCACCGGATTGGTGGTGTGTGCGGTGAACGGCGAGCCGTCCTCCTCATACATCCGGTCGGCGTTGCCGTGGTCGGCGGTCAGCAGAACGGTGCCGTCCATCGACAGGACCTTCTCCACCACCTTGCCCACACAGCTGTCCACCGCCTCTACCGCCTGAACTGCCGCATCGAATACACCGGTGTGTCCGACCATGTCGCAGTTGGCAAAGTTGAGGATGACAACGTCATATTTTCCGCTGTCCAGACGGGCAAGCAGCTCGTCGGTCACCTCATAGGCACTCATCTCAGGCTTCAAATCGTAGGTGGCAACCTTTGGGGAGTTGATGAGCGCACGGTCCTCCCCTTCCGAAACGGTTTCCACACCGCCGTTGAAGAAGAAGGTGACGTGCGCATACTTTTCTGTTTCGGCAATGCGCAGCTGATGCAATCCCTTTTTGGAGATATATTCTCCAAAGGTGTCATGCAGGCTCTGCGGCTTGAAAGCGACCTGTACATTCGGCATGGTCGCGTCATACTGGGTCATGCAGACATAGTACAGCGGGAACAGGCTGCGGGCAAAGCCGGAAAATTCCGGGTCAACCAGTGTGCGGGTGATTTCGCGTGCGCGGTCGGGACGGAAGTTGAAGAAAACGACCGAATCCTCCGCCGCAATCCTTCCCTGTGCAGGGTCGCCGACCACAACCGGAACGATGAATTCGTCGGTGACCTCCTGCGCGTAGGAATCCTCCACCGCTTTGGCAGCATCCTCACACAGAACGCCCTTGCCCAAAACCAGCGCGTCATAGGCTTTTTCTACCCGCTCCCAGCGGTTGTCGCGGTCCATCGCATAGTAACGTCCCATAACAGAGGCGATTTTGCCGATGCCGAGTTCATCGAGCTTGGTTTGCAGTTGCAGGATAAAGTCCTTGCCGGAGGAAGGGGGGACATCCCTGCCGTCCATAAAGCAGTGGACATATACCTTGGTCAGACCGCTCTTTTTGGCAAGCTCCAGCAGACCGAACAGGTGTTCGATGTGGCTGTGAACGCCGCCGTCCGACAGCAGTCCCATCAGGTGCAGGGCAGAGTTGTGTTTGCGGCAGTTTTCAATCGCACCGGTCAGCGCCTCATTGGTGAAGAAGTCGCCGTCCTGGATGGATTTGGTGATGCGGGTCAGCTCCTGATATACAATTCTACCCGCGCCGATGTTGGTGTGTCCAACCTCGGAATTGCCCATCTGCCCATCGGGAAGTCCGACGTCTAGACCGGAAGCACCCAGCCGGGTATGTGGGTAGGAGGCAAAATATCGGTCCAGATTCGGCTTTTTAGCCGCATGAATGGCATTGCCGTAATCAGCAGGGTTGATGCCGAATCCGTCTAAAATCATTAAAACGAGTGGTTGTTTCATGGGAATACACCTTCTTTTTGATACTGGAGATGATAAGAATGTAGTGAATAAAGGATGCCTTTTGCAGCATCAAAAATCATTTGCTTTCTGCAAAAGGCATCCAAAGGCGTTGCCTCTGGACACCACCACCTTTTGAAAAAGGTGGACGAAAACTTTTGCCTGCTATCGAAAGATGCCGCGAAGCGAGCACTTTTCTTTTGGTCTAACCTTTTCTTTTGGGAAAGGAAGAGTTAGTGAGTAACATCAATGGTGGCGGCAAGATTGCTTGCTATCGAAAGATAGCGCGAAGCGAGCACTTTTCTTTTGGTCTAACCTTTCTTTTAGGAAAGAAAAGGTTAGAGGGCAGCATCGATGATAGCGGCAAAGTCCTTTGCCACCAGAGCAGCACCGCCGATGAGTCCGCCGTCTACGTCCTCTTTGCCCAGCAGCTCTTTTGCGTTGGCAGGTTTCATCGAACCGCCGTACTGGATGGTCAGTGCATCGGCAGCAGATTTGTTGTACAGCTTGGCAACCACACCGCGGATGATGGCACAGACCTCCTGTGCCTGTTCAGCGGTTGCAGTTTTGCCGGTGCCGATTGCCCAAACCGGCTCGTAAGCGATGACGATGTTGGCAAGCTCCTGCTCGTTGACACCGCCGAGTGCAATCTTGGTCTGCATGCTTACGATTTCTTCGGTCACACCCAGCTCCCGCTGCTCGAGCACTTCGCCGACGCAGAGGATAACCTTCAGTCCGGCATCCAGAGCAGCGCGTACTCTTGCGTTGACCGTCTGATCGGTTTCACCAAAGTACTGTCTGCGCTCCGAGTGACCGATGATGACATATTCTACACCCATCTCTGCCAGCATCTGTGCAGAGATTTCGCCGGTGAAGGCACCGGATTTTGCCCAGTGGCAGTTTTCTGCGCCGACGTGCAGGTTGGTTCCTTCGCACAGCGAGAGGGCAGTTTCCAGGTTGGTGTACGGTACGCACAGGACTACCTCGCAGGCAGCGTCTTTGACCATCGGGGTCAGCTCGCTGATCAGCTCCTTGGCAGCTTTGCGGTCGTTGTTCATCTTCCAGTTTCCGGCAACAATGGCTTTACGAAGTGCTTTGTTCATATTCAAAAACGTCCTTTCATACAGTGGTCTTGGGTTTGTCGAATGAATCCTATTGGCTTAATGGATGTTATACTTAGGCTGAAGCGGCTCGCAGCGTCCGGCTACTCCCACCGGAACGTTGCGTCTGCACAGCAGCAGCGGGATAAATCCCAGATTAAAAAAGGCAAGGATGGTGTACAGTACCGCGCGGGATGGCTCGTAGTCCATCATCAGGTAGTAGAAGGAAAACAGGTAGAGCACCTTGTAGGCAATACCGACAACCGAAAGCAGCAGTGAAAACAGGGAAAACACCATGGCAGCCAGCGGCGAAGCAAGGTTAAAGAAAAGCGGCAGCAAAATCAATGTAAGGACTACCGACAGCACCGACAGCGGCAGAGAGACTGCGCTTAAAACGGTGAGCCAGACGTTGAGCATGGTCTTTTTCTGGCGGCAGGAACCGTTGTACCGGTCCGCCAGCGAGCCTAGCAGGTGGTCGCGCGCAATCGGAATCCAAGCAGTCCAGGGGTTTTTCATGCCGGTATTGTTCGCCATGGCATACAGTCCGGCAGAGCCGAGCAGGTACAGAACCAGCTGCACCACAAGGCAAACCAAAATAGCCGGCGGGAGAAAGGAGGCAACAACGGTAAAGGGATCGTGGTAATACATGAAGCTCAGTTCCTTTCAGGGGAATTTAACATCCAGCCAAAAAACAGATGCAGGAAGGTTTCTCCTGCATCTGTTGCTGTAAAGGTGCGATTATTTGTCGTTGAGAGCAGCGATGCCCGGCAGCTCCAGACCTTCCAAAAATTCCAGGGAAGCGCCGCCGCCGGTGGAGATGTGGGTCATTTTGTCGGCAAAGCCCAGCTTGGTTACCGCTGCAACGCTGTCGCCGCCGCCGATGATCGAGATTGCGTTGGAAGCAGCGATGGCTTTTGCTACCTCCAGAGTGCCCTGTGCAAAGGCAGGGAACTCAAATACGCCCATTGGTCCGTTCCAGATGACGGTGCCTGCATCCTGAACAGCCGAGCAGAACAGCTCGATGGTCTTTGGACCGATGTCCATGCCCATCCAGCCTTCCGGGATGCTGTCCGAATCGGCAAACTGGGTTGCACAATCCTCAGCAAATTTGTCGCCGAGCTTGTTGTCGACCGGAAGCAGGAAGCGAACGCCCTTCTGCTGTGCTTTGCTGAGCATCTCTTTTGCCAGCTCGACCTTGTCGTCCTCGCACAGAGAAGCGCCTACGCCGTAGCCCTGTGCTTTAAAGAAGGTGTATGCCATACCACCGCCGACGATGAGGGTATCTACCTTCTCCAGCAGGTTGTTGATGACGCCGATTTTATCCGAAACCTTTGCGCCGCCCAGGATGGCAACCAGCGGACGCTTTGGATTGTTGAGCGCCTGACCCATGACCGAGATTTCTTTCTGAATCAGATAGCCGCAGACAGCCGGCAGGAAGGAAGCAACGCCGGTGGTGGAGCAGTGTGCGCGGTGTGCAGTACCAAATGCGTCGTTGACATAGATGTCAGCCAGACCGGCAAGCTCCTTCGAGAAGGCTTCCTCGTTTTTGGTTTCTTCTTTTCTAAAGCGGACATTTTCCAGCAGGATGACATCGCCCGGATGCATTGCGAAGGACAGTGCCTTTGCATTTTCGCCGACAACTTCCTTGTCCTGCGCCAGCTCGACCGGCTGACCGAGCAGCTCGCTCAGTCTGGCAGCGACCGGAGCCAGAGAGAATTCTTCCTTGTATTCACCCTTCGGTCTGCCCAGGTGGGAGCAGAGGATGACCTTTGCCTGATGGTCGATCAGGTACTGGATGGTTGGCAGAGCAGCCACGATGCGCTTGTCGTTGGTAATCACGCCGTCTTTGAGCGGAACGTTAAAGTCGCAGCGCACCAGCACACGTTTGCCGGATACATCAATATCTTCGATTGTCTTTTTGTTCAGAGAATTCATCACAGATAACCTGCCTTTCATCGGTTGGAGCTTCCAACCCGTTTATAAAAATGATTGCGGTAAACAAAACATTTTTCCGCTAAAAAAGCGGAGGATTCAATCTGTACGATTTAAGTCTATTGTAATCTATTCGCTGCGCTTTTTCAAGGGCGCGGGTGGATGATTTACCCCATTTTTACAAAGGTTTTCCCTTTTGTGGTGCAGGAAGGGGAGAGGGGGAAAGAATTTGTGTAATTTTTCACAAACTTTTGCAGGAAAGGATTTTCTATTCCCTCATAAAGGGAAGAAAAATGCAGGAAATCCTTCCCGTTTCCTGCATTTTTTGTCTTACAGCAGGACCGAGCGGGCGATGTCGGCAGAAGCTTTTGCATCCTTGGCGTAAAAATCGGCGCCAATTTTTTTGGCATACTCCTCGGTCAGCACCGCGCCGCCCACCATGATTTTGCAGTCGGGCTGCTGCTGGTGCAGCAGGACAATGGTTTCCTCCATACTTTTTAAGGTGGTGGTCATCAGCGCACTCAGTCCGACCAGCCGGATGCCGTGTTCCCGCACCGCCTCTACGACCCGCTCGGCAGGCACATCTCTGCCCAGGTCGATGACCGGAAAGCCGTAGTTTTCCAGGATGACCTTGACGATGTTTTTGCCAATGTCGTGGACATCCCCATGCACAGTGGCAAGAACGATGCCTTTGGAATCGAGCGGTTGATGGGAGCTGTCCTGCTGCGGACGGGCAGACAGGAAACGTTTGATTTCTTCAAAGCCTGCCTGTGCTGCCTGCGCGGACTGAATCATCTGCGGCAGAAAGATTTTCCCGCTTTCAAACTCCTGTCCCACCAAATCCAGAGCGGGAATCAGCCGCTTGTTGATGATGGTTTCCGCCTCGCAGTCTTCCAGCAGCAGGCAGACCTCGCGGCGCACCGATTCACCCAGACCCTTTTGGATGGCAGCGGTCAGCGGGTCGCTGTCACGGTCGCCTGTCTGGACAATGACAGCTGTGGAAACGGTCGGCTTTGCCGAGATGCGGGCAATCTCCTCGGGACGGCTAAAGTTTTCGATGTAACGGGCAGCGTGTTCATCCTTTGCGTAAAGCACCTCAAAGGCGCGGATGGCATCCAGCATGGAGGGGACATTTGGATTGATGATGGGCAAATCCAATCCGGCTTCCAGCGCCATCAGCAAAAAGCTGTGGTTAAGCAGCTCGCGGTTGGGCAGACCGAAGGAGATGTTGGAAACGCCCAACAGGGTGCGGCAGCCCAGCTGCTCCTTGACCATGCGCATCGCCTTCAGTGTTTCCACGACCTCTTTTTGCTGCACCGAGGCGGTCAGGGTCAGGCAGTCCACATAGATGTCCTCACGCGGGATGCCGTACTGCTCGGCGCGTGCAACGATTCGCTCTGCGATGGCAAACCGTTCCTCTGCCAGCAGCGGGATTCCTTTTTCATCCAGGGTCAGTGCGACCACCGCCGCGCCATATTTTTTGACCAGCGGCAGGATGGCGTTCATCGAGCCTTCCTCCCCGTTGACCGAGTTGACGATGGGTTTTCCGTTGTAGAGGCGCAGCGCCTGCTCGATGGCTTTGACATTGGAGGAGTCGATTTGCAGCGGAGCATCCAGCACGCCTTGCAGCTTTTGAATGACCAGCGGCAGCATCCGGCTCTCATCGACCTCGGGCATTCCCATGTTGACATCCAGGATTTGTGCGCCTGCCTCCAGCTGAGAGAGTCCCTGGCTGAGGATGTAGTCAAAATCCTGCTCCAGGATTGCCTGTTTTAGACGTTTTTTGCCGGTGGGATTGATGCGCTCCCCGATAATTCGTACCCGGTCGATGGGAACAAAACAGGTAGGTGTGCAGACACAGGCTTGTCTGGAAACGGTAGGGGTTGGAAAATCCTGTGGACACTTTTGGTCCAGCATCTGCCGCATCGCGCGGATGAAGGAAGGGTCGGTTCCGCAGCAGCCACCGAACAGGCGAATGCCCAACGCAAGGTATTCCTGCATACAATCGGCAAATTTCGCAGCGTCGATGGAATAGCTGCCGGTCAGCGGGTCGGGTAGACCGGCATTGGGTTTGATGAAGATGGGAAGAGAGGTGTTTTCCCGCAGCTGTTTTGCTAAGGGGAGCAGCTCCACCGGACCCAGCGAGCAGTTAAAGCCGATGGCATCTGCGCCCAATCCCTCGATGACAGCAGCCATCGAAGGAACGCAGCATCCGGTGAAGGTCCGTCCGTTTGCCTCGAAGGTCATGGATACCAGCACAGGAAGCGCTTTGCCAAGCTGCTCGCAACATTCCTTGGCGGCAAGGATGGCAGCTTTGACCTCGTAGAGGTCGGTCATCGTTTCTATGACAATCAGGTCTGCACCCGCCTGTACACCGGCATTTACCTGTTCGGCAAAGAGGTCATACGCCTGCCGGAAGGCAAGGGTGCCGGTCGGCTCCATCAGCTCGCCGATGGGACCGATGTCCAAAGCAACCAGAGTTTCCTTCCCCTCTGCTGCCTGTTTGGCACAGCCGACCGCGGCAGAGATGACCTGCTGAGGAGTATATCCGCTGCCCGCCAGCTTTTGGCGGTTGGCACCGAAGGTGTTGGTGTACAGGATGTCTGCTCCGGCTTCCAGATATTCCCGATGGACTTGGGTAACCAGCTCCGGTTCGGTGATGCAGCACAGCTCCGGGATTAGCCCCAAGATGCTGCGCCCGGCAGCAAGCAGCTTCTTTTGCAGCTGGGTTCCCATCGCTCCGTCGAGCAGCCAGAAGCGGTCGGCGCGGCGCAGCGAATCAATCAGTCGATTTTCCACAAAAAACACCCTTTCTTCTTAAAACACAATTTTCTTTTAAATGGCAGATGGTGCAGGGCTTTGGCGCAGAAGCGACAGCGCCTGCGGGCAAGATGCCCAGGATGGCGGTCACCGATTTGACCGGTGTCAGCATCGAGGAATGGCTGACCGAAAGACCGATGCTTTTGGCACTGTCCAGCAGCGCACACAGCTGCGGCTGGATGGAAAGGGGAAGGTCCCCATATCCGCAGCTGAAGCGGTGGGTCAGGCTTTGTCCCAACTGTTCGGCAATCTGCCGCTGTGCGGTGTCGCAGACTTCCTCGATAGCTGCCGAGGCGGCGGCATCCAGCCAGAGTGCCTGCTCCATATCACCGACCTGCGCGCGGCGAATCAGCATATCCGCCTGTGCGCCTAAGGTGGCAGCCAGAAGGACACAATCGGTGCAGCCGGACAGATGGCTGCGGATGTCCTGACCGCTCAGCAGCTGCCGGAGCAAGAGCGCACCGGGAAAGACCTTCCAGCAAAAACGAGGCTGACAGCTTTGCAGAATCTGCTGCTGGGCTGCCTGTGCCTTGGACTGCCACTGTGGGTCGACCGGTTTTGGTACAGCACAGCCGAGCGCATAGCGGATGGTTTCTTCGGTTGGGATGTGATGCAAAGGACAGAGCATCCACAGACCTCCTTTAGCGGTTGGAGCAGCGAATCAGGCTGGCAACCGCCTGATTGATGCGGTGTGCGACGAGCGGATTGTTCATGGTGTACAGATGGATGCCCTGCACGCCGTTGGAAATCAGGTCGACAATCTGCTCGACGGCGTATGCGATGCCGGCATCCTGCATGGCAGCGGGGTCATCTCCATAGCGGTGCATGATGCGCACAAATTTTTTAGGCAGGCTGGCTCCACACAACGAAACCATCCGCTCAATCTGCTTGCGGTTGGTCACCGGCATGATGCCCGCTTCGATGGGAACGGTGATGCCCGCTTGCCGCACCCGATACAGGAAGTTGTAGTAGTCGTTGTTGTCAAAAAACAGCTGGGAAATCAGATGGGTAGCACCGGCATCCACCTTCTTCTTCAGGTGCATCAGGTCCTCCTCCAAATCCGCCGCCTCCGGGTGGACCTCGGGATAGCAGGCGGCAGCGATGTCAAAACCGCCGTATTGCTGAATATCATCAATCAAATCGCTGGCATAGCGGTAATCGGTCTGCGGCGGAACATTGGGATTAAGGTCACCGCGCAGCGCCAGGATATTTTCGATGTCGTTTTCCCGCAGGTCATCCAGTACCCTGCCGATATGCTCTTTGGTGGAATTGACACAGCTTAAATGCGCCAGCGGCTCGATATGATAGCGGTGCTTGATGTCGGAGGCAATCTGTACCGTGGAGCGGTCGGCTGGATTTCCTCCCGCGCCGTAGGTCACACTGATAAAATCGGGAGCAATGTCGCGCAGAGCATCCAACGTGTCATAGATGGTCTGAATCGAGCTGTTCTTTTTGGGCGGGAAGATTTCCAGGGAAAAAACGACCTTTTTTTCCTCAAATAATTTTTGCAGTTTCATGCGGTACACATCCTTTTTTGGGTAGTCCTACTTTTTATTACACAATTTACAAAACGATTTATTACATTATAGTGAAAAAGCGCTTCGATGTAAAGAAGTTGGGAAGAATTTTATTGGAGTTGACGAAAAGCAGGAAATTTTGCTACAATAATCAAATAAAGGAGGAAGAAAGATGTTGCAGATTCGTGATTTTAAAGAGAAAGACCGTCAGGCGTATTTAGAGATGGCAAGGGATTTTTACAGCAGCGATGCCAGCCTGTTTGAGCTGGAGGAGCAAAAGCTGGAAGATACCTTCAACATTGGGGTGAAGGGCAGCCCTTTGATGCGCGGGCTGACACTCTGCGAGCAGGAAAAGCCGGTGGGTTATGCCCTGCTTGCCTTCTACTGGAGCTGTGAGGCGGGCGGACTGGTGGTACAGGCGGAGGAGCTGTATTTCATTCCGCAGTCCCGTGGCAAAGGCTATGGTCATCAGTATTTTCAATGGCTGTTTGCAGAGTATCCGCAGGCAAAGCGTTTTCGCCTGGAGGTTTGCCCATACAATCCAAAAGCAAAAAAGCTGTATGAACAGCTGGGCTTTGAAATGCTCAACTACGGACAGATGATTTTGGACCGATAGTGGGTGAAAAACAAAACAGCGCACCGAAAGCAATCTGCTTTCGGTGCGCTGTTTTGTTGGTGTGAAGGGTTGAGGTTTATGATGGGCTTGGTTCTCCTAGACGCTGTACGGCAAAATCATCAGGCTCAAAAACAGCAGGATGCCAGCAGCCAGATTGACAGCGGTGACCACCCACCTTTTTTTGACAGCGCTGTACAGGATGACGCTGACAAACAAAGCCATTGAAATCAGCCAGCTGACCCAGACGGGTGTCTGCTGGTAGCTGCGGGTGCAGAAGAGATAGATGCCGCCGACGGCAATCGAGGCAATTTGCAGGATGAGATAGATTTTATCCGAAAACAGTTTTTTCATAAGGCTCCTCCCTGTTTGATGATTGTAAATTTTTGCCTGCTTTCAGTATACCATCCGATGATGAATTTTTCTACAAAATTTTGCAAAGCCATTGACAAGAGAAAATAAATGTGATACTGTATATATACGATATATACAGTATATACGGAAAAGAAGGACAGGTGATCCCTTGAATCTGATTATCAGCAACTCCAGCGGCAAACCGATCTATGAACAGATCACCGCACAGATCAAAAACAGCATCCTCAGCGGCGAATTGCAGGAGGGCGAAGCGCTGCCCTCCATGCGGGCGCTGGCAAAGGATTTGCGCATCAGTGTGATTACGACAAAACGTGCCTATGAGGATTTGGAGCGGGACGGCTTTGTGGTAACTGTAGCAGGAAAGGGGTGCTTTGTGGCGCCGCGCAATCTGGAGCTGATGCGGGAGGAACAGCGCAAACGGGTCGAGCAAACGCTTGAGCAGGCGGTCGAGCAGGCACAGGCGGCTTCCATCACCTTGCAGGAGATGCAGCAGATGCTCAGCCTGTTGTATGAAGAAGGATAGAAACCGGAAAGGGGAATCGGTTTATGGTATTACAGGTACAAAATTTGTGTAAGGAATATCCGCAGTTTTCGCTGCGGGACATCAGCTTCCGGCTGCCGGAAGGTGCCATCATGGGCTTGATTGGCGAAAACGGCGCGGGCAAATCTACCACCATGCGCCTGATTTTGGGAATGGCGCAGCCCAACAGCGGGGAAATCTCTGTCTTTGGACACCAGGGAATGACGCCGCAGGACCGGGAATCCATCGGCGTGGTGTTCGATGAGATGCCCTTTAACCAGACACTCTACACCTCCCACCTGGGCAGGGTGATGAAGAAAATATACTCCCAGTGGGATGAGGGCGCATACGCTCATTACCTTCGGCGTTTTTCGCTTCCCGATAAAAAGGAAATCAAGGATTTCTCCCGCGGGATGAAGATGAAGCTCTCGCTGGCGATTGCACTCAGCCACGGCGCACAGCTGCTGATTTTGGACGAGCCGACCAGCGGGCTGGATCCGGTGGTCCGCGCCGAGATGCTGGACATCTTTCTGGAATTTATCTCCGACGGCAAACGCTCGATTCTGGTGTCCTCGCACATCACAAGCGATTTGGAGCGGATTGCCGATTACATCACCTTCATCCACCAAGGCAGGCTGCTGATGAGCAAAAACAAGGATGAGCTGTTGTACGGCTATGCGATTGCAAAGGCAGATTGCCAGACGATTCATGCGGTGGACAACAAGCTGGTGGAGGTCATTCAGGATACCCCGTATGGCAGTCAGGCGCTGGTCAACGACCGCGAGCAGTTTGCCCGCCGCTATCCCGACATCCTGCTGGATTCGCTGACCCTTGACGAGATGATGCTGATGCTCTGCCGCAACAAACAGTAGTGGGATGCAGAGCAGTTGGGAAAGGAAGGTCTTATAATATGAAGGGACTTATTTTGAACGATCTTTTGTCCATCAGGCGGATGCTCAAGACGCTTGCAGTGATTTTTCTGATTTTTATGGTTGCCTGGGCAGTGGGAGGGCAGGCAGCCACCGGTGCGATGATGCTCTGCATCATGGGCGCCAGCTATATCCTCAATCTGTTTTCCTACGATGAGTTTTACCACTGGGAAAAATATCTGCGGGTGATGCCGGTCAGCACAAAACAGGTGGTGATGTCGCGCTATGCGACCTTTGGCATCATGGCATCTGTCACCGCGGCGATTTCGACCGTCTACCTGCTGGTGCTGAATACGCCGATGCAGGAAATCCTGAGCGTTTTATTGATGACGGTGGTGCTGAACGTCTACTTTGCCGCGGTGATGATTCCGGTGGCGTACAAGTGGGGCATCCAAAAGGGACGGCTGATTTTCATGCTGGTACTGGGTGTGTCGTCTGGACTGTTTGTGGCAGGGGTCTTTGTCGTCAACCAGCAGGTAAGCGTGGTGGCAACCGCATCCTTCTACAAGATGGCGTTGTTGGGTATTGCCGGATTGTTCCTGCTTCTGGTTTTGGGACTGCTGTTTTCGATTCATCTTTCGGTCAAGATTGTCAGCGAAAAGGAGTTGTAAAAATTTCCCGGGAAATTTTGGACAGCTCTTCCCACAGGATGACAGCAGCGGAAGCAGCCGCGCGGTAACGTGCAGGAATCAAAACGCCGTACTGCCGGTACCAACAGGACAGCCGGTCGGAAAGCTGCTGCATCGTTTCGATTGATAACTCCCATTTCCATCCAAAGAAACTCAGTGACAAAGCGTCTGACCGATTGGTTGGGCGCTTTGTCATTTTCTGCTGGGAATAGGGCAGCTGTACCGACAGGATGGGTTCTTGTATGCCGCTGTTTTGTGAGCAGGCGATGTATAAAAAGGCGCAGAGGAACAGGATGAGGATCAGACTGATCCAAAAGCTCTGCCAGAACCATCTCCATTGTGGGATGCGGTGCGGACGGGACTTGAAAAGATGCACAGGACCTTCCTCCTTCTTCTTTTCAGCTTGCCCGCAAAAGAACAGGATATGCAAAAATCCCGAAGCAGTCATAACGACCGCCTCGGGATTTTTTTAACGACTGTATCCGATGTAGTTTCTGGCATCCAGGAAGGTGCCGTTGCTGATGATTTCAAAGTGGCAGTGGTTTCCAGAAGCCCATCCGGTTTGTCCGACATAACCGACGACCTGTCCCTGCGATACCTGCTGACCGGTGTAAACAGCAAGGCTGCTGCAATGCGCATATCGGGTCTTGGTTCCATCGCCGTGATTGATCAGGACATTATATCCGTAACCGTTGGACCAGCCTGCATAAGCTACGGTTCCGCCTTTGGAAGCCCAGATGGTTGTTCCGGCTGGAGCCGCGATGTCGGTGCCGGTGTGTCCGCTGTATCCCCAGATCGGGCAGGAGATGTAACCGCCGTTGACCGGCCAGATGTAGCCGCCGACGTTGCTTTCGGTAGAAGCAGTGCCGGAGCCGGAGAAGTTGTACTGGCTGCTGGTCAGAGAGCCGACCACAATCTTGGCAGTAACCGGTTCCTGTAAGGTCGTTTTGGAGATGACCGTCCGCTCGGTTTCATAGCCGTCGATGTAGGTGACCTCGCTGACGATTTCTTCCAGTCCGTTTTTGCCCTCCTGCACCACCTTTTCGTAGCCGGAAGCTTTGTTGTGGTCCCGTTCGGTTTCGGTTTTGAAGGCGATTTCCTTCTCTTCGGTGACCGTTTTGACCGTCTTGGTCTGGAGGAACGGCTGCTCATGGGAGATGACCAATACATCGCCCACCAGCATCGACTGGGTGACATCGGGATTGAGGTTGATCAGCGTCTGGGTCGGGATGCCGACCTTGTCTGCAACCAGCGACGGGGAATCGCCCTGCTGGATGGTGTAGGTCTGTTCGCCTTCCACCACGCTGTCGAGCTTGACGTTGATACTTTGCAGACTTTCCACCGAGGAAACAGGATAAAGACCTCTCTCCACGCGAATCGACTGGACAAAGCTGATGATTTCATTGTTGGCAGAAAGGGTATCTGCTTTCGGTGCCTCTTCGTCAGATTTTTCAGCGGATTCTTTGGCAGCCGGTTCGGTATCTACGGATGTTTCCGTTGATGCTTCCTTGACGGTTTCGGCTGATTTTTCGGGAGCAGATCTTGTCGTAGGCTTGTCCGCCGCATCGGAGGAATCTGTCTGCGGAAGAATCAGTGTTTGACCCACCAGCATACTTTTGCTGATGTCCGGGTTGAGCTGTTGCAGCTGTTCGACACTGACATCATATTGAATGGCGATGTCCCACAGCGAATCGCCGTCCTGCACAGTGTGGGTGCGCGGAGAAGCAGAAGCATCTTCTTCCGGTTCTTCTTCCGATTGCTCTTCTTCCGGTTCCTCTGTCTCCGGTGTGGAAGACGGTGCTTCCGTCTGGGAGGACTCGGAAGGAGCGGACGCCTGCGAGATAATCAGCGTCTGACCCACCAGCATACTCTTGCTGACCTCCGGGTTGAGCTGGAGCAGCTGGTCAACGGTAACATCGTATTCAAGGGCAATATCCCACAGCGAGTCGCCTTCACGAACGGTATGGGTGCGCTCGGGAACAAGCTGCTCGGTGGCAGGCTGTTCGGTTTCCGGCTCGGAGGTGGAAGGAGTTTGCTCCTGCGGCTGCTCTTGGGATTCTTCCTGCGGCTGCTCCTCAACAGGTTCACCGGTCGGCATATCAGGGGAATAGGTTCCGTTTTTGCGGGCGCGCAAACTTTTGAGAAGCTCGTCCCCGTCGGAAACTGCGCCGATAAATTCCCCATCGACATAAAGACCGGCAGCTTCTTCAATCTCATTTCCGGAAGCGCGGATGATATTGTTGATTAAGACACTTTCTTCCGAAATCTGGTCGTCCTCCACGATAGCAAGCGAATAGATGGGCACGCTGTCCTCAGGAGGCAGATAAGCCTCGTTGACGATACGTTCCCGCACCTTGGCTTCGGCTTCCACAAAGGCGGATTCCGACAGGATGTAACCGATGTGCTCGCCGTTGTACTGAACCTGCAAGCCATAGGTCATGGTACTGAAGTGCAGTACAGTGGAAATCAGGATGACCATACCACCGACCGGCAGCAGGTAGTTAACAGTGCCGGCAAGCAGCGGAAGGATTGGCTGGAATGCGCGAAAAAACTCACCTAACAGCAGCTTGGAGGATTGCTCGCGGTGCTGCTTCCACAGTTGCAGTGACTTCTGCACCCCGCGAAGAGCATCCTTACTCTGTCGGCGGTGATGTTGTTTATTCAGGTTATTGAGGACCTGCTGGTCTTTGAAATCAAAGTAAAGCCTGCGCAGCTTCCACTTTAGGTGCAGTGCGCCCTTTTTCAGCCGTCGCTTGGAACGTCGGAAAAAGCGAATGATCCTTGCACCGACCAGGTAGCAGACAGCATATACAAAATGCCCTAAAGAGGACAAGCTTTCAGCAGGAGTGGCAGCGGGTGTTTTTTCTGGTTTGCTTTTTTTGGCATTGGACACCAGCAGTTCGCTCCTTTCTTCCAAAATCAAGATACAATTCCCTTCCGTGAAGGGCTTTCGTTGTTTTAACTGACAACTTGTTATTTTCTGACAATACTTATTTATTATAAGCTTTTCTGTGTGCAGATTCAAGGTTTGTTACAGGATTGATACCGAAAAGAGGGTGTTTTTGGCAGATTTCACCTTCACTTGCCGGGTCGTTTATTAGTTTAACGAAATTTTTTAAATAAGAACAGCAAAAAATTATAGATATTCTGTGAAGAAATCATGTAAAAGCGCTTGGAACGACAGGAAAAGGCAGCGCAATATCGTGCTGATTTCTCCAAAACACAAAAGGGAAGAAAGCGTTCCTATATAATAAGGAAGAAATTGGCAAAAAACAGCGAACAAAAAGAGGAGCGCCCCGCAGGGTACTCCTCTTTTATAACGCAATCTTTTATTTTTTGGATTTGCCGCGGTTTTTCTTCATGATGTGGTCATTGGCACGAATCAGGCTGTCGGCAACCAAATCCAACTGTTCGGTTTCCTGGTAATGGTCGAGCAGCGGGCTTTCCTGCATATCCTCGTATGCGTTGCTTTCGCGGTAGGCATATTTGAGCAGCAGAGGGGTCAGGATGGTGCTGGCGACCACCATGATGATAACCGGAGCGAAGAAAACCTCCGGCATCAGTCCCAGTGCGGCACCCTTGTTGGCGACAATCAAAGCGACCTCACCACGGCAGACCATGCCGACACCAATCTGTTCACATTGATGGTTTTTTAGACCGCACAGCTTGGCGCCCAATCCGCAGCCCAGCACCTTGGTCAGCACAGCGACAATGACCAGCAGCACAGAGAAGAGAATGAGTCTGCCGTCCATTTTGGGCAGGTCTACCTCCAATCCGATGCTGGCAAAGAAGATTGGTGTCAGCAGCAGGTAGGAAAGGGGAGCAAATTTGACCTCGATATACTTGGCTTTCGAGGTGGTGGAGATGATTAGACCCGCAGCAAATGCACCGGTGATGTCCGCAACGCCGAACAGTTCTTCTGCACAGAATGCCAGAAACAGGCAGAGAACAAAGGCAAAGATGGGATAACGTTGCAGGTCGGTGGAATGTACATTTTTGATATACCAGTCCATACCTTTTTTGACCAGCATGCCGACGACGATGACAAAGAGGAAGAAAGCAGCAATCTTAATCAGAACAACCAGCAGGTTGGAATCGGCAGAACCGCCGATGCTGGTGACGATGGTTAAGGCAATCAGACCCAGCACATCGTCGATCAAAGCGGCAGCCAGAATGGTGTTGCCGACAACGGTCGACAGCTTGCCCATCTCCTTGAGTGTTTCTACGGTGATGGAAACAGAGGTGGCAGTCAATACCACGCCGATAAAGATATTTTGCATCAGTGCATTGGCAGAACCGCTGTCGTTGAAGAAAGCAGCCAGTACAGCGCCGCCCAGCAAAGGGAGCAGCACACCGCACAGGGCAACCATAAAGCCCGCCTTGCCGGTCTGCTTGAGGTCGTCCAAGCTGGTTCCCAAGCCGGCAGTGAACATCATGACGATGACACCCAGCTCGGAAACCTGGCTTAAAAATTCCGTGCTGTGGATGATATTCAGACACGCAGGTCCCATGATCAGACCTGCCAGCAGAGCGCCGACCACCTGCGGCATCTGTAATCGTTTGGTCAGGATACCCAGAACTTTGGTGGAAACGAGGATGAGAGCGATGTCAACAAGATAGTGATAAGACATGAAAAAGCCTCCTTTGCGTTCCTTTTTTCTCGTTTCCCCATTATACTCCGACAAGGAAAACATGCAAGGGGAAATTTGTTCTTTGTGCCTTGTTTCTAAAAATACTGGATGATAATATAAAAAATACACAATAAACAGAAAAACTCATAGTGATTTTACTTGCTGATTCGTGAATTCTGGGTGAAAAAGATTGGAAAACCAGAAAATACCTGCATTTCCCGGGAAATAGCGCGGAAAAGCACCCGACCGCACAGGGTGTTTTCATACAGCCTGTGCGGTCGGATGCTTTTCTTTCTGGATGAATTATTCGAGATTTAACTTGTTTTTCAGGATATAGCGGGTCGGCAGGTACAGCAGCAGGTCCAGAAACAGACCGACCAGCAAAAAGGCAGTCAGCATCAGCAGTCCCAGCGGGAAGACATCCAGCTGTTCAAGCCAAGGAGAAAGGTTAGCCGCACAGGTAAGCCCGCCCATGATGGCAGCCATCAGGATAGTCAAAGGAATGTTCAGCACAAAGTAAGCGATGAACGAGCCGACGACGCGGTTTTTTGAAAGGATGGGCAGCTGCGAGCAAGCCATTGCACAGTAGAGGTGGAGGATTTCGTTGGCAAAAAAGACCAGAAATGCCAGCACGCCCAGAACCACCAACAGCAGGACGGAAAGGGTGCCGGAGGTGTACTCCTTGAGAGCAAGGAAGAAAGCCTGAATAACATCAAAGGTTGCCGAGAAAAATTCGGAAGCACCGGCGGTGGTGGCAAGGGTGATGAAGATGGTGATGATGCCGACCACTCCGCTCAGGCACAGCCAAATCATCGCGGAAAACAGCTTGGAGAAGAGGATGACATCCACACGGACCGGCAGGGTGTTGGTCAGATACCCTTCGTCGCCCAGCACATTGTGATAAAATTGGGTAATAATCATCACCAAAGCGGTGACACCCAGCGCAATGAAAAGCCCGAAGATGATAGTGCTGCCGGCGATGATGCCGGTCATCCATTCAAAACGGATGAAAAAGCTGTTGAGGACGGTCATTCCAATGATGACCAGAAAGAAGGGCAGCATCGTTTTAGACATTGCCTTGAGGTCATATTTGAGCATCTTTCCTAACATTTAAATACCTCCCTGAAGAGTCGGTCGATGGATTTGCCATGTTGCTGACGAATCTCGTCCACCTCGCCGTCAATCACAATCTTGCCCTGATTGAGGAACAGGACCTGGTCAAAGATAGCTTCCACATCCTGAATCAGGTGGGTCGTGATGAGGATGGAGGAGGATTCGTCAAAGTTTTTGAGGATGGTGTTCAGGATATATTCGCGGGCAGCCGGGTCAACACCGCCGATGGGTTCGTCCAACAGGTAAAGCTGTGCGCGGCGGGACATCACCAGAATCAGCTGAACCTTCTCCTTGGTGCCTTTGCTCATCGTTTTCAGGCGGGTATTGGGAGAAAGGTGCAGGTCTGCCAGCATCTGCTGCGCCCGTTCCAAATCGAAGTCAGCATAAAAATCGCTGAAAAATTGCAGCACCTCGCTGACCTTCATCCAGTCGTTGAGATAGGTGCGCTCCGGCAGGTAAGAAACGATGGATTTGCTGACTAGCCCGGGCGTATGTCCGTCGATCAGGATGCTTCCGCTGTCAGCAGGAAGCAGACCGGAGACCATCTTCATAATGGTGGTTTTGCCGCAGCCGTTGGGACCCAGTAAGCCCACAATCTTGCCGCGTGGAATCGAGAAGCTGACCCCTTCCAAAACCGGATGGGAGCCATAGCTTTTATGCAGGTCGCTGATTTGAAGGACACAGCTTTCTGCGACCGAACCGCCCTGCATGATGGCGTTGTTTTCACTCATATAGACCTTCCTTTCTTGTGGTAGGGGATATAAAAAATCTACTTTTGCTCTGCCAGATATTTTTCCAGCAGCCGAAGAATATCGTCCTTCTGGTAGCCCAGCGACGAAATGGTTTCTACCATCCGCTTGATTTCGTCGTAAGCCAATGTGCGCCGTACTTCCATAATCTTCTCCTTATCATCGGTGACAAAGCGACCGGAGGTTCGCTGGCTTTTCACCAGCCCATCCCGCTCCAGTTCTGCCAAAGCCTTTTGCATGGTGTTGGGATTTACCCCTGCGGTCAGCGCCAGTTCACGCACCGCAGGCAGCTTTTCTCCCGTTTGATATTTGCCTCGTGCAATATCCGCTTTCAGAATCTGTATGATCTGAAGATAGATGGGCAGCTTGTCGTCAAAGACCCAGGTCATCTGTCTGCCTCCCTTCAATGCTTATTGTATTAAGTGCTTAATACAATAATACCAGCATCCTGCCTGCTTGTCAAGTCCTCTCAATCTCTTTTTTTGCCTTTTTAAAATCACGATCATCCGCCCGAAGGGGAAAAGGGTAGCCAAGTTGTTTGTAAAAAGAAGAGGAGAATTTGCCCAAAAAACCATAAAATTGAATAAAAAACCAGATTTGGATTGCAAAGAAGGGAAGGGTGTGTTATCGTATGAATGTATTTTTTATGCACAGTTATCGAACAGGAAGGAATGGGAGGAAAAAATATGCCAAAGATTATGCGCCAGACTCTTCGCGAGCAGGTGACACAGGCAATACGTCTAAAGCTGTTGACCGGCGAACTGCGTCCGGGAGAAAGGATTGTCGAGCAGGAGATGGCGGAGGAGCTGGGTGTCAGCCGCGGTCCGGTCCGGGAGGCGCTGCGCCAGATCGAGCAGGAAGGACTGGTGGAGTACACCTCCCATGTGGGATGCTTTGTGAAGGAATTTAATGCAAGGGATGTCTATGAGGTTTACCTGCTGCGCGCGAACCTCGAGATTTTGTCGGTCAAGATGTGCGACGGCAAATTTTCTGAGCAGACCATCGCAAAGATGGAGCAGATTGTTCAGCGGATGGCAACCATCGAGCAGCTTGAGCAGTTTGATGAGGTCATTGAAAACGACAACCAGTTTCACGCCTGCATCATTGAAGAGTGTGGACTCAAACGTTTATATACCCTGTGGAGCAGCATGGACAGCGGCAACACCATCGTCTTTTACCGCGGTGCCGGTAAGAACGAATACGTTGTACACAATCAGGAGAAGATTCATCGTCGGGTGCTGGATGCAGTCAAGACCGGCGACGTACAGGTCATCTGCAAAACCCTGGTCGATCATTATATGGAAACGACCATCGGTTACCTCAAGGACCATGGCATTTCGACAGAGGATTTTCCGTATAAAATCAATGTAAATTTCTAAGGAAGCCTCTTTTGAAGAAAAGATGAATTGTATCCCCGGTTTCAATTCGATTGTCACAAAAAATAACCTCTTGGTGATTTTGAAGCGAAAATCAGGTTGTTTTATATGCAAAATATCCATAAACCCCAACTAAAAAATGAATAAGATGAACAAAGTGTTAGCGAATTTGTTGCAATCAATAAACAACTATGATACAATAGCACTCGTAAAGATTGTAGACAATTTTCTGCGTACAGTAATCTTTATACATACTACCAACAGCACGGAGGGAACGGATGCCGAAGTTAAACTATAAAACCCTGCGGCAGGAAGTGGTAGACGAGATTCGACAAGGAATTCTGACCGGCGACTTTCAAGCGGGAGAGCGCATCAAGGAAAACGAGATGGCGCAGCAGCTGGGTGTCAGCCGGGGACCGGTCCGCGAAGCGCTGCGGCAGCTGGAGCAGGAAGGTCTGGTGCAGTATGAGCGCAACGTCGGATGCTCGGTTGCACAGGTGAGCGGTCAGGATATTTATGAAATCTGTTTGCTGCGGGCAACGCTGGAAATTTTAGCGGCGCGCCTGCTGCAAAAAGGCAAGTCCGCACAGCAGGCTTTGCAGCAGATGCAGGACTGTGTGGAGCAGATGGAACAGGCAGACGGCGACTTCTATCAGCTGGCACAGCAGGACAATCGCTTCCATGCCGCAGTAATCGAGCAAGCAGGATTAAAAAAGCTTGCAGAGCTGTGGAAAAGCACCAACATCCATAATCTGGCAATCTTCTGTGCCAGAAGAAACGATGGCAGCTTTGACCCGGAGGAATACTGCCAATCGCATCAAAGGCTGCTGGAATGCTACCGCGCCGGCGACATCTGCCAAATCAGCAAAGAAATCGTGCGGCATTACAGCCTCAAGGCAAGCTGCCCGATTGAAGATGTATTGAGCTTTTCTTAAAAAACAGGCGCGCCTGTTTTTGTTTCGGCAAAGCCGAAACAATCCCTTGATAAGGGAAATTTTTACCGGCTTCTGCACGCGAGAGCGTGTAAAGATAAAAAACAAAGAGAGTTTGTTAAGCCCGAAAGGAGAAACAATCATGAAAATCAAAAGAATCCTGGCAGTCATGCTGGCAGGTGCGATGATGCTTTCTATGGCTGCTTGCGGCGGCGAGAGCAAAGAGGAAAGCGCTGCTCAGCCAAACGCAGAGCAGAAGACCATCGAAGGCAACGTACTGGATGCAGAGCAGTACTTCAATGGCTATCTGGGTGCAGACCCAACAACCCTGGACGGTGTTATCGGTAACGATAGTATCGGTGGCGGCGTTCTGAACAACGTAATGGAGCCACTGACCAGACTGGCTGAAAAAGACGGCAAAAACATCCGTGAGGGTGCAGGCGCTGAATCTTGGGAATCCAACGAAGACGGTACCGTATGGACCTTCCATCTGCGTGACAACACCTGGACCGACGGTCAGCCTGTTAAAGCACAGGATTATGTTTACTCCATCGTAAGAACCCTGACCCCGGAGACCGGTTCTCCAAACTCCTATCTGTTGACCTGTGTTAAAAATGCTAACGCAGTTCTGGCAGGCGAAAAAGACCCATCTGAGCTGGGTGTAAAAGCAGTTGACGACAAGACCGTTGAATTTACCCTCGAGCAGCCAACTCCATACTTCCTCTCTCTGACCGATGGCAGAATCATGCAGCCACAGCGTCAGGACATCGTAGAGCAGTACGGCGAAAGCTACGGCGCAGAAGCTACCAACATGGTTTACTGCGGTCCTTTTAAAGTAGAATCCTGGATGCACAACGCTGAAATGGTTCTGGTTAAGAATGATTCTTACTGGGATAAAGACAGCGTAAACCTGCAGACCATCAACTACAAAATCATGAACGATGAGAACACCATCTTCAACTCCTTCACCAACGGTTCGATCGACTCCTGCGGATGCGGTACACCGGAGTGGATGGAAAAATTTGGTGCAATGGAAGAAGTTCAGTACATTCATAACGTTTCTCCTTCTGTCCGTTATCACTTCTTCAATACAAAAGATGAGCTGTTCGCAAACAAAAACATCAGAAAAGCATTCACTCTGGCAATCGACCGTGAGGATGTATCGAAATCCATCTACTTTGGCACCATGGAACCTGCATACGCATGGGTACCGGACGGTGTTTCCAGCGGCGAACTGGGCATTTACAGAGAACAGGTAGAAGCTCCTCTGAAAGCTATGGTTGGAAAAGAAGATCCAAAAGAGCTTCTGATCAAAGGTATGGAAGAGCTGGGTCTGGGCTCCGATCCTTCCACTCTGGAAGTTACCTTTAGCTTGGGCGATACCAACCAGTGGATTAAAAACTACGGTGAATACTATCAGCAGAAATTTAAAGAAGTTCTGGGCGTAAACGTAGTTCTGGACTTCAACGAATGGGGAAGCTTCCAGTCCAAAATCAATGCCGGCGAATATCAGATGGGCTACATGGTATGGGGTATCGACTACAACGACCCATACGCAATGCTTTCTTTGATGAGATCTGATTCCACAGCAATCCCAACCTTCTGGGCAAACGAAGAATACGATAAGCTGATGGATCAGGCTGCTGTTGAAATGGACGAGGCAAAACGTATTGAGCTGTACAAACAGGCTGAAACCATTCTGATGGATGAAGCTCCGATTTGTCCGGTTGTAAACGAAGCTTCCAATACATATCGTTATAAATATGTAAAGAACAACAACACAATGTCGTTTACCTCCACTGGTCTGAAATACGCGTATACTAGCGGTCGTCCAGACTAATTCACTTGTCTGAATAAGGACTCTTTGTTGTATTGTGTTTTCATAAATAAAGAGGTTATGATACAGAAAGGTGATCTCAGGAGAGGTCACCTTTTCTTTTCCAATTAAGGGGGAGAATTATGATAAAATATATCCTGAAACGAATCGGGTATATGTTGGTTACTCTGCTGATCATCACAACAGTAACCTTCTTCATGATGCATTCGATTCCGGGCGACCCACTGGGTGCGATGGCAAACAAGCTGCCGGAGCAGGCAAAGGCAAACTACTATGCAAAATACGGTTTGGACAAACCCCTCACCGAGCAGTACGGAATCTTTATGAAAAACCTGATTACCAAGGGCGATCTGGGTGAATCGCTCAAATATCCGGGCAAAAGCATCACCGATACCCTGCTGACCAACTCCAAGGTATCCGGTATGAACGGTGCGATTGCGCTTTTGTTTGGTGTAACCACCGGTATCGTCTTAGGTATCGTGGCGGCGCTAAACAAGAACAAGTGGCCGGACTATCTGGTTATGTTTATCGCTATGCTGGGCATCACTATACCGGTGTTCGTACTGGCAGCGATGCTCCAGTACCTCTTCTCGGTAAAATGGCAGATCCTGCCGACCAGCGGATGGGGTAAGCCAAAGCACATGATTCTGCCAATCATTGCAATGTGCTTCGGCAGTGTTGCGACCTATGCCCGTTACCTCAAGGCAAATATGCTCGACGTCATGGGACAGGACTACATCCTGACCGCAGAGGCAAAGGGTGTCAGCCGTTTTCATATCATCAAGGACCACGTTTTGAAGAACGCCTTCCTGCCTTGTATCACCATCCTGGGCGGACAGATTTCCGGCATCTTCACCGGCTCCTTTGTTATTGAAAAGATGTTCGGTATCCCGGGTCTTGGTTTCTACTATGTTTCTTCGATCAACGACCGCGACTACACCATGATTATCGGCACGACCATCTTTGCGGCAGCGTTGTTTGTTGTAGCGCAGCTGCTGATTGATATTGCCTACACCATCTTTGACCCGCGTATCCGCATTAAATAAGGAGGAACACCATGGCTACAGAACAGAATATCCATTCTGCAGCGGAATGGGAAGACATTCCGGCGGAAAAGTTTGAAATCATCGGTACCGATGATTTCTCCGGCGACATCATTGCCCGTCCAAAGATTGGCTACTGGGCAGACGCATGGAGAAGACTCAAAGAAAATAAAATCGCACTGGTTGCACTGATTGTTTTGCTGCTTTTGATTGTAATGGTTTGTATCGGACCTGCTATCTCCGGCTATAACTTCGAGCAGATGGACACTTCCGCCATCAACCAGAAACCAAGTGCAGAGCACTGGTTCGGAACCGACTCGCTGGGTCGTGACCTGTTTGCCCGCGTATGGCAGGGTGGACGTGTTTCGATTATGATCGGTGTTGTCGGTGCAGTGGTTGCCAGCGTCATCGGCTGTATCTACGGCGGTATCGCTTCCTACTTCGGCGGCATTGTGGACGACATTATGATGCGTATCGTTGAGGTCCTGCTGAGCATCCCGTATCTGATTATCGTAATCCTGATTTCGGTCGTTACCGATTCCAAGAGCATTGGCACCATGATGCTGGCTCTGACCCTGACCGGCTGGTGCGGTATCGCACGTCTGGTCCGCGGACAGATGCTTCAGCTCAAGAGCCAGGAATATGTTCTGGCTGCAAACGCACTGGGCGTTTCTCCTTTCAAAACCATCATGCGCCACATGATTCCAAACACCATCGGCATCATCATCGTTGCCATCACCTTCGACATCCCGGGCTACATCTTCTCGGAGGCATTCCTGAGCTACATCGGTCTGGGCATCCAGCCGCCGGATACCAGCTGGGGTGCGCTTGCATCCGCTGCACAGCAGAACTTTATGTTCTATCCTTACCAGCTGTTCTTCCCATCGCTGATGATTGCACTGACCATGCTCTCCTTCACCCTGCTGGGCGATGGACTGCGCGACGCCCTCGACCCGAAACTGAGAAAGTAGGAGGATCCTTATGGCAAACGATAAAATCTTAGAAGTAAAAGACCTCAGCGTATCCTTCAACACCTATGCAGGTGAGGTTAAGGCAGTCCGCGGCGTCAGCTTTGAGCTGAACCGAGGCGAAACCCTTGCCTTTGTTGGAGAGTCCGGCTGCGGCAAAACCGTAACAGCAAAATCCATCCTGCGCCTGCTCAAACCACCGTTCGCTGTCATCAAGGAAGGCTCCCAGATTACCTGCGACGGCAAGGACGTACTGGCGCTGAACAAAAAAGAACTGTGCGAATTCAGAGGCGACGAGGTCAGCATGATTTTCCAGGACCCGATGACCTCTTTGAACCCAACCATGACCGTAGGCAAGCAGATTATGGAAAGCTTGCGCATCCATCGCCACCTGAGCAAAAAAGAGGCGAGGGAAGAAGCAATCCGTATGCTGAAGATGGTCAACATCCCAAGCGCGGAAAAACGTGTGGACAGCTATCCGCATGAGATGTCCGGCGGTATGAGACAGCGTGTTATGATTGCGATGGCTCTGGCGTGCAATCCGAAGATTCTGATTGCGGACGAGCCGACCACCGCGCTGGACGTAACCATCCAGGCACAGATCATGGACTTGATGCGCGAGCTGAAGGAAAAGATGAACACCGCCATCATCCTGGTTACCCACGACCTGGGTGTTGTAGCAAACTTTGCGGACAGAATCCAGGTTATGTACGCCGGTCAGGTCGTAGAGCGCGGTACCGCAAGAGAAATCTTCTACGATTCCAAGCACCCATACACCTGGGCGCTGCTCAGCTCGGTTCCAAAGCTGGCAAAAGAATCCAAGCAGGAGCTGTATGCGCTCAAAGGCACTCCGCCGGATTTGATCCTGCCGCTCAACTGCTGCCCGTTTGCATCCAGATGTGAATACTGTATGCCAATCTGCAAAGAGCGCAATCCGTTTGAAACCACCATCACCGATACCCACAAGGTATCCTGCTGGCTGCAGCATCCAAATGCACCAAAGGTAAAATCCTTCTATGACAGGGAGGCGAAATAATGGACCAGGTAATCGAAAAACTGCAAAATGCCGACACCATCATGGAGGTCACCGACCTGTGCAAATTCTTTAAAGCAGGTCGCAAACAGACCCTGAAAGCGGTGGACCACGTCAGCGTGTCCATCAAACGCGGCGAAACACTGGGTCTGGTAGGCGAGTCCGGCTGCGGAAAAACCACCTGCGGCAGAACCATGATGAAGCTGTATGAACCAACCTCCGGTAAGGTTGTCTTTGATGGCAAGGACATCTCCACCCTGAAGGGAAAAGATTTGCTGGAGTTCCGCAAGAACGTCCAGATCATCTTCCAGGACCCATATGCTTCTTTGGACCCTCGTATGACCATCGGAGAGATCATCTCCGAGGGTATGGACGTCCACTTCAAGCTGACCGATAAAGAAAAGAACGATAAGGTCGCAGAGCTGCTCAACAAGGTTGGTCTGAGCGCCGATTATGCCAACCGCTTTGCACACGAGCTGTCCGGCGGTCAGCGTCAGCGTGTCGGAATTGCCCGCGCACTGGCGGTAGAGCCAAAGTTCATCGTCTGTGACGAGCCGATTTCCGCGCTGGACGTTTCCATCCAGGCGCAGGTTGTCAACCTGCTCATCAAGCTCCAGAGAGAGTTTGGTCTGACCTATCTGTTCATCTCGCACGACCTGTCGATGGTCAAGCACATCTCCGACCGTGTAGGCGTTATGTACCTCGGTTCGATGGTAGAGCTTGCCAGCAACCATGACCTGTACGACAGACCGCTGCACCCGTACACCCAGGCTCTGATTTCGGCAATCCCGACAGCAGACCCGGATGTGGAAGCGACCCGTCAGCGCATCAAGCTGGAGGGCGAGGTGCCAAGCCCGATCAACCCGCCACCGGGCTGTAAATTCAGAGCAAGATGCCGTTATGCAATGGACATCTGTGCTACCCAGTCCCCTGTGCTGCAGGAGGTAGAGCCAAATCATTTTGTAGCCTGCCACCTCTGCAACAAAAATAAGTAAATGCTTTTAAAGGATGCCCAAAGAAATTTTTCTTTGGGCATCCTTTTTCGCTGATTTGGGATTGTATCTGCGATAAGATTGTGGTATACTGTGCTTGAGAAACAGTTCGCACATATTTGTATAAATTTATGACATGAAATTTATACAAAACGCTGAAAGCAAAAACTGAATCAATGCTGCGAAGGTTTTGACAAAATTGTTAGGAAAATCATTTGATTATATCATGAGAAGAGGAGTGCAGAACATGGATATTTTGAAAAACACCGATGCAATGGGAAAACGCATCTTTGCGGACCTGGAAAAAATCAACTTTATCCGCACCAGCACCTCTGCGGAGGAAACCAGAGCTGCCCACATCATCAAAGATGAGCTGGCAAAAGAGGGAATGGAAGCGGTCATCGAAGAATTTATGGTAGAAACCGCTGACATCCACAAGGTTTCCCTGAAAGCACTGGGCAAAGAATGGGAAATCAAAGGCTACCGCCGTTCGGGCAGCACCCCACCGGAAGGCTTGACCGCAGAATTTGCTTATGTACAGCAGGGCAACGACATCGACCTGTACGACAAAAAAGGCAAAATCGTTCTGGTAAACAGCGGCAGACTGACCGAAGAAGTGTATGAGAAGCTGGTTCGTTACGGTGTTGCAGGATTTTTGACTTGGAACGGAAATGTTTCGGACGTTCGCGAGGATACTGACCTGGGCGAAAGAGAGCTGCGTTACTGGGCACTGCGCTACGGCACTGTTCCCGGCGGTGTTCTGCGTGCCATCGACGCGATGGAGCTGGTCAAAGGCGAACCGGAAACGGTGACCTTCACCCTGATTCAGGACGATGTGACCCGTCCATCCAGAAACGTAGTGCTGCACATCAAAGGCACCGAGGATACCAATGAGAACATCACCTTCGGCGCACACTTTGACAGCGTTGAGTTCAGCCACGGCGTATACGACAACGGCGCAGGCTCTGCAATCCTGATGGAGCTGGCACGTCATTACAAACAGAATCCTCCAAAGCGCAACCTGACCTTCTGCTGGTACGGCTCGGAAGAGGTCGGTCTGCTGGGCTCCAAAGCGTATGTTGCTGCCCACAAGGATGAGCTGAAAGACGTTCAGCTGATGATCAACGTCGACGTAGCCGGTCCGGTTCTGGGTGCAGACTGGGCAGCCATCATGGCAGACGAGTCCCTCTGCCGCTTTGTAGAGTATCTGGCAAAAGAGGTCGGCTTCTCCACCGATGTTACACAGGAGGTTTACTCCAGCGACTCGGTTCCGTTTGCAAACGAGGGTGTTCCGGCAATCAACTTCTGCCGCTTTGGCAGAAACGGCGGCGCAATGATTCACTGCCGTCACGATGTAATCGACTACCTCGATTATAAGAACTTCGGCAAGACAGCAGCTTTCGTACAGGAATTTGCAGACCACATGGTCAACGCAGTGGTATTCCCGGTTCCAAGAAAGATGCCGGAAAACATGGTAGAGGCAGTAGACAAATATCTGCGCAAAAAACGTGTAGACGAGAAATAATTCTTCAAATCCCCAAATACGACAGCCACAACAGTTTTTCTGTTGTGGCTGTTCTTGCATTTTTGTTTGTGGGATGGAAGGAAGCCGAGTAAACGGATATATCGAAGTCGGGAGGAGTTTGTATGAAGATAAAAAGATGCACCAAGGCGGCTTTTGTTGTGATTGGCAAGGAAGGCTCCACCTTGGAGGGGCAGGGTTTTATCCAAAGATTATGGTCGGATGCAAACGCACATTTTGCGCAGGTGCAGCCGTTTGCCAAAAAGGACGAGAACGGCAACCCGGTGGGGATTTGGGGTGCGATGTCTGATTTTTCCCGATCGTACCAGCCGTGGGAAGAAAACTTCAGCAAAGGCTTGTACCTTGCCGGTGTGGAATGTCTGGATGAGGCGCAAGCGCCTGAAGGGTGGACAAAATGGAAGATTCCGGGCTATGAGTATCTTTGTGCCGAGGTGGAAAATGAAAATACATTTTCAGAGGTGCTGGACTATATGCAGGACAATCAAATCCCGCTGGTGGGAGCAGTCCAGGATTTTTCCTGTCCGGTAAGCGGAAAGGATTATATGCTTTTCCCGATTCGAAGGCTTGAAACGGATTCCCTTCTTTAGACAGGGTATACAAGGATAATCATAAGAGCAGCCGACCGATGCAAAGCATCGGTCGGCTGCTCTGTTTTTTATTCGGTGAGGGTCGGCTGGTCGTTGATGGTGACTGCCACCCGATTGGGCATACAGACGGCGCTCTGCGGCTGATGGTCCAGCCAGCCAAAGCCCATGCAGAGGTGGTCGGGACAATCGGAGGAAAGGAAGCGTATCCGGTGGTCAGAAATTTCCAACACCACCTCGGCTCCATATTCCGACAGGCTGATCTGCTGGTTCGGTGCAGATTGCAGCTCGATTTCGCGGACGTTGTTTCCATCCACCGAAATCAGCGCATACGCCTGCGGACCTTGCAGGCGCTCCATGATAAAGAAGATACCCAGCATCAAAAGGGCAATGCCGGCAAAGGAAAGCAGAAGGATGCGGTCCTGTTTTTTCATGCAAAATTCTCCAATCTGTAAAATGCTTTCCTCATTATACAAAAAAACGGCAAAAGCGTCAAGAGAAAACCGCCGGAAGAAATCTTCTTCCGGCGGTTGTTTGGATGAAAGGGGATTTATGCGTTTGCGCTCCACAGACCGTGCAGGTTGCAGTAAGCATAAGCAGCAACCGGTTTGTCGCAATCGGTCAGCATGAAAACAGCCTGAGGCTGTTCGCCTGCCTTCAGCTCTTTGCGCTGGCTGCCCTGTGCAGTTTCCAGAACAATCCATTTGATGAAATGCTCCTCGAGCATTGGGTGAGCCACTTCGCCAACGGTAACGGTGACCTTGTTGCCCTCTACGCTGATGACCGGAACGTGTTTTTCAGCAGCTGCATCTACGCTGCCTGGAACCAGCTCGCTCATCTTTTCGCCGCAGCAGAGAACCGGAACGCCTTTGTTTTCTGCGAAGGTGATGATATTGCCACAGTGTTTGCAAACATAAAATTTCATAAGTCTTTTCCTTCTTTCTTAAATGATGTATTCAACTGCTTTGAATGTATACTAATTTAGTTTATTTTCCTGTATCTTTAGTATACCGTATTTTGGAGCGTTTGACAAGGGGGAAAAGCAACAGAATGAAAATATTTTTTTAGACAAGCTGACAGGAAAGCGGTTGCGTTTGCTTATTTGCTCGGGCTGCTGCGAACCATCAGCCAGCACAGAGAAAGCATCACCAGAGAAAGCAGCAGGTAGGTGGAGGAGGAAAGCAGCGGATGCTGATAGGGCAGCATATAAAGCTGGTCGAGCACACTGTCGAATTGAGCCAGATAATACAACAAAGAGAGCAGAATGCCACCCAACAGGATGCCGACCATCCATCGACCTATCTTATTCAAACGGTAGAAGAGGACAGAAAGCAGGTAGCCGAGGCTGATAAACAGGAAGAAGGTGGCAAACTGATAGAGCAGACCGACCGCCATGCGCAGTACGACCGAAGAGATAGGGATGGCAAAGATGGGGGACCCAATCGGCATTCCAATCAGCTGACTGATGAGAAGAACCGTAAGATTCAAAGCGGCAGTCATCAGGCAGACGGCGCAGGAGGAGAGCAGCCAGCCCTTGAAAAAGGTGCGGCGGGTGGAACCCATCTGTAGGTGGAACATCAGGGTGCTTTGAAAGTTCATCCCGCACACCAGCAGAAAGAAACAGGTGGCTACCTCCAGACCGGATACGCTTGTCCCGTCGGAAAAGGTGATGCTGGTGCCCATGATAAGAAGTGAAACCAGATAGAAGATAGGGACTGCCCCTTTGTACTCGGAAAATTGAAAGAGAAAGGATGTTTTGGTGTTCATCAAAAAAGCCTCCTTTTATTTTGTGGCAGGGTCATCTTCATCTGCCGCGCTGCCGACCAGCTGTACAAACAGCTGCTGTAAGCTCAAGCCGCTGATGTCCAGCGAAGCGGGTGGAGTCTGCCGCTTACCCAAAATGGCGGAAGTTTTGAGTCCACCGACGACGTTGGAGCCGATGACCCGCTTGTCTGCACAGAAGTCATCCACCTCGGCAATGCGACCGGACACACAGTAACCCTGCTCCAGCAGCATTTCGACCTCATCATCGACCAGCAGCTTTCCGTGGTCGATGATGGTGACCCGTTCCAGCAGACCTTCTACCTCGCTGATGAGATGGGTGGACAGCAGGATGCAGGAGGGTGATTCGGTGTAGCTTTCGATGAGCAGCTTGTAAAACAGCTCCCGATGGAAGGCATCCATGCCAAGGGTCGGTTCATCGAGCAGCAGCAGCGGCGTGTGGACCGACAGAGCCAGCAGTGCGCGCAGGACCGAACGGTAGCCGGTGGACAGCTTGAGGTTAGGAGTTTTGCAGTTGAGTTCAAACCGCTTTGCCCAGGCAAAAAACTGCTCGGAAGAAAAGTTTGGATAGCTTCGCTTCATCCAGCGGGCAATCTCGTTGGCGTTGAGTTCGGAAAACCAGGAGCGTTCGGTCGACAGGAAAATCTGCTGCTGTGCCTGCGGATTTTCCCACAGCGGCTTTCCTTCCCAGAGCAGCTGACCGTCGGAGGGCTGTATCAGATTGCCCATCATCCGCAGCAGGGTCGTTTTTCCGGCGCCGTTGCGTCCGAGCAGACCGTGGATTCGCTGCTCCTCCAGATGAAGGTTCAGCCGGTCGAGAGCGGTGACCGAGCCAAAGCGCTTGCTTACATCTATGCAATCCAGTTTCATTCTGCAAATCCCCTTTCAATCCAATCGCGCAGCGTTTCCGGCTGGATGGAGAGGCGTTTTGCCTCCTGCACCATCGGAAGAACATACTGCTGAAAAAATTCATCCTGTCTTTTTTCCTTGAGCAGCTGCAAGGCTCCTTGGCTGACAAACATTCCGATTCCTCTTTTCTTGTAGACGATGCCCGCATCCACCAGCAGGTTGATGCCCTTGAGGGCGGTAGCGGGGTTGATTTTATAGCTGGCGGCAAGTTCGGTGATGGAAGGAATCTGCTCCCCTTCGCGGTAGACACCGGACAAAATCTCGTCCTCCAGTCCTTGAGATAGCTGTAAGAAGATGGGAGTCTGGCTCCCAAAGTCAATCTTCAACAGGACACCTCCTCTTGTTATATGGTTAATTAGTTGAGTAACTAACTAACTTTGACCTTAGTATACATCCGGCAGGCGAGTTTGTCAAGAGAAAATTTACATTTCCGCTGCCGGCGTTTCGGCAGGATAAATTTACAAACGGGTCGAATTGTGCTATACTAAGAAGAAGTTGAGTTATCAGGACACAACAAAGAATGTTTAGAAAGGGCTGTCAAACCATGCTGTTGCTCTTGATTCCTGTTTTGCTGATTATCTGGGGTTTCTGGTGGATTCACAAACCACCGGCATATCCGAAGGACCCGGACAATATGGGCTATTTCTTCATCGGATACCGCACCCAGTGGGCGCTGAAAAGCCCGGACACCTGGCTGTATTCCCATGTGCGCTATGGCAGATGGATGGTCGGGCTGGGATTGGTTACCCTGATTCTGACGGTGGTCGGTGTTTTCCTTCTGCCGGCTGACAAGGTGGAACGCACCCTGCTGGCGATGTATGTGACCGCGCTGATTATCCCGTATGTTCCGATTGAACGGGGACTGCGCCGCTGCTACGACCGCTATGGCAGACGCATTGATGAACGGTAAAAATAAAAAGCTCCCCACAGGGGAGCTTTTTATTTTTACCTTAAAAGAGATTAAAGTCCAGGTTTTTGGAGAGATGCTCCAGAATTTTGATGCCGCCGACGCTGTTGCCTTTTTCGTCCAGCGAAGGACCAAAGACACCGATACCCATGTGGTCGACCAGCGCTGCTGCAATGCCTCCGCCGACGCCGCTCTTGGCAGGGAAGCCGACGGTCATGGCAAATTCACCCGAGCCGTCGTACATTCCGCAGGTCAGCATCAGGGCGCGGACTTCCTTGGCACTTTCCCTGGGAATCAGCTCCTCCTGGGTGACCGGACAGGCGCCGTGGTTGGCAAGCACGGCGCTCATCTGGGCGATGTCCACTGCGGTGACGTTGACCGAGCACATCTTAAAATAAAAATCCAGACACTCTTCTACATTGCCTTCCAGGATGCCGCTGGCTTTCAGGTAGTAGGCAAGCGCGCGGTTGCGGTCGCCGGTAGCTTTTTCCGAGAGATAGACCGCCTCATTGAGCGAAATTTCCTCGTCGCCGCACAGCTTGCGCACAAAGGATAAAAAGCGTTCGAATTTTTCCTCCGAGCTGCTGCCCTCGATGCAGTCGGCAACGGTGATGGCGCCCGCATTGATGAAGGGGTTGAAGGGTTTGGTTTTGGTTTCCAGTTTGACGATGGAGTTGAACGGGTCGCCGGTGGGCTCTACGCCGACCTTGTCGTGAAAGAGATAATCGCTGCCCTTGTCGCTGATGGCAAGGATGAGCGAAGCCAGTTTGGAGATACTTTGGATGGTAAAGCGGGTGCGGGTGTCGCCGCACTCCATCACCGTGCCGTCCAGATTGACGATGCAGGCTCCCAGCTGGTATTTGTTGACCCGTGCAAGTTCAGGAATGTAGGAAGCAGGGCTTCCAAGTTTGATAAAGCAGCGACCGTAATCGACGGCGTCCTGCAGATGTTCCTGGGTAAGCATGGAGAAAATCTTCCTTTCTCTGTAAAGCGTTGTGGCAAAAAAGTTCGGTATTTTTATTGTACAACAAATTTGCGGGAATGCAAGAGTCAGCCTGATTTTTGCGCGGCTCTCCCCAAAATCAAAAAAACCCGCTGTCCAAACGGACAGCGGGTTTTTGGTAAGCAAAAACTTAGATGAGAGCCAGGGTGTCTCTTGCGATTGCAAGCTCTTCGTTGGTTGGGATAACCAGAACTTTGACCTTGGAATCAGCAGCAGAGATGAGCTTGTTCTCGCCTCTGGTGTGGTTTGCCTCTTTGTCAATCTTAACACCGAGGTAACCCCAGTATTTTTCGCACAGCTCTTCACGGATTTCGATGTCGTTTTCGCCAACACCAGCGGTGAATGCGATTGCGTCAACGCCGTTCATAGCAGCAGCGTAAGCGCCTACGTATTTTGCAATGCGGTAGGTGTAAGCATCCAGGGTAACTTTAGCCAGATGATGACCTTCTTCAGCAGCTGCGGTGATGTCACGGCAGTCGGAAGACAGACCGCCGCTCATGCCCAGCAGACCGGATTTCTTGTTGAGCATATTGAGTACTTCGTCAACAGTCTTGTTTTCTTTGTTGCAGATGTACTGGATAACAGCCGGGTCGAGGTCGCCGGAGCGGGTACCCATGATCAGACCTTCCAGAGGGGTCAGACCCATCGAAGTATCTACACATTTGCCGCCGATGGAAGCAGAAACGGAAGCACCGTTGCCGACATGGCATACGATAACCTTTGCGTTTTCTGGGTCCAGACCAGCAAACTTGATGGTTTCTTTGGAAACAAAGCTGTGGCTGGTGCCGTGGAAGCCGTAGCGGCGGATGCCGTATTTTTCAAAGTATTCGTGTGGGATTGCGTACAGGTAGGATTTTTCATCCATGCCCATACCGAAGGTGGTATCGAATACAGCAACGTTTGGTTTGCCTGGGCATACCTTTTCGCAAGCTTCAATACCCATCAGGTTTGCAGGGTTGTGCAGAGGACCAAGGTCGAAGCACTCGCGGATAGCAGCTTTAACATCGTCGTTGACAACGATGGATTTGGTGAACTTTGTGCCGCCGTGGAGTACGCGGTGACCGATTGCGTTGATTTCCTCAACGGAAGCGATAACGCCGTGGTCTTTATCGGTCAGGGCATCCAGAACCAGTTTTACAGCTACGGAATGGTCCGGCATTGGGGTCTCAACAACATAGTTGTCTTTGCCCGGAACTTTGTGGGTCAGAACGGAACCTTCGATACCGATTCTCTCACACAGACCTTTTGTCAGAACGTGCTCGTTCTCCATATCAATCAGCTGATATTTCAGAGAGGAGCTTCCGCAGTTCATTACAAGAATTTTCATATCAAATTCCTCCATAGTTTTTTAAAGCCTTCCGCGCGAAAGGTTGGAAAGGCAGATTGACACTCCTATACACTTACTATATTATTATATCTGAATCAACTTTTCAAGAGAGAAAGAGCGATTTTTGAGGAAAGCGGGCAATATTTTTTAAAAAACCCGGAAAATCGGGCAAACATCCCCAGAAATCGCCAGAATTTGATAATAAAATGACAAAGAAAAGGGAAGGAGAAGCACAAGAATGAAAACAGCCGTCATCACAGCAGAATATAATCCCTTTCACAAGGGACACAGGTGGCAGCTTGAGCAGGTGCGAGCGGCAGGAGCCAGCCATGTGGCAGTGGTGATGAGCCCGGACTTTACCCAGAGAGGCACACCCGCCATCTTTCCAAAGCGGCTGCGGGCACAGGCAGCGCTGCAAAACGGAGCGGACCTAGTGCTGGAGCTGCCGGTCTGCTACGCTCTGGCGGGTGCACAGCGTTTTGCTTTTGGTGCGGTGCAGCTGGCGGCTGCAATGGGTTGTGTGGATTTGTTGGCATTCGGAGCAGAGGACGCCGACCTTGTGCAACTGCGGCAGGCTTGTACCGCTTTGCAGCAGGAAGAGGTCAACCAGACCATCCGACAGCTGCTGCCATCCGGTATCACCTTTGCAAAGGCAAGGGAGCGGGCAGTGGCTGCGGTGTATGGGGAAGAAACTGCTCTGCTGCTGCAAAAGCCGAACAACATCCTGGCAATCGAGTACCTCTGTCAGCTGGAAAAACTGCCGGATGCGCACATCCAGCCGCTGGCGTTGGGACGGATTGGAAACACCCACGACGGGGAGCCGGTGGGAGAATTTGCCTCGGCGAGCTTTCTGCGCGGTTTGATGCTGGAAGGCAGGTGGGAGCAGGCGCAGCAATATCTGCCGCAGAACGTCTGGCAGCTGTACAGACAAGCGCAGCAGGATGGACAGCTTGCCGACCTGCAACTGGGAGAGCGGGCGGTGCTATCTGCTTTGAGAAGGATGGAGCAAAAGGAGATGGCGCAGCTTGCCGACCTGTCGGAGGGTTTGGAGAACCGCCTGTATCGGGCAAGCAGGGAAGCCTGCTCGCTGGAGCAGCTGTATGCAGCGGTCAAAAGCAAGCGCTATCCGCTGGCGCGGGTGCGCCGCCTGGTGATGAATGCCTTTTTGCGGTTGCCTGCACAGATGCAGACGATGCCGCCGCCCTATTTGCGGGTGCTGGGCATGAACGAGCGCGGTAAGCAGATTTTATCGGCGATGAAGCGGACTGCTTCTTTGCCGGTGTCCACCAGCCTGATGAAGCTGGCGCGCAGCACACAAGCAGCGCGGCAGTGGGCGCAGGTCGAGGCAGCTGCCTGTGACCAGTACAGCATCTTCTGCCGACAGATGCAGGCATCGGGCAGCGATTGGAGTCTGCCGTTTGTTTCCCTTTTAGGAAAAGAACGGGAATAGCAGGCTTTACCCCAACAGCAGACGGACAGCGGCGGCACTGGCAGCAAATCCCATCAGGTCGGCGCATAGGGAAGCAGGAGCGGCATAGCGACTGTTTTGGATATTGGAAGCGGAGCAGTAAAGGGCGATGGTGTAGAAGGTGGTTTCGGTAGAACCCATCAGCACACTGGCGACCCTGCCGACAAAGCTGTCCGGTCCATACTGGGAGAGAATCTGCTGGAAGGCGACCAGAGCGCCGCTGCCGGACAGAGGACGCAGCAAAGCCAGCGGCAAAACCTCCTTAGGGATGCCCAATACCTTGGCGGGCGCTTGCAGGGCACGGCAGAGCAGCTGGACAGCACCCGAAGAGGAGAGCGCACCCACCGTCAGGGTCAGCAGCAACAGCGAAGGGAACATCTCCCACACCACCCGCAGACCGTCCTCCACCCCTTTGGCAAAAGCAGACAGCAGGTCAACACGACGAAGCACCGCCACCAAGAATACCAGACAGAGCAGGGCAGGAACGACCAGATTGGAAAAGAAGCTCATGCCATTTTCCTCCTTTTTTGCCTCTGCGGCAAGACACAGAGAGATGCCATTCCCTTGGCAGCAGCAATGCCGGTCAAAACCGATAGAACCGAGGAGAGCCAGACAGCAGGCAGAATCTCCATCGGAGAGCCGGAACCGGCTTGCAGGCGCAGCATGGCAGCGGTGGTGGGAATCAGCTGAAGAGAGGCGGTATTGAGCAGGATGAGCAAGATGCTGTGGTCGCAAGCACAGGTAGGGTCAAGCGTATTTTGCTGCAACTGACAAACTGCCTGGATACCAGCAGGAGCAGCGGCAGCGCCTAAACCCAGCAGATTGGCAGCCAGATTGAAGCAAATGTTTTGAGCTGCCTCCGATTTAGGGGAAAGACCGGGGAAAAGCAGTGAAATCAGAGGGGAGAATAGACGAGAAAGAGGCTTGAGTAAGCCGGATTGTCGGATAACTTCCATCACTCCGCTCCAAAAACAGATACCACAGCCAACAGAAACGGTTAATTCCACCGCTTTTTGTGGAGAAGATAGAAGATGGACGCAAACTGTTTCCATGTTTCCGTTGAAAATAGCTGTAACCAGTGAAAAAGTGAGCAGAAGGACAACCAATTTGGCAAGCATAAACAGACTTCCTTTCGACAAGATTTGACAGGATTCGATACCATGCGACAAGAGGCGGAGATTGTTCTTAAAAATTTCCAAAAAATGTAAATTATATTGATTGACATTGTGGAATAAATGGTTTATATTTATCAGTAAAAGGCGAATCTTGGAATGTAAAGGAAGTGTATGTCAGATGAAGTCGACAGGAATTGTTAGAAAAATCGATGAGCTGGGAAGAATCGTTCTTCCAATCGAATTAAGGCGCACGATGAAAATGCAGATTCGGGACGAGGTAGAAATCACAGCGGAAGACGACCGAATTATCCTGAAAAAATATCAGCCGAAGGAGAATGCAAGCTGTATCTTCTGCTCTTCACAGGAAGGGCTGCGGGCATTTAAGGAACATTGGATCTGCCAAAATTGCATGGCAGAGCTTTTGACAAAGTAAAAAGCGCAGCACAAAATCGTAAAGTCTGAACAGAAGATCGTCTTTTTAAAGTATGAGGGAATCGGAGTGAATAGAACCGGACCGGTCGGTTTACAATAATTCTGTCTTGAAATCACAAAGGCAAGGAGATGTTGTAATGATCGATAAACTGGTATTGGCACTGGTAGTCATCGGTGCGTTGAATTGGGGCAGCATAGGGCTTTTCCAATTTGATTTGGTGGCAGCTGTGTTTGGCGGGCAGGCGGCAATCTTCAGCCGCATTGTCTACACGCTGGTTGCGTTGGCTGGGGTCTGGGCCATTTCCTTTTTCTTCCGTGACACGACTGCACACCATCCGACAACAAGGGAACGACATAGTGAAAGATAAAAAAGGACCGGAGAAAACTTCTCCGGTCCTTTTTGCTGTTATTGTTCTTTTCGCTTGCACAGCATATTTTTGAGTCTGTACATATTGGCGGCGCGGCGGCGCAGGGTCTTTTCGATGTCCACCATGATGGTTCCGTCGTCCTGCACCAGCAGAACACTGCCCTCTTCTGCTTCGGGCGGCAGATTTTTTCTGGGCAGGGCATCAAACTGTCCTTCGGGAGTTTCACAGACAACGTATCCTTCTTCAAAACGGTCGATGATCAATTCTTTCATACATCATTCCCAGCTTTCTGTTATGGTTTTTCGGTCCGAACCGAGATGGAGCTGCCATCACTGGTAAAGGTGATGTTGCCGGACAGGTCGGTTCGATAGTATTCCACATCCATCTGCTCGAGCTTCTGGATGGTTTCCTTGTGCGGGTGGTTGTACTTGTTGCCTTTGCCGCAGGAGATGGAGGCGTATTCGGGAGTGACAGCATCCAGATACTCCTGGGTAGAAGAGGTGGAGCTGCCATGATGACCCATCGTCATCATATCACAGTCCAGGTCGGCTCCGCTTTGCAGCAGCAGCTTTTCCATCTCCTTTTCCTGGTCGCCGTTAAAGAGGAAGGAGGTTTCTCCAAAGTCCAGTCGGCTGACGACCGAGCCGTTGTTCTTGCTGTCGATTTCCTCGGTGACCGGACCCAGCACCGACAGCACCGCGCCGCTGCCAAGGTCGAGCGTATCCCCTGCGCGCAGCAGCGACAGGTCGAGGTCTTTCTGCTCGATGACATCCAGCAGGTCCTCGTAGGTTTTGGTGGTCGGAATCAGCTTGTCCGGCAGATAGCCGAAGAAGACTCCGTCGGTGACCTCGATGTTTTGCAGCACCGTGTCCATGCCGCCGATGTGGTCGGCATCGGGATGGGTGGCGATGACATAGTCCAGCTTTTCCAGACCCAGCTGGTCTAAAAATTCCAGCACTTCGTCGCCTTTGTCATTTTCGCCGGCGTCGATGAGCAGCGAGCTTTGGTCGGTGGTGACCAGGATGCTTTCTCCCTGACCGACGTCGATGATATAGACCTTGACCTGACCGCTGACCGGCAGCGAAGGTGTGGGACCGGTCGGACCGCCGTAGAGGATGCGGTCGATGAAGTCCATCGCCTGCTGTGCGAAGGAGGTGTCGATGCCAATCAGGTCGCCGCCGAAGGTGAAGATGCTCAATACAACAGCGATGACAGCAAAGACGGTGACCGCCCATTTGGGAAGGGCGGGATTGGTTTTCTTTTTGCGTCGTTTTGCCATGATGACCTCTGTGAAGGATTAGCGGTATCTTCCCTTGCGGGAGGAACGGGTATCGTTGGTCAGCACACCGCCGCGGTTGACCACAGCGCTCTTGCGGTTGACCGGCTTGCGTGATTTTGCTCCGGCGCCGTTGGGCTTGCGGGAAGGCGCATTGCCGGAGGAAGCTGCCGGACGGCGGGCGTGGGTGCGGATATATTCGTTGTCCGGTGTGACCAGGCAGTTTGGACCGTTGCCAATCAGGTCCTCCCGATGGGCGCGGATGAGCGCCTGGATGACGTTATGACGGTTTTCCGGTTTGTAGTATTGCAGAAGGGTGCGCTGGTAGAATTTTTCCTCTGCGGTTTTTGGGACATAGACCGGCTCCATCGTCTGTGGGTCCAGTCCGGTATAGAACATACAGGTGGAGTTAGTGCCGGGTGTCGGGTAGAAGTCCTGCACCTGTTCCGGGCGCATATGGTGGCGCTTGAGGTAGACTGCCAGCTCCACCGCGTCGGCGAGGGTGCAGCCGGGGTGGGAGGACATCAGGTAAGGCACCAGATACTGCTCCTTGCCAATGCGCTTGGTTTCCTCATAGAAGCGCTTGCAGAAGCGGTCGAAATCCTGGATGTGTGGCTTGCCCATCTTGTCCAGCACATGATTAACACAGTGCTCGGGAGCCACCTTGAGCTGACCGCTGATGTGGTATTTGACCAGTTCCTGCAAAAAGGTGGGATTGGGGTCGGCGTTGAGGTAATCGTAGCGGATGCCCGAGCGGACAAACACCTTTTTGACCCCTTTGATGCGGCGCAGCTTGCGCAGCAGCTCGACATACTCCATGTGGTCAATCTCCAGCTGCGGGCAGGGCTTGGGCGCCAGACATTTTCTGTTTTGGCACAGACCGTACTTGAGCTGTTTTTTGCAGGAGGGATAGCGGAAGTCTGCCGTCGGTCCGCCGACGTCGTGGATGTATCCTTTGAAGTGTGGGTTGTGGGTCATCTCCTCCGCTTCGTGCAGGATGGACTGTTCGCTGCGGGAAACCACCTGTCTGCCCTGATGGAAGGTGATGGCACAGAAGTTGCAGTTGCCAAAGCAGCCGCGGTTTTGAATGATGGAAAATTCCACCTCTTTGATGGCATCCACTCCGCCCATCGCCTCATAGGATGGGTGATAGGTGCGGGTGAAGGGCAGGTCGAACACCTCGTCCAGCTCCTCGCGGGTGAGGGAGGGCATCGGCGGGTTCTGCACCAGATACAGGGTGTCGGTCTGTTTTTGAACGATGGTCTTGCCGTAGACGGCATCCTGCCATTCGGTCTGAATCTGGTGGGCTTTTGCATAGCTTTCCTTGTTTTCGGAAACCTTGTGGAAGGAGGCACAGCTGACGCTGTCCTGCGGGACTTCTTCCTGACGGCACAGATAGCAGCAGCCGCGCAGGTCGCGGATGGTTTCCAGTGCTTCTCCCTGGCGCAGGCGCTGGGTCAGCTGGGTGATGACCTTTTCTCCCATGCCGTACAGCAGCAGGTCTGCCTGTGAATCCAGCAGGATGGAAGGGCGCACCGCATCGTCCCAGTAGTCGTAGTGGGCAAAGCGGCGCAGCGAAGCCTCCAGACCGCCGATGATGATGTTGGAATCGGGGTACAGCTGCCGCAGCTTGCGGGAGTAAACGATGGTGGCGCGGTCGGGACGTCTGCCGGCTTTGCCGCCGGGGGTGTAGGCATCGTCGCTGCGGCGGCGCTTGGCTGCGGTGTAGTGGGCAACCATCGAGTCGATGTTGCCGCCGGTGACCAGAAAGGCGTAGCGAGGCTTGCCGAACTCCATATAATCGCGGTCGGAAACCGGCTGCGAGATGATGCCGATGGAAAAGCCCAGCGATTCGATGACGCGCGAGATGATGGCAGCGCCAAAGCTGGGGTGGTCCACATAGGCGTCCCCGATGATATAAACAAAATCAAGCTGTTCCCAGCCGCGCTCTAAAGCCTCGGCGTGGGTGATTGGAAGGAATGATGAAGTCATGCTTTCTCCTTTTTGTGCGATTGGGATGGATAGGTTGGAACGAAATCAGTATAGCACAAAACTTTGGTAAAAGGCAAACAAAAAACCGGATACAGAAGATTCTGTATCCGGTAAAAACTGTAAGCTTTTTATACAAAGAGAACTTACTTGAGTTCGATCTCTGCGCCAGCCTCTTCCAGTTTAGCTTTGATTTCCTCAGCCTCAGCTTTGGAAGCAGCCTCTTTGATTGGCTTTGGACACTCGTCAACCAGAGCCTTAGCCTCTTTCAGACCCAGACCGGTGATCTCTTTAACCAGTTTGATAACGCCCATCTTGGAAGCGCCAGCGTTTTTCAGGATAACGTCAAACTCGGTTTTCTCCTCAGCAGCAGCGGCAGCAGCTGGAGCAGCAGCAACAGCTACAGGAGCAGCAGCGGAAACGCCAAATTCTTCTTCAAGTGCTTTTACGAGCTCAGCAAGCTCAAGAACAGTCAGTTCTTTAACATTCTCAACAAATGCTAAAACTTTCTCAGAAGCCATGATAGTACCTCCATAATTTCAATAAAAGTGTAGCGGCGGGACCGTTAAAGGACTCCGCACAGATTGGGATTATTCTGCAGCAGGAGCTTCTTCCTGAGCAGCGGACTCAACAGCAGGAGCGCCGGATTCCTCTTCTTTCTTCTCGCCGATTGCTTTGATAGCAACAGCAAGACCTCTGAGGTTGCCAGTAAGAACGCTGAGCAACATAGAGATGAGGCCTTCTTTGTTAGGCAGCTTAGCCAGAGTCTCAACACCAGCTTTGTCCATTGGCTTACCATCAGCAAAACCAGCTTTTACAGCGTAGCTGCTCTTGGAAGACTCAATGTACTTGCAGATGATCTTTGCAGCGATGATCGGATCTTCGTGGGAAAGAGCCAGAGCGGTGGTGTTTTCCAGCACGTTGGAGATCTCCTCGTATGGAGTATCTTTCAGTGCCAGACGGAGCATGGTGTTTTTAACAACACGGTACTCAACGCCAGCTTCACGCAGTTCTTTACGAAGTTTGGTATCATCGGCAACAGTGATGCCCTTGTAATCAACCAGGACACCGGCAGCAGAGTTGGTGAGTTTCTCTTTGAGCTCAGCAACATACTGCTGTTTTTCGAGTAAAACCTTTTCGTTTGGCAAATCAGTTCACCTCCTGAAAAATGCTTGTCCGCAAAAAATGCGGTGCGGATTGATGCAAATCGCCGCCCTGAGCGCTCTGCCCGCAAAGCGGAAGGAGATACTCAGATGACCCGAAAACTTAAAAAAGCTCTTTTCTCCCAGTGGGGGACCACCGAGGGAAAAGAGCAGATGAAAAGTCATAGATATGCTATTTCATCATTTCCTCGGCAGGCTTACTTTAAGCAATGCTCGTGCATTTGCACCTGCTGTCTATGGAATTGACAGCTTTTTTATTATATCGAAGGAAAGCTGTGCTGTCAAGAGCAAAAATGCGGATAAAAGGGGCGCTTTCCGAAATTTATGAAAACTGACTAAGAGAGCGGAGGGATAGCCTGCTGTGCATTGGAGGCTTTGGCATTCCCGGAGCGGGAATAAAGGCTTTTGCTGCGCCATTTTCCGCTTTTCCAGCGCAGCTGCATCAGCAGTCCGCGCAGGCATTCGTCCGCAGCAAAGGCAATCCAAATCCCCTGCAGCCCCAGTCCCATCGGGACGGCAAGGAGAAAGCTGCCCAGGGTGGAAACCAGCCACATGGAGAACACAGCGACCACCGACGGATAGACGGTGTCACCGGCTCCGCGCAGTCCGTTGATGACCACGATGTTGAAGGTGCGTCCGAATTCCACAAACAGGTCGATGAAAAACAGCGCCGCTCCCGCCTGCACAATGATCGGGTCGGTGGTGAAAATCATCATCAGCTGGCGGCGGACAAACAGCGCACCGATGCTGATTGCCATCGAAATCCCCAGTGAGATGCGCAGCGAACGCATACAGACGCGGTCTGCCTGGTCGGGCTCACCGTTGCCCATGTGATAGCCAACCAGAATCTGTGCACCCTGCGCGATGGAATTGGAAAAGACATAAAAGAAGATGACGATGTTGGAAAAATAGGTCTTGGTGATAAAATCACTGTCGGACAAAAAGCGGAAGATGATGCCGGTCACCACCAGCTGCGCAATGTTGTAGTTGATGCTTTCAAAGGCAGAGGGCAGCCCCACCAGCAGGATTTTTTTGCCCTCCTCGCGCGGGAAGGGACGCAGCAGCGAAAAGATGGACAGCGGCTCGACATGGCGGAACAGCATCACACAAAGGATAGCCACACCGACTACACGGGCAAGGGTGGTGGCAATGGCAACGCCGCGCACGCCCAGCGAAGGCAGCCCGAACAGACCGAGCACAAAGGCGGTGTCCAGTACGGCATTGAGCAGGTTCATGATGGCAGTGACGTACATCGAGATGCGGGTGTGTCCATGGCTGCGCAGGATGGCGGTGATCGAGTTAAGCAGCGACTGGGTGAAGATGAAGCCGCCGACAATCAGCAGATATTCGCAGCCGTATTCCAAAATCTCGCCCTGTGCGCCCAATGCAGCCAGCAGAGGACGGTGAAACAGGGCAATCAAAGCGGAAATGACAAGCCCGATGATGGTGCTGAACAGCAGCGACAGCGCAGCAATCTGTGAGGCGCTTTCCCGTTTTTGTGCGCCCAGGCTTTGGGAAATCAGGATGGCAGTTGCGCCGGAGATGATGCTGAACACCAGGTTGCAGATGGAGATGATTTGGTTGGCTGCACTGACTGCACTGGCAGCGACATCGTTATAGCGGCTTAGTACAAAGATGTCGATGAAGCCCAGCAGCATGAACAGCACATTTTCGATGAAAATCGGCCAGGTCAGGGTAAAGAGATTCATGCGTTTGTTCATTGTTTGTCCCTCTCTGTTTTTTAGATTACACAAGCGTTTCCTCTGCGGCAGAGGATTTTGACCTCACCTAAAATACAGCGCAAAATGGCAGTTGTCAATTCTTTTTTGGCAAAAAAATATCAATTTTTACGCTTTGCATAAAAAGAAAAAAGCAAGGGAAAATGGGATTGTGCAATCGGAAAACAAGGGGCAGGAAAGCCTTTGTTAAAGGCTTTGGCAGACTGCTTTTTACAGGGCTTGCTGCATCCAGCGGTCCAAAAAGGCAAGCTGGCTTTCGGTGTGGAACCAGTGTTCTCCGCCTTCCAATATGGTCAGGTGCGCGTTGTGGGTATCTGCAAAGTGGGTGACCGTTTGCAGCGAGGTCAGATGGTCGTGCTCGGCATATAAAATTTCGGTGGGGACCCTCCAGTCGATGGGATGTTCCCGCACAAAGCAGAGATATTCCCAGGAAAGGGTTTCGCCAAAGTCGGTGAGAATCTCTCCCTTTTGGGCAAGCTCCTGCTCGGACACCTTTGCCCAGCCCATCATGTCCAGAATCAGCTGCTCCATATCCAGGATGGGAGAAATCAGCAGAGCTTTTTGGATGTCGCAGTCTTGCAGGGTGTGCATGGCAAAGTAGGCGCCGATGCTGTTGGCAAGCAAAGTGATGGAATCATACTCGCGGCGCAGGTCGTAGTAGTCGGATAAGATTTGCTCCTGCACAAGCCAGGGGAGAGATTCCCGATAGTCAACACCATGCAGGTGAAAATCGGGACAGTTTTGGGCGTACTGTTCGACCTCCCGGGCGCTTCCGCCCTTGCCGTGCAGATACAGGATGGCTTTTTTCAAAGATAGGACCTCCAATCCGGGTGGATAGATGTGAAAAATCTGCCTACAGGATAGCAGTTTTTACAGCAAAGGTCAATTTTCAAGAGGATGAGCCGACTGCAAACAGAAGGGATGTTGCTGTTTTCCATAGAAATGAAGGGATTAAATCAAGCAAATAGATGAAAATGGCGGAATGAGATTGACAACGGAAGGGGAGGATGCTATACTTTAATCAGTAATAAGAATTGTTACTATTAAGGAGCAGAATATGACAATGACCAGAAGAAACTCCCGACAGAGAACACTGGTGTATCAGGCGGTCAAAGATTCCCGCAGCCATCCGAGCGCAGAGGAGGTTTACCTCCTGGTTCGGCAGCAGCTCCCGGACATCAGTCTGGGCACCGTTTACCGCAATTTGAACCTGCTGGTGGAGATGGGCTTGCTGCACAGGGTCTGCACCGGTGCAGGCGCCGACCGTTTCGATGCCGTGATAACAGCACACCCGCATCTAATCTGCTCCTCCTGCAAAGGGGTGTTCGACCTAGCGTGTCAGGTGGAAAGGGAAACCGCACAGCTCAGACAGGCGTTTGAGCGCTCGGGCGCAACGATTGACGAGCTTCAAGTTCAGGCATGGGGAATCTGCGACCGTTGCAAACAAAATCATCAGGACGAAAAATGATTATAAACCACAGTTTTAAAAGAAAGGCGGATTTAGAGTATGAATTTAAAGGGTACTAAGACAGAACAGAATCTTCAGACTGCATTTGCAGGCGAATCTCAGGCAAGAAACAAATATACCTTCTATGCTTCTCAGGCAAAAAAAGAAGGCTTTGAACAGATTGCAGCCCTCTTCACCGAAACTGCCAACAACGAAAAGGAGCACGCAAAGATGTGGTTCAAGCTGCTCAACGGCGGTGTCGGCAAAACCGTGGACAACCTCAAGGATGCGGCTGCCGGTGAAAACTATGAGTGGACCGACATGTATGCGACCTTTGCCAAGGAAGCCAGAGATGAAGGCTTTGACCATATCGCAAAACTGTTTGAGATGGTAGGCGAAATTGAAAAGGAGCATGAGGCAAGATACCTGGCGCTGTGCAAGAACATCGAGGAAGGCAAGGTATTTAACCGTGAAGGCAAGCAGGCTTGGATCTGCCGCAACTGCGGACACATCCACTTCGGCGAGGAAGCACCGGAGGTTTGCCCGGTCTGTGCACATCCAAAGGCATACTTTGAACTGAGAGCACAAAACTACTAAAAAGAAAATATCGTTAAATAAGCACAGCGGCTGCATTTTAGTGCAGCCGCTGTGCTTATTTTTTATAAAGAAACAGAAAAATCCTCGACAAAAAAGGGTAGAAGTATTTGGAAAAAAGACGGAGGTGCAGGACGACCCTTCCAAAAGAGGAGGGCAGAGCATAGGATAAAACGGTCGGCAGGGAGCGCTTCGGCGGCTTCCTGTTGTGAAATAAGGAAAGAGGCTAAGGAGTGTTCCTTAGCCTCTTTGCGCTTTTTTACATATTCATCAGGAAAGAGCGGGGGAAGCCACGATGCAGGCGGAGATGCCGTTTTGCTCCAGCAGCCGTATGCGGGCGTTCAGCTGCTCCTGTGTGAGTCCTTCTCCGTCGATGACAGCGGTCAGCTGACAGTCGCCCATCTTCTGCACCAAAGCAGCGCTGGCAGTTTGCAGAGTGTTTTCCGGGTTGTCAGATGGATTCGGGATGGACACCGCTTCGGTGGTGAATCCACTGCCAAAGCTCTGGATGCGCAGGTCTGCCACCGCACGCTCACCCACCAAAGCAGCCGGGTCGCCAAAGTACATGGCGGTGTTTGCACCCAGCAGTCGGGAAGAGGGGAACATGGCGGACAGCTCGACACCCTGCTGGGCAGCGTATGCGGTCATCTGCTCGATATACTGCGCCAGAAAAGCGTGCTTATCGTCCGAAGCGTGTGTGCCGTAGTCAATCATATCCAACGAGTAGCCTTCCGGGAACTGGACCTCCTGCAGGATGATTTTCTGGAAGCCTGCCTCGATGGCATCGTCGATGATGTGGCGGATATAATCCTGACCCGACTGGGTGAATGGGTCAATCCACGGCTTGCCGCCTTTGTCGGGAGCATCGTCCACCCACAGCACGTCCGAGTCCATATAATAGGTGGAGGCGCTGTTGTCCGCCAGCGGGTAGATGTTGTCGTGGAAGGTATAGATGGAGGCGACCGGCATCAGTCCCACATCCAAAATCTGCTGGGCAGTTTGTTGCAGGTCGATTGGATGCTCGGCAGTCACGCGGGCGTTCACCGGCTCGTTGTAGTCGATGGTGTAATGCACCGTGCCGTCCTGCGATTTTAAGTCGAACAGGATACTGTCATATCCCTGCTCAACTGCTTGCTGCAACGCTTGAGAAAATGCCTGCGGGTCGGCAACCGTCTGGTTATTTAAGTAGGCGGTTTTGGAGGAGGTCAGCTCGGATGGCTGCTCCGGCTCAGCAGCCGGTGGAGCAGGCTCCTGTTGCTGTGGCTGTGCAGCAGGCTCCGAGGCGGAAGCACCGGGGACCATCTCTTGCTGCTGGGTGGGTTCCTTCTGCTTTTGTGAAATCCAATCGCTGACAGGACCATACAATGCCCAGCCCAAGCCAAACAGAACAGCGACAGCAGCGACGATTGCGGCTACCCGCGCCAGGATACTGCCTGCCGACCGCCGGTAGATTCTCTTGTGACGTTTGATTTTATAAGGTCTTGCCATTTACGGAATCCTCCCTGAAGAAAGTGGTGATTTAAGCGGGAAGCTGGTTGCCCAACAGACCGAACAGCGCCAGCGACAGGATGCCAAGGCACAGGAAGGTGATGGGGAACCCGCGGAAGATTTTAGGGATGCGGGTGAGGGACAGACGGCTGCGCACCGACCACAGAATCAGCAGAGCGGCGGTGAAGCCCGCTCCCGCACCCAGACAGTAGCCAAAGAAGGAGAAAAACTGGGAGGTGCTGCTCATGCGCGAGGCAATCAGCAGGCTGCCCAAGGTGACGCTGTTGATGCCGTAGAAGGGCAAAGCGTCCTTGACCTGCACAAACAGCTGTGGGCGCAGGTGTTTGACCAGATAGTAGACCAGCAGCATCACAGCGCCGTTGATGAGCAGCATCCCCAGGGTGGAAAGGCTGGTCAGCGGCAGAAAGCCAATCTTCAGTCCGGCGTACAGCACCTTTGCCCTGAAGAAAGAGTTGAACAGATAGGCGGGGATGGAGGAAAGCGCTGTGACCAGCGTCAGCAGACCGCCGACGGTGAGCAGCTGGCGCAGCGAGCGCTTTTCATACAGTCCCGGGATGTCGACAGCGCGGGTGAACAGCAGATTTTCCAGCGCGAAGGCGGTCAAAAAAGCCGCCATCACTTCGGTTAAGTAGATCATTTCTGCTCACCTCCCTGCGGTGCGGCGGCTTCTGCGGCATTCTCTCCGGCTTTCATGGTAAAATACAGGATGAGACGGTGGATCAACCGGCAGAAGGCGGCAAAAAAGCCAAGGAGCAAAAATCCACCCAAAGCCATCTGGGCGGTGGGGATGTGGGGTGTGTTTTGCAAAACGGGGAATCCCCAAAGGCTGCCGGTGGCAGAAAGCTCGCGGATGGCACCGCAGACAAAGGCAACCATCGTTGCACCCAGCCACTGGCGCAGAGCAAACCCGAGCGCCTGCGACGGCTTTTGCAGCTGAACCTTTTCCACCGTATAGATGAGCAGCGAGTTGACGCAGATTAGGGAAAAATAAACGCCCAGCGAGTCAAAGATCAACGGCGATACATTTTTTACCACCATGCGCGATGGAATCAGCAGCAGGCAGGAAATCAGCGGATACAAGACCGCGCGCCAAGGCTGCGAAACCTTTTTGCGCAGCAGGCTGGCGATAAAAACTGTGGGGACAAAGCAGACGAGCATGACCGCCGAAATGGCGGTGGTGCCGGTCAATCCGTAGGAAGGGATGACCACCAGCGGCAGGGCAAGTCCCAGGCTCAACAGGGGATTTTTATAGAAGATGCCCTGCGTTTTGCGCAAAAAGCGCTGATATTTACGGACATGAGTTAGATTCATCCTTGCTTGCCTCCTTGTTCGGTGCGGTTTTCCGGCAGCTGCTCCTGCTGATTCATCCACGGGATGAGAAATTCGCACAGCGTATCAAATGCCGGAGCCAGTGCGTTCATCAGCAGCACGGCAAAGACAGCGCTGAATTCCAGAGGGCTGTAGTAGCGGAAGACCATCGTCAGCAGTCCGGCACACAGACCGTAGATAACCCGTGCGATGCGGTACTTGGGGGTCGTAGCCGGGTCGTTGATGATGTATACGGAAACAAAGAAGAGAGAACCGGCGAATACTTCGTTGGCAATCGACTCCAGAGGGCTGACGCCGTACGGGTGATTGATGGCAGAGAGTACTGCGACCGGCAGCAGAAAGCTGAGGGTGGTGTACCACTTAGCAAGATTGCGGGCAATCAGATAGACCAGACCGGCAAAGATAATCAAAGTGTAGGTGGAGCCGAGCGGACCGGGGAAATTGCCCAGGAAAAGCTCAGTCAAGCCCAGTCGGGGGATGCCGCCCAGTTTCAGCGTGGCAGTGGGACCCTGCAGCAGGGTGACCGTCTGGTCGATGGTGATGGGCAGCTTTTGCAGCGGCTGGGTGTAGGCAAACATCTGGGGATTCCAGCAGATGATGGCAAAGGCAACGCCCGCTGCCGCCGGATTAAAGATGTTGTGACCGGTCCCGCCAAAGGGCGCTTTGCACACCAGGATGGCAAACAGCGAAGCGACCACAACGACCGTCAAATCGATGGCAGGCGGCATCAGCATCGAGATGATGACGCCGGTGACCGCTGCGCTCAAATCGCGCAGGTTGACCCGCCGATAGGTCAGGTAGCTGCACAGCCAGTCGGCAGCCAGACAGGTCAGAACGGCGACTGCGCCAATCACAAGCACGCGGGGACCGTAGTAGAAATAGGACATGAAATACAGCGGCAGCAGCGAAATCAGAGTGTCGCCCATGATGGTGCGGCAGGATTCGGGGTGCCGGATGTAGGGTGCATGGTGTAGTGATGAATTCAAACCGAAAGTCTCCTTTCAAAAAAGGCTGAAAGCAAAGCAGCTTACTGCTTGCTTTCGCCGGTGAGCCGGTCTCTGGCGCCGATGATGGTGTGCGCAAGGTCCAGCCGGGAAGGGCAGGTGTAGCTGCAGCTGGAGCAGCCGATACAGCTGTGCAGCCCAAGGGAGATTGCTTTTTGCGAATGGTTGGTGGTGATGCACTGGTACAGCTTGTGTGGGTTGAGCCCGGATGGACACGCCTCGATGCACCGTCCGCAGCCGATGCAGCTGTACAGCTGCTCCTGACGGTCCACACGGAAGGCGAGGATGGAGCTGGTGCTGGCGCGGATGAGGGTGTGTTCGGGGTCGTTGATGCGGATGCCGTGCATCGCTCCGCCCTCCAGAATGTAGGATGGCTCCCGCAGCAGACCGCTGCGCTCGAGCAAAGAGGAAACCGGGGTTCCGATGCTGACCTCAAAGTTGCGCGGGTTGGTCACACAGTTTCCGGCAACGGTGACAAAGGAGGTCGTCTGGACCTTGCCCTCGGTGATGGCGCGGTGCAGGTGCAGCAGAGAAGCGGCTCCGGCAATAAAGGTCTGTTTGCCCAGACTGCGGAAGGCGCGGGTTTCCATCGGGTAACGTCCCGACATCTGGCGCACCTCCACCGATTCGATGAGGGCTGGAATTTTTATGTCTGTCAGCGACATATTTTTATATACAGCGACGAAGCGGTCGGTTGCTCCCAGCGCAGCAGCCAGCCAGTTTGCCGATTGAACGATTTGACTGCGGCAGTACAGCATGGGATTGATTTGGCTGGAAACATACGGCTCGTCGTCGATGGCGTCGATGCAGATGGTTGTGATTTTCTGCCGGGCGGACTGTTCAATTTTATCCGCCAGCGGCTTGCCGTCGTGCTCGTCGATGATGTTGGCGCGGCGGGCAATGTCTGCCAGCTGCTGCCAGCTGAGCGGACGGGACAGGTCGCAGCCGTGTTCAAAGGTGGGGGATTGCAGGGTGACGGCACTGTAAAACGGCAGAAACGGCTTGGAAATGGCAGGTTCCTTCTCCTGCTCCAAAAGGATGCCGTTGGAGGAACCGGTCGTCAGCCAATGAAAAAATGACATGAAAGAAAAAACTCCTTTCGATAAATACAAGGCAAGGGGTGAAGACAGTAGTACAAAGGAGGGGGCATCCATGCAGTTTTTTGTGGATACCAATCTAGTGAAAATACGGTTGAGTCAGGGGGAGGCAGCACAGCTTTTGCTGTATCCGCAGCCGGATTACAGCGAGCCGAAGGTCTGTGAAAATTTAAGCCGCCTGCTCCGGCGGGCAGCGGTGGACAGCGGACAGTCTATCCCAAAAGGAGAATTCTCCGTTTCGGTGTCCGACCGAGAGGGAAAAATCGAAATCACCCTGACAAGGCTGGGGGTAAAGCAAGGGCAGCGGCAGGTGTGGCGCTTTTGGGAAAGCGAGCAGATGATTCGAGGGTGTATCTGTCTGCATCGGCAGCTGTGCCATAGGATGCAGGAGTCGCCGCTGGAAAGCAGTCTGTACACAATGCCGGGCACAGAAGGGCAGAGCAGCTTTTATTGTTTGTGCCTGAGCCTGCCCGCTGCATGGGAGAAAAAGGCGGAGTGCATCCTGCTGGAATATGCACAAAAGGCAAAGCACCCGCTGCTGGCGCAGGGGGTGCTTGCCGAGCGCGCAGTTTGTCTGGTGCAGAAAAAGGCGGTGGAGCGCATTGCGGAAAGCTTTGGACGCTCCGGCTAAAAGGGGTCCTGCGCAGAAAAAGCCTTAGTCAGCCGGCAGCAGGGTGCGCATGGCTGCGGCGTAATCTTCTTTTGAGAAGAGGTAGGAACCGGCAACCAGAACGTTGGCTCCGGCTTCGATGCAGATTTTGGCGGTTTCCTGGTTGACGCCGCCGTCCACCTGGAGGTCGATTTCGCGTCCGCTCTGCTCAATCCAGCTGCGGATGGAACGAACCTTGTCCATCATGTCGGTCATAAATTTCTGCCCGCCGAATCCCGGTTCTACGGTCATCACCAGCACCATCTCCACCCGGTCGAGGTACGGTTTTACCAGCTCTGCCGGGGTGTTCGGTTTGATGGAGATGCCGGCTTTGCAGCCCAGCTGGTGGATTTCCTGGATGGTGGCATCCGGGTCGCTGTCCGACTCAAGATGGAAGGTGATGATGTCCGCTCCGGCTTTGGCAAAGTCTTTGGCATAGCGCAGCGGTTCGCTGATCATCAGATGTACATCGAAGATGCCGTCAAAATCCTTGCGGATGCACTTCATGACCGGTGCACCGAAGGAGATGTTGGGAACAAAATGTCCGTCCATGACGTCGATGTGCAGCCACGGTGCACCTGCCTGCTGCATTTTGCGGGCTTCCTGACCCAGCTGAGAAAAATCTGCGGACAAAATAGAAGGGGAAATCTTTATCATAAAGGGCACGACCTTTCCAAAAAGTAAGATTTGCTCTGCCAAAGGGCAGAAGAATACCATTTTATTTTAAACCAACTGTCATAAAAGGTCAATCGTTTATCTGCGCAAGAGCTCTGCTGAGGGGATAAATTTTTGGTTTGTTTACATTCCACCCACGAGCGCGCGGAAGAACTTTTAAAAGTTTGACAGAGGGGGTTTTACACCGAAACATTTTTGTGGTAGTATAAAAATACAAAGTTCCTGTCGGCCGGACAGGAATCGGACGATGAGAAGGAGAGGATAGAAAATGATCGATCGCAGAATGATCCCTGCTTTGGGAAAGGAAATCTCCCGTCTGGGTTACGGAGGAATGCGCTTTCCGAAAAACGGCGATGAGGTGGACATGGATGCAGCAGTCCAGCTGCTGAGAAAAGCGTACGAAATGGGCATCAACTATTTCGATACCGCAATGGTCTACCACAAAGGGGAATCGGAAAAAATCTTTGGCAAGGCGTTTGAGTCGTATCCGAGGGACAGCTATTTTATCGCAGATAAAATGAGCATCTGGCTGTGCAGCGACGAAGAGGACATGAAAGCCCGCTTCTACAACCAGCTCAAAACCTTAAAAACCGATTATATCGACTTCTATCTGGTACACAGCCTCAACCGCAACCACTATAAAAAGGTAAAGGACCTGCACTGCGTGGAATTTTTGCAGCAGATGAAGCGCGAGGGCAAGATCAAACATCTGGGCTTTTCCTTCCATGACACCTATCAGGTGTTCACCCAGATTTTGAATGATTATACCTGGGATTTTGTACAGATTCAGCTCAACTACCTTGACTGGCACAACCAGGGTGCAGAGCAGCTATACCGTGAACTGGAAAGACGCAACCTGCCGGTTATGGTCATGGAGCCGGTGCGCGGCGGCTATCTGGCTACCATCGACAGCGAGCGTGCCAAACCGTTTTTGGAGCTGGAGCCACAGCGCTCGATTGCCAGCTGGGCAATCCGCTGGGTGGAATCGCTGCCGCAGGTCGCTGTTGTGCTCAGCGGTATGAGCGATTTGCAGCAGCTGGAGGACAACGTTGCCACCATGACCAACTTCGAGCCGATGAATGAGCAGGAGCTGGCAGCTATCGACCGGGTAGTCGAGGAGATTCGCAAGGTCAATGAAATCCCCTGCACCGGCTGTCGGTACTGCATGGACTGCCCGATGGGTGTGGACATCCCGGAGATTTTCTCCATCTACTCTCAGTACAAGATTTTTGGCAAGGAAAAGGCGTTTGTGCAGGACTATGAAGAGGTAGTGGAGCATGGAAACGGTGCAGAGCATTGTGTCCGCTGCATGGCGTGTACCACAAAATGTCCGCAGATGATTGCCATTCCAGATAAGCTGGAGATGATTGCCAAGCTGTATACACAGAAAAAGGCGGAGCTGGAAGCCGCTGAGGCAGCAAAGTAAGAAAACTTTCACAATAAAGAAAAGGACCTCGTTTTGGCGAGGTCCTTTTCTTTATTGCAGTTTTAACCGATAGATGCGATGCGGCTTGATGGTTTCTTTCCAATAGCAATAGCTTTGAGGAGGTGTGCAGATTTCGAGCAATTCTGCACCAAGGTGTTCGAGGGTTTTGCAGGAGGCAATATTGTCCTCGTCGCAGGTGATGTCCAGATACTCCATCCCATGCGCTTTTGCCAGCGGGAAGAGCATTTGACAGGCGGCGGCAGCATAGTGATGCCCGCGGTATGGCAGGTCGATTTCATAGCCGATGTTGCCGTTGTAGTAAGAATGGAAGTTGTGACCGACCCGCAGACTGATTTTCCCGATGGGTTGGTCAGAGTCGCTTAAAAAGATGTTGTAATAATAAAAGGGAATTGCCTGCCGGTCGCCGGGATTTTTCTCGATGATTTTTAACGTCAGAGGATGACCGGAAATCGTATCAAAATGATTGAAAAAAAGAAACATAGACCTTTTCCCTCCGTTTGTTGCAGCCGGTAGAATACTTATGAATTTAGCATAGCAGAAACAAGCCCAAGGGTCAAGGCAACGCCTTGACCCTTGGGCTTGTTCATATAGTTGATAAGAGGGAAAAGTTTACTCGATTGCGATGTATTTGCGCCCTTCTACCTGCTTGGCTTCCTTCTTTGGAACGGTCAGCTGCAGGATGCCGTTTTCAAATTTTGCCTGAATATCCTGCTCGGTCAGCTGGTCGCCGACATAGAAGGTACGGCTCATGCTGCCGGCATAGCGCTCGCGGCGGATATATTTGCCGTCCTTGTTCTCTTGGTCCTTGTCCAAACCTTTTGCGGCGCTGATGCTCAGGTAGCCGTTTTCCAGCTGGACGGTGATTTCATCCTTGGAAAATCCCGGCAGGTCGATGTCCAGCTCGTAGCTCTTTTCGCCTTCGCGGACATCGGTCTTCATCATATTCTGGGCATGTTTGCCGTACAGCGGGCGGCTCATCCGTTCGAACTCCTTATCGAAATCGAAGTTCATCATATCATCAAACAAATTTTCACCAAAGATGCTAGGCAGTAACATAAATCATTCCTCCGTTTTCAATCCATTTTGTTTTGTTCGTTGGAACATCAGGAAGAGGCTTTCAACGGTTTGCTGCGGGAGGCTCCTTCGGGAATCTCCTGCGTGCCTGGAGGTCTTTTTCTTTTGTTCTGAATCTAGTATAGCTCACGATATTAGCACTGTCAATAGGCGAGTGCTAATATTTACTTTTAGTTAATAAACATCATAATTTATACGATAAGTTAATAAAATCTGCGATTTTCCAGAAAAATACCCTCTGCTTTCGCCACTTACCGGGGAAAGCAGAGGGTTTGCTTGCAGAATGCAGGGTGCGTTTATTTGAGAATCTTTGCCTTTTGCAGGGCGGCAATGATGAGAGGAATCAGAATAAGCTGCAAAACGATGGCAGGGACTGCATTGATGAGTGCGCCTGCGATGAACGCCTGGAAGGTGAAGCTGCCGCCGGAAAGTCCCATCAGGACAACCTGGGCGATTCCCCAGACGATGCGTCCGACTACCATGGCAGGAATCAGGCTGAGGTAGATTCCTTTGATGTTGTGCTGGACGCGGGAGTAGAGCAATCCGCTGACCAGACCGTAGGCTGCCATCTCGAACGCCATGGCAAGACCCACCGGTACAGCGGAGGCATCTGGAACAGCAGGAAGCGCACCGGCGGCAGAATCAATCCCACCAAAGCGCCGTAGGGAGCGCCGCAGATGAAGCCGCACAACAGGACGGGAAAGTGCATCGGGCTAATCATATTGCCGATTTCGGGGATTTGACCGGTCAGGAAGGGGAGCACCAGTCCGAGCGCAAGGAAAAGACCCGACAGGACCAGCTTTTTGGTATTGTGTTTCATAACATATCCTCCTCAAATTTAAAGTGGGTGCTAGCGCATCAAGTCCATCCGGTCCGCCTCCGAGATGGAGCGCAGCACCCGACAGGGATTGCCTGCGGCAACGGTGTTTGCAGGGATGTCGCGGGTGACCACGCTGCCCGCGCCGATGACACAGCCGTCCCCGATGGTCACACCCGGCAGAACGGTACAGCCGCCGCCGAACCAGACATCATTTCCGACGGTGATGGGACGGGCAAACTCGACGCCTTCGCGGCGCTGCTGCGGGTCGATGGGATGGCAGGCGGTGTAAAAGCCGCAGTTGGGACCGACCATCACATGGTCGCCGAAGGTGACCTTGGCGCAGTCGAGGATGACACAGTTGTGGTTGGCATAAAAGTTTTTGCCCAGGTGGATGTTGTAGCCGTAATCGCACCAGAAGCTCGGCTCAATCAGAAATCGTCCATCAGTGCTGCCCAGCAGCTGCCGCAGCAGGTTCATCCGTTCCTCCCGCTGCTGGTGTTCGGTTGCGTTGAAGGCATAGCACAGCTGCTTGCAGCGGGCACGCAGCGCGCGCAGTTCCTCATCGCCCGGAAAGTAGGGCAGACCGGCATCGGATCGTTGTTTTTCGGTCATCGTTTTCACCTCGCATACAGTTTGGGGATACCCTGTGCATTATACCATATCTAAGCGGATTTTTCCAGATTTGGCAGTTTGTGCAACACAAAAATCAGGCGAGCGGCTGCGCAGAAAAGGTGAGGGTGACCAGCTGTGCGGCATCGCTTTCGATTTCCTGCGGATTTTCCAGCGCATAGTCGGGCAGGTAGTGGGTGTAGGAATCCTTCTGCTGCCAGTTGAGGTAGAGCACGCACAGTGCGACCGGCTGCTCCAGGGTGATGTCGGTGCGCCCGGAGATGGCACTTTGTCCGTAGCCGGTGGCAGCGGGCAGCGACTCTATCTGTGGCTGGATGCGCTGGATGGAGCCAAGGTTCTCCACCGCCAGCCCGATGATTTGATGGGTGTCCGGGTCGGTCCGGCAGAGGATGCGACCGGTGCTGGAGGGTTGGTCGATATTTCCTGAGAAGGAGCCGACGGGCTTCCAGCTGCCGTTTTCAAGGGTGAACAGCTCGAGCGAAAGGCTTTTTGCGCCCTCGACCGAAAAATCGAACAGCTGCGGCTGCTCAATCTCCAGCAGCTGGAGCAGCTCCTGCTCGCTTTGACTGAGCTGGGCGCTTTGAACAAAGTTGTCCGGCTGCTGTTTGCATCCGGTACACAGCAGGCAGCAAAGTAGAACGCTCAGGCATAAACAAAGGATGTGCTTCATAAGACCTTCCTCCTGTTATGGTTTGTAAGGGTGCGTTTTTTCACAGTATACCATAAAACAGAAAGGGTGGACAAGGGGAGAAAAACGAATATTTTTTAGTAAAATAGAATAAAAATCCAACGCTTGACTTTGCAAAAATTGTATGTTATTCTAAAATAGAAAAGAGCATTTGCGGATCATATCGAGCGGTCTGCGGATGCTCTTTTTTGCAGAGCGGGAAATGGGAATGATTTTATGCAGGAGGGAAAAAGAAAATGAAACAGACATTGGACAAGGAAAGGTGGAAGGGGTGGCTGATCTCCTTCTTTATGGAAACGTTGGGCGGATTTTTGGTGGCGGTGGCGCTGGACAGCTTTGCGGTCAATGCAGGCTTTCCGTTGACCGGATTTTCGGGTATCGCGCTGATTTTTAACCGGTTGTGGGGAATGCCCATCGGTGCGACCATCATTTTGCTGAATATTCCGCTTGCCTTTTTGTGCTATAAGCTGTTGGGCAAGGGATTTTTCCTGCGCTCAATTCGCTGTATGATCATTTCTTCTATCTTTATCGACTACATCGGACCGATGCTGCCGGCATACGACGGTGACCGGCTGCTGGCGGCACTGTGTACCGGCGTGACGATGGGTCTGGGATACGGTCTGATTTATATGCAGAATTCCTCCACCGGCGGTGCGGATTTTGTGGTCATGGCGCTCAAGGCGGTGCGACCGCATCTGTCGCTGGGCAGGCTGGCATTTATCACCGACGTGGTCATCGTGCTGGCAGGCGGCTTTTTGTTCCGCGATGTGGACGGCATCATCTATGGCATGATTGTCAGCTTCATCTTCTCGGTGGTTATCGACAAGGTAATGTACGGTGCCAACGCGGGCAAACTGACGCTGATTGTCACCGAGCATGGCAAGCTGGTCTGCGACACCATTGATGCGACCTGTAAGCGAGGCACAACCATCCTCAAGGCTGCCGGCGGTTACAAGCAGGAGGACAAACAGGTGGTCATGTGCGCGTGCAGCGACAAGCAGATGTATCAGGTGCAGCAGGCGGTGAAGGCGGTGGACCCGGCTTCCTTTATGGTGGTGCTGGAATCAAATGAGGTTCACGGAGAAGGCTTTCGTTATATCCAGATGGGGGATTGACTTCCATCTGGATTTTTTGCATCTTTTTGTTCAGGAAATCGCGGGCAAAGCGGGCAGTTCCGGTATGGATTTTCTAACAGCATCAAAGAATGACGGGAAGGAAATGCGCATAATTTTTTGGAAAATAGTCCCAGAAAAGCCTTTTAAATAGCGCAAATTTGTGGTATATTTATTTAAAGAGGGAAAGGTTGCGTATAGCAACCTTTTGGCTTTATCAAAACGCACGAAAAAGATTGAACTTTATTGTCAGTTTGCCCTATTTTTGCAAGGAACTTTCGCAGGTTCAGCTGTACTTTAGTCATCGTTATTAAAATAAGAAGTTTTTTTTGTTGTTTCTGTACATTGCACGAAAAAAATCAAAATTAACTTTTTTGAAAGAAAACTTGCAAAGATGGGACAATGGTGATAAATTAGAGCGGGGCATCTTCTGTCTGTCCTAAAAAAACAGTCGGATATCAGCGCCGGTAAGGCGCTTATCAATAAAAAACAGCCGGTGGTCACACAGGCTGCATTTTTCGGTAAATACTGAAAGACCAAACGGGAGGGAAAACACGATGAGAGAGATTAGTGCCAAAGACATTACCGCACAGGTAAAACGTCTTTGCATGGAAGCAAACTCCTATCTTCCTGAGGATATCAAGGAGAAGATCAACGCATGTGAACAGGCTGAGCCATGGGATCTGGCAAAGAACATCCTGGGAATCATTCACGAGAACTACCTGATTGCAGAGAAGGCTTATGTTCCGGTTTGCCAGGATACCGGCGTGGCGTGTGTATTCATGGAGATCGGTCAGGACGTTCACATCGACGGCAACCTGGAGGAAGCGGTCAACGAAGGTGTACGTCAGGGATACACAGAAGGCTGCCTGCGTAAATCGGTCGTCCGCGATCCACTGGACAGGGTCAACACCACCGACAACACCCCTGCCATGATCTACTATGACATCGTTCCTGGAGACGGCTTTAAGCTGACCGTTGCTCCAAAGGGATTTGGCAGCGAGAACATGAGCCAGATCAAAATGCTCAAACCTTCTGACGGGCTTGAAGGCGTCAAGGCATTTATCATGAAGGTCGTTGAGGATGCAGGTCCGAACCCATGCCCGCCAATCGTGGTCGGCGTAGGCATCGGCGGCACCTTTGATAAAGCAGCGCTGCTGGCAAAGAAGGCGCTGATGAGAAACACCAACGTCCGCAATGCAGATCCGTTCTATGCACAGCTGGAAGAAGAGATGCTGGAGAAGATCAACGCTCTGGGCATCGGTCCACAGGGCGTAGGCGGCAAGACCACCGCTCTGGCAGTCAACATCGAAAAGATGCCGACCCACATCGCAGGTCTGCCAATCGCAGTCAACATCAACTGCCATGTTACCCGTCATAAAACTGTTGAGTTATAAGAGGAGAAGGTTATGGAAAAGAGAATAACAACTCCACTTACCTTGGAGCAGGTAAAAGACTTAAAATGTGGAGATAGTGTACTGATTTCGGGAGTTATTTACACAGCAAGGGACGCTGCTCACAAACGTCTTTGCGAACTGGTAGCACAGGGCAAGGAGCTGCCGTTTGATCCAAAGGATGCCGTTATCTATTATGTAGGTCCGGCTCCGGCAAAGGGCGACCAGGTGATTGGTTCCGCAGGTCCTACCACCAGCTACCGTATGGACGCTTATTCCCCAACCATGATCGAGCTGGGTCAGCGCGGTATGATCGGTAAAGGCAAGAGAAGCCCTGAGGTAATCGAAGCGATGAAGAAACATGGCGCAGTTTACTTTGGAGCAATCGGCGGCGCAGGCGCTTTGCTGTCCCGCTGCATCAAAAAGGCTGAGGTCATCGCATACGAAGATCTGGGCGCAGAGGCACTCAGACGTCTGGAGGTCGAGGACCTGCCGGCATTTGTCATCATCGACAGCGAAGGCAACAACCTGTACGAAAAAGGTCCAAAAGAGTATCTTGAATCGCTGCGCTAACAGCGGGCAGTGACCGAAAATATTGACAAGAGGTGCAAACAAAAATGGAAAAGAAAAAACTGGTTATCGGCGTTATCGGTGCGGACGTTCATGCAGTCGGAAACGCCATCCTCAACCGTGCATTTCTGGACGCAGGCTTTGACGTTACCAACCTGGGCGTACTGGTACCACAGGATGAGTTTATCAAAGCAGCTGTCGAGGTAGGCGCAGATGCCATCTGTGTTTCTTCTCTGTATGGACAGGGCGAGATCGACTGCACCGGCATGAGAGAAAAATGCGACGAGGCAGGCTTAAAAGGAATCCTGCTGTATGCAGGCGGCAACCTGGTTGTAGGTAAAGTTCCGGTAGAAGAAATCGAAAGACGTTATAAAGCAATGGGCTTTGACAGAGCATTTGGTCCGGGCACCGACCCACAGGTAACCATCGCTTGCCTGAAAGAGGACCTGGGCATCGCATAAACACCCTCGCAAGCTGATAACGATTTGAGTCTAGATAAAGAGGGTGAAGGCAATGAAGGCTGTTTTGCTGATTGATTTTGGAAGCACCTATACCAAGATTACCGCAGTCGATGTGGATGAAGAGAAAATTCTGGGTACAGCGCAGAGCTATACCACCATCGAAACGGACATCATCAACGGCTTAAACAACGCACTTGCAATTTTAAAGGAAAAAATCGGGGACATCCAGTTTGAGGAACAGTACGCCTGCTCCTCTGCTGCCGGCGGCTTGCGGATGGTTGCCATCGGTCTGGTTCCCGAGCTGACCGCAAAAGCGGCAAGACAGGCATCGCTGGGCGCAGGAGCAAAGGTTATCAAAACCTACTCCTATGAGCTGACCGAAGGAGATTTGGCGGAAATCGACCGCATCAATCCCGACATCTGCCTGCTGACCGGCGGTACCGACGGAGGCAACAAGGAAAACATCGTCTTTAACGCACGGATGCTTGCCAAAGCAAAAAATCCTTTCCCAATCATCATCGCCGGCAACCGCAACTGCGCAGACCAGTGTCAGGAAATCCTCAAGGAAAAACAGACCTATGTCTGCGAGAACGTAATGCCGCGACTGGACATCCCGAATGTGGAGCCTGTCCAGAAGAAGATTCGCGAAATCTTCCTCGAGCAGATTGTCAAGGCAAAGGGACTCAGCCGCGCACAGCAGCTGGTACAGGGCATCCTGATGCCGACCCCTTCTGCTATGCTGACAGCGATGAAGCTGCTGGCAAAGGGATGCGAGGGCGAAGACGGCATTGGAGATCTGGTCGGAGTGGATTTGGGCGGAGCGACCACCGATATTTATTCGATGTCCTTCGGTCTGCCGACCACCGGCATGACAGCCCTCAAGGGTCTGCGGGAAGAGTATGCAAAGAGAACGGTAGAAGGCGACATCGGTATGCGTTACAGCATCCACGGTATTGTGGATGCCACCGACATCGCCCGCGTATCCGAACTGTCCGGCTTGAGCGAGCAGCGCTGCAAAGAGCTGATCGACTACCTGTCGGTCCACACCGATGTAGTACCTTCGAATGACGACGATGAGCTGGAGGCACTGGATTATGCGCTGGCTTCCCTTGCCATCGAGGTAGCGGTCACCCGCCATGCAGGACACTTGGAGCAGTATTATTCTCCAATGGGCGTCAGCTATATGCAGATGGGCAAGGATTTGACTGCCGTCAAGACGGTCATTGTCACCGGCGGCGCGCTGATCCACACCAAACGCACCGCGCAGATTGCTTCCCACGCGTTATTTAATCCACTCGATGCGTTCTCCTTAAAACCGAAGGAGGCGCAGGTGCTGGTGGACCGCAAGTACATTCTGGCGGCCATGGGCATCCTCAGTACCGAATATCCACAGACGGCATTGAGAATCATGAAAAAGGAGTTAGTAAAAGATGGAAACCATTGATATCAAAAATAAAAAATGGTCCGACGACGAATTTTATAAAGTTCGTAAAGAGATCCTCGCTACCTGGGAAACCGGTAAGGAAGTAGACCTCGACGAGGCCATCGCTTACCACAAATCCCTGCCGGAACACAAAATCTTCTCCAACAAGCTCAACAAAGCAAAAAAAGAGGGCGTTACCCTGGTACAGCCAAGAGCCGGTGTTGGTCTGATTGAAAACCACATCGAGCTGCTCAAACACCTGCAGGACGAAGGCGGAGCAGACCTGCTGCCAAGCACCATCGACTCCTATACCCGTCAGAACCAGTACGAAAACTGCGCTGAGGGTATCAGACGTGAAAAAGAGAGCATGGCAAGCGGCAAGTTCCATCCATACCTCAACGGTTTCCCGGCAGTTAACCATGGCGTAAAAGGCTGCCGTCAGGTTGTAGAAGCTCTGGATACTCCTCTTCAGGTAAGACACGGTACACCGGACGCAAGACTGCTGACCGAAATCACCTACGCAGGCGGCTTTACCTCCTACGAAGGCGGCGGTATCTCCTACAACATTCCATATGCAAAGAACATTCCGATTGAGCAGACCATGAAGGATTGGCAGTACGTTGACCGTCTGACCGGTATCTATGAAGAAGCCGGCGTACAGATCAACCGTGAGCCATACGGTCCTCTGACCGGCACTCTGGTTCCGCCATGTATCTCTCACTCGGTTGCTATCATTGAAGCTTTGGCAGCAGCAGAGCAGGGCGTTAAGAACATCACCGTTGGTTACGGTCAGCTGGGCAACCAGATCCAGGACGTTGCAGCAATCCGCACCCTGGAAGAGCTGACCGAAGAGTACCTGCACAAATTCGGCTACAACGATGTCAATGTTACCACCGTATTCCATCAGTGGATGGGCGGTTTCCCGGCTGACGAAGCAAAAGCATTCGGCGTTATCTCCTGGGGTGCTGCCTGTGCAGCACTGTCCAAGGCAACCAAGGTTATCGTAAAGACCCCACACGAAGCTGCCGGCGTACCAACCAAGGAAGCAAACGCACAGGGTCTGCGCTGCACCAAACAGCTGACCAACATGCTGGTTGACCAGGTTACCATCGGTTCCCGTATGGAGCATGAAAAAGAAATCATCAAAGCAGAGACCCGCTGCATCATGGATAAATGTATCGCTCTGGGTCATGGCGACATTATCCTGGGCGCAATCGCCGGTATCAACGCAGGTGTCATCGACATCCCGTTCGGTCCAGCAAAATGCAACGCAGGCATTATGCTGCCAGCCCGTGACAACACCGGTGCTGTCAGAATCCTGGAAGTCGGCAACCTGCCATTCACCGACGACCTCAAGAAGTTCCACAAAGAAAAACTGGCAGAACGCGGCAAGGCAGAAAACCGCGAGGTTTCCTTCCAGATGGTTATCGACGACGTATATGCAATCAGCAAGGGTCGTCTGGTAGGCAGACCAAGATATTAATTTTTAAATTTTACTGCATCTTAAAAGCCGAAGCGGGCGGCGGAAAAAAGCCCCGCTGCCCGGCGGCTTTTGTTTTAATCAAGAAGGGAGATTTTTAAAATGAAAATCGTAAACGTAGTATGCGCTCCAGGCCGTACAGGTTTCTTCTTTGACGACCAGAAAGCAATCAAAAGCGGTGCAAAATCCGACGGTGCGGCTTACATCGGTCAGCCTGTAACCTCCGGTTTTAAATCCATCCGTCAGGCAGGCGAGTCCATCTCGGTTATGCTGGTTCTGGAAGACGGACAGATCGCATGGGGCGACTGTGCAGCTGTTCAGTACTCCGGTGCAGGCGGCCGTGACCCACTGTTCCTGGCTGAGGACTTTATCCCGGTTATCGATAAATACATCAAACCTGCTCTGGTAGGCAAAGAAGCAGACAGCTTCAGAGAGCTGACCAAGATGATGGAAGCAATCGAAGTAGACGGCAAGAGACTGCATACCGCTATCCGTTACGGTGTTTCCCAGGCAATCCTGGATGCAGTAGCAAAATCCAGCAAACGTCTGATGAGCGAAGTTGTTGCTGACGAGTACGGCACCACCGTATCCGAAAAGCCAATTCCGATCTTCACCCAGTCCGGCGACAACCGTTACGAAAACGCAGACAAGATGATCCTCAAAGGCGCTGCTATCCTGCCACACGCTCTGATCAACAACGTAGAGACCAAACTGGGTCGCGACGGTTCCAAGCTCAAAGAGTACGTTTGCTGGCTGCGTGACCGCATCCTGCAGCTGCGCACAGACGAATCCTACTGCCCTGTTTTCCATATCGACGTATATGGAACCATCGGTCAGGCATTCGGCGATGACAACTACACCGCTATGGCTGATTACCTGGCAGAGCTGGAAGAGGCTGCAAAACCATTCCACCTGCGCATCGAAGGTCCAATGGACGCAGGCGAAAGAGAAAAACAGATGCTGTGCATGAAAGGTCTGAGAGAAGAACTGGATCGCCGTGGCATCAATGTTGAGCTGGTAGCTGACGAGTGGTGCAACACCCTGGAAGACGTCATCTACTTCTGCGATAACAAAGCAGGTCACATGGCTCAGATCAAAACTCCTGACCTGGGTGGTATCAACAACACCATCGAAGCAGTTCTGTACTGCAAAGAGCATGGCTTCGGTGCATACCAGGGCGGTACCTGCAACGAGACCGACCGTTCCTGCCAGGTATGCGTAGACTGCGCAATGGCTACCCAGCCAGACCAGATCCTTGCAAAACCGGGTATGGGCGTTGACGAAGGCTTCATGATCGTTTACAACGAAATGAACAGAGTAATCGCTCTGAGAAACGCAAAAAAATGCTAACCGTTTTTGACGGTCCGGCAAAATAAGCAAAGCCGATAGGGATTCTGCAAAGGAATCCCTATCGGTATATCTGCACCATGCAGGAAGGGAGGCGTTGTATGTCGTATATCAGTCATCTGTACAGCATCTATTTTGCACCAAGAGGAAACGAGCGAATGGCGGAACTGGGAATGCAGATTGCACAGCAGTATCTGCGCCCGATGGATAAGCTGATTGGGATCATCGGCGATGCAGGTTCCGGCAAAAGTATGCTGGTCAAGGGAATGTTCCCCGGACTGGAGTTGACGAATGACGACGAGGGGGTCAACGTTCGTCCGCTGCCGATTCTGGAGATGCTGGATGACCCGCTGGGCATGGGGATCAGCAAGAGAGGCTTTTCTCTGTTTGCCACCCCGCACACCTACCATCTGGACATCCGCTTTGAGCAGGGCTTTACCCAGTGCCCCGAGCTTGCCCGCGCCATCATGGCGGCTATCGAAAAAGGCAAGCGGGTGGTGGTAGAGCATTTTGATTTGATCTATCCGTTTTTAAAACGGGAAGGCAGCGACCTGCCGGTCAACGCAGATGTGATGATCGGCGTGGGTGAGGAGGTCATTGTGACCCGACCGGACCTGTTTGGTCCCATCCCGCAGGATATTGCCAACATCGTTTTTAAATCCATCCGATACAGAAAGATGATTCATTCGGCAGAGGACATCACCGGATATTTTCTGTCGCACGGTCATCCAGAGGATTATGAACACGCAGAAGTAAAGCACGGCTTTGTCCTGTGCTTTAAAGATAAACCAATCGTTTCGTTGGATACGATTGAAAAAAAGGTGCGGGCGGTCATCGAACAGGATGTCCCGATTTCGTTCCATGATGAGGAGCACATCAGCATAGGAGATGTCATCTACCGATGCACCGCGCCTCGAAATCATGTTCGCAGCGCCGGAGAGATTGAAGGCTTTACCCTGATTAAGGATATTCCGTATGACCCGGTGCGCAAATGCTATCTGATTGTCGGTCTGGTTGGGCAGAAGGAAGCTCCAAAGATCGGCTCAGATATTGATAAAATCGAACGGATTTACTAACCAGAAGATTCGCTGTGCCTGTCCGTTTACCAGAGAGGCTGCACAGACAAGGTGCGGCTTTTCTTTTCGAAAAAAGCGGCAGGGTGCAGCTTGGAAGGGAGGACATACAGATGCAGAAAGGTTGTACACAGCTTTACTATGGGGACGGCAAGGGAAAAACCACCGCCGCCATGGGACAGATCGTCCGTTGTGTAGGACATGGCTTCAAGGTGTTGGTCTACCAGTTTTTGAAGGAGCCGAACAGCGGAGAGGTCAGCATCATCCGTTCGCTGCCGGGTGTGGATTATATTGAAAATGAGGGACCGATCCCCTTCATGTTCAATCTGACTCCCGAGCAGCAGGAATTTTATAAGGAAAAATTCCAGAAGAAGTTTGATGAAGTCAGAGAAAAATATTTTACCGGCAACTATGACCTGGTGGTGCTGGATGAAGTGATCGACGCCTACAACCTCGGCACTATTCAAAAGGAACAGCTGCTGGAAATGATGGATAAACGTCCCGAGGGTACCGAGCTGGTCATCACCGGACATCAGTACGGAATGGACATCAGCGCATTGACCGACCGGGCGGACTATGTGACCAAATTTGTCAAAGAGAAACATCCCTTTGATTTGGGTATGCCGTGCCGCAAAGGCATCGAGGAGTAGGGTAAATCAGCTCCTGCCGTCTTTTTAAGGCAAGACGTACCTTAGATTTTCCTTTAAGCAACAGAGAGGGGAAGAAAACCATGAATATCAAAACAAGCGCCGTTGCAGGCACACTGGAATCCAGCGATGTCTATGTAAAGGTAGAACCCTGCGAACGGTTGGAAATTGAGATCGAATCGGTTGTGTATAACCAGTTTGCTCAGCAGATCGAGCAGAGTGTCCGCGAAGTGACCCAGGAACTGGGCGTAGAGTCCGGCAAAATCTCGGTCAACGACAAGGGAGCCATCGACTGCGTCATCAAAGCGCGCGTCGAAACCGCAATCAAGAGAGCAGGAGGGGAAAACTGATGAGAAGATCCATGTTGTTTATTCCAGGAAACACCCCGAACCTGCTGATGAACGGCGACGTTCTGGGCGCTGACAGTATCATCCTGGACCTGGAGGACGCAGTATCTCCGGCAGAAAAGGATTCTGCAAGAATTCTGGTGCGCAACGCGCTCAAATCGCTGCATTACAAGGGCTGTGAAATCATCATCCGCATTAATCCGGTAGAAACCGATTACTGGATGAAGGACCTGGATGAAATCATCCCGCTCAAACCAAACATGATCATGCCTCCAAAGGTCAGCGGCGCACAGGACGTAAAAACCGTTTCCGAGTACATCGCCAAGCTGGAGGAAAAATGCGGATTTGAAAAGAACACTGTCAAGCTGATCCCTCTGATTGAAACCGCAATGGGCGTAGAGAACGCCTTCCAGATTGCCAGTGCAGACGAAAGGGTAGCTGCCATGTTCCTGGGCGGCGAGGACCTGACTGCGGACCTGCGCTGCAAGAGAACCAAAGAGGGCAACGAAATCTTCTATGCCCGCACCCGTCTGGTATGCGCTGCCCGCGCCTGCGGCATCGACGTATACGACACCCCATTCACCGACGTGGACGACATCGAAGGACTGTATGCCGACGCCAGCTTTGCAAAGAGCCTGGGCTTCTCCGGCAAAGCCTCCATCTCTCCAAGACACGTCGAAGGCATCAACGAGGTCTTCAGCCCAACACAGGCGGAGATTGATTATGCGCATGAGGTCATGGAAACCATCCGCATCGCAAAGGAACAGGGCAAGGGCGTTGTTTCTCTGCGCGGCAAGATGATCGACGCACCAATCGTAGAGCGTGCAAGACAGGTCATCGAGATGGAAAAAGCAATGTTTGGAGAGGTGGAAGACGATGAGTAAGTTACTGGCATCGATTAAAGAAGCGATTGAAAAATGCGAACTCAGGGATGGGATGACCATTTCCTTCCACCACCACATGAGAAACGGCGACTATGTGCTGAACATGGTGCTGGATGAGATCGCAAAAATGGGCATTAAAGACCTGACGGTCAACGCAAGCTCGGTTTTTGACGTGCATGAGCCGATTATCGGTCACATCAAAAACGGCGTCGTTACCGGCATCGAGTGCAACTACATGGGCGGCAAGGTCGGCAAAGCCATCTCCGAAGGAATCATGGACAAGCCGGTCATCTTCCGCAGCCACGGCGGCAGAGCCTCCGACATGGAAAAAGGAACCTCGGTCATCGACGTTGCCTTCATCGCAGCTCCTACTGCGGACGACATGGGCAACTGCACCGGCAAGGTGGGCAAATCCGCCTGCGGTTCCATCGGCTATGCGTTTGCCGATGCAATGAATGCGAAAAAGGTTGTTGTCATCACTGATAACCTGGTGGAATATCCGCTGGTAGACTTCTCCATCCCGGAAGTCTATGTTGACTATGTGGTAGCGGTAGACCAGATTGGTAACCCTGCCGGCATCGTTTCCGGCACCACCAAGATCACCCGTGACCCGGTTGGTCTGAAGATGGCAAGCTACGCTGCAAAGGTCATCGAAGCCTCCGGTCTGCTCAAGGACGGCTTCTCCTTCCAGACCGGTGCAGGCGGTGCGACCCTGGCTACTGCAAAATATGTCAAAGACATGATGCTGGAAAAGGGCATCCAGGGCAGCTTTGGCATGGGCGGTATCACCGGCTACATGGTCGATATGCTGGAGGCAGGCTGCTTTAAAGCGCTGCTGGACGTACAGTGCTTCGACCTGAAGGCAGTTGAATCCATCCGCTCCAATCCAAAGCACATGGAAGTTTCTGCCACCCAGTATGCAGGCGTCAGCGGCAAGAGCGCCGGTGTAGACAGTCTGGACGTTGTTCTGCTGGGTGCAACCCAGGTGGACCTTGACTTTAACGTCAACGTACACACCGATTCCAACGGCTACATCATGGGCGGTTCCGGCGGTCACTGCGACACCGCTGCCGGTGCAAAACTGGCAATCATCATCGCTCCGCTGACCCGTGCAAGACTGCCGCTGGTGGTAGACAGATGCCTGTGCATCTCCACTCCGGGCAAGACCGTCGACGTCGTGGTTACCCAGAGAGGCATTGCGGTCAACACCGAAGGCGGCAAGAACGTTGAGCTGAAAGAGAAGCTCAAAGAGGCAAAACTGCCGGTCGTTGAGATTGCAGACCTCAAACGGATGGCAGAGGAGATTGCGGGCGTACCGAAGCCGGTACAGATGGGTGACAAGGTCGTTGCCAACGTCATCTACCGCGATGGCACCCTGCTGGATGTCATCCACAGCGTAAAATAAGCAAATCCTTTGATAGAACAGATGGCAGGCAAAGCATCCGCTTTGCCTGCCACTTGTTTTTCAGGGAAGGATAGGGTATGATAGTACAAAACGTGTTTGTCACAGGAGAGGAGCGTCCGTTCAGATGGAATACAGCCAGTTTTATGAGGAATATGGGCAGCCGTTCAGCGGAAGAAAGCTGAAACGATTGCAGGCGTTTTTGGAGTCGATGCAGCTTTCGTACGACCAGGGGGTGGAATATACCGTCAATCTGGTCGATGCACAGGGAGAGATCGCAGCGACCGGTTCTTTGCAGCAGAATGTCATCAAATGTGTGGCGGTGGACGACCGCCATCAGGGAGAAGGACTTTCCTCGCGGGTGGTTACCCTGCTGATGAACCACGCCATCGAACAGGGCAACAGCCATCTGTTTGTATTTACCAAACCGAAGAATATCGCGATGTTTTCCGACCTTGGATTTTTCCCCATCATCCAGACAGAGGATGTGCTGTTCATGGAAAATGTGCGGGATGGCATCGGCAGATATGTCCGCAGCTTGCAGCATCCAAAGGACAACGGCGGTGTGATTGGTGCAGCGGTGATGAACTGCAATCCGTTCACCAACGGACATCGGTATCTGGTGGAAACAGCGGCTTCCCAGTGTGAATTGCTGCACCTGTTTGTTTTGTCGGAGGACCGCAGCGCCTTTCCGGCGCAGGTGCGCTATGAGCTGGTCAAGCAGGGAGTATCGGACATCGGCAACGTGGTGCTGCATCACACCTCCGATTACCTGATTTCCTCCGCAGTCTTTCCGACCTATTTTATCAAGGAGAAAACCCGGGCAGAACAGGCAAACTGCGAGCTGGACCTGCGCATCTTCTGCGAATACTTTGCCAAGGAGCTGGGTATCACCCGCCGCTTTGTGGGGACCGAGCCGTTTTGTCCGGTGACCAGCGCCTACAACCGCGCCATGAAGCAGGTGCTGGGAGAATATGGCATCGAGGTGGTAGAGATTCCGCGACGTCGGCTGGACGGTGTGGAAATCAGCGCCTCCAGCGTGCGGGAGCGGATGAAGGCGGGGGATTATGATGCCATTCGCCTCATGGTCCCGCAGACGACGATGGATTTCCTGCTGTCCGAGCAGGGCAGGGAAATCGCAGAACGCATGAGACAGGGACGGTAGAGGATGGAGCAGTATTATTTACAGCAGCTGTGCGCCTGCCAGCCGATTTCGTTGCAGCAGCTGCTGGACGCAAAGGAAGCACGGGTGCTGCGCCAGCAGCGGATGATGCAGCAGGAGGGCACCCTTATCAGCTTTACCTTAAATATTGCAGGCGGTGTCAAAAGCTTTCCGCTGTTCTCCTACGCCTTTGCGCTGGGCAAGGAGAGCATCCTGCTTCAGCTGCACTTTGCAGGCGCAGAAGTTTTGCAGCAGGAGGAGGTCCATCAGCCGACAGGGGACGAGCTTTGCCTGCTGACCGATTTGGAGCCGCTGGAGGTAAAACGCCTGATGACCCAAATCGAGGAGGACGATGCGCTGGGCAGGCTGTTTGACATCGACGTGATGACCGCTGAATCCCCCAAAATTTCGCGGCAGCAGCTGGGTCTGCCGCCCAGACGCTGTTTGCTGTGTGAGCAGCAGGCGGCAGTCTGTGCAAGAAGCCAGGCGCATGACATTCGGCAGCTGCAAAGCCGCACCGTGCAGATTATCTGCGAGCAACTGATGGGTCGCTGTGCGGACGACATCGCCTCCACCGCCTGCCGTGCATTGCTGTATGAGGTCCACACTGCGCCCAAGCCGGGACTGGTCGACAGGGAGAACAGCGGCGCTCACAGCGATATGCAGGAAACAACCTTCTTTGACAGCAGCTGCGCCCTCTACCCATATTTTCGTCAGGCGGCGCTGCTGGGCGCAATATACGGCAGCAACAGCGACACCTTCCAAAAGCTGCGTTGGAAGGGCAAGCAAGCCGAACAGCGGATGCGTCGGGCGACCGGCGGAGTCAACACCCACAAGGGAGCCATCTTCTCCATGGGGATTTTCTGTGCGGCAACGGCAGCAGCTTCCCTGAGAGAGGGAGGATATTCCCGCCAAAAGCTGGCGGAGGGCTGTGCGGCTTTGTGCAAGGGTTTGTGCGACGATTTTGCGCAGCTTGACCGGGGAGTGCGCCCGCCTCGCTCCTATGGGGAGCGTTTGTATTGTCAGCACGGCATCGTCGGGATTCGGGGAGAAGCCGAGCGTGGCTTTCCTTCGGTGATGCAGCTGGGATTACCTGCCCTGCAAGCGGCACTCAAACGCGGGGAAAACTGCAACGATGCGGCGCTGTACGCGCTGTTGCAGCTGATGACCTCTGTCGAGGACACCAACGTTTTGACCCGCTCGGATTTACAGACATTAAAATGGATGCAGCAGCAGGCAGACAGCCTGCTGCAAAAAGAGCGGCTGGACCACCGTCTGCTGCAAGAGCTGGATGCCCGGATGATTGAGCAGAACATCAGTCCGGGAGGCTGTGCGGACCTTCTGGCGCTGTGCCTGTTTGTCCACTTCTGGGAGGAGAATCTTTCCAAAGGGATATTGCCTTATCCACAGGAAAGTGGAGATTTGTTTGGGGAAAATGCAGAAAATAAAGCGTTTACTATAAAATAGCTTGACAAAATGGGTGTGATGGATTAGTATAAGGGTATGAAAGGCAGATGTTGCTGATTTTAATAAAGCAAATGCCTGTAAACAATTCGTATTCTCCTTTTTGAGGGGGGCGAAGCGTCCCTTGCGGCTTTTGGGGACACCGCCCTTTCCCCCTTATATGATCCCAAAAAAAGACAGCCCTTGCCGGTCCTTCGACCGCAAGGGCTGTCTTTTTTATTCTGTTATGGTTTCTCCGAAAGAGATGTGCGAGATACCACATAGCGGTCGTGCGGCATATCCACTCCGCGGTAGTGCTTGACCATCCGGTCTGCCTTGTGCATCCCGTTTCGCAGGGCAACCTGCTGAGAGGCGGTGTTGGTGTCCCGAATGATGGAGCAGACCTCATCGGCTCCAAGGGTTTCAAAGGCATACCGCCTGCACGCCTGTGCCGCTTCGGTGGCATAGCCGCAGTGCCAGTAGGAGCGGTTGAGGAGGTACCCGATTTCCAGGACCTCCTGACCCTTCCACGGCTGCATGGTCAAGCCGCATTGACCGATCATCTCACCGGTCTGTTTGAGGACGACCGCCCAAAGACCAAAGCTGAACTGACGGTATCGCTCCAGCTGGCGGTCCAGCCATACCTGCGCTTCGCTGTCGCTGAAGGCACCTTCGTAGGCATACATCGTCTGTTCGTCCTGAAGGATGCGGCAAAGAGCAGGAAAATCCTCTTGGGTCATCTCCCGCAGGAGCAGGCGTTCGGTTTGCAAAATCATGGGAAAACCTCCGTTTCATCAAAAAGTTTGGGATAGATGTTTTAGTAAGGGGAAAAAGAGTGCATACTTCCTATCGGGGAATGCACCCAGTGAAAAAATCGCGGCACACGAGCTGAGCATTTGGATAAAAGAAAAGAGTCCGAACGCAAACTGCGTCCAGGCTCAGACACAAAATCGTGCTGTAAAAAGGTGTCGCTGCCGACGCGAGCAGAATCGGTTGGATAAAAGAAAAGAGTCCGAACGCGAACTGCGTCCAGACTCAGTCTGGTGGTGCGGATAACAGGACTTGAACCTGCACGGGAGTACCACTAGAGCCTAAATCTAGCGCGTCTGCCAATTCCGCCATATCCGCAAATGACCTCTGATTTTTACACGGTAAGGCGACCGAGGTGGAGCGAACCGCTTAATCCACAAAGGCTGCGGCAGAGTGCAAAAGCAACTGTTTCCCTCAAAAAGAAAGGATGCCGTATACCGTCATTTATTATAGCAGTTTTTACAGGGAAAGGTCAAGCGTTTTACAAAAAGAAAGAGGATTTCAGCAGGAAGAGCAGAATTTGGATTGACTTTATTTTAACAATAAGGTATAATATAGTCAATGTCAATAAAATATTTTGATATAAAGAAGAAAAACAAGATAGTTTAATTTAAAACGGGAGGAAAATCAAATGATGTTGTTAAAGGATCGTGTAGCGGTCGTAACCGGTGGAACCAGAGGAATCGGATACGCCATCGTTAAAAAATATCTGGAAAACGGAGCAAAGGTCGTTCTGTTCGGCTCAAAAGAGGAGTCGGTCAATAAAGCCGTCCAGTCGCTCAAAGAGGAGAACCCGGATTGGGTCGTAGAAGGAATGTGGCCAAACCTGACCGATTCCGAGGAGATGGAAAAAGCTATCGCTAAGGTCGGAGAAAAGTACGGCAGACTGGATATTCTGGTCAACAACGCCGGCGTTTCCCAGAGCACCAAGCTGGAGGATTACCAGCCGGAGGACTTTGCAGGCATTATGAACCTCAACGTAAACGCACTGTTTAACGCCATCCAGCCGGCAGTTAAGATCATGCGCGCACAGGGCGGCGGTGTTATCCTCAACACCAGCTCGATGGTCAGCATCTCCGGTCAGCCGTCCGGCGTCGGCTACCCGACCAGCAAATTTGCCGTCAACGGCATGACCCTGTCGCTGGCAAGAGAGCTGGGTCCAAGCAACATCCGTGTCAACGGCGTTGCACCGGGCGTTACCCGCACCGACATGGTAGCGGCTCTGCCGGAGAATATGATTAAACCTCTGATTGCAACTATCCCGCTGCGCCGCGTCGGTGAGCCGGAGGATATTGCAAACGCATTCCTCTTCCTGGCAAGCGACATGGCAAGCTATATCACCGGAGAAATCCTCTCGGTAGACGGTGCAGCCAGAAGCTAATTGATAAGTTAAATCCATTAAAAAAAGGCGATGAAAACTCATCGCCTTTTTTGCGTTTATCGGGTCAGCGCTTCTTCCAGCAGCTTTACGTCAAAGTGGAAATCCTGATAGCCCTGTACGACGGTGTCCCAGTACCGCTGGGTCGGCGGCATCTTGTCCCCGCCGTTCATTACATACCAGAAGCCTTCGACTTCGCCGTGTCCTTCGATGGAGAAGGTCATCGTTTCGGTGCGGTAGATGTTGTCCTGCACATCCTCATAGTCGTCCAGTGCGCGGATGTCCTCCTCGTACACCTCAAAGGCAGCGATAGGGACAAACCGGTCAGGACTGGGCACAACGGTGAGGAAGGAGGTGTCCGGTGTGTGTCCGCGGAACATCAGCTCATGTCCTTCGGCGCGTCCGGCACCCAGCAGGCGGGCAGTGGGACAACGAACCTTCATATCCTCCAGGTTCAGATTGCTTCCATAGGCAAAATAAATTTTTGGTTGGTTGTTCATTCGATCGTCCTCCTTTTTTATCAACATTTATATTTCCTGTTGTTGAGTTTATCATAACAAGTTGTGTGCCTTTTTTCAAGAAATTATTCCGAAAACGGACAGGCAATTTTGTCAGGACAGAAAAACGGCTTTCCCCGAAAAATCAGGGAAAGCCGTTTTTTATGGATGAATCGTGGATGTCAAAAATTAGTAACCAATCAGCGTGTTATAAAAGACGAGGGTGTTGTCCGGGGAACACAGGGCGGTGCGCTCCATCGCATCCAGCTGTTCCGGTGTTTTTCCGGTAAACCAGTCCAGATGATTGTTGCGGGCAAACTCTGCGACGCTGATATCTTCGGAAACGTCAAAGAGCATCTGCATCGCCTGCTCGGCGCTTTTTTCATAGAGAGCATCTTTATAGACGTTTGGATTTAAAAGCGGATACAGGTCGTTGCTGTATTCGGAAGGGGAAAGCAGGTAAGGTAGCTGGAATTCACTGTCCTTTAAGATGGAAAGCAGAAGGCTGTTTTCGATGAACAGTACGCCGCGCACCGGAGCTTCTGCGGAATCCGTTTGCAGATAGAGGCGGTTGCAGCTCATCGAGGTGCGGTTCGGGCTGGAAGCTGCCAGAATCTGTTCAATCAGCTCGGGGTCGGTGATGCTCCATTTGAGATTGGAGCGCTCGATGGATTCGGCATAATCCTCCAGATCGCTGGTGATGGAGAGTGTAGGGTCCAAATCAATGTCCTGCGTGGTTGGCATTGTCACAACCAGAGATTGAACCTTGGTGGAGGGCTGCTCAAAATTCAGACCGAACGATTCCAGAAGTTTCAGCGTTTTTTGATAAGAGGAGCGCAGAATCAGGTTGGAACTTCCATAGGGCAGTTTTTTCAGCTGGTCGCGCAGCGCAAGATTTTGCTGAAGTCTTTCGTTGTATTCCTTGACACCAAAGTGGAGGTAACCGCAGAAGGAATCGGCAGAATAGTCGAAGAGGCGGTCGGCGTTCATGGTCAGCAGGTCTTCGCGAAGCGCCTGAAGCAGGGCTTCATATTGGTCGGTGTCGACCGTTCCGATACGGCTGCCGATGGCGTTGTAAAGGGTCACCTGCTCGAGCAGCTCGGGTTGATAGAAAAAGACCGGTTCGCTGTTTTGAACCATTTCCGGCTCGCAATAGATTTGCTCGAGCAGCAAAAGGTCGTGGGCGCTGATCGGATACCGGCGGCTCAGTTTATGACCGTTTGGCTCCAGAGAATAGGTGATTTCATAGAAGGATGAGGTCTGACCGGCGTAGTCTTTTAGGTCCAGTCCATTCTGGTGGAGCTGAAGAACCAGCTCCTTTGCGTGTTCCGAGGTCAGGGTGCTTTTGGGGATGGCGAGATTGTCGTGCCAGATTCCGTTGGTGTCTACCCAGGAGTAGGAGGAATAGCGGCTGGCTCCGGTTGCCATTCGGAAGGAAACCTGCTGAATCTTCTCCTCTGCCGGAATCCGGTAGACCTGACCAAAGCCGTCGGTGACAAGGTAGATGGGAACGATTAGGCACAGCGCCATCAGGAGGGCAATGCTGCGTCCATTGCTGCGCAGCTTGGAAAAACCTTTTCCGGTGACGCCCTCCACCAGCAGAAAGCCGAGAGGTGCGCCCACCAGACAGCCCAGCAGGGCGTTGGTGACCGGATCGTCAAAAATCTGGATGCCAAAGACCAGAAACATCATCAGCATTCCTGCCAGAATCTTCATGATTTGGGTGAAGATGGTTTGTCTGCCCCACTGCTGTGCCCACTCGCTGTGGAAGCGGCGGTAGAGATGCAGCGCAAGCATCAGAGCGGCAAAGCCCAAAACCAGCCATATCAACATTCCAATCAACCAATGGTTGTTGTCTGGAAGCGGGGTGTAGGAATAATGGTTCATATAATATGCCATCAGGGCATAGGGGGAGAGCAGGCTGGCAGGCGCGGCGACACTGTAAAGGTCGAAGCCATAAAGGGAGCCGGAAAAGATGATGAACATAGACAGGATCACCGAACCGGCGCCATTGAGGGCAGCGGAATAGAGGATGCTCTCGATGACATTCGAGGAGGTGACTGCCACCATACAGGAGATGGTGAAGATGGAGCTGTATAAGACAGTCCAAAACAGAAAATCCTGTAGATGGATGGACAACAGGGTCATCGGGGAGAGGACAGAATGGTAGAAAGCCAGCTGAATGGACAGGGACAGCACCTTGCAAATCAGCAGAGGAGGCAGCAGGAAGGTAAGCCCTGCAAAGTAGCGGGTGAAAAACAGGCGGTCGCGGGATACCGGCATACCGTGGTAAAAATCTACCGAAAGACGGGTGTGCAGATAGTGGAACAACATGGTTGCCAGCATGACCGGCACGACAAAGCCCAGCGCACAGAAGGCAAAGGAGGAAACTCGAGGGTGCAGGCTATTTGGGGTGATGATGCTCATATCCACCTGAGAGGCAGAGGAGTAATCGGGCAGCACCGCCGTGAGCAGCAGGACCACCAGATACATTCCCATCGGAATGAGGTTCTGCTTGACCACGATATGGTACAGCTCAAAAAACTGGTGGTCGAACAATCTGCCGGATGGACGGAAACGAGAATTAGAAGATGACGTTGTTGTAGTCATAGCCGACAGCCTCCATTTCTGTGATAAAAATTTCTTCCAGCGTCAGCGGCACCGTTTCACACAGCAGCGGGTGAAAGACCGACAGCTTCTGCTGAATCTGTATCGGATTGCCGCGTACCACCATCTCTGCAATGCTGCCGCTGCTGTGCATGGAGATGATGGGGAACAGTTGAGCAAGCTGTTCGCGGGAGGGCAGCGGACGGGCGGCAAACTGGATTTTGGCAAAGTCGCAGCGCAGCTGGTCCAGCTCCCGCTGGAAGAGGATGTGTCCGCCGTGCAGCAGACCAATCTGGTCGCACAAATCCTCCAGCTCCCGCAGGTTGTGGGAGGCAATCAGGACGGTGGTGCCTCGTTCGAGAACGTCGTCCGAAATCAGCTTGCGCACAGCGACGCGAATGACCGGGTCAAGCCCGTCAAACGCTTCATCCAGCAGCAGGTATTTGGGCATACAGCTCATGCCGAGGATGATGGCGATTTGACGGCGCATCCCCTTCGAGCAGGTGGACAGCTTGCGTTTGGGGTCGATGGGGAAACGCTGCACCAGCTGTTCATACCGCTGCTGTGACCACCGGGGATACAGACAGGCATACAGCTTTGCCATGCTTTCCATCGAAGCACCCGGCTGCTGATAGATTTCATCGGGGATGAAGAAAACCTGCTGTTTGCACGCCGGATTTTCATAGACCGGCTGCCCGTCGATTTCGATGCTGCCGCCGGTGGGACGGTAGATACCTGCCAGCAGGTGCAGCAGGGTGGATTTGCCGGCGCCGTTGGAGCCGACCAGACCGTAGATGCTGCCCTCTTCGATGGTGGTGGACAGATTTTCCAAAGCGATGGTCGGACCGAAGGTTTTGGTAAGAGAAAGCGTTTTAATCATCTTGGCTACCTCCTTGATTGCAGGGTGAAAGGGAGTCCAGCTGTTGCCGGACAGCATCGAGCAGCTGCTGCGGGGATACGCCGCGGCTCAACGCCTTGTCAACGGCATCCAAAACTTCCTGCAAGGCTGCCTGCCGCAGCGGTTGCAGGGAAAGGACGTCCGGTGAAACAAAACTGCCTCTTCCTGATACGGTGTAGATGATGCCCTGTTGCTCCAGCTGCTGATAGGCTTTGGCAACGGTGTTGGGATTGACGCCGACCTCGCGTGCCAACGCTCGCACCGACGGCAGCTGCTGATTTTCGTCCAGAATCCCCAGCATCGACAGGCGGATGATCTGTTCCTGAAGCTGCTCATAGAGGGGGACCCGACTTTGCAAATCAATCTGGATCATTTCTTCACCTCCCGGCTCTATCTGTATGAAGTGTATTAGTTTAAATAGTACACTTAGAGTATAGCAGATTTTTTTCACTTGTCAAGCCTGAAAAAGACAGGGTCGTAAAGTTTTTAAAAATGCGCCCAACAAGCCGGTGCAGGGGGTGGAGGAATCCAAATTTTTTTGTTGGATACAGGGGAAAAAGACTTGCTTTTTTGCCTGTGATGTGGTAGTATGTATTTTGTTATCTTATGATTTTCAGAAAGAGGTGACTAGCTAAGATGAAACAGGGAATCCATCCAAAGTATGAGCCAACCGTTATCAGATGTGCATGTGGTGCAGAATTTGAAACCCGTTCTACAAAAAAGGATCTGCGCGTTGAAATTTGTTCAAAGTGTCATCCTTTCTTCACAGGCAGACAGAAACTGGTTGATACCGGCGGTCGTGTAGATCGTTTCAACAAACGTTTCGGCCTCAATAACAAATAGGTTCAGAACTTTACGCTCACAAGGCAATGCATCAGAAAAACAGACTGTTGCATTGCCTTTTTGCTATCCCTTGTTGCAAAAACACGGGGATCCAATCAAAATCAGGCGGAGGGAAGGCTTATGCAGGAATATACAACCATCTATGCTCCGGCAGAGGATGAATTTGTCGAGCGCAAATCCCGGTTTATCGGAGCAATCGCACCGGTGCAGACCGAGGAAGAGGCACAGGCGTGGATTGCACAGGTGCGTCAGCAGCACCGGGATGCGACCCACAACACCTATGCCTACATCCTGCGCAACGGGATCAAGCGTTACTCGGACGACGGAGAGCCGCAGGGCACCGCCGGTGTGCCGATGCTCGACTGCATTGAAAAAGAGGGTCTGGTCGATGTGGCAGTGGTGGTGACCCGTTATTTTGGCGGCATCCTGCTGGGAGCGGGCGGCTTGGTGCGCGCTTATTCCCACGGAGCAAAGATTGCTGTCGATGCCGCCTCCCGCAAGCTGATGACCACCTGCGTGCTGCTGCAGATGCAGATGGACTACTCCTTTTACGGAAAGGTCAACTATCTGCTGCCAAACTATGTTTGCCGGGTGGAGGACACCGATTTTGGAGCGGTGGTCAGCATGAGGGTTCTGTTTAAAAAGGATGAAAGCGAGCGCTTCATCAAGGAAGTCACCGAGCTGAGCGCGGCTTTGATCGTTCCGCAGGTGGTGGAGGAACGTTTCGACCATTTTGCGGGATAAGTTCGCATAAAAAATTCAAATAACAGAAGGAATTTCGCCTTTTTTTCAGTATATAGTATATAGAAGGGGAAAAAGGGAATTTCCTTTCAAAAGGTAAGGGAGATTATCTGGAAAGGAGGGCGGCAGGATGTTGCCAGAACTGTTTATCCAGCAGCTCAAACAGAGCTGTGATATGGAGCGGATCGTTTCCGGCTATCTGCCCTTGAAGAAAAAAGGGCGCTACCTGGTGGGACTGTGTCCCTTCCACTCGGAAAAGAGCCCTTCTTTTTATGTCTATCCGCAGAATCAGTCCTTCTATTGCTTTGGATGCGGAGCGGGAGGAGATGTGATTACCTTCATCCGCCGCATCGAAAATCTGGAGTACATGGAGGCGGTCAAGCTGCTGGCGGACCGCTGCGGGCTGGAGCTGCCGATGGACAGCGACCAGTCGGACGCGCGTTCGATGCTGAAAAAGCGGGTACTGGAAATCAACCGCGAGTCGGCACGGTTTTTCCACTCCTGCCTGATGTCCGAGCAGGGCAGACAGGCGTATGAGTATCTCATCAGCCGCGGCAGGGACCGCAAGACCATCCGCCACTTTGGATTGGGCTATGCGCCGGCAGGCTGGGACGGACTGCTCAACCATCTGCGCGCCAAGGGTTTTTCGGACAACGATATGCTGGAAGCCAATGTGGTGACCAAAGGAAAATACGGACCGCACGACCGTTTTTCCAACCGCGTCATCTTTCCTATCATCGACCTGCGGGGCAATGTGGTCGCCTTTGGCGGCAGAGCGCTGGACGACAAGGGAGCCAAGTACCTCAACTCCAGCGATACGCCGGTCTTTAAAAAGAGCAAGACCCTGTTTGCCCTCAACTTTGCCAAAACCTCCAAGCGCCCGGGTCTGATTTTGGCAGAGGGGTATATGGACGTCATTGCCATCCATCAGGCGGGCTTTGACAACGCGGTGGCAACTTTGGGCACTGCGCTGACCGAGGAGCAGGCAAGGCTGATTTCCCAGTATGCCGAGCGGGTGGTGCTGGCGTACGATTCGGACGGACCGGGACAGGCAGCCACCAAGCGGGCGATGAATATTTTTGATGAGGTCGGTGTCAAGGTCAGCGTACTGTCGATGACCGGTGCAAAGGACCCGGACGAGTTCATCAAAAAATATGGGACCGAGCGCTTTGCCATGCTGCTGGACAACAGCCGCAACCCGGTGGAGTTTGAGTTGAGCAAACTGCGCACCACCTATGACACCGCACAGGCAGACGGCAAGGTGGGATACCTCAAGGAGGCGTGCAAGCTGTTTGCCGGTATCCGCAACCCGGTGGAGCGGGAGGTCTACATCACCCAGACGGCAAACGAGCTGGAAATCTCCCCGCAAGCCATCAAGGCGCAGATTGAAAATCTGGACAAGCGGGAGTCCTACCGGCAGCGCAAGCAGCAGCGGGCGGACACCAACATCTATATCGGCAGGATGGCAGCGGCAAAGGACGACCTGCAGCGCCGCACCAACCTTCGTTATGCAATGGCGGAGGAAGGGGTGCTGTTCTGCCTGATGAAAAACCCGGATTCCTACCCGCAGGTCAGCAGCCGGTTGAGCGAGCAGGATTTTGTCACCGACATCAACCGCCAGCTCTATCTGGCACTGAGCCAGCGCTTGGAGCAGGGGCAGACGGTGGAGATGATCGACCTGTCGTCGCAGCTGTCCCCGGAGCTGATGGGAAGGATTTCGGCAATCATGGCGACGGCACCCTCGCAGCGGTGCGACGAGCAGACGCTGGGGGATTATATCGCTCGGTTGATCGAGCATAGAAGTGTAAAAACGGAAAGGGAAGTTGCCCAGATGGATGACAACGACTTGGGAGAGTATGTCAAACAGCTGGCGGCAAAGAAAAACAGGAGGAGTTAGTTTGGCAGTAAAGGACAAAAAGGCAGTGATCCGCAGCCTGATCGAAAGCGGAAAAGCCAATGGCAAGCTGACAACAAGAGAGATCAACGATGCGCTGGAGCAGTTGGATTTCGATGTGGAAAAGGTGGATAAGCTGTATGACACACTGGAATCGCTGAACATCGACATCGTGGACGACATCGACCTGTCCGATTTGGACAGCAAGGATTTTGATGGCGAACACGACGAGGATGACGACGCACTGCTGTCGGTGGAGGGCATCAGCATCGACGACCCGGTCAAGGTGTATCTGAAGGAAATCGGTCGCGTGCCGCTGCTGACTCCCGAGGAGGAGATCGAGCTGGCAGAACGGATGGCAAAGGGTGACCCTTATGCCAGAAAGCGTCTTTCGGAAGCGAACCTTCGACTGGTTGTCAGCATTGCAAAACGATATGTTGGACGCGGGATGCAGTTTTTGGATTTGATTCAGGAGGGCAACCTGGGTCTGATCAAAGCGGTGGAGAAATTTGACCACACCAAGGGCTTTAAATTCTCCACCTATGCGACCTGGTGGATTCGTCAGGCAATCACCCGTGCGATTGCCGACCAGGCAAGGACCATCCGTATCCCGGTACACATGGTGGAAACCATCAACAAGGTCAAAAAGGTTTCCAGCCAGCTGCTGCATAAAAACGGACACGATCCGACAGCAGAGGAAATCGCAGAAGAACTGGATATGCCAATCGATAAGGTTAGAGAAATCATGCGCGTGGCACAGGAGCCGGTTTCGCTGGAAACACCAATCGGCGAAGAGGAGGACAGCCATCTGGGCGACTTCATCGAAGATTCGGATGCACCGGCTCCGGCAGATGCTGCCTCCCACACCCTGCTCAAGGAGCAACTGGAGGATGTTCTGTCTACCTTGACCCCAAGGGAGAAGAAGGTGCTGGAGCTGCGCTTTGGTTTGGAGGACGGCAGAAACCGCACCCTCGAAGAGGTTGGCAAGGAATTCAACGTCACCCGTGAGCGTATCCGCCAGATTGAAGCCAAGGCACTCAGAAAGCTGCGCCATCCAAGCCGCAGCAAACGCCTCAAGGATTTTCTGGATTAGTGGATAAAAATAAAAAAGATGCAGACAAACGTCTGCATCTTTTTTTGTTTGATTTTATAGTGGGGAGATTTCATCCCTTTGCAGCGAGAACAGCACATTGTCATAGACAACGTCGTTATACCGCAGCGCCCGATGCAGGTAGCCCTCTTGCCGGAAGCCGAGCTTGCGCAGCAGGGCTTGAGAGGCAACGTTGGGAGCCAGCACCTGCGCCGAGATGGAGTCGTAGTGCTTGACCGAAAACAGGTAGTCGATGAAGGCGGTGAGCGCTTCGGTCATGTACCCTTTGCGGGTGTACTCCTCCCCCAGCCAGTAGGCAAGGTCGATGGAGTTGACATCGTAGCGCAGGTGGTCCTCGTCGATGTGGATTTTGCCAATCAGCAGGTCATCCTCTTTGCCGGCAATGGCAAAGTCCTTTTGGTTGGCAATCATCTGTTGCAGGTAGTTTCGGGAGCCTTCGCGGTCCATCTTGAACATACACAGATATTGCAGGACAAAGTCGGAATTTCCCAGCCGGTCAAATTGCTCCAAATCCTCCATGCGCAGCTCGCGGATTATCAGATGTTCGGTGACAAGGTTCATGGGGATACCTCCTGATGTGTTGGGAAAAAACAGAAGTTTTCGTCCGCCTTTTTCAAAAGGCGGTGGCTTTCAAAAGGGAAAAGCCCTTTGACGCACTCCGCAGAGTGCGGAAGCCTTTATTGTCAGGCGCATTTTTTATAGACTGTACCCGAAAAGTTCCCACTGGGAACTTTTCGGCAGTACCGGCAGAAACTGATTATATATACATCCGCACAAATATGTGCAGATGCGCACTGACGTGCACAAGCATCGAAACAGCTTTACAGCCCCTATCGCTTTTTATTGTTGTTGTGTTGGGACTGCTCGCCCCAAACCATCGCAAACTTTTGTGTACAAAAGTTTGACAAAAAACTTCTGTTTTTGTTTTAACTGTCTTTATCTAGCCAGCGAGCCCATTGGGTCCCATGGCTCGAGCATGATTGGTTCGCTTTCAAAAATTTCAACCACTTCTTTTGGCAGATACTTTTTGTTGACTACAATCTGGTAGGTGTATTCCTCAAACCAGCGGTCGCTCATAACATAGTATCCGTCCTTGCAGGCATCTTCACCCCAGCTGTTTTCTACACGCCAACGGTTTGGATTGCCGTTTTCGTCGAGGTTGACGCCCTGGAATACCATCGCATGGGTCATCTGGCTCTGTCCGTATTCCAGACGCTCCGCCTTATTCATGCCAAAGTGGGTGCCGAACAGACCGTCCAAATCATAGATGTCCAAATCCAGGATGCCGCCGGTGCGGGAGCCGCGTTTGCCGACGTCACAGCCGAACCAAACCGGTTCACCGTCCTGCATCTGCGCGATGGCAGCCTTCTTCAGCTCTTCGATTGGCAGGTTGACATATTTGACCGGACGACCTTCTTTGACGTTGCCCAGATAGCTGACGCTGTAGGATTTAAAGAACGGTTTGTCATCGGTCGGTGCGTTGATGAGGCTGATGTAATCGTTGACGTTGACGCCGATGTACTTGTCATAGAAGCTCTTTGGAGTCAGACCGCAGTCGCGATGGAAGTTGCCGTCCTTGTCGCGGTATTCAAAGTCAAAGCTCTTTGGCGGTTTGCCCAGGCTGATGCACAGCATATTGTAGATGGTGGTGAGCATCTCTTCCTTCTGCTGGCGCAGCTGTTCGATGCCGGCTCCGTCCTTGTGGGCTTTGCGCAGGATGCAGGCAAACTCACGAAGCTTTTCGGTCATGTAGCTGTTCATCTCCTGGGTTGCGGAGGAGATTACACTCTCCGGCATGGCAGCTTTTGGAACCAGACCGTACTTGTTGATGAGGTTGCACAGCATATCCCACTGACCGCCGTCGTTGAGCGGAGCAGAAACCAGATGGGAGATCAGTCTGCCGTTGCTTGGCTCATCCAGCGTTTCCAGGATGCTTTCCAGGAAGTAGTTGGATTTTTCCAGTTTATCGTAGAACAGGGTGTAGCTCTGGGAAAGCTCAAAGTTTTCCAGATTCAGTTTGTGCATCACCTGAAAACGCAGGCAGTTGAGGGCTGCAAACATCCAGCAGCGACCGCTCTTTTTCTGGTTGGTGACCTTGCCCTGTTTTAAGCTCAGGGAAAATTCGTGAGTGACCCTACGCTCTGTTTGGTAGTTGGTGGCAACCGCATTGATGCCGTTGCTGACAACCGCGTTCATGGCAAGAGCATTGGTGGGATTGGCGTCGAATCCCTGTTCGAACTGATTGAGGTTTTCCAAAGAAATGTTTGTGTTCATCATCTGTCACTCCTTCATAAAATGTAGCAGGCGCTTTACCTGTTGACTCTATTCTACCACTTTTTCGACAAAAATCTTAAACTTTTTATGAATTTTACAGATATTTTTATGAAGATTCGACGGTAAAGCAAAAAGATTTCCTTTTGATAAGCGCAGAAGAGGAAAAGGAAGCAGAAAAACAGGCGCAGGATTTGCAAAATCTTTTTGCTTGACAACTGATACAGGGTATTATATACTAAAAAGGTAAGGTTAGACCGGTCGATTGATACGGCGAAGAAGTGTGAGGTGAACGACGTGCATATTACTTTGGAAGCCGATTATGCAGTCAGAATCGTTCAGGTGCTGGCACAGAGCAATAAGCGCCTGGATGCAAAAACAATCTCTGAGATGACAGGAGTGACCCTGCGCTTTTCCTTAAAGATACTGCGCAAGCTGGTGGCAGCGGGGATCATCCGCTCCTTTAAAGGTACCCAGGGCGGTTATGAGATTGGACGACCGCTCGATGAGATTTCGCTGGGAGAGGTCATTGAAACCATCGAAGGCAGATACACCCTGAACCGTTGTATAACGGGGGAATATGCCTGCACCCGTAAAAAAGGGCAGTGCTGTAAGTTTCAAAAAGTTTTCCGTGAAATCTCGGAGGATGTGCGTAAAAAGCTCTATTCCTATAAATTTACAGATTTTGTGGATTAGAAAAACCGCAGAAATACAGAAAGACTCCGCCATTTGGCGGAGCCTTTCTGTATTTTGGGTTTTATATGGTGTTTTATCATTTAGAGATAACAAAATTAGCAGCGGTATCCTCTGGTGGCATACAGAATCAACAGCGGTCCGACCACCGGAATCAACGAAAGGATGGTGAATAAGAACTTGTTCTGCGGCGCATACTGCTGGAAAACGAACAGGTAGACCAAAACCTGACCAACATAAACCAGCAGGCTGAGCAGCGAGCTGACCAGACCACCCAACAGCGGGACTGCGTAGGCGACCGAAGAAAAGATGGACAACAGCGGCAGCGCATACGCCAGTGGGATGTCGCTGAGATAGCGGTTGAAGGGTGCGGTGTTGTACTTGAGGGTATCGCCGATGTATCCGATGATATAGAGACTGAAAAAGGGAATGAAGGCAAGCCAGGCGTTATTTAAGCAGCGCAGTTTTGCCAGCTTGTAAAAAGCAAAAGCAGAAACGATGTAGATTGCCAGTGAGATCATGTTGGTGATCGACCAGCCCAGAAATGCAAAATGCACGATGCGTACCCTTCTTTCTTTATCGGTAAGATTGAACTTGTATCCCTATTATAGCATCTTTACAGGAAAAATCCTAGGGGTATTTTCAAATTTTTTCACAACATTTCCACTGAAAACGCAGCGGTTTTCAACAAAAACAGGAAAAATTAGGGAAAGAATACAGCACTATGCTGTTTTATAAGGAATTATTTCTACAAATCATACAAGACACTGTTCAAAAAAAGGAGGGTTTTGCCCTCCTTTTTGTCCCTTAGGCGTTTTTGGCAAAAGCGGCGTCGGGGATGGTCACCTTGCGGATATCCGCACCCAAACCCTGCAATTTGCCCACCAAATCCTCATAGCCGCGCTCGACCCAGTGGATGTCCTCGATTTCGGAGGTGCCCTTTGCGCTCAAGGCTGCCTGAACCAGTGCAACACCGGCGCGCAGGTCCAACGCTTTGACGTGCGCACCCGACAGCTGCTCCACACCTTCCACAACGGCAACCTTGCCGTCTACCTGAATCTTTGCACCCATGCGGTGCAGCTCATCGACATATTTGAAGCGGTTGTCCCACACCCCTTCGGTCACGATGCTCGTTCCCTGTGCGATGGCAAGCAGGGTGGTCATCTGTGGCTGCATATCGGTGGGGAAGCCGGGATGCGGCAGAGTCTTAACATTGGTTTTGACAAGCTTTCCGGTGCGGCGCACCAGAATGGAATCATCATATTCTTCGATTTCGCAGCCGGCTTGAATCAGCTTGTCGGTGATGGCTTCCAGATGTTTTGGAATCACATTTTTGATGAGGACCTCTCCGCCGGCGGCAGCGGTCATAGTCATATAGGTGCCGGCTTCGATCTGGTCCGGGATGATTGGATAGGTTGTACCGTGCATCAAATCGACCCCGTGAATCTTGATGACGTCGGTGCCGGCTCCGCGGATGTCCGCGCCCATCGAGTTTAAGAAGTTTGCAAGGTCAACGATGTGCGGCTCTTTGGCGGCATTTTCCAGGATGGTCAGTCCCTTTGCGCGCACGGCTGCCAGCATGATGTTGACTGTAGCGCCCACCGAAACCACATCCAGATAGATGTGGGAACCAAACATTTCTTCGCTGGTGGCGTTGATAAAGCCGTAATCGGTGGTGACGGTGGCGCCCAGCGCCTCAAAGCCTTTGATGTGCTGGTCGATGGGACGCACGCCAAAGTTGCATCCGCCCGGAGGGGAAACGTGCGCCTGCCCAAAGCGTCCTAAAAATGCGCCCAGAAAATAATAGGATGCGCGCAGATGCCGCGCCGATTCGTAAGGAACGACCGGCTCGGTGATGTTGCGGGTGTCGATTTCGACGGTGTTTTTGGCAAGATAGCGCACCTGTGCGCCCAGGTCCTTTAATATCTGAAACAGGATGGTGACATCGCTGATATTGGGTACGTTTTCAATGACGCAGACATCCTGCGCCAGTACAGTCGCAGGGATGATTGCGACCGCGGCATTTTTGGCTCCGCTGATCTCCACTTCACCGTGGAGGGTGCTTGGTCCGTTGATGATATATTTTTCCAAGGCAGACTCCCCTTAATTTGCATTTTTAAGCGGACAGGCTCCCGAATGACCTGACCGCACAGCACAGTTTAGTATTTCACAAAAAATAAAAAATACTACCGGCTGTTCTGTCTATCTATTTCATAATGGACCGGAGCAGCTGAATCTCCTCCGATCGTGTGGCTTTTTGATGGTTTCCCGCTGCTTTGCAACTATTTGAACATACCCTTTTTCCAGAAAATCAGGGTGCATACCAACATCAATACGATGGCTGTGCTGACAACGAACCAGAAATGCGGAAACGGAAGGTCGTTGACGTTGATACCATAAAGACCAAAGACGATGTTTGGCAGCGCCATGACCATGGTCAGCGCAGTCAGGGTCTTCATCACGATATTCATGTTGTTGTTGATGATGGAGGCAAAGGCATCCATCGTATTGGAAAGGACGTTGGAGTAGATGGAGCACATTTCAATCGCCTGTTTGACCTCGATGATGACGTCCTCCAAAAGCTCTTCATCCGAATCATAAAGTTTGATGATGCGTCCGCGCAAAATCTTTTCCAGAGTGACTTCGGTTGATTTTAACGAGGTCGAAAAATAAACCAGCGATTTTTCCAGTCCCAAAATCTGGATAAGCTCCTTGTTTCGCATGGTTTTGTGCAGCAGATTTTCAGTTGTGTAGGAAATTTTATCAATTTGTTTTAAGTACTGCAAGAATCGCGTTGCGATGCGCAGCAGGATGTTCAGTAAAAATTGTGTGCGCAGATGGGTCTGGATATTCTTGACCAAACCCTGGCTCAGCTCGGAGATGACCGCATTTTCGCGCAGGCAGACAGTGGTGATGAAACGGTTGTTGGTGATGATTGCCATTGGCATGGTGGAATAGACCACCGTTTTTTCCTCATCCTGCCGCTCTGCTGTCGGCACGTCCACGATGACCAGCGTCTGCTCCTCTTCCGATTCGACACGGGAGCTTTCCTCTTCGTCCAAAGCCGCGCGCACAAAGTCCTGCTCCAAGCCTAACACGTCCACCAGATAGCGAACCTCCGGCTCGGTCGGACAGATTGCACAGACCCAGCATCCATCTTCGACTGCATGGATCTGGGAAACTTTTCCATCTATTGTTTTATAAAAATTGAGCACAGGCGTCCCTCCTATTTTGAGGACAGAACCGCCGTGAAGCCTGTCCCCAACGCTTTTGTTTTGCTGTATGTCGGAAAACCTAACGGGTCAGGCTTCAAAAAACTCACCTCTTATTTGGTAAAAAATCTACATAACAGTTTTATTATATCATAAACTAACCTGATTGCAAGCAAAAAACGCCCGAAGCAGTTTTAGAAAGGTGAAGAAATATCCGATAAAAGCCGGTAGCAGTTTTGTGCATTTTTTGCTTTTGTAGACGGTTGCAGTTATTTGTGATATTTGCTGTGGTTATTGATGCTGCATGCGCGATAAATCTGCTCGAGCAGCATGACACGGGCAAGCTGATGCGGGAAGGTCATGCGGGACATCGACAGCTTGAAGTTGCTGCGCTGCTTGACCGCAGGGTCCAGTCCCCAGGAACCGCCGATGATAAAGCTCATCTGGCTGATGCCGCCGGTCTGCTGGCGCAAAAAGGTTTCGGCAAGCTGCTCGGAGGAAAGCATCTGTCCTTCGATGCACATGGCGACCACAAAGGACTGCGGGGGGATTTTGGACAGGATGCTCTGACCCTCCTGCGCGATACAGCTTTCAATCTGCGCGGCAGAAGGGTCCTGCGGCATCTTGCCTTCGGGCAGCTCGATGATTTGTAATTTGACAAAGGCGCCCAGCCGCTTTTGATATTCTTCGCAGGCGCGGCGCAGATAATCCTCTTTTAATTTTCCGACGGTAATCAGGTCGATTTTGAGCATGGGCAGCTCTCCTTTTCAGATGGTGTTTAGAAGTTTCGGTTTTCGTACCAGTATTTCTGGTCAAGGGTGCGGTAGGCAAGCGCTTCGGCAATCTGGGCGCGTCCAATGGTTTCTTCACCGGCAAGGTCGGCAATGGTGCGGGCGACCTTGACCACGCGGTCGTAAGCGCGGGCGGTCATCCCGAGATTTTCGAAGGAGCGGCGCAGAAATTCCAGCGCCTCACCGCTGAGCGGGCAGTACTGCTGCAACTTTCCGGCAGGGATGCGGGCGTTGCAGTGAAAAGGCTCTCCGGCAAACCGCCGTTGCTGAAGATTGCGGGCTTTTTCTACCCGCGCGCGGACAACAGCCGAGCTTTCCTCGGTGCTGCTGCCGGTCAGGTCGTTAAACTGGACGGGAGCCACCTCGACGTGCAGGTCGATGCGGTCGAGCAGAGGACCGGAGATTTTGGAGATGTAGCGCTGGACGGCGTTTTCCGAGCAGGTGCAGGCGATGCTCGGGTGTCCGCGATAGCCGCAGGGACAGGGGTTCATGGCAGCAACGAACATCATCGAGCAGGGATAGGTGACGCGGGAAGAGGCGCGGGAGATGGTCACACAGCTGTCTTCGATGGGCTGGCGCAGCACCTCCAGCGACTGCCGCTGAAATTCCGGCAGCTCGTCCAAAAACAAAACGCCGTTGTGCGCAAGGGAAATCTCACCCGGAACCGGACTGGAGCCGCCGCCGGTCAGCCCGGCAGGGGAAACGGTGTGGTGCGGCGAGCGGAACGGTCGGGTGTTCATGATTGGGTGGTCGGGAGGAAGCATCCCGGCAACCGAGTAGATGCGGGTGGTCTGGATGGCTTCCTCAAAGCTGAGCTTGGGCAGGATGGTGGGCAGACGCTTGGCAAGCATACTTTTTCCGGTGCCGGGCGGTCCAATGAGCAGCAGGTTGTGCCCTCCGGCGGCGGCAATCTCCAGCGCCCGTTTGGCAAATCCCTGTCCGCGCACCTCACAGAGGTCCTCGGTGAAATGGTTGCCGCCGTCGAGCAGCAGCATCGGGTCGAAGGGGAGAGGATGAATCTCCTGCTGACCACAAAGGCAGCGGCAGAGCTGTTCGATGTCCGAAACCGGATAGACCTCCAATCCGTCGACGATGGAAGCCTCTTTGGCATTGGCTTCGGGGACATACAGGCGGAGGATGCCGTCCGCTTTTGCCTGAATCGCCATCGAAAGGACGCCGTTGATGGGACGCAGCTGACCGGACAGACCCAGTTCGCCGACAAAGGCAGCACCTTCGGGCAGCGTTTCCAGTTGTTGGGAGGCGAGCATGACCGCCAGAAAGATGGGCAGGTCAAAGGCAGGACCCGATTTCTTTTGACTGGCAGGAGCAAGGTTGACGGTGATTTTGGCAACCGGAAGCTCATAGCCGGCGTGGACCAAAGCGGACTGCACCCGCGAGCGGGATTCCTTGACGGCGGCATCGGGCAGTCCGACCACATCGAAGGAAGGAATCGAGCGGCTGAGTGTGGTTTCCACCGTGACCGCATAGGCATCAATCCCGTTGATTCCATAGCTTTTGACACAACTGTACACTGAAACATCCCTCCATGACAGCAGGATTTTTCTTTATTATACCACAGTTGGGGGAAAGCGAGAACGATATTTGCCAAGGTTTTGGAATGAATTTACATCAATGGAGCAAAGGCACGCAGCAGGCTGCGCAGAATACGCGCCGGCGCGCGGACTGCCCGCACCTTTTGCAGGGTGATTTCCTCGCAGATGTTCTGGGTCTTTAGGATGTCGTCCCGAACCTGTGCGACCATTGGGGAGAGGTAAAAGGCGACGCCGCACTCAAAGTGCAGGTAGAAGCTGCGGAAATCGACATTGGTGGTGCCGACCACAGCGGTGGTGTTGTCGCTGACAAACATCTTGGCGTGGATAAAGCCGGGGGTGTACTCAAAAATGCGCACCCCTGCGCTCAGCAGCTGCTGGTAGTAGGAGCGGGTGACCATGTGGACATACCATTTGTCGGGTACATACGGGGTGATGATGCGCACATCCACTCCGCTTTGTGCGGCAAGGCAGAGGGCAGAGAGCATCTCGTTGTCCAAAATCAGATAGGGTGTGGTGATGTAAACGTAGTCGCGCGCATGGTTGAGAATCTGCATATAGACGTTTTCCGCCAGATTGCAGGAATCCAGCGGGCTGTCCCCGTACGGCTGGACAAAGCCCGGTGCCAGAAAGCTCTCGCTGGGCAGAAAGTCGCACAGATGCAGCTTTTCTTGACAGGTGAACTGCCACAGCTCCAAAAACATCTCGGTCAGACCCTGCACACCCTGCCCGCGCAGCAGGACAGCGGTGTCCTTCCAGTGTCCGTGTTTCTCTTTTTCGTTGATGTATTCATCGGCAAGGTTGATGCCGCCGGTGAAGCCGACGTTGCCGTCGATGACACAGATTTTACGGTGGTCACGGTAGTTGGTGGCAGCATTCAGGCGCGGATGGAAGGGATTAAAGACTCCCACCCGAAAGCCCTTTTGCCGCAGCTGTTCGCTGTACATGGCAGGCAGGGTGGTGACACAGCCGACGTCATCATACAGGATGCGCACCTGTACGCCGTGCTGCTGCCGCTCCTCGAGCACACGCAGGATGCTGTCCCACATCTTTCCGTGCTGCACGATGAAGTATTCCATCAGGATGAACTTTTTTGCGCCGCGCAGCTGTTCGAGCAGCCGCTGGTAAAACGATTCCCCGAGGGAGAAGTATTCCACCTGGGTGTTGCGGTAGACTTCGAAGCCGGAGGTGCTGCTGATATATCCCGCCTGCCGACCGAGCATCGGGTCGAGCAGCGACAGCTGCTGTAAGGGTGTGGGCAAAGAAAGAGAGTCGTTTGCGCTCAGAGCAACCTTGCCGTGGTCGCGGTGCAGCAGCGAGCGGGTGTAGCTGTCGATCTGCCGTGCCATCCGTCGGCTGTTGCGCTTCATGCCAAACATCAGATAGAAGATGCCGCCCACCAGAGGGATTGCCATGATGAGGATAATCCACGAAATCTTATAGGAAGGGTTGTCCTCCCGCGGCAAAATCCAAAGCACCATCAAAAAGCTGAGGATATTGAAGGCGATGCTAATCCAGTATTGTCGGGTCCCAAGCTCGACCAGTGTGAACAGCAACAAAAACAGCTGGAACAGGATGAGGACAACGATGATGAACAGACGGCTGGTCAGCAGGGTCAGCAGCCTTTTTTTGCGGGAGCGTCGGGTGGACGGCGGTTTGCGGATGTGGGCTCTCAAAGTAGGACACCTCCTGAAAGATAGGAAAAAAAGAGAGGCAAAGGGAAGGACCCCTCGCCTCTGTGAAAAGCTTGTTCTGCGGGAGAAGCTCCCGATAAATGGTTATTCCAATCCGTTTGGATTTTTGGAGATAAAGTTCCAGCTGCTCTGGCACATCTGGTCGATGGTGCGGGTCGCTTCCCAGCCGAGCATCTCATGGGCTTTGGAAGCATCTGCATAGCAGGAAGCGATGTCGCCGGCGCGTCTTTCCACGATTTTATAAGGGATGGAATGACCGCAGGCTTTTTCAAAGGCGTGTACAATCTGCAAAACGCTGGTGCCGTTGCCGGTGCCCAGGTTGACCGCCTCTACGCCGGTGTGCGCAAGGCTGTAATCGATGGCTTTGAGGTGTCCCAGAGCCAGGTCTACGACATGGATGTAGTCGCGCACGCCGGTTCCGTCCACCGTGTCATAGTCGTCGCCGTAAACGCTCAGGCAGGGCAGTTTGCCGATGGCAACCTGAGAAACGTAAGGCAGCAGGTTGTTCGGGATGCCGTTCGGGTCCTCGCCGATCAAACCGCTGTCGTGTGCGCCGATTGGGTTAAAGTAGCGCAGCAGCACAACGCTCCACTCCGGGTCTGCGACGTGCAAATCGCTGAGAATCTGTTCAATCATTACCTTGGTGTAGCCGTATGGGTTGGTTGCGGAAGTGGGCATCCCTTCCTTGAATGGGACAGGGTTGTTCATGCCGTATACCGTAGCGGAGGAGGAAAAGACGATGCGTTTGCACTGATGCTCCTTCATGCTCTGGCAGAGCATCAGGGTGCCGGTGATATTATTGTGGTAGTATTCCAGCGGTTTATGCACCGATTCGCCTACCGCTTTGAATCCGGCAAAGTGGATGACGGCGTCAATCTTCTGTTCTTCAAAGATGCGGTCGATGGCAGGCTTGTCCAGCAGGTCTGCCTGATAAAAAACAGGGCGGATGCCGGTGATTTTTTCGATGCGGTTGAGGACCTCCGGCTTGGAGTTGGAGAAGTTATCGACGATAACGACCTCTTTGCCGGCGTTGATCAGCTCCACGACAGTGTGGCTGCCGATAAATCCGGTTCCTCCGGTGACGAGAATAGCCATAATAGTACACTCCTTTATTGATCCTGATAAACTGTGTTTTTCCCTTGCATACAGTATATTCTTCTTAAAAAGCGGTGTCAACTGTGCTGCGGGATTTTACAAGGACTTTATCTGCCGTATGCCTGCGGGTAGCCGCTCTGCGCCATCTTGGCAAGCTGGTCGACCATCGGAAGCCCGCGCAGGCGCACAGCGGAAAAGTCCACCGGAATCAGCTGCTGCGAGAGGACCGCAGGGGACTGGCTGTACACAGGGCTTTGGCAGATTTGCTCCGGGTCGAGCTGGCTGTCGTAAAAGATGATGTCGGGGACCAGCTCCTCGCTTTCCACCTCGGGATAGCTCCAGCGGGAGCCAAGTTCTCCCAGATTGTAAAAGCCCATCTGGTCCAGCAGGTCTCCCTCCAATGTTTCGCCGGTTGCCATGGTGTAGTCCGGCTGCGCAAGGTAGACCACCTTCTTTTTAGAAGCGACCCGCACATACTCGGAAGCCGGTTGGATAGCAGCATCCAGCCGCTGCTGGTATTCGTTTAAAAAGCTTTCCGCCTTCTGGGTGCCTTCCAAACCGTAGCAAAGGGAAAACAGGGTGCGGTAACGCTCTTTGATGGAGTCGATGCTGTCTGGATATGCAAAGCAGATGACCTGAATGCCCGCCTGCTCCAGCTGCTCGATGCTGCTTTGGCGCATCGGAGAGGAGACCAGCACCCAGTCCGGGCGCACGGCAATCAGCTGCTGCAAATCCGGGTCCAGGACAGTGCCGCAGCTCTGGCTGGCAGAAAGGCTGACCGAGCCGGGTGCGTCGGTGCAGACACCCGAAATCAGATTGGCAGCTCCGATGTCGCCCAGCGCCTGCACAAGGTCGGCGGACAGGACCGCAAGGCTTCGGGGTTTGCTTGCAATCAGATATTCCCTTTCCCCTACATTCAGCTTGATGGGGAAGGATTCGGTGGAGGTCAGCTCCGAGTGGTTTTGTACCTGCGGCTCTTCCTGCTTTTGCGGGAAGGAGCAGGAGGAGAACAGAAAGGCTGTGCAAAAACACAGCGCCAGGGCAAGGGCTTGTATCCTTCGTTTCATCCTGATGACGTTCCTTTCCAAAAGATAAAAGGTTCTTTTTTGTTTATTTTTATTGTAACTTTTTGCAGGGGCAATGTCAATTCATCCCCTTTCTTTTGCTTTTGTGAAAGAAAAATTGTGCATGGAAAAAAAGGATGGATTCTCTTGGGAAGGGCGATGGATCCGCGTTTGGAAAAAGGGGATGGAAATTTGGACAATTCTATGAGATAATAAGAAGTGGTTTTAGATGAGAGCATCTGCAAAGGAGGGAGATTCGGATGATCGTCATGGACCTGGAATGGAACCACGGAACGGTGGACAAGCAGCTGCTGCTGGAAGGACGCACCCTGCGCTTTGAGATCATCCAGATCGGCGCTGTGCAGGTGGATAGTCTGGGCAACATCTGCAAGACCTTTGAACGGCTGGTGATGCCCTGTGTGCATCGCACCATCATGCCAAAGGTCATCGAGCTGACCGGCATCACCGACAGAAAGCTAAAAGGTCAGCAGGGATTTGTGCAGGTGTGGCAGGACTTTTGCCGCTGGGCAGGGGAAGAAAAGCAGATCGTTTTTTGGGGAAACTGCGACAAAGCTGTTTTGCTTTCCAATCTGCTGTATCATAAAATCGACGGCGGAGAAAGCTTACAGATGTACGATTTGCAGGCGATGTTCGACTGTGCCTTTTTAAAGGGCGGGCAGCAGACCTCGCTGAGTGCTGCTATCGAACAGCTTGGGCTGCCTCCTTACGGAAGTTACCACTCGGCGCTGTCCGATGCTGTCAATGCAGCCAACATCATGCGCAGCCTGGGCGGAGAAAGCTTTGTGTACAAAAATCAGGTGAAGGTGCTCGAGCGCCTGCGACTTCGTTCTGCCCGACACAAGCGCAGGGAGCAGGATGAAGGCAATCTGCTGATGGAGCGCACTCTGACCAACATCACCGACACCGCGCAGGTCAAACAGCTGCTGGCACTGGAGCTGTCCCGACAGCTGGACAACGGGGTGCAGGAGGTGGTCCCGGGATTTTACCGCAACCACAAAAAGATATGGGCGTACCAAAGCGGAGAGGAATTTTTTAAGGTGACCAGCCACTCCCGACCTTCCTCCAGCGGAGAGGGAAAGGACTTTGTGCTGCGCTTTTTTAAGATAGACCACCCGCAGGTGGCAGCGCTGCGCGCTTTTAGCAAACGGGCGTATCAGACAACGATGCGCCAAAGCCAGCGTTCTGCCCGCCGCAGTCGCAAAAAAGGTTCATAAGTAAAAAAGCCGGCGAAGGGAAAAACCTTCGCCGGCTTTTTGTTGGCGGTCAAATGCTGTGCAGAGCAGGGAAAACGCTTGTTTTCTCCTGCGGGAAGGACTATAATAAAAGATACAGTCTGACCTATATTAGAAGAGAAATTCTAATGATGGGACAGAGAAATTTTTGTACGATCAAGGAGGCAACCCACATGGAAGAAAACCGCTTTACATGGAACCTCGAGGACATCTATCCCGATGAGCAGGCATGGTATCATGACCTTTCCAAAGCAAAGGAACTGACCGAGAAACTGGCTGCGATGCAGGGAAAAGTCTGCCAGGATGGACACACCCTGCTTGAGGCGCTTGACCTCAACACCAAATGCAGCGAGTATATTGCAAAGCTGTTTACCTACGCAAGCTGTCACTATGACGCACAGATGGGCAATGCAGGCTACAAAAAGCTGTATGAAACCATCTGCGGAGAAAACAGCGCGGCTGCCGAGAAGACTTCCTTCCTGATGCCGGAGCTGATGGAGCTGAGCCGTGAAACCTTCGACCAGCTGTGTGCACAGGTGCCGGAGCTTGCACTGTATACCCACTATATCGAGGACCTGCTCAGCCAGAAGGAACACATCCTTGATGAGCGCAGCGAGCAGATGCTGGTGCGTATGCAGGACATCCACTCCTCCTTTAAGAAGATTTATACCGACCTGCGCGTCAACGATACCAAGAACGAGGAGATCGCCGACAGCCAGGGCAACAAGCTGGTGGTCAGCGACGCGACCTACAGCGCAGCGATGGAGCACCCGGACCGCGCCTTCCGCAAAGAGTTTTTTGAAAAGCTGCTGGGCACCTATGGCGGCTACATCAACACCCTTTCCTCCAACTACTATGCGCTGGTCAAGACCAACGTCTACATCGCAAAAAGCAGAGGATATTGCAGCGCAAGAAATCAGTCCCTTTCGGAAAACTTTATCCCGGAGGAGGTCTATGACAACCTGCTGGCAACCGTTCGTGCCAACACCGAGCCGTTCCAGCGGTATATCTCGCTGCGCAACCGGGTGCTGGGCTTGGACAAGAGCTATATGTACGACCTGTTCCTTCCAATCGTGCCGGACAGCACCAAAAAGTACAGCTTTGATGAAGCGTATGAGCTGATGCTCAAGGCAACCGCTATTCTGGGCGAGGATTACACCGCGCTGGTCAAACGCTCCCACGAGGAACGTTGGTGCGACGTATATCCAAAGCAGGGCAAGGTCAGCGGCGCTTACTCGACCGGAGTTTATGACGTGCATCCTTATATGCTGCTTAACTACAACGGCACACTGGACGACGTCTTCACCCTGCTGCATGAAACCGGACATTCGATGCACAGCTACTACTCCGACCACACCCAGCCGTTCATCTATTCCGACTACACCCTCTTCTGTGCAGAGGTTGCCTCCACCACCAACGAGATGCTGCTGTATCATTATCTGCTCGACCACGCGCAGACCAAGGAAGAAAAGGCAGTTCTGCTTTCCAAGCACCTCAACGACATCCGCTCCACCTTCTACCGTCAGACGATGTTTGCTGATTTTGAAAACCAGACCCATAAGATGGTGGAAGCAGGTCAGCCGCTGCTGCCGGATGTTCTGTGCGAAATCCATCGTAAAATCAACGAGGATTACTACGGACCGGACTTTGTTGCCGACCGCTTTATCTCCTATGAGTGGGCGCGCATCCCGCACTTCTACCGCGCCTTCTATGTTTACCAGTATGCGACCGGAATCTCCGCCGCCGTTGCGATTGCCAACCGCATCCGCAAACTGGGTCAGCCGGCTATCGAGGATTACAAAAACTTCCTGCGCTCCGGCTCGAGCGACCATCCAATCGAGCTGCTCAAGATTGCCGGTGTGGATATGGCATCCCCACAGCCGATTCTGGACATCATCGAGGATTTCAACCAGACCCTCAAACAGCTGGAAGAACTGTTGTAAAGAAGAATTTCAAAAAAGCGTTAATAAAGGCGGCATCCGTATCAAAACGGACGCCGCCTTTTGTGCAGCAGGGTGCGGTGTTGCTTTTTTCTCCTTGCTGTGATAAAATGCTGAGGAGAAAACAAGCAGGATGAAACAGAAGAAAGGGGAAGTTGGAATGGCAATATTCTGTCCGCTGTACAGCGGGAGCAGCGGCAACAGTGCCTATGTGGATGCAGGAGAAAGCTCGCTGCTGATTGATTTGGGCGTCAGCTGCAAGGCGGCGGTGACCGCTTTGAATACACTGGGAGCAGACTTCAGCAAACTCAAAGGCATCCTGATTACCCACGAGCACAGCGACCATATCAAAGGGCTGCGGGTGTTTTTAAAAAAATATCCTCTTCCTCTGTACGCTTCGGCGCCGGTGCTGGAATATTTGCAGGAGAATGTCGAGCTGCCTGCTTCGGTCAGTCTGCATGAAGCGGACCCGGAGGGCTTTACTGTCGGAGATATGCAGATCAGACCCTTTGTGACCTGCCACGACAGCGTGGGCAGTTTGGGATACCGCATCCTGCTGCCGGATGGAGAGGAATTGGGCTTTGCCACCGACCTTGGCTGCTATACGGCAGCGGTGGAGGAAGGTCTGCGCGGCTGTGGGACGGTGATGCTCGAGTCCAACTATGACGACGGTATGATTTTAGCCTCCGATTACCCCTATTATTTAAAAAGAAGAATCCAGTCGAACAACGGGCATCTGTCCAACAACGACTGTTCGGCGGTGCTGCCGCAGCTGGCAGCCAGCGGGACCAAACAGTTTGTGCTGGGACATTTGAGTCAGAACAACAATATGGGATTGCTGGCACATCAGGCATCCGAACAGGCGCTGCTGCAATCGGGTCTGTCGCCGCAGGATTTCACCTTGCAGGTGGCGCAGCGCAGCCAGCCAAGCACCCCGATTATTTTATAAATTAGGTAAACATAAAAATGGGCAGGAACCAATCAGGTTCCTGCCCATTTTGCATGGCAGCAGCGGGGAGGGAAAAGGTCAGCCCGGGCTATTCCAGCGATTTTCCGTAATAGTCCACATCAATCACCGTTGCATCCGGGTAGTACTCTTTACCGGATTTGATATATTCGGTGAAGCCGTAGTGGGTGTAGATTGCTTTGTTTTTCTCTTCGGTGGGCTCTACGCCAAGGGTGGCTTTGGTAAAGCCTCTGCGCCGCAGGTCGTCGAGCATAAAATGGAGCAGTTTGGAGAAATACCCTTTCCCCTGAAAGCGGTCGATTGTGCGGAATGCAGATAGGTAAACGGTGTGGCTGTCCACCAGACCGTCGCTGTTTTGTGCGGCTTGGGGATGGATAATGGCGGTCGCTTCGCAGATGATTTGCCCGTCCAGAATCCCATAGTAGGGGAGGATGTGACCCTGCTTGTATTTTTCCAGATTCTCTTCCTTCCAGATTAGCCAGTTTTCCCTGTCTTTTCCGCTTTGGGCAATTTCATATTCCCATTTGCTGTTCATTTCTGCCAGAGAAGCGATTTTGCAGAGAAAAGATTTGCTCATTTCATTTTCCCTCATTTCAGATTTTGATATGTGTGCTTGGTCTAAAGGTAAAGCGGCATGGACGCTGTTTTGGCGGTAAGAGCTGTGACCGGATTATTTGAGCAGAGGAGAGCGTATTCGGTACTCTCTTATCGGCTCCAAATCAGCTGACCGCCCAGGTACACACGGTCGATGCCGTCGGTATCAATGGAGGTCAGGTAATCGCCGTGGGAAAAGAAGGGGGATACAGGCACTTTTCTTGCGCGAATGAACAGGTCGTTTCCTTCCTGTTTGAGCTGCCATCCTCGAAGCGCGACGGCTGATTCGACGGAAGTCACCTGTAAATCCAGATAGGACGGATGTTCTGTAACCTGATACGCCAGCTGCTTGCCGTCGACGGGTTCGCCGATGAACAGCCAGCCGGACAGGGCACAAGCGGCTGCCAGCAGCAAAACGGTCAGGACGATTCCGATTTTCTTTTTCATAGGATTCCTCCTTTTGGGTGGGGGTAGTTTTTTTCTTGAGTTTATCATAATTTTTTATGCCTGACAAGAAAACGATGCAAAGCCGACAGCCTTTATTCAAAGAAAAATATTTTTAAAACGGAGCACATATTTGCCGATAAGCTGCATAGGATATAGGGTGAACTTTTTTATAGACATTATGAAAGGAGGATTTTGAGATTGAAACAGCACACCCTACCCCAGCCGCACCAGAAGCAGGAGCATCCGACCGGGCAGCACAAGCCGGTATATGAAAGCTGCCGTCAGTGGTTTATGACCGAAGGAGATGTCGATGACTTTATCTTCTATCACAGTGAGGAGCAGGTCAGCCAGAGATAAAAAAGAGCCGATTTCCTGACAGATGTCCTGCAAGGAAACCGGCTCTTTTTTTACTTATCGGATGTGATTTTGGTAAACAGGGGTGTAGCTGTCATCTTCGACCAGATAGACGGTATCGACGTCTTCATCAAAGATGCCCGACTGAACGAACTGCTCGATGTCCTCCTCCAGAAGGAATTTTACACAGGTTCCGCAGGAGGAGCTGAGCTTGCGCGGGACAGGCATCAGCATCGGTTTTTTTTCGGTGCCTTTGAGATGACGGGAGAAATTCACCGCAGCAAAGTGGGTGAAAAAGGTTGCGATGTAGGTCAATGTTACCATCCTTTTCTTTTGCGACTTGTTTTGCGACGCACTACACCTTACCGGTTATTTTTTTAAGGTCAGGCGGAAATCGTCTCCATCTTCAGCAGCGCTGACGGTGAAGCCTGCGTTCTGTGCAAAACGGGTGACGTTTTCTTTTGCGGTGCCGTTGTCTACGATGATTTCAAAGCACTTTGCGGAAGGGGAAGCTTCCAGCGCTTTTTTGGTCATCAGTACCGGCTGTGGGCAGGAAAGCCCGCGTGCGTCTACGATCTGTTTGTCTGCCATATCATTCAGCTCCTTTGCTTGGATTGGAAGATTATGCGTTCTTTTTAGTTTTTGCAATGTTCAGGGAAGCGACCACCAGCATGACTGCCAGACCGATGAGGACAGCAACCTTGCCTGCGATGGATGGACCGCCTGCGCTTTCAGCACTTGCAGCAGCTCCGGCAAGACCGAAGTTGTGTGCGAAAGCAGCGCCGACGATGTAACCCAGAACGGTGATAGCGGAGTCTGCGTTGCCCTCACCGGTGAGGATGAGCTGACGCAGAGGGCAGCCGCCCAGCAGGACAGAGCCGAAGCCGACGACCAGCATACCCATAAAGTTCCAAAGGTGCATAGCGTGTGCAACCGGCTGACCGGTGAATCCAAGGTGGAAGTTGCCGGTGACCAGGTTGCCAATCAGAGCTGCTACAATAATTGTAACAAATCCCAGCAGCAATTTCCAGTCTTTAAACAGAACAAGGTCACGGATACCGGCTACCATGCACATACGGGATCTCTGGCAGAGTGCGCCAACAACCAGACCGGCAATCAGAGCTGCGATGATCGGAGCGTGCATCGAGCCGGGTCCTTTTTCGCTGAAGACAAACAGGGAAGGAACCAGCAGGAACAGCACGAACAGCAGACCCATACCGACCGGCAGAGCAACGCCTTCGGAGGTGGTGAGCTTATAAGTACGCTTGAGGGAGAACCCTTTGTTGAGGAAGAAGATACCGACCAGGATACCAACGGCAAAACCGGCAAGACCAACGATTGCGTTCAGGTCGCCGCCGCCGATACGCAGTACCATACGCAGAGGACAGCCCAGGAATACCAGAGCGCCGATCATAACGAAAGCGCCCAGGAAGAAGCGGGTGACCGGAGCGGAACCGCCTTTTGGAGAAAACTCTTTGCTGACCATTGCCATGATGAGTGCGCCGCCAATCAGACCGATGATTTCGGGTCTGAAATACTGCACAACCGGTGCAGAGTGCAGCTTGGTGGCACCGGCGATGTCACGCAAGAAGCAGGCGATACAGAATCCCATGTTTTTCGGGTTGCCCAGCATGACCAGAACAACTGCAATCAGACCGATTACAGCGCCTGTGACGACGATGCCGGTGTAAGCTTTTTTGTCCTTCATAAACACATCTCTCTTTCTGCTCGGACAGGAAAACCTGTCGAAGATTATTATGCTTTCGTAAACAGTTTATAACAGATGAAGGGAAAAGAAAAATAGTTTTTATCTATCATTTTGTAAAAACGAATTGAATTTATAAATAATGGTGGAACAAACAGGAAAAGGTGCTATAATGTAAACGAGGGAAACTGCCCTTTTGAGCCAAAGTGACGGTTTGGGCAGTTGGAGCCGAGCAAATCAGAAGAAGGAGAAGGATCATGAAAAGGGTATATCTGGACAACGGAAGCACATCGTATCCAAAGGCGCCGGGCGTAGGACAGGCCGTGTTTGATTTTATCGAAAACATCGGTACCAATGTCAACCGCGGCGGCTATGAAGCAGCCTATGCGGCGGAGGATGTTATCATCGAGACCAGAGAGATGCTGTGCAAAATGTTTCATTTTGACAAGATCAAAAATGTGATCTTTACTCCGAGCGTCACCTACTCCCTCAACTATATTATAAAAGGATACCTGCGCGCAGGAGACCACGTGCTGGTTTCCGCCATGGAGCACAATGCCATGATGCGCCCGCTGACCCAGATGCTGGAGCAGGGCGTAGAGTTTGACCGCGTACCCTGCAACCAGCAGGGTGAGCTGCTCATCGACCAGATGGAGGGAATGATCCGTCCAAACACCAAGGCGGTGCTGATGCTGCACGCCTCCAACGTCTGCGGTACCCTGATGCCGGTCGAGCAGGTGGGACAGCTGTGCAAAAAGCACGGTTTGACCTTTATTCTGGATGCGGCACAGACGGCAGGCGCCTTCCCAATCGACATGGAAAAGATGAACATTGATGTGCTCACCTTCACCGGACACAAAAGCCTGCTGGGTCCACAGGGAATCGGCGGATTTTTGGTCAGCGACGAGGTTGCGCAGCAGATGGTCCCGCTGGTCACAGGCGGCACCGGCAGCGTTTCCGATTCCGAGGTGCAGCCGGACTTTTTGCCGGACAAATTTGAATCCGGCACCCAGAATATCCCGGGCATCTACGGACTGCACGCTTCCCTTTCCTTCCTGGAGAGAACCGGCATCGAAAATATCCATCAGCATGAGATGAGCCTGTGCAAGGCATTTATTGAAAAAATCGATGACCTGCATGAGGACTGTATCCGTCTGGTCGGCACCCGCGACATGGAAAAGCGCGGACCGGTGGTTTCTCTGGACTTCCAGGGCAGAGATAACGCAGAAATTTCCTTCCTGTTGGACAGCGAGTACGGAATCAGCACCCGCTGCGGGATGCACTGCGCTCCAAATGCCCATAAAACGCTGAATACTTACCCGCAGGGCACCGTTCGTTTTGCCTTTGGATGGGCAAATCGCATGGAGGATGTGGACTGGGCAGTCAAGGCGATTCGGGAAATTCTCCAAAAATAGAGAAGTGCCTTGTTATTTTTATGACACACACGTTTTTTTGAACAAATAGGGATAAAAATTTTGTGATATAGTGTTTATTGGCTCGTTAAATAATATACAAACTGAACAAAAAAGCGGCATAAAAACTTACATTGAATTTATCGCTTACCCCCTTGCAATTTATCGAAAAATCAGATATAATAAAGCCAGTGAAATCGGAAATATCTATTAAGGAAATCAAACGTAATAGATATAATCAATATAGCAAACCGCTAAAACCCTTTTCACGACATTAATATTTGGTTGAAAGCATCGGGAGAATCCCCAAGGGTTGTAAACAAAAGTGCCGCAGCCGATCGGGGTGCCGTAGGGAATAAGCAGCAGGGAACGCCATCCCTGGTCTGTAAAAATCTCAGGCCCAAGCACCGATGCCAGACAAATCTCTGGAAGCACCCGCCAGACTACGGGCAAACAGAGCGAAAGGCACGTCGGTTGTTTTTTGCTCTTTTTTTATACGCTGAAAAACAGATTGCGGGAGACAGAGAAAATGAAATTTGTGATCGTAACAAACAATCCGAAAGTTCGTGACGAACTGGGACAGGAATTCGATGTCGATTATGCAGACATCACCTATCGAGAGATTTTGTGCAAGGTTCGGGATATGATCTATGAAGGTCATAAGCTGCTGACCCATCCGCTTTCGGGAAGTGTCAAGCCAAACGAAACCCCATATAAATCCATTTTGGTCGCAAAGAAGACCGGCACGATGGATCTGCAGGACGCATCCATCATCGAAAACAGTATCATTACTGCGGACAAGTTTTCGGTCAAGTTCCCGGAAATGCCGCAGAGTGTCAGGGAAGATTTTCAGCTGATCGATTCCACATTGATCCGCTCTGCACTGATGAGCATCCCTGATATTTTTTAATGCGCTTACATTGAGCCTCCCAAGAGGCTTGATTTAAGAAAGATAAAGGGTTTTATATTAACAAGGAGGTGTTCGCTTTGAAAAAGTTGGAACTCGGTAATATTCTCATTCACGATGTTCAGTTTTCAAACGAAGGTTCAAAAGTAGAAAACGGCGTTTTGTACGTTAACAAAGAAGAAATCTGCAAAATCGCTCTGGAAGATGAAAATATCGCATCCTGCGAAGTTTTCCTCGCTCGTCCAGGTGAAAGCGTAAGAATCACACCTGTTAAAGACGTCATCGAGCCTCGCGTAAAAGTAGAAGGCAAAGGCGGCATTTTCCCAGGATGGATTGCTAAAGTTGACACCGTTGGCGAAGGCAGAACCCACGTTCTCAAAGGTGCTGCTGTTGTTACCACCGGTAAGATCGTAGGCTTCCAGGAAGGTATCATCGATATGAGCGGTCCTGGTGCAGACTACACCCCATTCTCCAAGACCATGAACGTTGTTGTAAAGATGGAGCCGGTAGAAGGCCTCAAACAGCACGAGCATGAGTACGCTCTGAGAATCGCAGGCTTCAAGATCGCTTGCTTCCTGGGCGAACTGGGCAGAAACGTTACTCCAGATGAAGTTAAAACTTACGAGTTCGACAACATCGTTGAGTCCGCTGCTAAATATCCAAACCTGCCAAGAGTTGCATATGTACAGATGCTTCAGTCCCAGGGTCTGCTGCATGATACCTATGTATACGGCGTAGACGCAAAGAAAACTCTGACCACCATCATCACCCCAACCGAGGTTATGGACGGTGCAATCGTTTCCGGTAACTGCGTATCCTCTTGTGATAAGAACCCAACCTACGTTCACATGAACAACCCTGTTGTTACCGACCTGTTCGAGCAGCATGGTAAGACCCTGAACTTTGTTGGTATGATCATCACCAACGAGAACGTTTACCTCGCAGACAAAGAGCGTTCCTCCAACTGGTCCGCTAAACTGGCTAAATACCTGGGCTGCGACGGCGTTATCATCTCTCAGGAAGGCTTCGGCAACCCGGATACCGACCTGATCATGAACACCAAGAAGATCGA
>CABUDL010000003.1 GCA_902490335.1 uncultured Clostridium sp. | reverse complement strand
CTCATCAGTGTCGAAGATACTTGGCGGGTGACTGCCCGGGAAAATAGAGCGGTGCCAACACTTTTGAAAGCGACTTGCAATAAGTCGCTTTTTTTGTTATACTTGATGTGAATAAACAGGTGTAATGTAAAACACCACTGAAAAGGAAGGAGAAAATCCCATGAGATTTTGTAAACATCTTTTGCTTGCAGCGACAGCGGCTTCTTTGACCCTGCTTCTGTCAGTTGCCGGAAATGCACAGGCGCAACAGTCTTGTCAGAGCAGAAGGATTCACCTGCATCTATCCGACCCGCAGCTACAGGATGAGCTTGTCTGTGAGCTAATCGACGACTTTACCAGCCGCTATTCCGAGTCACTTGCAGATAAAACGAATTATTGTCAATCCGCTCGTCACCAACAGGGTCGACATCATCGTCGACCGGATGCTTGCAGAAGAGGTGGTCAGCCTGCGGCTCGCCCGAATTGCACACAAGCTGAATGTCAGAGCACCGAATGTGCAGTCGCCCACAGTTGTACAGCGCCGCAGGAGTATGAGGCAGGCTGGGTTGCCTTTACCGATGCTGACGATACAGCCGCCGGGCAGGTCAAGGTCCTCTGCCGCCGATGTCGGGTGCCGGGCTGCGACTTTCTGGAAAAGGAATGGGAAGTTCTCCCGACCAAGTAGCGATATAGATAAATAGATAAAAGAGCTGCCCTCCAATCGGAGGACAGCTCTTTTATCTGTTTTGTTCTTTTTGCAGACTTAGCTTCTGAATTTTTCGACCGGGACCTGCTTTGCTTTCAAACGGTCAGAAACAGCTTCCCGAATCAAACGGTAGAACACCGAGAACATCGGGATGTAGACCAGCATACCCAGCACGCCCATCATGCTGCCGCCGAGGGTAACAGCGACCAGCACCCACATGGAAGGAAGTCCAACCGAGCTGCCGACCACGCGCGGGTAGATGATGTTTCCTTCAAACTGCTGAAGGAAGAGGAAGAGCACCACAAACCAGAAGGCGCGGACCGGGTCCACCAGCAGGATGAGGAAGGCGCCGACGACACAGCCGATGAAAGCGCCAAAGACGGGGATGAGGGCGGTGAAAGCAATCAAGGTGCTGATAATCATAGCGTACGGGAAGCGCAGGATGCTCATGCTGACAAAGAACAGGGTTGCCAGGATGACAGCTTCGACACACTGACCGGAAAGGAATTTGGAGAAGGTGCGATTGGTCATCTGACCGACCCGAACCAGGTAGTCGGCATGCGGCTCTTTGAGCAGGGCGTACAGCAGCTGTTTTGCCTGACTGCCCAGCTTTTCTTTGTTCATCAGCAGGTAGAAGGAAAAGACAATCGCCAAAAATCCGGTGACAATGCCGTTGAAGATGCCGCTGGCTACCGTAAAGGTGGTGTTTAACACGTTGCCTGCACCATTTTGCAGGAAGTTGACCACCTGGGTGATAATCTCTCTCCAATCAATAGAGGTCAAATCCAAATCCAGCGTGAGCTCTTCCAGCCACCCTGCCGCCTGCGGCATCCAGTTCATCAGCTCCTCCAGCCATTGGTTGAGCATCAGTGGAAAATTGCGCAGATTATTGACAATGGAAGAAAAGCTGCTGATTGTTTCCGGCACAACAATCAAAGTTCCGACCCCGATGATGCCGATGACCAGCAGAAGGCTCAGAATCAGGCTGAGCGGACGTTTGGCGCGGTACCAGATGGGCGGTTTGGCAGGGACCTTGCTCCCTTTGCCTGCCGGTTTGGCAGCTGCCTGTGCGGCAAGGCGCTTCTGATAAGGCTTGATGAAGCAGGTGTTTTCCAACGCCCGCATCGGGACGTTGACCACAAAGGCAATTACACCACCTATCAGGAAGGGCTGAAGCAGTCCCAGCGCAAGGGCAATCAGGCTTTTGATAAATTCGGTGTTTTTCAGTCCCCAACTGAGCAGAATGGCAAAGCTGATGAGCCCGATGATTTTTTTAATTGTTTGTTTGTCCAATTCTATTTTCTCTACTCCTCTTTTTTTCTTTTCAACAGCTCTTACAAGCAGAAGGCAGGCATGCAGATGCCGTCATTTTTACCAATCGCCGCAGACCCTTCCCGGCTGTTCTACTGTTAGGATGCGGGAAAAGAGTTCGGGCGAAAGGCGGTCGCGCAGTATCTGCATCACCGAAAAATCTCCCCAGAAGTGGATAGGAAGAATGTTTTTTGCAAATACCCGACTATCAAACGCCAGCAGCCCGCGCAGACAGTAGCTCTGTAAACGCGGGTCCACCGGGATGCAGGCAAGGTCGAGGTGATTGCCGTCCAGTGCATCTGCCAGCAGCTGTATCTGCTGCTGGTAACGGTTTGCCTGATCGAGGTTAAATTCTTCTTCGCCCTCCCAATGCCACCAGTTTAAATCTCCGGCGTGGTAAATGCGTTTGCCGTCCACTTCCACCAGATACGCCAGTCCGATGTCGGTTGATTCGAAGGTGGTTACCTTTAAATCAGGGAGCTGGTAGATCTGGTTGGATTTTGCGAATAAATCCCCCTGATAGACTTCATCAAATTCTTCGGGTAAGACAAAGCGTACCCGCTCCAGCTTGTCGCGCAGGGAGAAGACAGCGGGGTCAAAGTGGTCGGGATGCCCGTGGGAAACAAAGATGATGACATCCTTGTCCTGGAGCTTGGCAGGGTTTACAAATCCTTCCTCCAGCCCCATCCCTTTTGGAGGTTGGAGTGTTTTGCCAAACAGGTCAAACAGCAGCAGGTGGCTGTCGGTTTCCACCGCAATCGCACTGTGGTCGAGATACCAGATCATTTTACCCGTCCTTTCTGTATTACCGTTCTCTGTCCAGAAAAAATGCAGCCAGTTTCGGCGGCACCTTTTGCTTTGTTTTTGTTAGATGGTTTCTTTGTCGGTCTCGTGGTCGCTTTCAGCGTCCTCGACAGGCTGTTCTGCACAGGTTTCCTCGCAGCTTTCGCAGGTCTGCTCTGCACAGGTTTCCTCGCAGCTTTCGCAGGTCTGCTCTGCACAGGCTTCACAGCACTCTTCACAAGGCTGTTCGGTGCAGCAACTTTCCTCGCAGCTTTCGCAGCAGCCTTCCTCCGGTGCATTTTCTTCATAAAAGGCTTCGGATACCGGCTCCTGTTCCGGCTCTGCGGTTTTCTCTTCGTTTTTTTCTGCCGGTGGATTTTCACCCTCGCAGGGACATTCGGTGTAATCGGCGTCCATATTGTTTTTACGGTCCTTGATAACTTTTACGCATACAGCGGCGGCTCCGGCTGCTGCGGCGCCCAGCAGGGCAACAAGTGCAAATTTTTTCATTCAAAAAACCCCCTTTGGATGGTCGTGGTGACTCTTTTTTATGATTCTACTAATTATAATCATATATATCATAAAATGAAACATTTGTCACTACTAAAATGGTAAATAAATTGTGTATTTTTCTTGTCGCACAAGAGAAGTGGGCGGGAAGGGAGAATTTTGTTGAAAAGATGGCTTTATTCCAATCGGGAAATGCGTTATAATGGAGTGCGTTGCAGAAACTATAAAGAGTTACCTTTAGAAAGGGGTAAGGATATGAATATTCTGATCATCGGCTGCGGCAAGGTCGGTTCCCGTCTGGCGGATGTGCTGTGCCAGTTGGGGCATGACGTCGCCATCATTGCCCAGAAGAGGGAGAGCTTCGACCTGCTTTCGGACGATTTTTCCGGTTTCACCATCCAGGGTGTGCCCATCGACCTGGACATTCTGCGGCAGGCAGGCATCGAGGGCTGTGACGCTATCGCTGCTGTCACCGAGGATGATAACACCAACATCATGGTCTGCCAGATTGCAAGGGAAATTTTCAATGTTCCGCGCATCGTTGCCCGTATCTTTGACCCGCTGCGGGAGGACATCTTCTCCCGATTTGATATTCAGTCGGTCTGTCCGACCAACATCACCGTTTCGTCGGTTTACGCCATGCTGACCAAGCGCACCCAGACCAGACACATCACTGTCGGCAATGAGGTCATGTCGGTGTCCACCATGGAGCCGCCGCGCGAGCTGGTAGGACTGACTGTGGAGGAAGCTGCGCGCCAGCTGCAGCCGGAATCGCTGATTGCACTGGTGGACCAGACCGGTGAAATCAGCATGACGGTCGACCTGCTGCTCGACCCGAATCATTTCAGAACCATCCGCGCCACCGACAAGCTGCTGGTCAGCACCGACATCCGTTAGTTGCAGATGTGGTTGGAAAGGAAGAGAGAGTATGAACGTAATCGTTATCGGCGGAGGAAAGGTCGGCTTTTACCTGTGCAAGACCTTGCTGGAGCATGGACATCAGCCGCTGATCATTGAAAAAAATAAACGCACCTGCGAGTATGCAGCCAATCAGCTGGACATCGCCGTGGTCAATGCCGACGGCTCCACCATCGAGGCGCTGACTACCGCAAACGCCTCCCGGGCAGATGCAGTCATCGCGGTCACCGGTCTGGACCAGGACAACCTGATTTCCTGTCAACTGGCAAAGCGAATCTTCAAGGTGCCGAAAACGGTGGCAAGGGTCAATAATCCAAAGAACGCTGCCGTAATGAAAAAGCTGGGAGTTGATATTCCAATCTCCAGCACCGATAACATCGCCCGTCTGCTTGAACGAGAGGTGGATGCAGCCCGCATCAAATCGCTGCTTTCGCTCAACCGCGGAGAGGCGACTTTAAGTGAACTGCTCATCCCCGAGCGCTATGAACTGGACGGCAAACGGCTGTTCGAGTTGGCAATCCCGGAGGATGCGGTCATCGCAGCCATCTTCCGCAGCGACAAGCTGATTATCCCACGCGGCAATACACAGGTACTCAGCGGGGACAAGTTGCTGGTCATTGCAAAGGACCGGGTAATCCACGAGCTTTCTGCTGCGCTGAAACTGCAATAGCAGAAAATCTTTGTGATGGAAAAGATTTCTTTCGCTTCCTGGTTGCTGCCATTGACATTCAGAGGGGAAAGGGATAAACTGATAATAGGAAAGTTTTGGTTTTTTTGACAGAAGCGGCTGTTCGGCTCTGTCAAAGGGAAATCGGTTTTCAATCTTTTTGCAAAAACAAACGGGGTACAATACCCCAAGGAGGAATTTACGGTGGAAAAGACAAACGACAATCTGACCCAGCCGGGACAGGACCGCTTTAAGCTGCTGCGCGAGTATGCAGTCATCACAGCGGGATTGTTTTTGGCTGCACTGGCAATCTACTTCTTTATGATGCCAAGCAACATCATTTTTGGCAGCATTACCGGTCTTGCAATGGTGCTGGTTCACTTCATTCCGGTTTCGGTTTCGGTGATGACCTTCATCCTCAATCTCTTCTGTCTGGTCATCGGCTTTGTGTTTGTGGGAAAGGAGTTCGGCGCAAAAACAGTCTACACCTCGTTGCTGCTGCCGGTGTTCCTGTACATTTTTGAGGTGCTCTTCCCAAACAACCCTTCACTGACCAACGATATGACCCTGGATGCACTGTGTTGTGTGCTGCTCATCAGTGTTGGACAGGCGCTGATGTTCAATGCCAACGCCTCCTCGGGCGGTCTGGACATCATCGGTAAAGTCATCAACAAGTACACCCACATCGAGCTGGGTCAGAGTATTGCAGTGGTGGGCGCTCTCACCGTTGCCAGCTCGATTCTGGTCTATGACACCAAGACCCTGGTTATCGGCTTTTTGGGTACCTACTTCAACGGCATCGTCATCGACTCGTTTATCAGCGGCTTTTCCAGACGCAAAAGGGTCTGCATCCTTTCCCAGCACCATGAGCAGCTGGCGGACTACATTATGCACGACCTGCACCGCGGTGTGACCCTGTACGAGGCAAAGGGCGGCTACGACAACAGCGAAAAGCTGGAGATTGTCACCATCCTTGCCAAGAATGAGTACGCACAGCTGATGGAATATATCCGCAACAACGACCCGAAGGCGTTTGTAACGGTCAGCACCGTCAGCGAAGTGGTCGGTTACTGGAACTCGAATAAAAAACGATAAAAAAAGCAGCAGAGAGGCAGAACAGCTCTCTGCTGCTTTTTTGTTGTTTTACAATATAAAGTCTTTACTTTACATTATAACCTAAAAAGAACATATCATACATGCTAAACAAAATCAACTGGAATTTGTGCAGGTTTTTTTCAAGATATGATGGTAAAAACTGCAATTTGTGGTATAATGAAGCAGAGGTCTTGATTGACTTTCGAAAAGAATAGATTTATTGGAGGTTTTACAGATGATTTCTAAGGAAATGGAAACCAGAATCGACCAGTTTATTGCAGATAATAGACAGAATCTTTTGCAGGATGTTGCTACTTTGGTCAACATCAAAAGCGTCAGCGTAGCAAATGACAACCCACAGGCTCCTTACGGCGAAGGCTGCCGCAAGGTCCTCGACAAAGCTTTGCAGATTTGCGAGGGAATGGGCTTTGCTACCAAAAACTATGATTACTATGCAGGTTCCGCAGTATACGGCAATGCAGAAAAAGAGATTGCCCTGCTGGCACATCTGGACGTTGTACCGGAAGGCGACGGCTGGAGCCATGACCCATACGATATGATTGAAAAGGACGGCTACATCTACGGACGCGGCGTTTCCGACGATAAGGGTCCGGCAGTCATCGGTCTGTATGCCCTCAAATGCATGAAGGAACTGGGCATTCAGCCAAACTACACCTATCGCATGGTATTCGGATGCAGCGAAGAAACCGGCATGACCGACCTGCCACACTATCTGGCAGCAGAGAAGGAGCCAACCTTTGCCTTTACACCGGACGCAAGCTTCCCGGTTTGTATCGGTGAAAAGGGTCAGCTCAGCGTGGTGATTGAACTGGCAGTGGATGGCAAGGTCATCACCGATGTAGTCGGCGGCACCGTCAGCAACGCAGTATGTGCCAGCGCAACGGCAACCCTCAAGGGAATCACCGAGGCAGACCTGGGCAACTACGACCACAAGTTCTACCATGTAGAAGCAGTAGAGGGCGGCATCAAGCTGACAGCTACCGGCAAGACTGCCCATGCAGCAAAACCGGAAGGCTCCATCAATGCAACCAAGCTGCTGTTTGAACTGATTTCCACCCTGCCACAGCTTTCCGAGATGGAAAAGAAGGCAATGGCAGCCGCAGCCGAGGTCCTCAAGGACAGCAACGGCGCAGGCATCGGCGCAGCAGTGGAAGATGAAGTATCCGGCAAAATCACCCATGTCAACGGCGTGGATTCGATGAAGGACAACGTCATCTCCCTGCGACTGGACATCCGTTATCCGGTTACCTTCAAGGGCGACGAGCTGTTTGCTATGATGGAAAAATATGTAGCGGAGCACGGTGCAAAAGCAGTTCTGAAAAAGAACACCTCTCCGGTTTATAAACCGGCAGACACCGCAGAAATCAAGACCCTGCTGGCTGCACACGACTATGTCACCGGTGAAAAGGGTGTACCATACACCATCGGCGGCGGCACCTATGCAAAACACTTTGAAAATGCAGTTGCCTTCGGTCCTGGCTTCCACGGCACACCAAACCCATGTCCAGAAGGCAAGGGCGAGGAGCATATGCCGGATGAGTGCAACAACATCGAATGTATGTTCAAGGCACTGAAAATTTACATCCTGAGCCTGATTGGTTTGAATGAACTGAGCCTGTAAAATGAGCATTAAAAAATCCGACCTGCATACAGCGGGTCGGATTTTTTTGATGGGTTTAGACAGGAAGACAAAGGGATAGCGGACAAAACAAAAAAGCGTATCCACAAAGGTGGATACGTCTTTGGAGCAGAAACGGTCGAGAGGAATACTTTCGATGCGGGAATAAAAACAAAGCGCACCCACAAAAGTGAGTGCGCAATCTGTCTGCGGCAACTTGCCGCTGGTGCGAGTGACGAGACTTGAACTCGTACGTCGAAGACACACGCCCCTCAAACGTGCCTGTCTGCCTATTCCAGCACACTCGCATTCAACGTTCCTTATTATACCACCATGCAAAAGAAATGTCAAGCACTTTTTTATCATCTTTTCTGAAAGAAAGGAAGAAATATCGACAAAAGTAAGAATCTTTAATTTTTTATGAAATTTAAAGCGGGGTCTAGGAATTTTTTGATGGACGTAGTATACTAAATAAGAGCTTTCCGCAAAGGGAAAGCAAAGAGAGGAAAAAGGGGGAAAAAGATTGCGCGGCAGAACCAGTATCTATTCTCATCGCAGAAAAAACAGGAAAAAAAGTCTGCTGATCTTTCTTGCCGTTTTGCTTCTGGCAGCTGCCCTGGCACTGGGCGTTTCCGCTTATTGGGGAAAGATGCAGGAGAAAAACGAGCAGCAGACTGCTCAGGCGCAGGCACAGGGTGAAATCCCGAAGGAGGTGCTCAGTCAGGAGCAGCTGGAAGAATCAAGTCCAATGGAAGATTCCATACAGTCCAATCCGACGCCGTCTCAGGAACAACCGGAGAAGCAGGAAAATCCGGTAGCGGAAGAGAAACAGCCGGAACCATCGCAGCCGGATGTGACCGAATTGACCAGCGAACGCATCCTGTCCTCAGCGGCACTGGTACCCAACAGCGGTTCGAGCGTCGGCGACGAATACTTTGACGACGCTGCCTTTGTGGGAGATTCCATCACCGAGGGCATCAAGCTGTATGAGGTGATGACCAACGCCACCGTAGTGGCAGCCAGAGGAATCAATCTGGACAACGTCTTTACCGATGACCAGATTCGCACAGCACAGGGAAACAGCACTGTGATGGGCGCTTTGGAGGCAGCGGCTCCGAAAAAAATCTATATCATGTTTGGCGCAAACGGTGTGGGATGGTTTACCGAACAGCACTTCACCGACGTCTACACCAAGTTTGTGAAGGCGGTCAAGGAGCAGCATCCCGACAGCCAGATTTATTTGCAGTCCATCCTGCCGGTAACCCAGGAGTTTGACGACTCCCGCGAGGACATCTCCAACGACAAAATCAACCGCTATAATGAACTGGTGGTCGAGATTGCAGAAGAGCAGAAGGTACATTATCTGGATGTTGCCTCTGCCTTTAAGGACGAAAAGGGCTGCCTGCCGGAGGATTCCAACGGAGACGGCATGCACTTTGGAAACAAATATTATAAAAAGTGGTTCGACTATCTCAAGTCGCACACAGCAGCGGAGGAATAACAATGAAAAAAATGAAACGATTTTTGGCAGCAGCTCTGGCAGCAGTTACCCTGGCAATCAGCTTTGCAGGCTGCGGAAATAAAAACGAGTATATCTCCTTTGACGAGGTCTATTCCTCGCTGACCGGCGGGATTGACTTTTCTGCCAGCAAGATGCAAAAGCAGGGTGAGGCTGCACTGAACAACTACTACTATATCGACCCGACAACCCTGGAAAACTATGCCATCTACATGGCGGATTATGCTACCGGCAACGCCGATGAAATCGCTATGTTCCAGGTCAAAGAATCCGACCAGGTCACCGTGGTCAAGAGCCTCATCAACGACCGCATCAAGGATTTGAAGGTGCGCTATGAGGACTATAAACCGGAAGAGATGACCAAACTCGACAGCGCAGTGGTCGAAGAAAAGGGCAACTATATCTTTGTGGTCATTTCGCCGGACAACGAAAAGGCAAAAGAGATTCTTAAAGAAGCTATCAAGTAAGAAAAAACAAACGGGCGTGGGGAAAACAGCTTCCCTGCGCCTGTTGCAGTTTTGCAAAAAACACCGGTGCCCCCTAGACCGGTGGGGGACATTGTGTTAAAATAATATCGGAATCATTCTTGGTATTTTGTGTTTTCAATCCAAAGGAAAAGAGGGCTTTATCAATGAAAATTGTAGTAACCAAAGATTATACCGAAATGTGCAAACTTGCCAGCCGCATCTTTGCAGCACAGATCACTTTAAAACCGGACAGCGTGCTGGGTCTGGCAACCGGCTCCACTCCGGTGGGAATGTATAAAGAGCTGATTCAGATGTACAACGAGGGCAGAGTGGACTTCAGTCATGTCAAAACCGTCAACCTAGACGAGTATGCAGGACTGAACGGCGACAACGACCAGAGCTACCGTTACTTTATGAACCAGAATCTGTTCGACCACATCAACATCAACAAGGAAAACACCAGCGTTCCCTGCGGCACCGCAGAGGATTTGCAGGCAGAGTGCGAGCGCTATGAGCAGCTGGTAGAGCAGACCGGCGGCGTGGACATCCAGCTGCTGGGCATCGGCAACAACGGTCACATCGCCTTCAACGAGCCATGTGAGGAATTCCCGGAAAAGACCCATGTGGTCGATCTGACCCAGAACACCATCGAGGCAAATGCCCGCTTCTTTGAGTCGATGGACCAGGTGCCAAAGAAGGCGCTGACCATGGGCATCGGCACCATCATGAAGGCAAAGAAGATTGTGCTGCTGGCAAACGGTCCGAAGAAGGCGCAGACCATCTACGACACCGTTTATGGTCCAATCACCCCAAAGGTACCGGCAAGCGTACTGCGTCTGCACCCGGATGTCACCATCTTTGTGGATGAAGAAGCAGGAGCGCTGCTGAAAAAATAATGAACAATCCCTTCCCTTATTCCGATACCAATAAACGGTATCACACCTTCAACTACTTCCTGCGCCATCATTTTGGCTGCAAGGTGGCAAAGGTTTCGCTGGACGCAGGCTTTACCTGCCCAAACCTCGACGGCACCAAGGGCACCGGCGGCTGCACCTACTGCTCGTCGCGCGGCAGCGGAGATTTTGCCGGGGACGTTCATCTTCCACTGGACCGGCAGTTTGAGCAGGTGCGGCAGATGATGGACCACAAGTGGGAGGACACTTTGTACATCCCGTATTTTCAGGCGCACACCAACACCTATGCACCCTTGCCGGTGCTGCGGGAAAAGTTTGAGCAGGCGCTCAACTTTCCCAACGTGGCAGGGCTTGCCGTTGCCACCCGCGCCGACTGCATCAGCGATGAAACAGCTGACTATTTGGGTGAGCTTGCGCAGCGCACCTATCTGGAGGTGGAGTTGGGGCTGCAAACGATCCACGATGTCACCGGCGAGCGGATCAACCGCTGCCATAGCTATGCTGATTTTCTGCGCGGTTACCAAAAGCTGCGGGATCGAGGGGTGCAGGTCTGTGTCCATATCATCGACGGACTGCCCGGAGAGGACCGCCGGATGATGCTGGAAACCGCACGGGAATTGAGCCGGCTTTCGCTGCACAGCATCAAGATCCACCTGCTGCACGTCTTAAAAGGGACGGTAATGGCGGAACAGCTGCAGCGGGGAGAGTTCCGTCTGCTCGAGCGCGAGGAGTATGTCAACATCGTCTGCGACCAGCTGGAGCTGCTGCCGCCGGAGCTGATTGTCCAAAGGGTGACCGGCGACGGAGAGAAAAGCGCGTTGGTCGGACCGATGTGGAGTTTAAAAAAGCTGTGCGTCCTCAACGAAATCGACAAGGAGCTGGTCCGCCGGGACAGCTGGCAGGGAAAATTCTATCAAAAATAAGCACAGGAGCAGGAGAAGGGGAGGACCTTTCTCCTGTTTTTTTGTAGAAGAAAACAAAACCGGCAACCGATAGAAAAAATTGCCGGGTAAGACAAAATCATTTTTACACTTTTTGCTATTTGTGCTATAATGGGTCTGATAATATCCTGCGCAACGCAACCAAACCTCCTGCGCAGAAGCTTTTGGGAGGATGACTTTATGGAAGAGTTGGACTATCAGCAGAAATTTGAACAGCTGTTCACCACCCACATCAGGCGCGAGGGTGCAGCGCAGCTGCTGGAATGGCTTAAAAAGACCGATTTTTTTACCGCGCCTGCCAGCACCAAATACCACTGTGCCTGCGAGCATGGGCTGGTGATGCACAGCATCAGCGTGTTTGAGGCGATGGTGGACCGCTTTTTTGAGGAAGGCGACAGCATGGAGAGTTTTGCTATCTGCGCGCTGCTGCACGACGTGTGCAAGGCACAGTTTTATAAGGTCAGCTCCCGCAATGTCAAAAACCAGGAGACCGGCAGGTGGGAAGCGCAGCCTTATTTTTCCATCGACGACCAGTTCCCGTTTGGTCATGGGGAAAAATCGGTCTTTCTGATCGAGCGTTTTTTGCGGCTCAAGCCCTCCGAGGCGGTTGCCATCCGCTGGCACATGGGCGGCTTTGACGATGCGGCGCGCGGCGGCAGCTTTTCCATCAGTCAGGCGTATGAGAAATACCCGCTGGCGGTCAAGCTGCATCTGGCGGACGTCTATTCCACCTACTTAAAGGAAAAGGGAACCTCTGCCATGCGGTAACGGCAGAAAAGGAATGAAAAGTGATTTTTGAGGAATAAAGAAAGGATAGGAGCAAGATTATGGAAATAGAATTTTCGCAGATGCTGGTGCTGTTTGCCTGCGTCTTTTTGGGTGGACTGGTCGATTCGATTGCAGGCGGCGGCGGACTGATTACCCTGCCGGCTTATTATGCGGTGGGTATCCCGGCACATATGGCGCTGGGAACCAACAAGTTTGCAAACGCCATCGGCACCCTGACCGCTTCGGTTCGCTTTTTTAAGGAAAAGCAAATCAACATCAAGGTCGCACTGATTGCTGCGGCAGGCGCGCTGGTAGGCTCCCCGCTGGGTGCAAAATTGGCAATGGCAATCGATGAAAAGTATCTCAACTACATCCTGCTGGTGGCAGTACCGCTGATTGCCATTATGGTGCTGCGCAAAAAGGACTTTGGAGAGGAACGAGAAGAGGAGATGCCGCTGCTGCGCTCGGTGCTGCTGTCGGCAGCGGTCGGCTTTGGCACCGGTATGTACGACGGATTCTTCGGTCCGGGCGCGGGTACCTTTATGACGCTGCTGCTCAACTCGGTGCTGGGGCTGGGCATCATCCGCGCCTGCGGCACCACCAAGGTGGTCAACCTCGCCTCCAACGTCGCTGCATTGATAACCTATGGCATGAGCGGAAATGTGCTGGTTGATATTGGCATCAAGTGTACCATCTTTTCGGTGCTGGGCAACTGGGTCGGCTCCGGTCTGGCGCTGAAAAAAGGAGCCAAGGTGGTACGCCCCATCATGATTGTAGCTATGCTGCTGCTGTTGAGCAAGATTGCCTCGAATATGTTTTTGGCATAGTTTTGACTGCCGGTCGATACACAACCGATTTTGGAAAAAAGGAGGCGCGTTATGCCCGCTTTTGTTACCCACGAACTGTTTGGAGCACAGGTCTTTGCTTTTTTGGACGAGGAGATTCAGGAACTGCTCGAGCGCAATCCCGCACCCTATTTCTGGGGACAGCAGGGACCGGACCTGCTCTTTTTTAAGGATGCCCTGCTGGGCACCAGCCTGCTGCCGCGTTACGGCAATCTGATGCACCTAAAAAAGGTGGATGAGCTGTTTGCGTGTATGAGCCGCTATCTCAACGAGCGCAGGCACACCGACGAATATGAAACGCTGGCAGCCTATATTTTAGGTTTTGCCGGACATTATTGTTTAGACTGTGAGGCGCACCCATACATCTACTTTAAGCAGATGCAGAAGGAGCGGGTGCTGCCGCTGGACGAGCGCCGCGGACTGCACCACCGCATCGAAAGTGATATTGACACTGCTTTGTACCGCATCAAGCGCGGCAGAAATATCCGGGAATACCGCCCGGCAAAGCGTCTGTACGGCAACCGCTGGGAACATCGGGTGATTGCACGGCTGTATGCCCAGTTGCTTGAGGAGGTCTACGGCATCCGGTGCAGCGTCAAGGAAGTGGAGGGCTGTTTTTCACAGACATGGACCCTTTTGCAGCTGGTGCTGGACCGCAGCGGCTGTCTGGTCCGCCTGACCGAAGCGGGTGAGGCGCTGCTGGGCGGCAAAAAGATTTTTTCTCCGCACATCCGCCGCAGACAGGTGATGGAGGATATCCTCAACCTGGACTGCGACAGCTGGTACAACCTGAGCACACCGGAAAAGACCGACAACCGCAGCTTCCCCAAAATCTTTTACGCAGCCGCGTACCGAGCGGTGGATATGTTGGAGCGTATCTACTTCTGTTCGCAGGACGGTGTGCCGTATGAGCCGCACGGGCTGCTCTCCTTCGACAACGGTTCTCCGGCGTCAATGGTGTAATACCGCTTTTTTAGAAAGGATTTGATGATATGCATATCAACTGGTCTGAGGAGAGAAACCTCACCATGCTGACCGACTACTACGAATTTACCATGTCCAACGGCTACTTCCTCAACGGCATGAAGGACAAGGTTGCGGTGTTCGATATGTTCTTCCGCAATATCCCGGACAACGGTGGCTTTGCCATTTTTGCCGGTCTGGAGCAGCTGGTCCACTACCTGGAAAACCTGCGCTTTACCCCGCAGGACATCGAATACTTCCGCTCGAAGAAGGTGTTCGACGAGCAGTTCTTGGATTACCTTGCAAACTTCCATTTCTCCTGCGACGTCTGGGCGATGGAAGAGGGAACCCCTATCTTCCCAAACGAGCCGATTGTCACCGTGAAAGGTCCGGTTATCCAGGCACAGCTGGTGGAAACGATGATCCTGCTGACCATCAACCACCAGTCGCTGGTGGCAACCAAAGCAAACCGCATGGTCCGTGCAGCAGGAGATAAGCTGATTATGGAGTTCGGCTCCCGCAGGGCGCAGGGTTACGATGCGGCGATTTTGGGTGCGCGTGCTACCTACATCGGCGGCTGCGGCGCGACTGCCTGTGCCATCACCGACCGCGACTACGGTGTACCGGCAGTCGGCACCATGGCGCACAGCTGGGTACAGATGTTTGACAGCGAGTATGAAGCGTTCAAATCCTACGCACAGATTTACCCGGACGACTGCACGCTGTTGGTGGACACCTACAATGTGCTCAAATCCGGTATCCCCAACGCCATCAAGGTGTTTAACGAAGTCATCCTTCCGCTGGGTCACCGCCCAAAAGGGGTGCGCATCGACAGCGGAGATATTGCCTACCTCTCCAAAAAAGCCAGAAAGATGCTCGATGAGGCCGGCTTTGCCGACGTTAAGATTGTTGCCTCCAATTCGCTGGATGAATACATCATCCGCGACCTGCAATTACAGGGAGCCAAGCTGGACAGCTTTGGCATCGGTGAGCGGCTGATTACCAGCAAGTCCGACCCGGTGTTCGGCGGCGTTTACAAGCTGGTAGCGGTGGAGAAGGATGGAGAATTTATCCCGAAAATCAAGGTCAGCGAAAGCCCGGAAAAGATTACCAATCCGCACTTCAAGAAGGTTTACCGCCTGTTTGACAGCAACGGCAAAGCGGTGGCGGATTATGTCTGCGTCCACGACGAGCAGCTGGATACAAACAACCCAATCACCTTGACCATCTTTGACCCGCTGGCAACCTGGAAAAAGTGTACACTGGAAAATGTGACGGCAAAGGAGCTGCTCCAGCCTATCTTCCGTCAGGGCAAGCTGGTTTATCAGCTGCCGGACATCCAGCAGATTCGCAGCCACTGCAAACAGCAGGTGGACACCCTGTGGGATGAGGTCAAACGGTTTGAAAATCCGCATAACTACTATGTCGACCTCTCGCAGAAGCTGTGGGACATCAAGAACGACCTGCTGGCAGGATTGCAGCAGCATTTAAACTAAGCGATAAGACCGACAGATAAAACACACCCCTGCTTCAAAAGGGTTTCCCTTTTGAAGCAGGGGTGTGTGCGTTTTCCATGCGCTTTAAAAAGGAGAGGTCACAATCAGTTTAGGCTGTCGCCAACCGTTTGCAAAGTTCGGCAAATCGCCTCATTGAGCAGACTGCGCTCTGCTTCGGAACAGCGGTTTGGCTCAAGCAGCAGCTCGGCTGCCTGCTGCACCTGCTCCATCATCTCCATGCTTGAGCCAAGGTCGGCAATCTTCAGCTGCGGCAGACCGTGCTGGCGCTTGCCCAGAAAATCGCCCGGACCGCGCACCTTCAGGTCGTATTCGGCGACCTTGAAGCCGTCGTTGGTGCGGTGCAGCATCTCCAACCGCTCGCGGGTATCCGGGTTGCGGTTATCCGAAACCAGGATGCAGTAGGACTGCTCCGAGCCTCTGCCGACCCTGCCGCGCAGCTGGTGCAGCTGGCTGAGTCCAAAGCGTTCGGCGTTTTCCACCATCATGATGACCGCGTTGGGTACATCCACACCAACCTCGATGACGGTGGTGGACACCAGCAGCTGGATTTCACCGCGGGCAAAGGCGGACATGATTGCTTCGCGTTCCTTCGGGCGCATTTTGCCGTGCAGTACACCCACCTGATAACCCTGAAAGGGTCCGCGAGCAAGGGTGTCGGCGTACTCCTGTGCATTTTGCAGGTTGGATGGGGTGTCCTCCATCGCCTCCACCAGCGGGCAGACGATGTACCCCTGCAAGCCACGGTCCAGATGATCCTGCAAAAAGCGGTAGGCGCGCGGCTTCAGCTTGGAACTGATGACATAGGTCTTGACCGGCTGGCGGTTGGGCGGCAGTTCGTCGATGGAGGAAACGTCCAAATCGCCGTAGATCATCAGCGCCAGAGTGCGGGGAATCGGGGTGGCGGACATGACCAGCGTGTGCGGGTGGACAGATTTTTCCCCCAGCATCGCACGCTGCCGCACACCAAAGCGGTGCTGCTCGTCGGTGATGACCAGTGCCAGGTTGGGCAGGTCCACGTCGCGGGAGAGCAGCGCGTGGGTCCCGATGACAAGGTCCACCATCCCCAAGGCGATGCTCTCCTTGACCTGCCGCTTTTCCTTGGCGGTCATCGAGCCACATAGCAGACCCAGCCGCATCCCCAAAGGTCCCAGCAGTTTGGAAAGTCCCTGATAGTGCTGCTGTGCCAAAATTTCGGTGGGAGCCATCAGTGCGGACATATACCCATTTTGGTAGGCGAGGAAGGCGGCTGCCGCTGCAACCATCGTTTTGCCCGAGCCGACATCCCCCTGCACCAGCCGGTTCATCGGCACGCTGCGGCTCAAATCGGCAGCCACCTGCGCAATGGCACGTTGCTGGGCGCCGGTCAGCTGGAAGGGCAGCTGATTCAAAAAGGGAGTCAAATCGGTTTTAGCGCAGACAAAGCCTGTACAGGTGCCGGTATCACTGCGCACCGAATGCAGCGAGAGGGAGAGCATCAGCAGCTCCTCAAATACCAGACGATTGCGGGCAAGCTGGGCGCTCTCCCGGTCGGCAGGAAAATGAATGTTCTGCAAAGCAAAGTGCAGATGACACAGCTGATACTGCTGACGAAGAAAGGCGGGCAAGGGGTCCTGTATTTTACCGCCAATCATTTGCAGAGCCTGTGAGATGTTGGTGGAAATCATCTTGGAGGAAAGTCCCTGTGTCAGCGGGTAGACCGGAATCAGCCCGCCTGCCTGTTGAACCGGGTAGATGGAGGGTGCGGTCATCTCGGCTCTTCCGGGTGCGCCGGTCCTGCCGTAGAACAGATACTCCTCGTCATAATGGAGGGCATCTACGGTGTATTTGGCATTAAAAAAGGTGATGACCATGCTGCCGGTGTCGTCTGCCACCCGCACGCGGGAGATGGTCATGCCGCGGCGAACATACTGCGGCGCACTTTTTGCCACGACGCGGGCTTTGACCACACAGGTTTCCCAGGCGGGCAGAGTGGCAATCTCACAGGGAGAGGACAGGTCAATGTAGGAGCGCGGGAAATAATAAAGAAGGTCGCGGACGGTAAAGATGTCCAACTTCTGATAGAGCGCGGCGCGCTTGGGACCCACGCCGGTCAAAAATTGTATATTGGTATCCAAAGAAGGTTCCATGCTGCACCTCGCTGTAAAACTAAAATCAAGATAGAAAAGGGATTCTATCTTTCTATTATACCACCCAAAAGAAAATAAGACAATTTTTTATAAAAAAATTTAAAAAAGGTGTTGACAATAAAAATAAGCTGTGCTATAATAATCAACGTTGCAAGAGCACAGGCAAACAAAACCGTGCAAAGCTGCTTTGACTTATTAGCTCAGTCGGTAGAGCACCTGACTTTTAATCAGGGTGTCCGGAGTTCGAGTCTCCGATAGGTCACCAAACAAAAAGGCGTTGGAAGTATCCAGCGCCTTTTTGTTTTATCATGAAAAATCGGAGGGGAACAGGATGGCAAAGGTGGCGCTCATTACAGGAGCTTCACGAGGAATCGGGCGGGCAACCGCAGAAGAATTTGCAAAGGCAGGCTATCAGGTAGCTGCCAACTTTTGCAGCAGCGGGCAGGCAGCCGAAGAATTTGCCCGGCAGATGGCGCAGCAGGGGTATTCGGTGCTGCCCTGTCAGGCGGATGTGTCCGACCCGCAGCAGGTAGAGCAGATGGTCCAGACGGTTTTGCAGCAGTTTGGACACATCGACGTGCTGGTGTGCAACGCCGGAATTGCCCGACAGGGACTGCTGACCGATTTTACACCGGAGGACTGGCGGAGGATGATGGCGGTCAACCTTGACGGTACCTTTTACTGCTGCCGTTCGGTGCTGCCTTCGATGATTCGTCGGCACAGCGGAAGCATCATCACCACCTCCTCCATCTGGGGATTGACCGGAGCCTCCTGCGAAGTGCCTTATTCTGCGGCAAAGGCAGGCATCATCGGTCTGACCAAGGCGCTGGCAAAGGAGGTCGGACCTTCCGGCATTCGGGTCAACTGCATCGCGCCCGGCGTGGTGGACACCGAGATGAACGGCGCCCTCGGGCAGGAGGTGATGGACCAGCTGCGGGAGGAAACGCCGCTGTGTACCATCGGGACCCCACAGCAGATTGCACAGGTTTCGCTGTTTTTGGCAGGGGAGCAGGCATCCTTTGTGACCGGTCAGGTCATCAGTCCAAACGGCGGATTTCTCTGCTAGGGTAATAAACGATTGCAAACAAACAGCCCGAACGTATTTTGCGTTCGGGCTGTTTTGATACAAAAAAATTATTCGGCAGAGTGGAGCGCCAGCCAGGAAAGAACATCCCGCATGACCTCGTCCCGATTCAGCTCGTTGAGCAGTTCATGCCGCGCTTCGGGGTACAGCCAGACGGTCAAATCCTGGATACCGGCATTGTGCAGATTTTTGGCAATGGCAGAGATTCCCTTTCCATACCCTCCCACCGGGTCCATGCTGCCGGAAATCAGCAGCATCGGCAGATTTTGCGGAAGAGTTTTGTACCACAGCTTAGTGTTGGAGTAGTATTGCAGGGAAATCAAATCCAGATATGCTGCCGCTGTAAACGGAAAACCGCACAGCGGGTCCTGAATGTAAGCGTCTACCTCCTTCTGGTCGCGGCTGAGCCAGTCAAAGTCGGTGCGCTGGTTGGCAAAGCGCTTGTTGAAGGAGCCAAACAGCAGGTCGTACAGCTTCTGAGAATGATACATCTCGCCTTTGGAGGCGATGACCTTGCGGCAGATTGCCATTCCGGCGCGGGAAGCAGGGTTTGGTCCGGCTGTGCCGCACAGCACCACACCGGCAAGCAGGTCCGCATACTTGGACAGGTACAGCCGCGCAATCATCGAACCCATGCTGTGTCCGAACAGGAACAGCGGCAGGTCGGGATACTTCTTTTTTAAATAGAGGGAAATGCTGTGCAGGTCCTCCACCAGCTGATGGTAGCCATTTTGGGAGGAGAAAAAGCCCAGACGGGAGGCATCGGGACAGCTTTTGCCGTGTCCTAAGTGGTCGTTGCCGCAGACGACAAAGCCTTCCTTTGCCAGAAAGCGGAAAAAGGGCAGGTAGCGGTCGATATACTCGCACATCCCGTGGGAGATTTGGACGATTCCACGCAAGGGCGCCTGCGGCTGTGCCAGGCGGCAGAAGACATTTTCTCCCGGGCAGGAAGAAGGCAGAGAAAAGGTTTGCCAGAGGATGTCCGAATCGTTCGTTTCAATCAGGTTTTCTGTGTTCACAAAGAGGACCTCCTTCCAATTTTAAGAATGTACAACGCTTTTTTGATAGATACTTTTGTCGGTCACCTCATGCAGGGTGCCTTTTTCGTCCACGACAAAAAAGGTGACATGAGCAAATTTGTTCCAGATTTGGTGCAGCACAGAGTTTTTGGTCTGCGGGATGCCGGTGACGACATAAGCGGTTTTGTTCTCCCGTATGTACTGCACGATGGTTTTAAAGATGTCCTCAGCGTACATCACGTTCATCATCGCGCTGTTTTGGGAGGCGATGTTGAACAGATATTGAATCGCATCGGGGTTGGCAGGGTATTCGTTGCTTTGTACATTCAGTACGATCAAATCGGTTTTGGAGATGTCCGCAACACTGCGTCCGGCTTGAATCAGCCGCTCGCACTGAAACTGGTTGGTGACCAGAACAGCGGTGCTTCCCAACGAGGAAGATAGTTCATTTTTCATGGTTTCCATTTTGCAAATCCATCCTATTCGGGTTTTTAGTGATGTGGCATGATCCGATGACAGTTTTCGCCAACCCTCCTGAGAGGAAGATTTGTTCCTCCTGACAGCGTTTCGGTCAGATTGTACGAAAATCATGTCCGGTTATATTCTCTTCGTTTTCATTATAACCGATAATTATGAACAAAGTATGTCCATAAAGGAAAGATACAGCAGGTTTCCAAAGGAGTGTGGAAGGATTTTTGGCAGGGTAAAAGGGCAGGAAACCACCGGCAAAAGATTGACAAACCGCTGTCAGAAGCATACAATAAACCTATATGAATTTTTGTCTGTCTGCGGCAGGATACAACGCTGTGCAGAGGGACACCTTTTATAAAATGCAGCTGTTTTTTCAAACAGAGAAACAGAAAGGATAGGAGAAAAAAGTTATGGCAAGATATGAGGGCGTTTCTGCTTCGGTCATCCGAAGGCTGCCGCGGTACCACCGGTTTTTGTATGATTTGATTCAGCGCGATGTGCATCGCATCTCCTCAAGGGAGTTGGCGGAGCTGATGAACCTGACCGCATCTCAGATTCGGCAGGACCTCAACTGCTTCGGCGGATTTGGTCAGCAGGGCTACGGCTACAACGTGGATGCGCTGTATGAAGAGATTGGCAATATTCTGGGACTGAACAAAGGAAGAAAGATTATCCTGCTGGGCGCAGGCAATCTTGGAATGGCGCTGGTCAAGCACCTCTCCTTTGAGGCAAAGGGATTTCGGATGATCGGAATTTTCGACAAGAACCCAAAGCTGGTGGGTCAGAAGATTCACGGTGTTGAAATTATGCCGGAAAGCGAACTGGAAAGCTTTTGTCAGAAGAACAAGCCGGATGCAGCGGTGCTGTGTCTGCCGAAGGATGTGGTGGAGGAACTGGGAGACCGGCTGATCAGCTACGGCATCCGTGCCTTCTGGAACTTTTCTCACTATGACCTGGGTCTGCGTCACCGCGACAAGGGGACCCCGATTGTAGTGGAGAATGTCCACCTGGGCGACAGCCTGATGACCCTGTGCTATCAGGTCAACGAGCTGGAAGAAGACTAATAAAAAAAGAAAAAACAGACCGCAGTGCCATGATGGGCGCTGCGGTCTGTTTTTTTGTTTTTCCAATCCTTCCTTCGAGCCGATGGGACAACATCTGCACCGATGGCGCCGTACAATGAATGTGAACGAAAATAAATTTGTTTATGAACTTTTATCACAGGTGTAGCCGACAAGGACGGAGCCTCGTTTTATCAGCAGAAGAAAACAAACCGGATGTCACATCAAAGGAGGAAGCTCTGATGAAGGAATATAGATTGAATATGCTCTCGCATGCAGATATGGTCAAAGGACAGGGAGTGCTGTCCGCCTATGAGGAGGAGCTTCGTTTAATCAACGGCAGGCTGGACAGAAGAACAGGGGACAGCAGTGATTATTCTCTGCGCATCTCCATCAACGACAAAACCGACGGCGACATCACCCACATCCATACGGTGAACCCGGAGTTTTTCCTGCGCCTGCCTGCCATCAAATCCAAAGGGATTGCAGTCGGCTCGGTGCATTTTCTGCCGGAAACGGTGGAGCAGAGCCTGCATCTGCCAAGTGTGGCGCGTCAGGCTTTTTACAGCTACCTGATTTCCTTTTATAAAAGCATGGACCGGCTGGTCACCGTCAACCCCTGCTTTATCCCAAAGCTGGCAGCCTACGGCATCGACCCGCAGAAGATTACCTTTATTCCAAACTATGTTTCGGGCAGCGTTTTTTCGCAGGTAGACCGTCGGCAGGTCAAGGAACTTCGCAGCAGCTGGGGGCTGGACCCGGAGCGTTTCACCGTTGTCTGTGCCGGTCAGCTGCAAACCCGCAAAGGGGTGATGGAGTTTGCACAGATTGCCAAAGAGCTGCCACAGATGCAGTTTGTGTGGGCGGGAGATTTTGCCTTTGGCGGGATGAGCGACGGACACAAGGAGCTGGAAAAGCTGCTGCACGACCATACGGACAACCTGCACTTCACCGGACTCATCGAGCGGGAAAAGATGCCGCAGCTTTACCAACTGGGAGACGTGATGATGCTGCCCAGCTACGACGAGCTGTTCCCGATGACGGTGCTGGAGGCGATGAGCTGCGGCAAGCCGATTTTGCTGCGGGACTTGGCGCTGTATCCGGTGATTTTGGACGGATATTACCTAAAGGCGGCGGATAACCGGCAGTTTATTGCCCAGCTGGTGCAGCTGAGCCGGGATGAAACCTATTATGCCCGCGCGTGTGAGATGAGCGCACGCGGAAACCGGTTTTACAGCGAACAGCACGTGCTGGGGATGTGGCAGGATTTTTACCACCTGTGCTTGCAGGAGAGCTTGCAGCGGCAGGATGCCCGCAGAAAGCGCAGCCTGGTCGTCCAGTTTGCAGGGGGAGGGTCCCGATGAAACAGGAAAACGGCAGATATGCCGCAGGCTTTTTATTTGCGGTTGCCACCTTTGTGGTCATGGCAATCTGGCTGTGCACCCAGTATACACCGCAGCGGCTGTGGGAACTGTTTTGCGGCGTGCGTCTGCGCTGGCTTGCCGGAGCCGCAGGATTGATGGTGCTGTACTGGGTGCTGGAATCGACCGAGCTGCATCTGGCGCTCAAACGCTTTTCTCCGCAGCAGGCGCCCTGCGATACCTTTCGGGCAACGATGATTGGGCAGTTTTTTAACTGCATCACCCCGTTTGCCAGCGGCGGTCAGCCGATGCAGGCGCTGTATCTGGTGAAAAAAGGGGTAGCACTCTCCTTTGCCAGCTGTTCGCTGCTGATTAAATTTATCGTCTATCAGTTTGTACTCACCCTCTATTCGGCAGTCACGCTGCTGCTGTGCTTTCGGCAGTTTGCCGACAGGGTCCCACTGGTCGGTTGGCTGGCAGCGGCAGGATTTGGCATCAATCTGCTGGTCATTGCCGGACTGCTGTGTCTGGGATTTTTGCGCAGACCGACAGAACGGTTTTTGTATGGCATTCTTTCGCTGTTGCAGCGGCTGCACTTCATAAAAGAGCAGACAGCACAGCGGGCAAACGCTCGGATGCAGAAGGAACTGGAAGAATTTTACCGGGGCTTTGCTCAAATCCGCCGCGATTTTTGGGGAATCCTTCAGATGTCCCTGCTGACCGCCGTGCAGCTGACCGCATTTTTTCTGGTGCCGCTGTGTATCTTCTATGCCTTTGGGATTGGCAGAGCGGATGTGCTGCTGATGGTGTGCGCGGGCGCATTTGTGTTAAACTTCACCTCCTTCATCCCGCTGCCGGGAGCGGCGGCAGGGGCGGAAATCGGCTTTCATACCGTATTCGGTCTGTTTTTCCCTGCCAGCGTCCTCAGCCTTGCCATCCTGCTGTGGAGGCTGTTCACCTTCTACCTCCCGATTCTGGTGGGCGGGGTGTTCACCATGACGGCAGGGGTCTGGAGCAGGGGAAAAAAGAAAATTTCAGCTTGATTCACCCGCTGGTTCGCGGTATAATCAAAGAGCCGCAGACAACGGCTTTGCGGATAGACAGTATCACGCTATGATGAAAAGTAAGGAGTCAAGTAATATGGAATTTCTCTCCCGCGTACTCAAAGGACTGGTCGTCGGAGTTGCCAACATCATCCCCGGTGTCAGCGGCGGAACGATGGCAGTGGTTATGGGCATCTACGACCGCTTGATTGGAGCGGTGTCCGACCTGCGCCGCGATTTTAAAAATTCGCTGCTCTATCTCTTTCCCATTGGTATCGGAGCAGTGCTGGGGATTGTGCTGTTCAGCCACCTGATCAAGTTTTTGCTGGAAGGCTACCCAATGCCTACAAACCTTTTCTTTTTAGGTTTGATTTTGGGAAGCATCCCGATGATCTTTCGGCGCGCCAGAAAGGAGTCCTTTCAAAAAATCAGCCTGCTGCCCTTTGCAGCCAGCTTTGCAATCATGCTGCTGATGACCATTTTCCAAAATGTTTCGGACGCTTCCGGTGCGCTGATTACCACCCTGACACCGGTTACGGCGATTCGCCTGCTGCTTTCGGCTGCGGTTGCGGCAGCGTGCATGATTATGCCCGGCATCAGCGGCTCGATGGTCATGGTGCTGCTGGGCGTGTACACCTCGGTGCTGACCGCCATCTCCGACCTGAACATCCCGCTGCTGCTTCCGGTGGGAGTGGGCGTACTGCTGGGCATCTTCTTTGGCGCAAAGGGAATCAACTGGTGTATGAAGCATTATGAGCAGCAGACCTATTTTGCCATCCTGGGTCTGATTGCCGGCTCGGTGCCGCCGATTTTGCTCAATGCAGGTTTTACCCCCGGCGTGCAGACTATCGTTTCTCTTTTTACCTTGGCAGCCGGCGCGGCAATCGCCTGGTGGATGGGCAAGCTGGAGAGCTGATGCCACAGTCTCTTGGCAAAAAGAAAAGTAAATATGTTACAAAAGACAGGATAATCGGTAAGAATCCTGTCTTTTTTTGTTATAAAAAATAGAATAACTGTAAACGATTGGTGAATTCCACAGCTTTGCCCGATGACGAGATTGACAATGGGTTGACGACAAAAAGACAGGTATAGTATAATAAAATCATATTTACGGGATAGATAAAAAATAAAACGAGAGAGGAGAATTTTTGATGAAGTTGAAAGGTTTATTGGCATTGTTGTTGACCCTGTCGCTGACCCTGCTGACTGCCTGCGGGGCACAGACACAGCAGCCTGAGGAGAAAAATGTTGCCGCAGGGGACGCACAGGTGGTGCGCGTCGGTGTCAGCGGAGATTTTTACCCCTTCTGCTACAAGGAAAACGACCAGCTCAAAGGCTTTGAAATCGATTTGTGGGAGCAGATGGCACAGATGAACAACTGGCAGCTGGAATATACGGTAGCAGACTTTTCGGGTTTGTTTGGGATGCTCGACACCGGCAAGATTGACACGGTGGCGCGTCAGACCTCCTCGGACAACCAAGCCAGAAGGGAAAAATATCTGTTCTCGGACGTCTACCTCTACTCCTCCTACAATCTGGTGGTCAAGGGTGACAGCAGCCTGCAATCGCTGGAGGATTTTAAAGGCAAAAAGATTGGCGTTGTGATGGGCGGCGACGGAGAACGAAATCTCAAGCAGCTCAACGAGGAGCAGAATCTGGGCATCGAGATTGTCGGCTATGAAGGAACACCGGCGATGGACAGCGACATCGAGCTGGGAAGAATCGACGGACGGGTCGCACCGATGCTGCAAACCAAGAGAAACATCGAAGAAAAGGGACAGAATTTTAAGATTACAGACAATGTCGTTTATGTCGAGGCGGCTGCCTACCCCTTCCAGAAGGAGAACACCCAGCTGGCACAGCAGGTCAATGAGAGCCTGAAACAGCTGCGGGAAAGCGGCAAGCTACAGGAACTTTCGGAACAGTGGTTTGGCATGGATGCCACCGTTGACCCAAGAGGATAACGAAAAAAGAATCGGAAAAGTCTGGTCCTTTGTCGGTAAAATCCGGCAGGATCAGGCTTTTCTTTCCGTAATAACAATAACTTTATGTAGAATTAACATAAAATATTCCGAATTGTGATGAAAGAGGGGAGGAAGAGGATGGAACAGCTGTTTGATTTTTCGTTTTTCTGGAATTTGTTTCCCATCATGTTCCGTTATATTGATGTGACCCTCGGCATTTCTCTGGCATCGTTGGTGCTGGCGCTGCTGATTGCCTTTGTGATTGCGACTGCCTACTATCTGAATGTGCCGGTGCTCAGGCAGATCTGCGGCGCGTGGGTGTCGCTGTTTCGTGGGACGCCTTTGCTGGCGCAGCTGTTCTGGATTTGCTACGGACTGCCGCAGCTGATTGTACCGATGCGCCAGCTGAGCATCACCACCCTGATTGTTCTGGGCGTTTCCTTCAACGCTTCCTCCTATATGTCGGAGACGCTGCGCGGCGCGCTTTCCTCGGTCAGCAAAGGGCAGATGGAAGCCAGCCTTGCCTGCGGCATGACCCGCTTTCAGGGCTTTGTCCACATCGTGCTGCCGCAGGCGGTGCGGGTAGCGGTGCCGGGACTCTCCAACAACTTTGTGGACATCATCAAGCAGTCATCGCTGGCATTCACGCTGGGTGTCACCGAAATCATGGCGGTGGCAAAGATGGAGGGCTCGACCAACCTGCGCTTTTTGGAATCCTTTACAGCGGTGATGATTGTCTACTGGCTGATTGTAACGGTCTTCAATTATCTGCAAAAGCTGCTGGAACGTTGGCTTTCCAGGATGTATTGATGCAAAACAGAAGGGAGGATGACAGATGACACAGGCAATGCTTGAGGTACGAGGGCTGAAAAAGACCTTTGGAGGACATACGGTGCTGGATGGAGTGGACCTGCAGGTGAATCAGGGAGAGGTGGTTGCAATCATCGGACCGTCCGGAACCGGAAAATCGACCCTGCTGCGCTGCATCAACCTGCTGGAGATGCCCGAAGAGGGAAGCATCCGCTTGGGCAAGGTAGAGGTCAGTGCGCCGAACATTTCGCGGCAGCAGCAATACCGGCTGCGCGGGCAAAGCTCGATGGTCTTTCAGCAGTACAGTCTGTTTTCTAATAAGACCGCTTTGGAAAACATCATGGCGCCGCTGCTGCTGGTGCAGAAGATGGACAAGCAGCAGGCAGAAAAGAAGGCGCAGGACGTGCTGCGGATGGTGGGACTGGCGGACAAGGCAAACGAGTACCCGTCCAGGCTGTCCGGCGGACAGCAGCAGCGCATCGGCATCGGCAGGGCAATGGTGACCGGTCCGAAGCTGGTGCTGCTGGATGAACCGACCTCCTCGCTGGACCCGGAGCTGGTGGGCGGTGTGCTGGAGGTCATCCGCAAGCTGGCAGCCCGCCATATGACCATGCTGCTGACCACCCACGAGATGGGCTTTGCCCGTTCGGTGGCAGACCGCGTCATCTTTCTGGCGGACGGCAAGGTGCAGGAGCAGGGGACACCGCAGCAGATTTTTGACCATCCGCAAAGCGGGCGGTTGAAAAGCTTTTTGAATACCCACCGCAGGAGGGATGGATAAAAGATAAGGAATTTTATCTGACCTTGCGCTTATTATAGGAGAACCAAAATACAAGCAGTCCCGCAGCTAAAAAGGTTGCGGGACTGCTTGTATTTTGGAAAAAAGTAGCTTTAGGCGGGGATTGGTAAAAAAGCGTTCATAATATTTCATAAAATTAAACATAAAAATTATACGGTATGCTTAAAAAATAACTGCTTATTGACAGGCTTATGTGCATTGTGCTATGATTGCGAGTAGAAAAGCTGCCTGAGCTGCGGCTAAGATGCAGAATCAGAAGAATTGCAGGAGGGAATAAGAAGGATGGATTCTCAGACACAGTTAAACGATCATCCCAATATTAAAAAGGTAATGAGCCTGGAAAGCCTTGTGTTTATGGTGATTTTCCTGGCAGTATTCGGTTTGCTCGGCTCGAAGATGGGCATGATCAATATGCTCAACACCATGATGCAGACCGCATACCAGCTGCTGCTGGACACCGTGTTCTATATCATGGCGATTGCGGTGCTGGCAGGCGCTCTGTCCGGTCTGTTCACCGAATTTGGTATCGTTGCCATCATCAACAAGGTTCTTTCTCCGCTGATGAAGCCGGTGTACGACCTGCCCGGTGCGAGCGTAGTCGGTATCCTGGCAACCTATCTGTCGGATAACCCGGCAATCCTGACACTGGCAGAGGACCAGGGCTTCCGCCGCTATTTTAAACGGTATCAGCTGCCGGCGCTGACCAACATCGGTACCGCTTTCGGTATGGGTCTGATCATCACCTCGTTCATGGTGGGCATCGCTTCTCCGACCGGAGAAAGCTTTGTGGTTCCGGCACTGATTGGTAACCTTGGCGCCATCATCGGCAGTATCATCAGTGTTCGCTTGATGCTGATGTTCACAGCCAAGGAGTACGGAAAAACAGAGATGTGCGAGGTAGAGGGTATCAACGCTATCATGTACACCGACTATCGTATGGTCCGTCCCGGCAATACCGGCACCCGTTTTATGACCGCTATCCTCGATGGAGGCAAGACCGGCGTTGACATGGGTCTGGCAATCATCCCGGGCGTACTGATTATCTGTACACTGGTTATGATGTTTACCAACGGTCCGTCGGCTGACGGCACCTACACCGGAGCTGCCTACGAAGGCATCGCTCTGCTGCCGGCATTGGGCGACAAGATTGACTTTTTGCTCAAGCCTTTGTTCGGCTTCACCAGCAACCAGGGCATCTCGGTTCCAATCACCTCTCTGGGTGCAGCGGGTGCAGCCATCGGTCTGGTACCAAAACTGGTGCAGGAAGGTGCAGCGACCGGAAACGACATTGCAGTCTTTACCGCAATGTGTATGTGCTGGAGCGGTTATCTGAGTACCCATGTTGCAATGATGGACAGCTTGGGTTACAGCAAGATGACCGGCAAAGCTATCATCAGCCACACCATCGGCGGTCTGTGCGCAGGCGTTGCCGCTCACTGGATCTATATGCTGATTTCGATGTTGGGTTAAGCTTTGGTTTGTATCAAGCCAGGCTCAATCATCATGCTGATTTCTATGTTGGGTTAAGCTTTGGTTTGTATCAAGCCAGGCTCAATCATCATGCTGATTTCTATGTTGGGTTAAGCTTTGGTTTGTATCAAGCCAGGCTCAATCATCATGCTGATTTCCATGTTGGGTTAAATCATCATGCTGATTTCTATGCTGGGTTAAGCTTTGGTTGAGTCAAGATGCAGTTCGCCTTTTATACAGATTTTGATGGCGGACGAAAAATGTGCGGATATTATTCAGCAAAAACAAGACCCCTCCGCGGCAAGTCTTTGCTGCGAAGGGGTCTTATCCTTAGGAGGGAAAAGGTTGCAGGGAAAAGAGCTGACCCGATGGGAGCAGCTGGAAGTCGGATATGAGGCGTTTTGCCATTGCCTTTACCAGCCGACTCGGGAGAAATATTTCCAGAAGGCAGAACAATGGTTGCAGGATGAACGCATCAAGGTGTATGCCGCGGTGGAAGAAAACAGCCTGCTGGGTATGATTGTCCTTTGCATACAGGGACAGCAAGCGGAAATCGTTGGGATTTCGGTTTGTCCGCAGGAGCGTCACCGAGGAGTAGGCAGCTGGCTGATTGAGCAAACGATGCAAAGATACGGGATAAAAGCCCTTGTTGCACAGACCGACGAAGAAGCGATAGGCTTTTATCGGAAGGTCGGATTCACTACCAAAGAAGAAAGGGTGCAGTATGGGGCGCAATCTGTTTTGCGTTACCGTTGTTTATTGGTGGATGAACCGTAAAAAGAGCAGGAGAAGTACCAATGACTCTCCTGCTCTTTTTTATCCCATCTTCAGTACACAGATGCCCACCAGCCCGGGACCGGTGTGGACACCCAAAGCCGGACTGATCTGCCCGCGCACCTCGATCACTCCTTGCGGAATCTTGCGGCGGACCTCCTCTGCCAGTGCTTGCGCTTCCTCGGGAGCACCGCCGTGCATAACTGCCAGCATCACCTTTGGACAGCCCTCGGCAAATTTTTGTGCCAGCTCCAGCACCTTACGAATAGAGGGTGCGCGCCCGATGGTTTTGGCAATCGGGTAGTAGCAGCCCTCCTCGTTGCAGGAGATGATGGGCTTTAAGGCGATGGCGCCGCCGAGCATCGCTGCCAGCTTGCCAATCCTTCCGCCCTTTTGCAGATATTCCAGTGTTTTTAAGCAGAAAAAGATTTTGCTGTCGCCAATCATCTGCTGTGCCTGCTGGCACAGGGTGGTAAAATCCATCCCCTCTTCCAGCAGTTGGGCGCAGCGGATGGCAAGGATGCCGCTGCCGATGGAGATGTTTTTTGAGTCAAGGACACAGCACTCCAGCTCTTCGTATTCGTCGCAGAGCAGCCGAAGCAGGTTGCAGGTTCCGCTTAAGTTCCCGGAGATGCAGATTGCCAGCACCTTGCGGTAGCCCTCCTGATAGATTCTGTCCAGAACGGAAGTGATCAGCCCGCCGTCCGGCAGAGAAGTCTTTGGGATTTCTGCGGGCAGGCGGCGGTAGACCTCAGCAGCGTCAATGGTCAGTCCGTCCAGATACTCCGCCTCGTGAAAGAGGATTTTGAGCGGGATCATAAAAATATGGTAACGTTCCAGCAGTTCGGCGGGCACATCGCTGCCGGAGTCCACCAGAATGGCAACTTTTTTGTGGTTCATACAATCAGATTCCTTTCTGTAAATATAGTATAAAAAACTACATTTCATGGTATCTGGTAAGATTTTATATCCTTCCTACAAAAATGTCAAGAGCGAAGGCGGGAAAGCTTGGTAGAAAAAGTGCAAAATCAGCGGTTCTGCCCTTGCAAAGTGTGAAGGTCTAGGGTACAATCATGGTAAGCTCCCTGTCAGATTTGGAAGGCTTGCGGGGAGAAATCAAAATCAGAAACGGAGAGAGAGCAATGACCGAAGGATTTGAGATTGTACGCTATGACCACAAGGCGATGGGACAGACCGACCCGGACATCCGCTTTTTAAACCAGGAGATTGCGGACAAGGCGACCGCTTTTCACAGCAGCTTCCCGCAGTATCAGCCGACCCCTCTGCGCAGACAGAAGTGCCTTGCACAGCAGCTGGGCGTGGGAGAAATCTATGTCAAGGATGAGTCCTACCGCTTTGGACTCAACGCCTTCAAGGTGCTGGGCGGTTCTTTTGCCATCGGACGCTATATTGCACAGCGTCTGGGCAGAGATATTTCGGAGCTGCCCTTTCAGGTGATGACCTCGCAGGAGATTCAAAAGCAGCTGGGTCAGCTGACCTTTGTAACAGCGACCGACGGCAACCATGGCAGAGGCGTTGCCTGGACTGCAAACCAGCTGGGTCAGCGCTCGGTGGTCTATATGCCAAAAGGCTCGGCACAGGAAAGACTGGAAAACATCCGCAAGGAAAATTCCGATGCCTCCATCACCGACCTGCGCTATGACGATACCGTGCGCCTTGCCAGACAGCGCGCTGAACAGCCGGACTGTGTGCTGGTACAGGATACCTCCTGGGACGGCTATACCGAGGTGCCTTCTTGGATTTTGCAGGGCTACACCACCATGGCAAATGAAATCCGCGTCAGCTTGCAGGAGAGAGGATTGCAGCCGCCGACCCACATCTTTTTGCAGGCAGGCGTAGGCTCGATGCCGGCATCGCTGGCAGGCTACTTTACCAATGTTTACGGCGAGAACAAACCGGTCATCACCGTGGTCGAGCCAAACAAAGCCGACTGCCTGTTCCGTACAGCGAAAGCCGCCGACGGACAGATGCACTTTGTCACCGAGGAGATGAACACCATCATGGCAGGTCTTGCCTGCGGAGAGCCTTGCCCGATTGCATGGGAAGTGCTGCGCGGCTGTGCCGATTACTTCATCTCCTTCCCGGACTATGCAGCTGCCAAGGGAATGCGCATCCTGAGCAGCCCGGTGGGCGAGGATGAACGCATCATCTCCGGCGAATCCGGCGCCTCCGCCTTTGGATGCGTCAGCGAAATTCTGCTGAATCCTTCGCTGACAGCGCTGCGCGACCAGCTGGGTCTGGATGAAAACTCCCGCCTGCTGTTCATCAGCACCGAGGGCGCGACCGACCGCGAAAATTATCGTGCAATCGTCTGGGACGGTAAGTTTGAAAGCTTTGGCAAATAGGCTTCTCTTTTCCTGAATAGGATGGACCAAAATCCTCCGCTGTACACCGGTATGGCGGGGGATTTTTTGTCGGAAAAAGGAGTTTTATCAATGTTTACAATTTGTTTAACCGCATCCTCCAAATCTGTTATATAATGAAAAAGCAAAAGGTTGGGCAGTTGCTGCACAACCCAACACAAAACAGAAAATCCGCCATCGGAGCAGAGGCGGTTTATAAAAGAAAAGTTGCAGTAAGGCGGTGAAAACAGGATGGTCAAACAGTTGTCCTCGGTGGTGCTGAGTGCGTGTATGTTTTTGACGATGTCGGCGTGCGCACCGTTGGGGCAGGGGATCAAAAGCTTCGATCAGAGCAAGATCGTGCTGATGCAGACCGAGCAGATGGTAGCCGGCGAGGATATTGCGGTGGTAGAAACCTCGCGAGGAAATTTCAAGATGCGTTTTTTTCCCAGCGAAGCGCCTAAGACGGTGGAAAACTTTATCCAACTTGCAAAGTCCGGCTATTTTGACGGACAGAAAATTTCCTATATCGAACGGCAACAGGAGGAAAACGGCAAGTGCAGGCTGTTTGCAGGCAGCGGAAAACCTTTGGCAGAGCAGGGCGAGAGCATCTATGAGGAGCCGCTGGAGCAGGAGATTTCCTATAATCTGGGGACCATCCCCGGAGCGGTGGTCGCCTATGCGCCCGAGGGAACGGTGGACAGCCGCTTTTATATTTCAGGAACCCGTCCGGTCAGTCAGGAAGAGATTGAGCAGATGACTGACAGCAATTATCCATCCCAGCTGGTCCGGCTGTTTGAGGACTACGGCGGCTACCCGGACGAGTGGCTGCACCGCACGGTGTTTGCACAGGTGGTCGAAGGAATGGATGTGGTGGATGCCATCATCTCCGGCGCACCCGACTGTGACCCCGATGCGGTGACAGAGGTGGAGATTCTCTGTGTGACCATTCAGAAGTACGGACAGCAGCAGGAGGACAGCGAGCAGGCGCGCGCCAACCAGACGGACAGCCAGCCTGTGGAGCAGCTGATTCTGTTTGGTCAGCCACATCAGTAAGGCATCGAAAAGCCCTTTGCCCAAGTCAGCACAGCAGGGCAGAGGGCTTGATTTTTTTCCCTGTTTTGGGTACAATGACAGGGCAGATCTATTTTGAATTGTGAGGAACAAAAAAATGAAACAATATTCTAAAACAAAGATGCTGGCACTGCTGCTGGCAGCGATGATGAGTATGGCAGCGCTGAGCGGATGCTCGGACAATAAAAAGCCTCAGGAACAGCCTTCTGCCGAGCAAACCGAACAGACCGAGCAGAGCCAGACAAAGCCGGAGGAAACTACCCAGCAGCCGGCAGGACAGACCGAAAAGATTACCCTTTCGGATGAAAGCGGTCTGGCACAGTTTAACAACCCGGACAAGGACAGCGAGGTGGCAATCCTCCACACAACCGCAGGGGACATCGGCGTGATGTTCTTTCCACAGTATGCACCGAAATCGGTGGAAAATTTCCTGACCCACGCAAAAGAGGGCTACTATGACGGCATCAGCTTCCATCGTGTCATCGAGGATTTTATGATTCAGGGCGGTGACCCGAAGGGCGACGGCACCGGCGGCGAAAGCATCTGGGGAGAGGCGTTCGAGGACGAGTTTGTCCCCGAGCTGCACAACTTCCGCGGTGCTCTGTCGATGGCAAACAGCGGCACCAACACCAACGGCAGCCAATTCTTCATCGTACAGGCATCCAGCTGCCCTTCCCAGATGATTGACAGCATGAAGGCAGTTGCAGAGCAGGACGGCGGAGAGAGCTACTCCGAGGCGGTCATCGCCAAATATCAGGAAGTCGGCGGCACCCCATGGCTGGACTACAAACATTCTGTTTTCGGACAGGTGTTCAGCGGTATGGACATCGTCGATGAGATTGTAGCACAGGCAAAGAACACCGACCAGAACGGCATGGTGGACGAAGGGGAGCGGGTTCTGATTGAATCCATCACCGTCGCACCGGCAGCCGACTACTTTGAATATGCAGAATAATCTGCACCAGTACAGGAGGTAAATCAGATGTATCAGTTTGAAAAACCGGCAAAGGACAGCGAAGTAATCGTAATGAAGACCAACATGGGAACCATCAAGATGAGATTGTTCCCGGAAAAAACACCAAAGACAGTCGAGAACTTTGTGACCCACGCAAAAGAGGGTTACTATGACGGCGTCAGCTTCCACCGTGTCATCAACGGCTTTATGATTCAGGGCGGCGACCCGGAAGGCACCGGCATGGGCGGCGAAAGCATCTGGGGAAGACCATTCGAGGATGAATTCGACGTTGAGCTGCGCAACTTCCGCGGCGCACTGTCGATGGCAAACGCAGGTCCTTCCACCAACGGCAGCCAGTTCTTCATCGTGCAGGCAAAGGATTGTGACCCGGGTCTGCTTTCCCAGATGAAGGAAATCGGTGTCAATGCGCGCGGTCAGGGCTTCCCGGAGGAAGTGATTGCGAAGTATCAGGAAATCGGCGGCACTCCATGGCTGGATTACAAACATTCTGTTTTCGGACAGGTGTTTGAGGGCATGGAGGTTGTAGACAAAATCGCTGCTACCGATGCAACCGGCGAACGTGTCATCATGGAAAAGGTATCGGTCGAGCCTGCTGCCAATCATTTTGAATATTAAAAATGAAAAACGGTCTGCTTAAAAGAGCAGACCGTTTTTTTGTGCCTTGATAATGATAAAAAAACAGGACAGCAATTTTGCTGTCCTGTTACATTTAGACTTCGGAAAGAAGCTGCTTTTCGATAAAGCCTCCGCCCAGAACGATGTCGCCATCGTAGATGACGCACGACTGCCCGGGAGCCGGAGCGCGCTGCGGCGTGTCGAACAGGACATGGGCGCAGCCATCCGGCAGCAGGGTGATGATGGCAGGCGCATCGGGAGCGCGGGAGCGCACCTTAACCTGTGCGCGCGCAGGCTGATGCAGGGCAAGCAGCGGGTTTGGCTGGATGACGCAATCGCGCAGCAGCACCCCTTGTGCGTACTCCTCGCCGGTGCGGGCAAGATAGATGCGGTTGCTCTGCGGGTCGATGGAGCGGATAAAGACCGGATACCCCAAGGCGACACCCAGATGCTTGCGCTGACCGACGGTGTAATGCAAAAGCCCTTTGTGTTGTCCGCAGACCGCGCCGTCGGGAGAGATGAACTCACCGGCAGGACAACTGCCCAGCTTCTGCTCGATGAAGGAGGCGTAGTCCCCGTCGGGCAGCCAGCAGATTTCCTGGCTGTCGGGAGCATCGGCGCAGGCAAGACCCAGCTGATGTGCAATCTGACGCACCTGTGTTTTTTCCAGACCCTCCAGCGGCAGCAGCAGCATCGACAGCTGCTGCTGGGTCAGACGATAGAGCATATAGGACTGGTCGCGCTCCAGGCAGTCGGATTTTCTCAGCACAGCGGTGCCGTCGGGCTGCTGCTGGACCCGGGCGTAGTGACCGGTCGCAACGAAATCAAATCCCAGCTCCGCCGCAGCTTTGCAGATGAGGGCAAATTTGGTGGAAGGGTTGCACAGGATGCAGGGGTTGGGGGTGCGTCCCTCCCGATATTCCCGGCAGAAGGGCAGGATGACGTTTTCCTCAAACTCCCGATGACACTCGATGACGTGCAGCGGCATCTTCATCTGTTCTGCGATGATTCGTGCGGACTCGACCGCTGCCCGGTGCGCAGGAGAAAATTCCAGAATGACCCCTTCGACCTCATAGCCCTGTTGACGCAGCAGATGAACAGCGACCGAGGAATCGACCCCTCCGCTGACCGCTGCCAATACCCGCTTAGTGGACATGGCAAGCCTCTGGGTCGGTCAGCTCACCGACGAATGGGGTCGGGTCGATGCCGTTGCGGCGGTAGTAGTCGGCAATCGCGTGCTTGATTGCCTGCTCTGCCAGGACCGAACAGTGGACCTTGACCGGCGGCAGTCCGTCCAGTGCCTCCACAACTGCCTTGTTGGTCAGCTGAAGTGCTTCGCTGAGCGGTTTGCCCTTAATCATCTCGGTTGCCATCGAGCTGGTAGCGATAGCAGCGCCGCAGCCGAAGGTTTTAAACTTGACGTCGGTGATGACGTCGCCGTTGATTTTCAGGTAAATTTTCATAATATCGCCGCAGGTAGCGTTGCCTACCTCGCCGATGCCGTCAGCGTCTGCAATCTCGCCAACGTTGCGTGGATTGGTGAAGTGGTCCCAAACTTTATCAGAATACATCATATGTTTTTTCATCCTTTCAAAGATGGACAGCCTGTTGTCCATCGGTCGGTGTTGCTAAAAAAATTTATATCAATCAAATTGTTGTAAGCGAAGAAATTACAGCTCGAAGGAAACCTCGCCCTTTTGAATCTGTTCCCACAGCGGGCTCATCTGGCGCAGGGTGGAAACGATCTGCGGCAGCTTTTCCAGAATATAATCGACGTCCTCTTCGGTGTTCAAATCGGACAGCGACAGTCGTACCGAGCCGTGTGCGACCTCATGCGGCAGACCGATGGCAAGCAGCACATGGCTTGGGTCAAGCGAGCTGGAGGCGCAGGCGGAACCGGAGGAAGCGGCAATGCCCGCAAGGTCCAGACGCAGCAGGAGGGATTCGCCCTCCAGTCCCAAAAAGGAGATGTTGCAGTTGCCCGGCAGACGGTTGGTACGCGAGCCGTTCAGACGGCACATCGGGACCGATTGCAGGATGCCGTCAATCAGGCGGTCACGCATGGCGGTCAGGCGGGGAGCGGTCTGCTCCAGTTCGCTGTCTGCAATGCGCAGCGCAGTGGCAAGTCCCACGATGCCGGCTACATTTTCGGTGCCTGCGCGTTTGCCTCTCTCCTGCGCACCGCCGTCAATCAGATTGTTCAGCGGAATCCCTCTGCGGCAGTAGAAGGCGCCTACTCCTTTAGGTCCGTGGAATTTGTGAGCGGACAGGGAGAGCATATCAATATTCATTTCTTTTACGTTGATTTTTACGTGTCCGACTGCCTGTACAGCATCGGTGTGGAACAGGACCCCTGCCTGACGGCAGATGGCTCCGATTTCCTTGATGGGGTAGATGGTTCCGATTTCGTTGTTGGCAAACATGATGGAAACCAGTCCGGTTTCGGGACGGATGGCGCGGCGGATGTCCTCCGGGTCAATCTGACCCTCGCGGTCCACCGGGATAAAGGTGACCTCATAGCCTTCCTTTTGCAGCCGCTGTGCCGAATGCAGCATGGCGTGGTGTTCCACTGCGGTGGTGATGAAGTGATTTTTGCCCTTTGCCTTCTGGGTGCGCATCACTTCTTTGACCCAGTTGTCGGCTTCGCTGCCGCCCGCGGTGAACAAAATTTCAAACGGGTCGGCTCCCAGTACCTGCGCTACCTCGGCGCGTGCCTGCTCCAGCGCACGTTTGGCGTGGTTGGCAAAACGGTACAGGCTGGAAGGGTTGCCGTACTCTTCGGTCAGGTAAGGCATCATCGCATCCAGCACCGGCTGGGTGATTTTGGTGGTTGCCGCGTTGTCGGCATAAACAAATCGTTCCATAAAACAGATTGTCCTTTCATCTTGGTGTAGGGTTTGTCGTCACCGGTTGAAAGTCGGTTAAAACAAGGAATTTTGAATCCGCTTTAATTATATACCTCAAAAGTATATTTTGCAAGTGGCAAACGGCAAAATTCGCAGATTTTTACCATTTGTCCAAAGAGCAGGGGACTATGCCTGACCGGCTGCCCGCATGGAAGCCTGCACCGCCAGCTGGTCGCAGCGCTCATTTTCCGGGTGACCGGCGTGACCCTTGACCCAGACAAAGGTGACCTGATGGCGCTCGAGCAGACCGAGCAGCTGTTCCCACAGGTCGGAATTGAGGGCAGGCTCCTTGGCGTTGCGCATCCAGTGGTTTGCCTGCCATTTTTTTGCCCAGCCTTTTTGGATGGCGTCGATGATGTAGCGGGAATCGGAGTAAAGGGTCACCTCGCACGGCTCCTTTAAAGCAGCCAGACCGGTGATGACGGCGGTTAGCTCCATGCGGTTGTTGGTGGTGTTCGGCTCGCCGCCGGAAAGCTCTTTGTTGATTCCTTTGTAGCGCAGGATGACCCCATAGCCGCCCGGTCCCGGATTGCCCGAACAGGCTCCGTCGGTAAAGATGTCCACGTGTTTGATTGCTGTCATATTCTGCATCCTTTCTGTACAGCGGCTCCTTGGGGAATTGTTCCACAAAAATGCCGCTTTATGCTGCCTACCCATTATTATATGCGATTGTACACAGCAGCGCAAGTTTTGGTATAAGGGGAAGGTGATTTTCCAATAGTTTGATTGTGACAGCCAAGACGACAAGATGCTTCTTGACATCTTAGCAGTAGAAAGGTACAATTAAAAAGAATAAATTATGATGGGTATTTTGCGCAGCTGTCCCTTTACAGGACCGGCGCGCAGCTTCTTTTATATATTTTTATATATTTTATCCATAGCCCGCACAAAAAATTGCTGCGGACTTTAAAGAAAGCAGAGGACTGTGGTTTGACGAGCCGGATTGAGCAGGAACGGAAATGAGATGCAAAACGGCAGATAACACAGCTTTTGCCAGACAAGATGACCGGCGGACCTGCCCAAGACATCAAACGACAAAAGGGAAACAAGACTCTCAGCAATGCAGGACCGCACACGACAAGGAGGAAATGCAGATGAATGAAAAAAACACCGGTCCACAGCCGAATGCCGGCAAACCAAGACACTATAACCGCAAGCCAAGGCAGAACAAGGAAGCCGATGCGCTCAGCCAGGCGGTTCAAAGCGCCATCGAGCTGGTCAAAGAGCCTGCCGGCGGCGAAAAGAAAGCAAAGACCGGCACTGAAAAAAGAACCGGACGCACCAGAAACAACAATGCGCGCAGCCAGCAGAAGGCACAGTCGGCAGAAAACCAGCCGGCACAGGAAGCAGCACCAAATGCATCAAAGCCGAAAAATACCCGCCCACGCACCCAGGGACGCCGCAAAAAGGACGGGAAAAAGCCGCTGGTCCGCATCATCCCATTGGGAGGACTCAACGAAATCGGCAAGAACATGACCGTCTATGAGTGTGGGAACGATATGTTCATCGTCGACTGCGGTCTGGCGTTCCCGGACGAAACGATGCTGGGCATCGACATCGTCATCCCGGACTTTACCTATGTGATACAGAATAAAGAGAAGATTCGCGGTGTCTTTATCACCCACGGGCACGAGGACCACATCGGCGGGATCCCCTATCTGATGAAGGAAATCGACGCGCCGCTGTATGCGACCAAGCTGACCTTAGGTCTTATCAAAAATAAGCTCAAGGAGCATGGACTGAGCAACCAGGTCAAAATGATGGAGGTCAAACCCGGAGACGTCATCAAAGCAGGATGTATGTCGGTAGAGTTTATCCGCGTCAACCACTCGATTCCCGATGCCTGCGCACTTGCCATCCACACTCCGGCTGGCGTCATCGTGCAGACCGGCGACTTTAAGGTGGACTACACCCCAATCGAAGGCGGTATCATCGACTTGGGACGCTTTGGCGAGCTTGGCAGCGAGGGCGTTCTGGCACTGCTGCCGGACTCCACCAACATCGAAATGCCAGGCAGCACCCCGAGCGAGCGCACAGTAGGCGAATCGTTCAACAAGCTGTTCCAGATGGCAGGCGACCGCCGCATCATCATTGCGACCTTTGCCTCCAACATCCACCGTATCCAGCAGATTATCGACTATGCAGTCAAATACGACAAAAAGGTCTCGGTTTCCGGGCGCAGTATGGTCAACGTGGTGGCAACCGCCATCGAGCTGGGCTACCTCAAGGTCCCAAGCGGGATTTTGGTGGACATCGACGTGGCAAACCGCCTGCCGTTTAACGAGGTGGTGCTGATTACCACCGGCAGCCAGGGCGAACCGCTGTCCGCTTTGAGCCGTATGGCGATGAGCGAGCACCGCAAGGTGAAGGTGACCCCAAACGACTTTATCATCATCTCCGCAAGACCGATTCCGGGCAACGAAAAGTTTGTCAACCGCGTGGTCAACGAGCTGATGCGTCTGGGCGCAGAGGTCATCTATGAAAAGATGTACGAGGTACACGTCTCCGGTCACGCCTGCCAGGATGAGCAGAAGCTGATGATGGCGCTGACCAAGCCGCAGTACATCCTGCCGGTACACGGCGAATATAAACATCTGAGAAAATATTCCATTGTAGCAAAACAGATGGGCATCGACGAGGACCATGTCATCATCCCTGCCATCGGTCAGGTGCTGGAAACCGACGGAGAGAGCTTCCGCTTTGGCGGTGAGGTTCCGTCGGGTGCAGTCATGGTCGACGGACTGGGTGTAGGCGATGTAGGCAGCATTGTTTTGCGCGATAGAAAACATCTGGCAGAGGACGGCTTGATCGTGGTGGTGGCAGCCATCAATGCCAAAAACAAACGCATCGTGTCTGGACCGGACATCATCTCCCGCGGCTTTGTGTATGTGCGCGAGGCAGAGGACATGATCAACGGCGCACGCGATGTGGCAAAAGCAGCGCTGGAGGAATCCATCAACAGCGGTGTCCGCGACTGGACCACCCTGAAGAATCGGATGAAGGATGAGGTCAGCCGCTATGTATACAACAAAACCAAGCGCAGCCCGATGGTGCTGACGGTGATTCAGGAGGCATAAACCGACTGCGCTGCTTCAGAAGTGAGGCACAAAGATGAAAAATAAAATCAAAAGCAAAAAAAGATTATACCTGTTTATTCCGCTCATGGCGGTGCTGGTGCTGATGAACGTCGCCGCTTTTGCAGTGGCGGTTATCGGCAAAAATGTCTGGCTGTTTATCGCCTGCTTTTTCCTGCTCATACTGACACTCGTGGGAATCTATATGATTGCCTCTTTGAGCAAGAGTATTAACAAGTTCTATCAGACGATGGAAAAGCAGCTTTCCCCTTACACCAACAAATCGCTGCGGGATTTCCCGCTGCCGGTTCTGGTGACCCGAAGACGAGGCGGAGAAATCATCTGGTACAACAACCAGATGCGGGAAAAGGTGTTTGGCGGCAGCGACTGCTTTGGACACAGCCTGGCAGAATATTTTCCGGCAGTCAATTTGCAGACCGAATGTCCGGTGCAGGGGTATGGGGTCGAGTACAACGGACACCAGTACACCGCCTACCACGCACCCACCGGCGAGGAGGACAACCGCCTGAATGTGTTGTATCTGGTGGACGACGACAAGCTCAAGCGCATCGCGCGGGAATATTTTTCCTCCCGACCGGTGGCAGCCATCATCCTGATTGACAACTACGAGGAGCTGCTGCAAAGTGCGCGTGAGAACGAACGCTCGCAGATTATGGGCGAAATCGAATATCAGATTGAATGTTATGTCGAAAACTACAACGGCGTGATTAAAAAGCTGGAGAAGGACCGCTTCTTCGTCGCGTTTGAGGAGCGGTATATGCGCAGCATCGTTGAGGAACGCTTCACCATCCTGGACACCGTGCGCAAAATCAACGCCAACGGCAGGATGCCGGCGACCCTTTCCATCGGTGTGGGCAGGGATGCGCAGAGCCTTTTGCAGGCAGAAAAGTTTGCAAGTCAGGCGCTGGATATGGCACTGGGACGAGGCGGCGACCAGGCGGCGGTCAAAAACAAAAACGGCTACGAGTTCTACGGCGGCGTTTCCAAGGGAATCGAAAAGCGCACCAAGGTCAAGACCCGAATCGTGGCAGCGGCTTTGATGGAGCTGCTCGATTCCTGCTCGAATGTGCTGATTATGGGGCACCGCTTTGCCGATTTGGACTGTCTGGGTGCGGCAGTTGGTCTGTATCATCCAATCCAGCAGATGGGCAAGCCGGTCAAGATCATCCTCAACAGCCGTGCCAACATGGTCAAGCAGCTGCACGCGCGTCTGCTCGAGCAGGGCTTTGACACCGCCTTTGTGGAGCCGGAGGCAGCGCTGGAGTATGTGCAGCCGGATACCTTGCTGATTATCGTGGATGTACATACCCCGCACTTTATCGAAGCGCCCGAGGTCTACAAAAACTGCAAGAACGTGGTGGTCATCGACCACCACCGCAAGATGGTCGATTATATCGACAATGCGGTCATCTTCCACCATGAGCCGTACGCTTCCAGTGCTTCGGAGATGGTCGCAGAGCTGGTGCAGTACTTTGGTGATAAATACAAACCGAGCAGCGCGGCTGCGGAAGCGATGCTGGCAGGCATGATGCTCGACACCAAGAACTTTATTCAGCGCACCGGTGTGCGCACCTTTGAGGCAGCAGCCTATCTGCGCAAGATGGGAGCGGACACAGTGGAGGTCAAACGTCTGTTTGCTACCAGCATGGAAGCTTACCAGGAGCGCTGCAAGGTAGTGGCAGCGGCAAAGGTCTACCGCCACTGTGCAGTGTGCGGCGTCAGCGAAACGATTGACGAAATCAAGATGGTGTCTGCACAGGCTGCCGACGAGCTGCTGGGCATCGAGGATGTCGATGCCTCCTTCGTCTTTTACTATGAGTCGAGCGATGTGGTCGCTTATTCTGCCCGCAGCATGGGACGCATCAATGTCCAGATCATCATGGAGAAGCTGGGCGGCGGCGGACATCTGACGATGGCAGGCGCCCAGACCAAGGGAATCGATTTGGAGGAAGGCGCACGCAGGCTCAAGCAGGCAATCGACGAATACTATGATACCCTTGAGAACAAGGAGGAGCCGAAGGCTCTGACTGCCTCTGAACCGGGACCGGTGCAGATGGTTCCGCCTGAGGAAAAATAGACAGAACGGGTTACACAGCACCCAAGCAAGAAAGGAAGAAGATTGTAATGAAGGTAATTCTGACACAGGATGTAAAGGGAAGCGGCAAAAAAGGAGAGCTGATCAATGCAGCGGACGGCTATGCAAGAAACTTTCTGCTGCCAAAGGGTCTTGCCGTAGAGGCAAACAATCAGGCAATGGATGAGCTGAAGGCAAAAGAAGCCTCCAAACAGCACAAGATTCAGGTGGAAAGAGAAGCCGCAATGGAAGCTTCCAAAAAGCTGGAGGGCAAAACGGTCCAGATCAAGGCAAAAGCAGGAGCCGGAGGTAAACTGTTTGGTGCGGTGACCAACAAGGAGGTTGCAGAAGCTATCCAGAAGCAGTACAATGTTACCGTTGATAAAAAGAAGGTGACCATCGGCGAAATCAAAGCATTTGGCAGATACACCGCCGAAATCAAGCTCTACACCGGCATCAGTGCGAAAATGGGTGTGGAAGTTGGCGAATAACAACAGGGAAAAGCCGTCTGGGAAAGTATTTCCGCAGGCGGCTGCCTGTCTAAAAAAAGGATTTGTGCGGTAGGAGGGAAAACGGCATGGCAGAAGAAACCATCGAACTGGGTGCAGAGCAGCTGCCCTTCAGCCTGGAGGCAGAGCAGTCGGTGCTGGGTGCAATCCTTATCGAGCCGGAGTGCATCAGCCGCGTGCTGGAGCTGCTGACGCCGGACAGCTTTTACCGTCCGCAGCACAAGCAGCTGTTTACCATCATGCTGGGAATGTTTACCGCAGCCCAGCCCATCGACTTTGTCACCGTGCTCGAGCAGGCAAAGGCGGACCGCATCTTTGCCAGCGACGGGGATGCCAAGGTCTATCTGACCCAGCTGGTGCAGGTGGTGCCCAGCGCCTCCAATGTGGAAGCATACGCCAAGCTGGTGCAGGAAAAATACTATATGCGCACCCTGATCGATGTGGCAAAAAGCATCATCACAAACTCGGAAAAGAGCGATGCGGATGCCCGCGGTCTGATGGAGTTTGCCGAGCAGAAGCTGTATGAGATTCGCCAGGGCAAGGATGCCACGGGACTGGTCAAGGTGGACCGCGCCATCTTTGAGCTGTACGACAAATTGCAGCGGATTTCCGGCGATGACAAAAACCAGTATGTCGGCATCCCCAGCGGATTTTCCGCTTTGGACAGCCTGACAACCGGACTCAACCGCACCGACCTGATTTTGCTGGCGGCACGTCCGGCGATGGGAAAATCCACCTTCGTGATGAATATTGCCACCAACGTTGCAAAGCAGGGACACGCGGTAGCGGTCTTTTCGCTGGAGATGAGCCGCGAGCAGCTGATCTCCCGTATGCTTTCGGCAGATGCGCTGATTCAGGGTTCCCAGCTGCGCACCGGCAACCTGAGTGTGGATGAGTGGACCAAGGTGGCAGTGTCCGCACAGAACATCGCCCGGATGCCGATGTATATCGACGACAGTGCGGGCATCACCGTGGCGGAGATGAAGGCAAAGCTGCGACGGGTTCCCAATCTGGGGCTGGTGGTCATCGACTATTTGCAGCTGATGTCCTCGGGCAGACGAATCGACAACCGTGTGCAGGAGGTGTCGGAGATCACCCGAAACCTCAAGGTGATGGCAAAGGAATTGGATGTGCCGATCATCACCCTTTCGCAGCTGTCCCGTAGCCCGGATAAGCGCACCGGCGACCACCGTCCGGTGCTGTCGGATTTGCGTGAGTCGGGTTCCATCGAGCAGGATGCCGATTTGGTCATGTTTTTGTACCGCGACGAATATTATAACGACGACAGCGAGGACAAAGGAGTGGCGGAGGTAATCGTGGCAAAGAACCGTCACGGAGCCACCGACACTGTCAAGCTGGCGTTCGACGGTCAGCACACCAGATTCTTGAGCAGGGAGCTGTTCCGCGATGCTCCGTAAACTGTTGGAAACCATCGGTCGGTATCGGATGCTGGAGCCGCAGCAGAGGGTCGTGGTCGGCTTTTCCGGCGGAGCGGATTCCACAGCGCTGCTGTTTGCTCTGTATCAGTTGGAGCAGCAGCTGGACATTCGGGTGGAAGCCTGCCATATCAACCACTGCCTGCGCGGCGAGGAATCGGAGCGCGACCAGCAGTTCTGCATCGATTTTTGCAAGCAATACAATATCCCGCTGACGGTCCACCGCATCCGGGCAGAGCAGGAGGCAAAGCAGGCAGGACAGTCGGTGGAAACCTTTTCCCGACAGCGACGGTATCAGCTGCTGACCGCACTGGCAGGGCAGGAGGGCAAGGTTGCCACCGCGCACAACTGCAACGACAATGCGGAAACGGTCCTGTTCTATCTGGCAAGAGGGACCGGACTCAACGGTTTGGGCGGTATCCCGCCGGTGCGTGGGCAGATTATTCGTCCGTTGATTGAATGTACCCGCGAGCAGATTGAGCAGTTTTGCGGGGAAAATGGGCTGGATTTCATCCACGATTCCAGCAACGACAGCGACCAGTACACCCGCAACCGCATCCGCCATCACCTGCTGCCGCAGATGCAGCAGCTCAACAGCGGATTTTTGCAGAATATCGCAGAGCTGTGCGACACAGCCCGCACCGACCAGCAGTTTTTGCAGCAGCTGGCACAGAAGGAATACCGGCGGTTACAGCGCTCGCAGCAGCCGATGGCTTTGGAGCGGGAGGGCTTTTTGCACCTGCACCCGGCGATGCAGAGAAGGGTGCTGCTGCTTTTGCTGCAACAGGTGTCGCTGGAGCCGTCCTATGAGCGGGTGAGCCGGATGCTTGCCCGGATTGGGCAGGGCAGCGGCAGGACCGAGCTGACCAAAGGAACGATGTTACAGGTCGATGCAGGCAAAATCACGCTGCTCACACAGGTCTTTTACACGAATGAGCGGCAGCCTTTTTTCGAGCAGCCGTTTGGGGAGGGCAAAATCCCCCTCTTTGCGGGAAAATGGGTGCGGGTGCAGCTGTGCAGCCCGGAAGATTATAAATTTTTCTTTAAAAAAGAACCGGCTCTCTTAAAAAATGCAGTAGATTGTGATAAAATGAAGGATAATGCGGTGTTCCGTCAAAGAAAGGAAGGGGACCGCATCGCGCTTGCCCGTCAAAGCGGCTCGCGCCCTTTAAAAAAACTATGGAATGAAGCCAAAACACCACAGCAGCAGCGGTGGCGCTCGGCAGTGCTCAGCGACAGCGACGGCGTGGTATGGGTGGAAGGATTTGGCGCAGACCGCAGGGTACTGCCGGACGACGGCAGCAAAACGGTTGCGCTGATATGGGTAGAGGAGGAAATCAGATGAAAAAGATGCAGGATGACATCCTGAAGGTGCTGCTTTCTCAGCAGGAGATTGCAGAAAAGGTTTGCGAAATCGGCAAACAGATTACAAAGGATTATGAGGGGAAAAATCTGCTGATGGTCAGCGTGCTCAAAGGCTCGGTTGTATTTATGGCGGACCTGATGCGCGCGGTGGACACACCGGCAAGAATCGACTTTATGTCGGTGTCCAGCTACGGTTCGGGCACCAAAACCTCCGGCGTGGTCAAAATCGTAAAGGACCTCGATATGAACCTGGAGGGTTATGACCTGCTGCTGGTGGAAGACATCCTGGACAGCGGCAAAACCCTGTTCTATCTGCGGGAGATTCTGCAAAAACGCAATCCGGCAAGCATCCGCATTGCAACTTTGCTCAACAAACCTGCCAGAAGAGAGGCGGACATTGTTCCTGACTATTCCTGTTTTGAAGTACCGGACGAATTTGTCGTGGGATATGGGCTGGACTATGCGGAAAAATACCGCAACCTGCCGTATATCGGGGTACTCAAACCAGAAGTATATACTAAGTAACCTGAAATCACACCCCGGCAAAGTTTTGGGTTAAGATGAATTTGTGTGTAAGATAGGAGTGAATCACTGGTGCCCAAAAAATCAAAGGGAATCGTCATGTACCTGGCAATGTTCGGCTTGCTCATTGCACTGCTGTTTGCAATGATGTCGTTGGATAAGCCGGTTTCCACATTGAAGTATTATCAGGTACTGGATTACTTTAAGCAAGGAGAGGTCGCGGAGTATCAGATTGACTACAATTCCCGCACCCTCACCCTCAGACTGGAGGGCAAGGACCAGCTGGTGGATTATCAGCTGGCAAGCATCCCGCAGTTCAATGAGGACATCAAGCCCTACATTGAGCAGTATGAGCAGACCAACGACGCAACCTTCAAACGCAACTATCTCCCGGCAAAGGAGCCTTCTCTGCTGGCAACCCTGCTGCCGACCCTGTTGCTGCTGGGCGGCATGGCGCTGCTGTGGATTTTTATGATGCGTCAGGCAGGCGGCGGAGGCGGCAAGATGAACACCTTCGGAAAAGCCAAGCCAAAACCGGTGGAGGACGGCAGGAGGGTGACCTTTGCCGACGTTGCCGGTGCGGATGAGGAGAAGGAAGAGCTGGTAGAGGTCGTAGACTTCTTGAAGGACCCGAAAAAGTTTAACGCTTTGGGCGCCCGCATCCCGAAGGGCGTGCTGCTGATGGGTCCTCCCGGAACCGGTAAGACCCTGCTTGCCCGCGCGGTTGCAGGAGAGGCAGGCGTCCCGTTCTATTCCATCTCCGGTTCGGACTTTGTAGAGATGTTCGTCGGCGTCGGCGCATCCCGTGTGCGCGACCTGTTCGACCAGGCAAAGAAAACCTCCCCAAGTATAGTCTTTATCGACGAGATTGATGCGGTCGGTCGTCAGCGCGGAGCAGGACTCGGCGGCGGACACGATGAAAGGGAGCAGACCCTCAACCAGCTGCTGGTTGAGATGGACGGCTTTGGAGCAAACACCGGCGTTATCGTAATGGCAGCGACCAACCGCCGCGATATTCTTGATCCGGCACTGCTGCGTCCGGGACGTTTTGACCGTCAGATTGTGGTAGGCTACCCGGATGTCAAGGGCAGAGAGGAAATCCTGAAGGTACACACCAAGAATAAACCGCTGGGACCGGATGTAGATTTGAATGTCATTGCAAAGACGACCATCGGCTTTACCGGTGCGGATTTGGAAAATCTGGTCAACGAGGCGGCTCTTCTGGCTGCCCGCAAGGGACGCAAAGCCATCACCATGGTGGATATCGAAGCGGCGACCATCAAGGTGGTTGCCGGACCGGAAAAACGCAGCCATGTGGTGCCGGATAAGGATAAACGTCTGACCTGCTTCCACGAGGCAGGACACGCAGTTGCTACCTACTACTGCGAAACACAGGATAAGGTCCACGAGATTTCGATTATCCCGCGCGGCATGGCAGGCGGCTACACCATGAGTCTGCCGACCGAGGACCGCAGCTATGAAACCAAAAAAGGAATGCAGGAAAACATCGTCACCCTGCTGGGCGGACGCATTGCAGAAAAGCTGGTGCTGGATGATATTTCCACCGGCGCTTCCAACGACCTGGAGCGTGCGACCAAGATTGCCAAGGCAATGGTGACCCGCTATGGCTTCAGTGACCGTCTGGGTCCGATTGTCTACGGTCAGAACGAGAACGAGGTCTTTTTGGGTCGCGACTTTGGACACACCCGCGACTACTCCGAAACGGTAGCGGCACAGATTGATGAAGAGATTCGTGCAGTTATCGACAGCGGATACGACCAGTGCGAGTCCATCCTGACCGAGCACATGGACCAGCTGCACAAGGTGGCAGAGTTCCTGTACGAGTTTGAAAAAATCAACGGCGCCGACTTTGACCGTCTGATGAAGGGGGACTTCTCTGTCTTTGACGAGTATCGTGCAAAGAAGGAGCAGGAAGCGAATCAGGCGTCCAACAGCGCAAAGCCGGAGCTGCATGAGGTGAAGGCAGAAACCCCTGCAGAACCTCTGTCCTTCCCACAGCAGGAAGAGGACCAGCAGAAGGCTGCCTTTAAAGCAGACGACAAATAAAATAAACGGAAAAAAGGATACCGGGCAGTTTGTCCGGTATCCTTTTTTATCTGTTAAAAAAGAAGAGCGACTTTATTGAAAAGCCGCTCTTCTTTAGTGGGAAACAGGTAATAGTTGGTTATCTTGTTTAGAATAACAGAAAGGGGGATTGGTTGAACGATTTCGTATTCTGTTATTGTCTTTAGTATACTGGAAACAAATGGAAAGGTCAATGGCTTGAATAAAAAATTGGACAAATGTATAAAAGAAAAGGATTTATCCAGTCAATTTAACTTATCGTTTTGTGTAAACTTTCATTTTTCTCTTTATTTTTGGGAAAAATTGGAAAAATCAAACTGATTTTACAGGATTGATAAAGCGATTCCTGCATAATTCAGAAAGACAAAAATAAAAAAGCGGGAAGAAGAAAAATGAATATTATTCTTCGACAAACTTCACAGCAGTGCCGTAGGCAATAATCTCCGCTGCACCTGCCATGATGGCGGAGGAAGCATAGCGGACGTTGATGATGGCATCGGCTCCGAGCTGTTCTGCCTCCTCAACCATCCGCTGGGTGGCAATGGCGCGCGCTTCGTTCATCATATTGGTATAATCGACAATCTCTCCGCCCACCAGTGTCTTGAAGCTTGAAAGGATGTCCCTGCCAATATTTTTAGAGTGGACGGTGCTGCCGCGGACCAGCGAAAGGGTCTGTAAGGTTTTGCCGGAGATGAAATCGGTGTTGACGATGATCATAAAACGACCTCCTTGTATCATATGGATGGAATACTGTTACAAAGATAGTATTATCCGATTAAAGAAAAGTCAACGCTTTTCCCTGTGCTTCTGCTGAAAAAAGGCAAAACAAAAAGCCGCTGCTTTTGCAACGGCTTGCTTGTTTGTTTGTGTAAACTAGATAGCGCGGGTTACTTTACCAGAACGCAGGCAACGGGTGCAGGCGTGGATGTGGCACGGAGTACCATTAACAATTGCCTTCACACGTCTTACATTTGGTTTCCAAGCTCTGTTGGATCTTCTGTGAGAATGAGAAACCTTAATACCGAAAGTAACGCCTTTTCCGCAGATATCGCATTTAGCCATTAGTCTGCACCTCCTTCTAACTTTTAACAAGTCAACATTCGTATTTTACCAGATTTCTTCGGAAAATTCAAGCCCTTTTGCAATAATATTTTAAAAAGAGGAAAATTAACAGTTTTTACCCATCCTTCTACCTTGTTTTTTACTATTTTAGAAGGTATAATGGAAGGAAAAAGGGCAAAATGAACAAGAAACCTTCTTTTGCCCACAGAAGCTGAGAGAAAAAGGAGTCGATTATTTGTTCAATTTGAGTCCAACGACCATCATCATCCGTGCGCTGGTACTGTTTACCACCATGCCCATCCACGAGTGTGCGCACGGCTGGGTGGCAGACAAGCTGGGAGATCACACTGCCAGACAAGCCGGCAGGCTGACGCTCAATCCCTTCCACCATTTAGATTTGTTCGGCAGCATCCTGCTGCTGTTTGCCGGAGTCGGCTGGGCAAAACCGGTCCCGGTCAATCCCTATTATTTTACCAAGATCAACCGCCGTGCCGGTATCGCGCTGACCGCACTGGCAGGACCGGTGTCCAATATCTTGATGGCGCTGCTGACCATGATTTTGTACAAGGCGGTGCTGCTGCTGCCGTTGCCGACCTTTATCGCCTCCTTTTTGGCGATGGTTTTTATGGTGATGTGTGTGACCAATCTGAATCTGGCGGTATTTAACCTCATTCCGATTCATCCGCTGGACGGTTCGCGCATTTTGGCGTTTTTCCTGCCGGACAAGGCGCTGCGCTGGATCGACGAGCATGAACAGATTATCTACATGGTATTTATGATGCTCATTCTGTTTACCAATATCCTGGACGGACCGATCTCGTTTGTAGTCAACGGAATCTACGGCTTCCTGTGGAAGTTTACCGCGCTGTTCATGGGAATATAAGGAGGAAGGACCTTTGACAGAGCAGCTTTCCTTTAAGGTCGCGCAGGTGGAGGGTCCTTTGGACCTGATCCTGCAGCTGATCTCCAAGCACAAGCTGAATATCTATGACATCGAGATTGCAAAGCTGCTCGAGCAGTATCTGGATTATGTCGAGCAGATGCAGAGCCAGCAGCTGGAGATCGCCAGCGAATTTTTGGAGATGGCGTCCCGGTTGGTGTACATCAAATCGGTTTCGCTGCTGCCCAAGCACGAGGAGCTGGAGGAACAGCTCAAGAAGGAGTTGACCGGACAGCTGATCGAATACACCCTCTGCCGTCAGGTGGCACAACTGCTGAAAAACCGCTTTGTCGGGGACGAACTGTTTGTGCGCCCGATGCAAAAGGACGCAGCCGTTCCCGATGCTGCCTACCCGCTGCACCACAACAGCCGCCTGCTGCTGGATGCTTACCTTTCCGCAGTGGGCAGAAGAAAACTGCCGCAGCAGGAAAACAGGAGCTTTGAACCGATGATGGCGCGCAGGGTGGTTTCGGTCAACTCGCGCATCGTGGTGGTGATGAAGCTGCTGTACAGAAAAAAACGCACCTCTTTTTTATCGCTGTTTGAAAGCAGCAGCGACCGCTCGGAGGTGGTTGCGACCTTTTTGGCGGTGCTGGAGCTGATGAAGAATAAGCGCGTCCTGCTGGAATCGGACGGAAAAACAATCCGCCTGTTGTAAAGGCAGGGTCCGCCGAAGGAGGAAAAGGCTTTTGACCAAGCTGACAAAGATAGAACAGAATATCCAGGCAATCCTGTTTGCCGCAGGAGAGCCGTATGAAAAGGAGCGGCTGGCAAAGCTGCTGGAAATCGACCGCCAGACGCTGGAGCAGCTGGTGGAGCGCATCAACGAATGGTATGAGGATACCCCGTTTATCCTGCTGGAGCTGGACCAATGCTACCAAATGGCAACACGGGCAGAATATGCGCAGGTCATCCGACAGGCTCTGGAGGTCAAGAACAACACCCCGTTGAGCCAGGCGGCGCTGGAGGTGCTGGCAATCATCGCCTACAACCAGCCGGTGACCAAGTCCTTCATTGAACAGATTCGTGGAGTGGACAGCAGCTCGGTGGTCAACGCATTGGTGGCAAAGGAGCTGGTGCAGGAGATGGGCAGGCTGGAGATACCCGGCAGACCGATTTCCTACGGGACCACCGAACATTTTCTGCGCTGCTTTGGGATGAAGAGTATCGAAACATTACCCAAGCTGCCGCAGAGCACACAGAACGCCCAAGAGGGCGAGCAAGCGTAAAACAAAGGAGAAGGGGAGGTTGCAGTGATGACGGTGCTGTGGATACTGCTGGGCGTGCTGGCAGCCATTGTTCTGCTGCTGTGCCTGCCGTTGACCCTGCGCCTGTCCTGGCTGCCCAAACCGCCGCAGCCGGCGCCTTCCCTGTTGACCGATGAGGTGAACAAGGAGATCGAGGCGCTTGATTTGCCTCAGTCAGACCGGCAGCTGCTGCGCCAAATGGTCGAGCAGGCAAAAGCGCCTCCGGTGACAGAAAATCAGCTGAAGGTCGAACTCAAGGTCCTGCTGTTTACCATCCACCTGTTTCCCTTTGCACAAAAGCAAAAGAAGAAACCTGCGCAAAAAAAGCAACCAAAGCAGCCGAAAAAAAAGCAGGAGGAACCGTCGCAGCAAAGCGAGCAGAAACCAAAGGCAAGCGAAATTCTTGCCATGCTGCCGCAGCTGTGGCAGTGCGCCAAAAAGCCGATTCGGATGGTGCTGGGGGATGTCTGTCTGCATCATTTGAAGCTGTATGGGGTTGTCAGTCGCGAGGATACGGCACAATCGGCATTGGAGGCGCAGAAATTTTCGACCATCCTTTATACCTTGCTGGGAATGGTGCAAAATATCGGCAGAGTAAAAAAGACCGACATCCGCATCGAGCCGGATTTTTGGGGGAGTGGACAGGAGCGGTGGCAGCTGCGCTGTTCGCTGACCGTTCACCCAATCGTGGCGGTGGCAGCGGCAATCCGCTTTGCAGCCTGTTTTTTAAAACAGCTGCTCTCCAAAAAGGAGACAGACAAGCCGCAGCAGAAGGATTCCACCTCCTGCACAGCCGACAGTGGAAAATCAGCCTCCCAAACATAGGGAGCATAACCATACAGTCAACACAACCGAAAGGAAGGATCATATGAGTCAGCACATTCATAACCTCATGGGAGAATCGATGAAAGGACTGCGCGATTTGGTGGATGTCGATTGCATCATCGGCAAACCTATCGTCACAGCCAGTGGAACCACCATCATCCCAATCTCCAAGGTGACCTTTGGATTTGGTTCGGGAGGAAGCGACATTGCAAAATCCACCAAGGATGACTTCGGCGGAGGCGCAGGCGCAGGTGTCACCATCCAGCCGCTCTGCTTTTTGATTGAGCGGGAAGGGGATGTGCGCATCCTCAACGTCAACCAGAGCCGCACGACTGCCGATGCAATCGTGAATATGGTGCCGGAGGCAATCGACCGCATCTCTGCAATGGTCAATAAGCCAAAGGAACCGCAGCCGGCAGCACAGCCGCCGGAGGAACAGCAGACATCTGTACCGGAGTGCCCGCCGCAGCAGTAAAGAAAAACAAATAAAAAAGGAACCGATTTTCGGTTCCTTTTTTATTTGCCTGTGTCTATTGTAACGGTTTAAAAAGACGTGCGCTCCAAAACTGCATCCCCATCTGCTCGATGTAAAAGTGCAGGATGGCTTGGTAGTTTTTGGTGGAGGTGCTCAAGGTGAGCATCTGTGCTTCTCCGGTCACTGCCAGCTGTGCAAGCTGGAACAATCGGGAGCCGATTCCGCTGCTGCGCAGGGCAGGCTGAACGTAAATCTCCTCGACTTCAAAGCAGCGGGTCCCTGCGGGCATGATGGAGCTGTTTTTTTCGGTTTCCTGCATTTTGCCAAAGAGGTAGCCAATGATCCGATCCCCGCGAAAGGCGGCAAAGATGCGGTTGCCTTCGATGTCGTCCGGCTCATTTTTGTGGTAGCCGCGGGTGGAGTCTTCCTTCTCCCATTCCTGCGACAGCCCGATGAGTTGGGAAAGGACCGGTTCGGTGCAGCTGACCTCCCGCAAAAAGATTTGCGTGGACAAAGATTCGTCGGTGCGGTCGGTCACAAAATCTTCGCCGGGGAAGGGGAAAGCATTGCACAGCTGCCTTTCCAGCTGGCAGTCGCAAGGCTCGGCAGCTACCAGCTGCGGGTGGTACCACGCAGCCTCCACACAGCCCATCGCGCGATAGAACGCCTGTGTTTCCTCAGCGGAATGACCGGAGAGGTAGAGCTTCTTCGCTCCTCGCTGCGCTGCCGAAAGACAGCTCATGGCAAACAGGTGGGAGCCGATGCCGCGACCGCGCAATCCGTTGGAAACGTGCAGGCTGGACAGCTGCAGGTACTCATCCTGCGGACCAAACGGCTGGTTTTCCACCGAGGCAAAGCCGAGCAGGCGATTCCCCTCCAAAGCTGCGATGACATCTCCGCCGGTGTTGAGGGTGTTTTTTAAACAGTCGTACAAATAGGTGTACTCTTCTTCGCTCCAATCGTCGATGAAGGCGATGTCCCGAAGCACCCAGCTGCTGTTTTCTTTTCTCCAGCAGCGGGTTACATTCTGCCAGCGGTCGAATCCTGTAAACAGCGCAGGACCAATCTGTTGCTGGCTTAGATGCTGATAGATAATATCCATAATCAAGCGTTCCTTTGTTTAGTTCTTGTGAAATCGTCCGAACAGCCGCTCTTTTAAGGAAAGCTTGGCAGGGGGGAGTTCAAACGGCTTTTCAAAGTAGTGGTGCAAATAGGTGTGGGAATCCAGCGGCTCGGCGTGGTCGCTGTTGTCCTTGACATAGCTGCCGTCGCTGAGCATTTCCCATGCGTTCTGATTGTCCATGCGGATGGCATCCACCAGGTGCAGGATTTCGCGGCGGGGGTCTCCGTCACGCACCTCGGCAAAGACCTCCACCCTGCGGCGGGTGTTGCGGTTGAGCAGGTCACCGGAGCCCATGAAGATCCGCTGCTGTTCACCGGTGCCGAAGATAAAGATGCGCGAATGCTCCAGATACCGTCCGACGATGCTTTTGATGCGGATGTTGTCGGTGTATCCGGGGACGCCGGGACACAGACAGCAGATGCCGCGGATGACCATTTCCACCTTGACGCCCGCCTGAGAAGCCTCAATCAGCTTTTCCATGATTTCCATGTCGTTGAGGGAGTTGACCTTGATGAAGACATAGCCTTCTCCACCGCTGCGGGCAAGGTCAATCTGCTCCTGGATATAGCGAAGGACGTTGGATTCAAAGCAGTTGGGGGCAACCCACAGCCGCTCGGTGGATTCCACCACCTCGCCGACACACAGTGCCTGAAAGACACGGGTGGCATCCTCGCCCATCTTCGGGTCGGTGGAGATAAAGGAAAGGTCGGTGTACAGTTCGGAGGTTTTTTCGTTGTAGTTACCGGTGCCGACCTGAGTAATATACTGGATTTGGTTGTGTACCTTGCGGGTAATCAGGCAGAGCTTTGCGTGTATCTTGTAATCGCTCAGTCCGTAGATGACGGTGCAGCCAGCCTCTTCAAGCATGGTGGCGTAGTCGATGTTGTTCTGCTCGTCAAAGCGCGCCCGCAGCTCCAGCACGCACAGCACCTCCTTGCCTTTTTCGGCAGCGTGTGCCAAAGCGGAAGCAATCTTGCTGTGGTTGGCAAGACGGTACAGGGAAATCTTGATGGAAACTACGCTGGGGTCATCCGCCGCTTCGTACAAAAGGTCAACAAATGGCTTGGTGCTGTGGAAAGGAAAGCTGAGCAGCATATCGTGGTTTTGCAGGTAGTTGAATGCGCCGCCTGCATCGCCCTTGGCAAAGTCGACCGGGACAAAGGGTTTTGCCTCGTGATAAAACCAGCTTTTTTCCTCCTTGTGCGGGTCAAGCGCCGACGGCAGAGCAAAGCCGAAGGAGAAATCCAGCGGGATTGACTGAACCAAAAAGCAGGCAGGGGTCACTTTAAACTTTTTGCAGAGAAAATTGACCACCCGGTCGCCAGGCATCGAGGAAAATTGCAGTCGTACTACATCCAGCCGGCGGCGTTTTTTGAGCATCTCCTCCATAACGCCGCGGAAGTCGATGTCAAAGTCATACAAGCCCTCGTCGACCGAGATATCCGCATTGCGGGTAACACGCATGACGTGCTTTTCCACCACCTTTTGCTTACCATACAGTTTTTGCGCGCAGAAGAGGATGATATCGGCGGTGAACAGCACACGACGGCGCTGGTTGAGGGTAAAGATGAAGTAGGGTGGAAGGTGAGAAAAGGATACGATGCCCAGCTTTAGGCTGTCACCCTTGGTTTCCGATTTGTCTTTGGATTTATCCTTCTCTTTATCTTCCAGTACGGTCAGAATAAACTGTTCTTTGTTCTTTAAAAAGGGAAAGGGGTGTTGGCGGTCGACAATTTGTGGGGATAATAGAGGACGAATATTTTCAGCAAAATATTTCTGAACAATCTGTTCATCCAGCTTGTTCAGGTGCTGGGTATCCATCAGATCGATGTCCTGCGCACGCAGCTGCTGCTTGATGGATTCCCAGGCGCGCTCGGCAATGGGGTTGATTTCTGCCACCTTTTTTAGGATGGCATCAATTTGTCCGGCAGCGTTCAGACCGGTTTTGTCGTCGAGCTTGTTCGGCTCGATGATGCTCTGGTCGTGCAGCGAGCCGACCCGGACCATGAAAAATTCGTCCAGATTGGAAAAGTAGATGGATAAAAATTTCAGCCGTTCCATCAGTGGGATTTTGGGGTTGAGCGATTCGCTGAGCACCCTGCGGTTAAATTCAAGCCAGCTCAGTTCCCGGTTGACAAAGATGCCGGGAATCGGCGGTGCAGGCAGGTTGTTGGTATTCAAGAGTTCTTCCATAGCTGTTCTCCGTTTTAGATGGGGTGTGTAACGGGCGTTATTGCATTTCGCTCAGCAGTACCTGAGCGAGGATTTTCATACCGGTGCGGGTGGATTCGATGTCCACCCATTCGCCGCGGGTGTGGGCGCCCTGCCCTTCATAGACGCCAAAGCAGACGGCAGGAATGCCCATCGACAGCGGGATGTTGCAGTCGGTGGAGCCGCACTCGTCGCTGCGCTCGCAGCCGTACAGGGCGGAGGCACGTTTGACGATGTCGGTCAGCTCTTTGGGGTCAACATCGCCTTTGCAGGGACGGTCACCCAGCAGCTCGACCGAAACGCCGATGCCAAAGTTCTGGAAGGAAGCAATCACCCCTTCAAAAAAGCGGTCCATATAGGCAAGCCCTTCGCGGCGGTTGGAGCGGTATTCGTACAACATCGAGCAGCTTTGTGCGATGGTGTTGACCGAGGTGCCGCCCTCAATCATGCCGACGTTGTAGGTGGTCTTTCCAATGTCAGGCACTTTGAGCGAGTAGAAGGTGTCGATCATCTTGGCAGCGTAGTGGATGGCGTTGCGGTTGCCAAAGGCGCCAAAGGAGTGCCCGCCTTCGGTGGTGACGGTGATTTTCCAACGCTTGGAGCCGACGGCATCGTTGACCACCGTGTCCAGTCCTCCGTCGATGGCGTACAGGCAGGAGATGCGCCCTTCAAAATCCTTCATCAGCTGGCGCACGCCTTTGAGGTTGCCCAGTCCTTCCTCACCGGAATTGAGCACAAAGAGGATGCCGGTTTTGGGCTTGAGGTCCAAAGCGATTGCCATGCCTGCCATCTCCATGACAGCGACGGCATTGGTGGTGTCATCACCGACGCCCGGTGCGTAGAATCTGCCGTTTTCCTCGCGGAAGGGCAGCGGGTCGGTGTCGGGAAAGACCACATCGGTGTGCGCAAGGATGGCGCACAAATCACCGTCGCCTTCTTTGACACCGTAAGGGAAGATGACGTTGAGCGCCGAGTCGATGTAGACGCCGGTGGCTCCCAGCGATTCCAGGTACTGTTTGCACCACTCTGCCCGTTTTTCCTCATGGTTGGAGGGAGCCGGAATCTGTGCCAGCTGTCGGATGGACTGCAGGTAACGCGGGCGGTTGGTTTCCAGATAATCTTCAATTTGCTGCTGCATATTTTCTTTTATCGACATAAAAATGCCTCCTAAACACTCCATTAGAAGATGATTGTGCGTTCTATCCTAATGATAGCACATCTTCGACAGAGGTGCAATTTTAAACAAAAAATTTTACACAGATTGCACTGGATTTTACATAGATTTAATAAAGCGACCGTGGAAAAAAGTGAATCGGGAGGGTCAACGCTCTTTTTTTGCCTGCTGTGATGTGATACAATGTGCTTATCAATACGGACAGGGGGAATGACGATGCAGCGATTTTTGAGCATCGGCGTGATGGCACACGTCGACGCGGGCAAGACCACCTTTTCCGAGCAGCTGCTTTATCATACAGGAAGCATCCGCACCAGAGGGCGGGTGGACCACAGGGACGCTTTTTTGGACAACGACCGTCTGGAGCGGGAGAGGGGCATCACCATCTTTTCCAACCACGCGCCCTTTTCCATCGGGGAGCATCAATATTGGCTGCTGGACACGCCCGGTCACGCCGACTTCGGTGCGGAGATGGAGCGGGCAATCCAGGCGATGGATTATGCCATCCTGCTGGTCAGCTGTGTGGAAGGGATACAGGCGCACACCGAACAGGTGTGGAAGCTGCTCAAACGCTATGGGGTACCGGTCTTTTTCTTTCTCAACAAGACCGACCGCACCGGTGCGCGTCCCGACGAGGTACTGCACCAACTGCAAAAGAGGATGAGCGGTGCGGTCTGTGATTGCTCGGGGTGCTTTGGAGAAGGCGCGCAACTGAGCGAAGAACTGATCGAACAGATTGCAGCGGAGGACGAAGCGCTGATGGAGATGTATCTGGACGGCGGGTATGAGGAGGAGCGCTGGCTGGACAAGATGGCGCAGTTGGTTGCCAAAAGAGAGCTTTTCCCCTGCTTCCGTGGTTCGGCTTTGCAGGACGAAGGCATCGAGCAGCTGCTTTGCGGGCTGGATCGTCTGACCCTTCCACTGCCCTCTGCCGAGGAATTTTCCGGCATTGCCTGGCAGGTGCGCCACGACCCGCGGGGAGAGCGGGTGGTGCTGATCAAGGTGCAGTCGGGCAAGTTGTCCGCGCGCGACCAGGTGCATTTCCTGACAGCGGATGGACAGGAAGCCAGTGAAAAAATCAACGAGCTGCGGGTGTACAGCTCCGGCAAATTTACCACCGTGCAGCAGGCGCAGGCAGGTCAGCTGTGTGCAGCCACCGGTCTGGAGCGGGTGCGGGCAGGGGATGGCTTAGGAAAACGCCGCTTTCACCGCGACAGCCAGCTGACGCCGACGTTGGGAGCAAAGGTCATCCTGCCGCCGCAGCTGCCGGTGCGCACCGCCTTGGAAAAGCTGCGCATCCTGGAGGACGAGGACCCGACGCTGGGCATCAGCTTTGAGGAGGAATTGCAGGAAATCCACATCCGCATCATGGGTCAAATCCAGCTGGAGGTGCTGCGGCAGCTGTGCAGCCGTCGCTTTGGCATCGAGCTGGACTTTGGGGACTGCCGCATCCTGTATCGGGAAACCATCACCCAGCCGGTGGTGGGCTATGGTCATTATGAGCCGCTGCGCCATTATGCCGAGGTGCATCTGCGCCTGGAGCCGGGGCAGCGGGGCAGCGGTATCACCTTTTCCAGCGACTGCCCGACCGATTTGCTGGGCAAAAACTGGCAGAACCTCATCCGCACCCATGTCTTTGAAAAGAAGCACAAGGGAATTCTGACCGGCTCGGAGCTGTGCGATGTACACATCACCCTGCTCAATGGCAGAGCGCACATCAAGCACACCGAGGGCGGAGATTTTCGCGAGGCGACCTATCGGGCAATCCGTCAGGGTCTGGAGCAGCTGGCAGCTGTCGGCGGCTGTGTCCTGCTGGAGCCGTATTACAGCTTTGAGGCAGCGGTGCAGCCGGAACAGCTGGGCAGACTGATGGCAGATTTGCAGCGGATGGAGTGCAGCTTTGAGCCGCCGGTGACCGAGGAGGACGGCGTGCTGCTGTGCGGCAGAGGACCGGCACAGGCGCTTTCCGGGTATGGGCTGGAGTTTATCTCCTACACCAGAGGCAAGGGTCTGCTGAGTCTCTCCTTTGATGGGTACGAGCCGTGTGCCCAGCCGCAGCAGGTGATCGAAGAGATTGGATATGATGCAAAACACGACCTGCAAAATCCGTCCTTCTCGGTCTTTTGCTCCCACGGAGCGGGTTTTCCTGTGCCGTGGCAGGAGGTGCCGGCGTATATCCACTGTAAATAAGGACGATTACAAAAAAGGATGCTCCCATTTGTAGGCATCCTTTCCCCATATTCCCAAAACTGTCGCTTGATAGTTGCAGGAGATGGGGATATAATGAGAATCAGAAAAGGATTGAATAAGCAGTTAAAGGGGGAAACGATATGGCAAGAAAACTGCATCGAAAAAGACCGTTTCGCGCACACGCAGGTTTTACCAGAATGGATGTGAAAAGCCGCATCCTGCGGGTGCTGCGCCACCAAAAGGAGGAGCCAATCGGCATCCGTGTGCTGGAGATACAAGCGCAGATCAAGCGGGAGGAACACGCGGCGTTTTTGGAAACCTTGCAGCAGATGGAGGAAAGCGGAGAAATCTGGCGCAGAAAAAATTCAGTCGTGCTCAGCCGCAGTCAGGGACTGGTGCAGGCAAAGATTGTTTCGCTCAATGAAAAATTTGGATTTGCCCGACCGGAACCAAAGGAGGGGGAGGAGCCCATCACCGACCGTTCGCAGGACATCTTTTTGCCGGGACGCTTTATGCAGGGAGCCATGCCCGGAGATTTGGTGCTGGTACGAATCCAGCCGCAGAAAAAGCAGGATGAAAACCACAGCCGGGAGGGCAGCGTCGTGCGCATTTTGCAGGAAAACGACGCGGCGTTTACCGGCGTGGTGGTGCGCCAGCCGCAGGGATATTTCCTGCGACCCGACCGCCTGATGCGCTTTCTGCTGGAAATCGAAAAGGGCGGACTGCACGGAGCCAAGGACGGGGACAAGGTGCTGGTCAAAATCACCCGACGGGGAGACAGCCACTTTGCGCATCAGGTAGAGGTCATCAACACCTTCGGTCAGGCACAGCTGGCACAGGTGTGCTGTCAGGCGGTGCTGGCAGATTACAACGCACGCACCGAGTTTGACGAGCAGACCTTAGCACAGGCAAGAAAGATTGAGCAGGAGGGCGTTCCGCTCTCCGAGCTGAGCGACCGCATGGATTTGACCGACATAGACATCTTCACCATCGACTCGGCGGACAGCAAGGATTTGGACGATGCGGTCTCGCTCGAGCGCGACGAGGACCACTGGTATCTGGGTGTACACATCGCAGATGTCAGCCACTATGTCCGACAGGGCAGTCCGCTGGATTTGGAAGCCTACCGCAGAGGGACCAGCGTCTACTATGCAGACCAGGTGATTCCGATGCTGCCAAAGGAACTTTCCAACGGCATCTGTTCGCTCAATCCCGATGAGGTCCGACTGACCTTTTCTGCGCTGATTACCCTCAAGCCCAGCGGAGAAATCGAAGGCTTCCGCTTTGTAAAAAGCTATATCCGTTCTAGGGTCAAGGGCGTTTACTCGGAAATCAATTCAATTTTGGACCAGACGGCACAGCCGCAGATTTTGGAAAAATATGCCCAGCTGATTCCGCAGATCAAATTGATGCAGCAGCTGGCACAGATTCTGCGTGCGCGCCGATTTGACCGCGGAGCGATGAACATTTCCTCCAACGAATCGAAGTTCGTCATAGAAAACGGGCGCATCAAGGACATCCTGCCGCGCCCGACCGGCGAGAGCGAACGGATGATTGAGGAATTTATGCTGACGGCAAACCAGGCAGCTGCAACCCTTGCAATGGAGCAGGAGCTGCCGTTCATCTACCGTGTCCACGAGCAGCCGCCGGTCATCAAGGTCAACCTCCTGCATGACCTGCTGACCCGACTGAACCTTCCTGCCCAGCGGCTGCTGGAAAATCCGCAGCCAAAGGATTTTTCCGACATTCTGGAGGGCGTGCGGGGAACCGAGCTGGAGCCTGCCATCAACGGACAGCTGCTGCGCACTATGTCCAAGGCAATCTACTCGGAGAAGAACATCGGGCATTTTGGCTTGGTGCTGGATAACTATGCGCACTTTACTTCGCCCATCCGCCGCTATCCCGACCTTGCCATCCACCGCATCCTAAGCAGCTATCTGGCAGGAACTCCGAAGGAAAAGCTCAAAAAGAGATACGGCAGCTTTGTGCCGGCAGCCAGCAAAAATGCAAGCCAGATGGAGCAGAACGCCATGAACATCGAACGCGACTGCGAGGACTGCTACAAAGCAGAATATATGTCCGGCTTTATCGGACAAAGCTTTACCGGCAGGATCACCGGTGTGACCTCCTTCGGCTTCTTTGTCGAGCTGGAAAACAGCGTCGAGGGCTTGGTTTCCATCAATGACCTGCCGCTGGGGGACTACCAGCTGGAGGAAGGAATCGAGCTAAAGGACAGCCTGAGCGGAACATTCTACCGCATCGGTCAGCCACAGCAGGTAACGGTGGCTTCGGTGGATGTTTCTGCCGGACAGGTCAACTTTACACTGGCATAAAAACAGCGGGACTTCTATCAGAGGTCCCGCTGCTTTGCATTACAGCTGTTTGGTCATCACGACATGAGGGCAATATTCGTCCATATATTCCTCACCGGTTGCGGTGTAGCCGTTTTTGAGGTAGAATCCTTTTGCCTGTGCCTGAGCACCCAGTCGGGCAAGGGCAGGACCTTTGGCAAGCTGCCGGATTTTTTCTTCGCAGGCGCTCAAAATCAGGCTGCCGATTTTTTTGCCGCGGTAGTTTTCCAGCACGCAGATGCGTCCAAGCTGCCAAACACCGTCGATGTCCTGATAGATGCGGGCAGCTCCAATCGGTTCGTTTCGGTCATAAACGGTCAGGTGCCAGCAGACCTTGTCCAAATCATCAAATTCTACCTTGAATCCCTGTTCGACAACAAAGACGTTGGCGCGCACAAAAAAGGCGTCGTCGCTGCCCTTTTTTCCCTGTGTCCAAACGGTTTGATACTGCATTTTTTTAGCCAAGCTGATTCCTCCTTGTAGTGTATGGAATAGCTTTATTATAGCGTATCACAGCCGGCAAATCAATTTAATCAGCAAAAGAAAAATGCAGCCGGGTATCCCAAAGACAGCGCTGACAGCTACACCGGATGCGGTGAGGAAAAGTCCGGCTGCCGGAAACAGGAACGACAGGGCAGCCAAACAGCCGACACCGCTGACAGCAGAAAAAATGGTACCCCGCAGCAGGTAGCGGTGGTTGAGCAGAAAGACAGTCTGACACAAAGCCAGCGCCAGAACACAAAACAGAATGGTCTGTTCCATAAAGCCTCCTCCTTTTTTCTCTCTATCTCTATGCAGCAGGGCGGAGGCTGATGCCAAAATGTTTAAAATATTTGTATGACAAAGGAGAGGTTGTTATGGTCGAGGTGCGTCTTATAAAAACGGATTACCAACAGCTGCCGATGCACTATGCGGTAATCGTTGGAAAGCATCAGGGAAAGTGGGTGCTGTGCCAGCATAAAAAGCGCACGACATGGGAGGTGCCGGGCGGACACATCGAAGAAGGGGAAACGCCGGAGGAGGCTGCGCGCAGGGAGCTTTATGAGGAGAGCGGAGCGCAGGAGTTTCAGCTGTACCCCATCGGAGCCTATGGGGTCAAACAAAAACGGGAAGCCAGCGGTTTGGTGGAGGAAGATTTTGGGATGCTCTACTTTGCGCAGATTTTTTCCTTCCAGCCGCTGCCGGAAAACTTTGAGATGAAGCGGGTGGAACTGTTTGACACCCTGCCGCAGGAGATGACCTATCCGCACATCCAGCCGTTTTTGGTGGAGATGGTGCAGCAGGCAGGCTTTTAAGGAGCGTTATACAAAAGCAAGAGAAGGACCCCCACCCGACCTGTTCATTTTGGCAGGTCGGGTGGGGGTCCTTTGTGCGTTTAAAAATATTTACAGGGATTTTTTGTAGCGGTCGTATGCCTCCCGCAGCTCGGCAGCGGTTTCCTCCGGGCAGCGTGGGTTGCAGTGTGCCCATGCGCCGGTTTCGCTGGAAGCGTTAAACTTCTGCTGGTTGGCAGAGCGCAGCGGTGGGAAAAATTCCACATGGAAATGAAAGTCCTCTTCGACCGCTCCGCTGTTGACCGGAGCGTTGTGCATACACATCATGTATGGGAACTCCTTGTCGAATAGGGTGTCAAACATTCCGACAATCTGTTTGAGGGCAACGCCGAAATCGGTGCGCTCGGCGTCGGTCATGTCGGTGATGTGGGAGAAGTGGCGCTTCGGGAAGAGGTAGATGCCGTAAGGATACTCGGTGAAGAACGGCAGGAAGATGGTGAAGGAATCGTTTTCAAAGACGATGCGCTTGCCAAAATCCTTTTCTGCCGCAAGCATATCGCAGAACAGGCAGCTGCCCTTTTCGGCGCGGTACTGCTGGGCAGAGGCAAGCTCCAGCTGTAACTTTTTCGGGATGACCGAGTAGCCGTAGATCTGTCCGTGCGGATGCGGCATCGAGGTGCCGACCATGCTGCCGCGGTTTTCAAAGATAAAGACATACTTGATGTTTTCGTCGCTGCGGATGTCGGCGTACCGTTCTGCCCACAGGTCCACCAGCTTGCGCATATGCTGGTCGCTCAGCTGTGCCAGGGTGGTGGTGTGTCCCGGGGAGTAGAGGATGACCTCGCACTTGCCGTAGGAAGGACGCACCTTGAAAAAGTCGTTGGCAACGTCGTCCGGCTGCGGCGGGTTCTGCGACAGGGCAGGGAAGTCGTTGTCGTACTTGAGCACCTCATAGTCGTCCGGTACCTTGCCCGAACCGGGGCAGAAAGGACACCAGTCCTTGGGCATCTGCGGGCGGTTCTGACGATTGGAGTTGATCATGACCCAGTCCTGGATCAAAGGATGCCATCTGAGTTCAGCCATTATATCTGATTCCTCCTTAAAGGTTTGGGTGGGTGGTTACTGCTGATTTTGCATAAGCTCGATGCCGCCGCAGGGACGGATGGAGAGCAGGTGACAGCTGTGCTCGCCGGTGATTTTTTCCATCTCGGTGCAGAACTGCTGCGCCATATCGTTGGGGACAAACACCTGGATGGTGCCGCCGAAGCCGCCGCCGTGGATGCGGCAGGCGCCGCGACCGCCCAGAAGATGCTCGGCAGCCATCAGCGCAACGCTGGCAGGCTGGGAGAGCGGAGAGAAGCTGGGGTAGATGTTTTGCAGGAAGACAAAGGACGAACGACCCGACAGGGAGAACAGCTTGAGGAAGCGTTCCACGTTCTTTTCTTTGAGTGCCTGAGAGATTTCCTGCGCGCGCAGGTTTTCGGTGAAGAAGTGGTGGGCGCGGACAACAGCGCGGTCACTGGTGTGCCGGCGAACCTCGGCAAGATTTTCATAGAAGATTTCCGCAGGCAGCTGGCGCAGGTACTCCTTGCCGAAGTAGGCAGCGACTGATTTCATCTCGGCAGGGATGGCTGCATATTCTGCGGTCAGGTCGGAGTGGTCGCCCTTGACGTCCACGATGTACATACTGTATCCCAACGCAGCCAGGTCCAGCTCCGAGCGCTCGACGATTGGGTGCTGCGGGTCATAAAAGTCGATGGATACAAAGCCGCCCACCGAGCACGCCATCTCGTCCATCAGACCGCAGGGTTTGCCGAAGTAGCGGTTTTCTGCCTCCTGACCAATCTGTGCAATCAGAACCGGAGAGAGGGCATTTTCATTGTACAGGCAGGAGAAAACCGTGCCAATCAAAACCTCAAAGGCAGCGGAGGAGGAAAGTCCCGAACCGCGCAGCACCTCCGAGCTGACACACAGGTCCACGCCGCCGCTGGCATAGCCTTTTTCACGGAAGATGGCAGCGATGCCGCGGATGAGGGCAGGGGTGGTGTTGACCTCGTCGGGATGTACGCTCAGGTCGGATAAATCAATCTGCTGAAAGTCGAAGCCTTCGGACTTGATGCGCACGCAGTTGCAGTCATTTTTGGCAGCAGCGGCAATCATGTCCAGATTGATGCTGGCAGCGACTACGCAGCCGCGCTGATGGTCGGTGTGGTTGCCGCTGATTTCAGTGCGTCCGGGTGCGCTGAACAGTCTTGGGGTGTCACTGTCGGCAAACCATTCGTTGTACTGCTCGAGCAGATGACACCAGCGTTCCCGCTGATGCGGCAGGTTTTGTTCCCCATACAGGGTGGTCATGGCGCAGTCGAAGCCGCCGGAAGAGATTGTATCAAAAAGACAGGAAATGTTGGACAATCAAAACGCCTCCTTTGATGGTCGGTTCAAAAGAATGTACTATAATTAGAGTAGCCCATCCAGCCGGTGAAATCAAGTGTAACTTTTCTTTTGGCAAAATTATTTTTGTGTTCAGAGGGTGATGCTGCTCTTTATCACAATATTTTACAGGATAATCGCTTAAATTGCAATAAAAAGCGGCGAAGCCCAAAGGAGCTTCGCCGCTTTGACATTTGTTTCAGGAAGGGGTAGAAAACTTGAGTTTTGCCTGCTGGATTTTGTCAGCGGGCGCTTCCTGGGTGGGGTACCAGCCGCGCTTTTGCAGCTCGGTGAACACCTCGTGCTGAATCTGGTGTTCCTCCGACAGCAGGTTCATAAATTCGTTCATCAACGAAGGGGAGGCACATTCGTTTGCATACTGATTGTAGTTTTCGGTCATAAATTTTTCTGAGGAAAGGGCATCGGTCAGCATCTCGCGGTCATTCAAAGTGTGTGTCTGCATGGCAGCTTCCTCCTTTATTAGTTGAGCAGGTTGAGCAGTTTGTCCTTGTGGATTTGGTGCTTGGCAGCAATCTGCTCACAGGAGGAGCGCAGCTGCTGGTCCTGGGTCATCTGTGCGTACATCTTGAATTTCTGAATCAACAGCTGTTCCTGTCCAAGCTGTTCTTCAATGGCGGTCAGTTCTTTGGTCGTCAGATTCATTCACGTTCACCTCTTATTTTTGATGGAAAGATTCCCTCGTCAACAGTATGCCCGATTGCGGCGCGATTACACAGAGGCAGCCAAAAAGGTGAAAAAATTACCACTGTAAAAACTATTGCAAATCGGAGCAGGAACCGCTATAATAGCGACAGACGTAAAAAGTGCGTGGAGAACTTTAAACGCCGCAAATCTTTTTTGAAATGACAGCTGTGGCATCCGACGGAAGAAGGTTTTAGATGATTCATAGGAGGAACACACAGATGAAAAAAATGATGGCAATTTCGATGGCGTCGGCGATGCTGTTTACCATGGGTACCGCAGCGGTTGCCGACATCCAGATGGGTCTGGTCAGCGAGGAGAAACTGAGCTGGCCGCAGGATTTTGGTTTTGGGCAGCAGCTGGTCGTACTGCGCGGAGAAGAGGCAACCGAGCAGGAGATGGACAAGGCGCTGGAATTGCAGCCACAGGATGAAATTTATATCCCGCTTTACTACACCACCGCTGAGGGAGAGAGCATCACCGTGGGTGCATCCAAGGAGCAGATGAGCGGTCATGTGCCGTATACCGGCGAGATTGACAAAAACTGGAAGCTGAATCTGGTCGACCGCTCCAAGCAGCTGGTAGAGGATGCACAGTTTTACCGGGCATCCTCCAAGGACCCGGGTCTTGTAAAGGGCGCCATGTACATCAAGGCGACCACCGTCCCGACCTACAAGAGTCTGGAGGAACTGGAATTTGAGCTGGGCGTTTACCTCTCCGAGCGGTACAGCAAAAATAAAACCGAGCAGCTTTCCCTCAACGGCAGACTGAGCAATCCAAAGTCGGAGAAGCCGGTGGATTTCGAGTGGGAGAACAACGTATTTGAAAAGGCAGTTTGGGAGGTAGCAGAGGAGGAGGACGGCACAGCCACCTTCAACTTTGGCGACGATGCCTACTATACTGTCAGAATGTTTGGCGGCGACAAGGTGATGCTGGAATTTGACCACACCTACGACAAGGAGCTGGCAGACCGCTATGCAGAGGATTTGTACTTCTACAACTTCCGCGGCGACTTGGATACCTTCAGCGCCACCGGCACCCTGACCATTCCGGTCGAGCAGCCGATGTATCTGTACCAGGTGGTCAAGGGCGAACTGGAAGCAGCGGACGCAGTTTACAACGAAGAGGAGCAGGCAATGCAGCTGAAGACAAAATCTCTGGGCAACTATGTCCTCACCGAGGAAAAGCTGGAAATTGCAGCAAAACCGCAGCAGAAGCCGCAGGAAATTCCCCAGCAGGAGAACACACTGCCGCAGGAAAATGCAGGAAACGGTGTGATGCAGGAAAACAGCAGCAACGACTACCTGAGCGGCGGCGATAAGGGAAACCCGGACACCGGCGCACAGGACCTGAGCGCTGTGATGGCAGCGCTGGCGGTGGTATCACTGGCAGGCGCTCTGACACTGCTCAAACGCAAAAGATAAATAGACGATGAAAGCCCCCCTGCTGCGGTTCTCCACCCGCAGCAGGGGGGCTTTGTTTAAAATAAAAATCAGCCACCCCGATTTTTCCGAGGTGGCTGATTTTAGTCGGCAGATTCCTGCTGCTGTTGCAGATACTGCCGGTAGCTGTCCAGTACCGCTTCTTCCAGCTGCTGTCTTGCTTGCAGGGTGATGGGATGGCAGATGTCTCGAAATTCACCGTTTTCGTCCCGCCTGCTGGGCATGGCGACAAACAGGCGGTCTGCACCCTGGATGATTTTGATGTCATGCAGGGCAAGGTCGTGGTCGATGGTAATAGAAATCAGGGCGCGCAGGCGGCTTTCGCAGTAGGTGCGACGGATGCGGATGTCGGTGATGTTCATGTAAGGCTCCTCCTTTGTGTCAAATCGGTATTGCTATTCTGCCCGCTTGGCTGGGGGATATGCAGTCAATGGAAAAATTTGTGGATTCTTTTTGTGTCCGGGCGGTTTATTTTTTATATGGGATGCAATATAATAAAAGAAACCCAATACATCCAGATCATCTTTTGGAAAAGGCGGTAGAAACACCATGACACACATCAACAAGGATTTTTTAAAGGATAAAAAGCACATTCACTTCATTGGCATCGGCGGCTCGGGAATGTTTCCTCTGGTGCAAATCCTGCACGGGATGGGCTATTACATCACCGGCTCGGACAACAATCCAGGAGACACCATTGACTTTGAGCGGCAGCAGATGCACATTCCGGTCACCATCGGACAAAGTGAGAAGAACATCGAGGGTGCGGACCTGATTGTCCACACCGCGGCAATCATGGACGACAACCCCGAACTGATGGCAGCCAGAGCCAGCGGTGTGCCCACCATCGAGCGGGCGGAGCTGCTGGGACTGGTGACCAGCTGGTTCAGCAACTGCGTAGGGGTCTGCGGCACCCACGGCAAGACCACTACCACAGCAATGCTCACGCAAATGTTCATCGAGTGCGGGATGGACCCTTCGGCGGTCATCGGCGGCAAGCTTGAGGCAATCGGCGGCAGCGGCAGACTGGGCAGCAGCGAGGTGATGGTCTGCGAAGCCTGCGAATTTGAGGACCACTTCCTCAAATTCCACCCGGATATTGCGGTGGTCCTCAATGTCGATGCCGACCATATGGAATATTTTAAAACGATGGACCATGTCCTGGATTCCTACCACCGCTTTGCTGCGATGGCGACCAAGGCGGTCATCTACAACGGGGACGATGCCAACAGCTGCCGCGCTGTGCAGGGAATCGAAGGCGTCAAGCTGCTGTGCTTCGGCATGGGGGAGGACAACGACTATCACGCGTGCAACATCCGCCACGTTGATGGCAGACACACCCTGTACGATTTGTACTACAAACAGGAGCGGCTCGGTCAGGTCAAGCTCAACGTTCCCGGGGAGCACAATGTCCTCAACAGCATGGCTGCTGTTGCAGCTGCCATCGAATCGGGATGCCAACCGCAGCGCGCCATCGAATCGGTCTCGGCTTTTCAGGGAGCGGGTCGCCGCTTTGAGATTCTGGGGACCAACAAAGGCGTTACCATCGCAGACGACTACGGACACCATCCGGCGGAAATTGAAGTGACCCTGAAGGCAGCCAAGCAGATGGGATACCGTCAGGTGTGGGCGGTGCATCAGCCGTTCACCTACTCCCGTACCGCCATGCTGCTGGACGATTTTGCAAGGGTGTTGCAGATTGCCGACCATGTGGTGCTGTCTGAAATCATGGGCTCCCGGGAGAAGAATACCTACAACATCTATGCCAGCGACCTTGCGGAAAAAATACCGGGCTGCGTGTGGTTCCCCACCTTTGAGGAAATCTCCCAGTATGTGATGGAGCGCGCACAGCCGGGCGACCTTGTCATCACACTGGGCTGCGGGGATGTGTACAAATGTGCCAAACTGATGCTGCACCAGCAGTAAGAGGAGGACAAAGCACAACAAATTGCCTTAAATAAAGGTTGCTACAACCGAAGTTTTGTGATAAAATAACAGCAGAATCCTCCATCGGCGCAGGCGGTGTGTCTGTGTGCCGCAGGAGGCAATAATTTTGACAGGAAAAGGAAGAGATCACCATGAAAAAAGTAGTTGCAACCACCAACGCTCCAGGCGCTATCGGACCATACTCCCAGGCTATCATCGCAGGCGATAATATGTATATCTCCGGTCAGCTGCCGATCGACCCTGCTACCGGCGAACTGGCTGAGGCTTGCATCAAATGCCAGACCAAACAGTCCCTGAAAAACATCCAGGCAATCCTGGAGTCCGAAGGACTTTCGATGAAAAACGTTGTAAAGACCACCGTTCTGATGCAGAACATCGGCGACTTTGCAGCAATGAACGAAGTATACGCTGAGTTCTTCACCGAAGAGTGCCCGGCTCGTGCTGCTTACGAAGTAGCAAAACTGCCAAAAGGCGCTCTGGTTGAAATCGAAGCAATCGCATACGTTAAGTAAGCGTCGGCAACACAAAGAACAGGATACGGGACACCGGCAAGGTGTCCCGTTTGTCATATTGAGGGATGGTTATGAACTACGAACAGGCGATCGATTATATCGAACAGACCGATACTCCCCGCCAGCGGTATGGATTGGAAAAATTAAAACAGGCATTGCACCGGATGGGCGACCCGCAGGAGAAGGTGCCCTATGTTCACATTGCGGGCACCAACGGCAAAGGCTCCACTGCCTCGATGCTCTCCTCGGTGCTAAACCACGCAGGTCTGCGCTGCGGACTGTACACCTCCCCGCATTTGCAGCGGTACAACGAGCGGTTCCAAATTGCAGGAGAACCGATTTCCGACGAACAGCTGATTCAATCGGTGCAGCGGGTACAGCAGGTGTGCGAGCAGCTGGGCGGTACACCGATTGTATTCGAGGTGCTGACCCTGATGGCGTTCGAGCTGTTTGCACGGCTGGACTGCCAGATTGCGGTGCTGGAGGTCGGCATCGGCGGCAGGCTGGATTCCACCAACTGCATCCTCTCGCCGCAGGCGGCAGTGGTTACCCAGCTGGGACTGGACCACACCGAAACGCTGGGTGATACCATCGAGCAGATTGCATGGCAGAAGGGCGGTATCGCCAAACCCGGCAGCCGCCTGGTGATGGCTGCCCAGCAGGAGGAAGCGATGGAGGTTGTCCGGCAGATCTGCCGGCAGGAGGACTGCTCCTTTTGTGTGGCGGACCCGAAGAGGATGCAGCTGCTCAGTTCCACCTTAAAAGGACAGCGGGTGCTGGATGAGCATTTTGGCGAACTGCTGATTCCGCTGGCAGGCGGACACCAGATAAAAAATGCAGCCAACGTGCTGTGTACCGTCGAGCAGCTGGTGCAGCGCGGATGGAAGATTCCGACCGAGGCGGTGCGGGACGGTCTTGCTGCTGCTAAATGGTCTGCACGTTTCGAGCTGTTGGACGAGTCACCGTATTTTATTCTCGACGGCGGACATAACCCACAGTGCGTGCAGGCGGCGATGGATGCACTGGAACAGTTTTTCCCCGGGAAAAAGGCGGTCATCCTGACCGGCATGATGCAGGACAAGGACACCGAGCAGATGCTGGAACAGATGGCAGAGCACGCCGCCTGTTTTGTCTGTCTGCACCCGGACAGCCCGCGCGCTTTGAGTGCAGAGCAGCTTGCACAGCAGGTGAAAGAGCGGTTTGGCTTGCCTGCCTTCTGCTGTGAAAGTATTGCGCAGGGTGTGGCACTGGCGCGGGAAAAAGCAGGCAGCGACGGGCTGGTGTGTGCGCTGGGGTCGCTGTATCTTGCCGCCGAAGTGCGTGCGCAGTTTGAACGGGAATAGCACAAAAATTTCCAAAATGTAAAATATCCGTCGAACTGCTCTCTATCTTTGACAAATTGCGAGATACATGGTATCATAAAGCATGATTCAGAAAGAATAAAACGACGTTCGCTCAAGCAGGCGATGACGTTTGTATGATTCAGAAAAACGAATGCCCGATGGGTAAAATGGGGGAACAACTGTGAAAAAAGTTTTAGCTTTAACTCTCGCGATGCTGCTGTGCGTTTCGATGCTTGCAGGATGCGGCAAATCGGAGGAAGAACAGCAGACCGAACAGCAGACCACCGAGCAGGAGTCGGCTGATAACACCAATGGAGTCGGACTGACCAGCGAGGATTGCAAAGGAAAGGTGCTGGCGTGGAACATCGGCGTGGACTCTGCTTCCTTTGACCCTGCCAACAGCATTTCGGCAGACAGCAAAAGTGTCATCAACAATACCCTCGAGGGCTTGATGAGAAACACCGGCGAAGGTGCTGCACCGGCGATGGCGCAGCAGATGCCGGAGGAAAAGGTCAACGAGGACGGAACCGTTACCCTGACCTATACCTTGAGAGAAGCAACATGGTCGGACGGACAGCCGGTCACCGCAGGCGACTTTGCTTTTGCATGGAAACGCTGCGCAAACCCGGAAAACCAGATGAGCAACGCCTACCTGATGAGCGTGCTGGCAAACTACGATGACATCGCGGCAGGTCTTGCTGATGTGGAAGAGCTGGGCGTCAAAGCGGTGGACGATACCACCTTGGAGGTTACCCTCAAGCAGCCGACCGCTTACTTTAACGAGCTGCTCTGTCTGCCTGCTTTTATGCCGCTGCGTGAGGATATGGTGGGAACCGACAGCAGCTGGTCGAAAGACCCGCAGCGCGCAGTTGCCAACGGTCCGTTTGTCTTTGCCGGCTACACCGAGGGCAAGGAACTGATTCTCAAGAAAAACGACAGTTACTGGAATAAAGATACCGTTGCAATGGACTACATCGTAGCACGGATGCTGGACGAGCAGATGGCTCCGGTCGGCATGGCGTTCGGAGATATTTCGATGACCGCAGGTACCGTTGAACAGCCGCAGGCACAGACCGATACAGCGGGCAACACCGTCGAGGTCCCGCAGCTGGCAGAAACCATCGAGGCTGCCTCGGTGGATTCCAACCGCATTGTCAGCCTGGTGGTCAATGCCAACACCGGCAACAGCTACCTCAAGGATGCAAAGGTCAGAGCCGCTCTTTCGCAGGCGCTCGACCGCACCGCAGCTGCACAGGCAGCAGGCGGAGATGCTGTTGCAAAACCGGCTCTTTCGCTGAGCACACAGGCAGGGGACATCCTTTCGGCACAGCCGGATACACAGGCTGCCAAGGAAGCCATTGAAGCGGTTGAAGCAAAGGACGAGGACAAATCCATCGAGATTGTTTACCTGGACAACGAACAGACACAGGCTGCACTGGAAACGGTGAAATCTGCCTGGGAATCGCTGGGCTTCTCGGTTACTCTGACCGCACAGGACCCGCAGACCTTCACCCTCAGCCGCAACAGCCTGCAGTACAGCGACCTGCTGTGCAGCGTATGGGATGCAGATGTGCAGGACCAGCAGCTGTATTTGCAGCCGTACCTCTCCTCCAATATGCAGTCCGGCTGTGGTTACAGCAACCCGGAATTTGACCAGATGATGCTCGATGCCATCCAGGGTGAGCAGGCACAGCGTCAGTCGGCTCTGACCGATGCAGAAAAACTGCTGCTTTCCGATGCCTATGTTATGCCGCTGTACCGTCAGATGGTCACCATCACCACCGATACCGCCAAGGTATCCGGCTGGAATGTCAGCGCAGACGGAACCTTGTGGTTTGGCAGCGCAGCTCCTGCTGAAAAATAAGCATCTGATTTTAACAAATAAAAAAAGCTCCTCCGACGGCATCTTTGCTGTGGAGGAGCTTTTTTAGACAAAGTCGATATAGATAAGATTGATAGCAAAGTAACAACCTGATACAGATTATCAATTAGACGAACCGAGAAATATGGATTATACTGATAAAGGAAGTCGGATGAACAAATCCGACAAAAAAAGAAAGGTGTGTTTATTTTGCAGAACAAAAAAACATCGACTTTGGCATTCTGCGGTATCTGCATTGCGCTGAATATGGTACTGGGATTTGTTGGAGCCAGCATGAAGCTGCCGTTCTATCTGGACACTATCGGAACCTTTTTGACAGCAGCGGTATTCGGTCCGTTTTACGGCGCAGTGGTCGGCGGTCTGACCAACATCATCAGCGCCCTGATTCTTGGACCAAAGGACATCCCGTTTGCGCTGGTCAGCATTGCAATCGGTCTGATTGTCGGCTTTGTAGTGAAAGGTCGTAAAAACTACGACATCAAAACTGCCATCATCTGTGGTCTGGTCTGCGGCGTGGTCGCTCCTCTGATCGGTACTCCAATCGGTATCGCTGTCTACGGAGGTCTGACCGGTACAGTGGGCGATGTGCTGTTCCTCTTCCTCAAACAGAGCGGAAGCAGCATCTTTGCAGCTTCCTTTATTCCAAAACTGATCAACAACCTGATGGACAAGACACTGGCATCCCTGCTGGTATTCCTGGTCATCAAAAAGCTGCCGCAGCAGTTTAAACCAAATCTGGAAAAATAAATTTTTATCCCCATCAACAAAAGAGCAGGAAATTATCGGACAACGGATAATTTCCTGCTCTTTTTGCGATACTAAAAGAAAAAGATGGGGTGGAGTGCTGTGAGAAAAATGGCTTGTTGCCTGATTCTGTTTTTGTTTGGTGGGACAGGATATGCCCTGCTGGAGCTGCTGTGGCGCGGATTTACCCACTGGAGTATGTTTGTGTTGGGTGGGGTGTGCTATCTTCTGGTCGGTCGGGTGGCAGTGTGGTGCTGTGGCAGGCTGCCGCTGTGGTTTTGCTGTGTGACTAACACCCTGCTGATTACCGCGTTGGAGTTTGCAACCGGATGTCTGGTCAACCTGCATCTGGGCTGGGAAGTGTGGGATTATGGCACACAGCCGCTCAATCTGATGGGACAGGTCTGCATCGGCTTCAGCGCACTGTGGTTTTTGCTGAGCGTTCCGGTCAGCGGCTTGTCTTTGGCAATGATGCAAGGTTTGCAAAAGCGGATGAAACTTCCCAAAACGGAGCACTAGCGGATGGAATAACGCTGGGCATAGCCGCACCGGCGGCAAAGCTCCTCGGTGGGACGGCGGCAGGAGAATCCGTCGTGGAGCGCCTGTGCGCGCGGGGAGGTCAAAATGTCTGCAAGCGGCTGCTGGTAGACGTTTCCCAGCGGGATGTTCCCGTCGCTGTCCAGACAGCAGGGGACGACGGTGCCGTCGACCAGCACGCCGAACTGGTCGCGCAGTCCATAGCAGAACACCGAGTCGGTCGGGTCGGTGCGCTCGATGTCCGGCCATGCAAATTTTTCTGCCATCTCAAGATAGACCCGCCGGCACAGCTGGATGCTTGCCTTGTTTTCCAGCAGCTTTTGTGGGTCCTCCTGCAAGCAGAAAAAGCGGCGCACCTGTTCAAAGATGTCCACATTGCGCTGGTTTTCTGCCTTGAGCACAGCGCTGTCCTTGTTCCACAGACGCAGCACACAGTAGGTTCGGTCCAGGTCACTGGCTGCACGGCAGAATTCCAGCGTTTTGCTCAGGTATTCCTCCAGCGACTGACCGGTCCGGTTAGCTTCAAAGCTGTGCAGAGAGATGCTGACCCGATACAGGGCAGGGCTTTGCAACAGCGGTTGCTGCCAGCGGTGCAGCAGGGTGCCGTTGGTGGTCAGCGACACCTTCAGCCCTCGTTGGGCGCACAGCTCCAGCAAACGGTCCAGCTGCGGGTGCAGCAAAGGCTCCCCCATCAGGTGCAGATAGACAAAGTCGGTCAGAGGCTGCACCTGCCCGAGCAGATAGTCGAACTGTTCGACGGTGATGAACTGCGGCGGGCGGCTGGTTTTGGGGCAGAAGCTGCAATCCAGATTGCACTGGCTGGTGATTTCCAGGTAAGCTTTTTTAAACGGCTTTTTTGATTTTGGCATGGTGCGCCTCCTTGTGGGATTTTCTTACAGTATACCAGAAAACAGCCGCAGGGGAAAGGGTCGTTTGTGTTGAAGGGCGAGGGGCTTTCTGCTATAATGAGAGCATGGATTGAAAAATGTCGAGTCAGACAGATGGGAGAAAACAGATGCTTACAAAGAATCAGCTGGTAGAGGCGCAAATCACCGCGATGTCCTCGGACGGGAACGGGATTGCCAAGGTGGACGGAATGGTGATTTTTGTTCCATACAGCGCGGTAGGAGACAAGCTGCTCGTGCGGGTCGTCAAGGTGCTGAAAAATTACAGCTTTGGGATTATCGACCGCGTTTTGGAGCCGGGAGAAGGACGGGTGCAGGACAGCTGCCCGGTCTACCGCCGCTGCGGAGGATGCTCTTTTCGGCACATCAGTTACCGGGAAGAGCTTGTACATAAAGCACAGTTTGTGGAGGACAATCTGCGCAGGCTGGGCGGACTGGAGCCGCAGATGCTGCCGATTACCCCTTCGCCCAAACCACAGGGCTACCGCAACAAGGCACAGTACCCGATTCGGATGCAGGATGGAAAGGTGACAGCCGGCTTTTTTGCCAAGCGCAGCCATCGGGTGATCGACTGTGCCTGCTGTGATTTACAGCCGGAATTTTTTGAGCAGGTGGTGGAATATACCACACGGTTTTTGCAGGAAAACAAGATCTCTGTCTATGACGAAGAGAGCGGGAAGGGTCTGGTGCGCCACCTCTATCTGCGCTATGGAGAAACCACCGACCAGCTGATGGTCTGCCTGGTGGTCAACGGAGAGGAACTGCCCTGCGCTGACCGGTACATCGAGGGACTGCGGCAGGTGTGCGACAAGGTCTGCTCGGTGGTGCTCAACATCAATCGGGAGCAGAGCAACGTCATTTTGGGAAAGAGATGCCGTACCCTTTGGGGAAGCGACACCATCGAGGACAGCCTGTGCGGCGTTCGGTTTGAGCTTTCGCCGCTGAGCTTTTATCAGGTCAATCGGGCAGCCGCCGAACAGCTGTACCTGCTGGCAGCACAGCTGGCAGATTTTCAGGGCGGAGAGCTGCTGGTCGACCTGTACTGCGGCGCTGGGACCATCGGACTGACGATGGCACATCGGGTCGGGCAGCTGGTCGGAGTGGAGATTGTGCCCGATGCGGTGGAAAACGCAAAGGCAAATGCCAAACGCTGCGGAATCGAAAACGCACGCTTTTTGTGTGCAGACGCAAAACAGGCGGCTGTTCAGCTGGCACAGGAGGGACTGCGTCCCGATGTCGTGGTGGTGGACCCGCCCAGAAAGGGATGCGACCCGCAGGTGCTGGAAGCAATCGCAAAGATGTCCCCGCAAAAGCTGGTCTACATCTCCTGCAACAGCGCAACGCTGGCAAGGGACTGCAAACAGCTGGCGCAGCTGGGCTACCGCTTAAAAACAGCGGCTCCTGTGGACCTCTTCCCGAGGACCACCCATGTAGAATGTGCCGCGCTGCTGCTGCGTGAGGAATAAGTCTGTGTGCGGGGAAGGTCATACCCTCTTCGCACCTTCATTTTAGAAGGAGTCTTTGTTATGTTAAAGGGAAAAACAGTGGTACTGGGAATCACCGGTTCTATCGCTGCTTATAAAATGGCAAATGTCGCCAGCAGTCTGGCAAAGATGCACTGTGACGTGCAGGTCATTATGACCCAAAACGCCACCCAGTTCATCACCCCGCTCACCTTTGAAACGCTGTGCAACACCCGCTGCATGGTCGATACCTTCGACCGCAACTTTCAGTACAGCGTCGAGCACGTGGCACTGGCAAAGCGGGCGGACCTTGTGCTGGTAGCGCCTGCCACCGCCAACATCATTGCAAAGATGGCGCACGGTCTGGCGGACGATATGCTCTCGACCACCGTGCTTGCCTGCCACTGTCCGAAACTGGTGGCACCGGCAATGAACACCAATATGCTCAACAATCCCATCACCCAGGACAACCTTGCCACCTTGCAGCGCTACGGCTTTGAGATCATCCAGCCGGCGGTCGGGATGCTCGCCTGCAAGGATGTGGGCGCAGGCAAGCTGCCGGACGAACAGCTGCTGGTTGCCCATATTCTCCAGCACATCCTTCGTCCCAAGACGATGGCAGGCAAAAAGGTGCTGATTACAGCGGGTCCGACCTGCGAGCCGCTCGACCCGGTCCGCTATATGACCAACCATTCCAGCGGCAAGATGGGTTACGCACTGGCAAAGGAATGTTCGCTGCGCGGCGCACAGGTCACCCTGGTCACCGGAAAAACGGCGCTGAAGCCCTGGCCGTTTGTTCAGGCAGTCGAGATACAGACCGCCCAGCAGATGTTTGAGGAGGTCACCAGCCGCGCACCGCAGATGGATATTATCATCAAAGCGGCTGCGGTTGCCGACTACCGTCCCAAGGCGGTCGCCGACCAGAAGCTCAAAAAGAGCGACGGCGAGCTGAGTCTGGAGCTGGAGCGCACCCAGGACATCCTAAAATATCTGGGCGAGCACAAGCCGGACGGACAGTTCCTCTGCGGCTTCTCAATGGAAACAGAAAATCTTCTGGAAAACTCCCGGGCAAAGCTGGCTAAGAAAAACGCGGACATGATTGTTGCAAACAATCTCAAAGAGCAGGGCGCAGGCTTTGCCGGAGATACCAACATCGTCACCATCATCACCGGCGACAGCGTCAAAGAGCTGCCGCTGATGAGCAAGGAAGAAACAGCAGGACAGATCATCGACGAGATTCTGGCGCGGCTGTAATTTCTGCCTGCCGCTTGATTTTACCGAAAGAAGGAAACGAAGAGCGATGTCACACTATGTTGTTTCGGATGTCCACGGAGAGGACGACCGATGGAAGGCGATGCTGGAAAAAATCCACTTCTCCGCGCAGGATACTCTGTATATCCTGGGGGACGTGGTCGACCGGGGACCGCATGGGGTCGAAATCTTGCAGGAAATCATGCACACACCCAACATGAAGATGTTGCTGGGCAACCATGAATTTATGTGCCTGCGATATTTTGCGCCGGATGCAACGGAAAAGGACATCCAGCACTGGAACCGCAAAAGAAACGCACCTACACTGGAAGGTTTTTCCCGTCTGACCCAGCCGGAACAGGAGCAGGTGCTGGAGTTTTTGCGCAGCTTGCCGACCCATTTTGAGCTGACTGTCGGAGAGCGAAAATTCTATCTGGTCCACGGACTGCCGGCAGACGCGGTGTACGACGAGGTGTGGAATCGTCCCTATAAGGACCCTATCCCGCCGATGCCCGATTGCCAGATTATTATCGGGCACACACCGGTTTCCTGTTTTGTCCATACCGATACGCAGGCATACATCCGCACCGTCGAGGAGGAGCGCGCCTATGTGCAGCAAATGTGTATGCGCGGGGAGAAGATTACCATCTTTCATCATCCGCAGTATATCGACATCGACTGCTGCTGCGGATATGATTATCCCAATCGTCAGCTTGCCTGTATCCGTCTGGAGGATATGCAGGAGTTTTATGTATAACAAAAAAGAGAAGCCCGAGGGCTTCTCTTTTTTTTAATATCCGCATCGACGGAGAATCGACCGGACAAATTCGGTTTTATGCTCGCAGTAGGCGTCCACATCAAAGCGGTACTGTTGCGCCAGCCGCTCCTTCAGCTGCTGATATTCCTCCCGTGCGGTCGGGTGGCAGCGCAGGTAGTCGCGGAAGGCAAGATGCTCCCGATAGGGTTTAGCATCGGGCAGGCAGACATAGAGGTGGTAGCGCATGACGCTCTTTTCCTCATCGTTATAGTCCCGCGGACGAAAGAATGCCTCTCTGCCCGGCAACCCAAGGTCGCCTTGATGGAGATAGCCGTGTTGGGACAACGCTTCGATGACCTTTGGAAGGTCGTTTGGACAGCGGAGCACAGCATCGAGATCGATGATGGGTTTTGCACCCAGTCCTTCCACCGAGGTGGAACCGACGTGTTCGATGGCAGAGAAGTATTCTCCGGCATAGCGAGTAATCATCCCTTTGATCTTTTCAAATTCGACCTTCCACTGTGGGTCATACGGAAAGATTTGCACCTCGCGGGTGGCAAAGGAATCCTTATTCTCCTGCAACAAAGCCGATCGCCTCTTTCAGCAGACGGTCAAAGTTTTCCGGGTAGTCGTGGTCAAGGTCGGGACAAAGCTTGAAATCAACGTCGACGCCCGCTTCGTCCAGCAGCTCGAACAGCTGTTCGCTTCCTTCAAAGCAGTCCTCATCGGCATCTCCGCAGCAGATGTAGACGCTGGTCCCCGCAGCCTTGAGGGCGGAAAGGTCCTCGGTCCACTCCTCCAGCTCGGGCAGCCAGGGAGCCACCAGAATCAATCCCTTTGGTGCAACTGCGCCGGACAGCACCGCATACAAAGCAGCGCGTCCGCCGGAAGAAAATCCGCCGAGGATGCTGTTTTCCATCTGCACACCCTGTTTCTGTAAAGCCTTCCAGTGGGAAGCAAGCTGCTGTGCTGCCTGCTCCTCATCGTCCCACAGGTATCCGTCGGACACCTGCAATTCGGTGGACTGCGCAGCGGCAAGGGAATAGCCCATCTGCTTGACCGGCTGCCAGTAGGGCAGGGTGATGGCAGCGTTTTGCTGGTCGCCGTGCAGCACCAGGACCACCGGCTTGTTTGGCTGGATTTCCTCACAGCACAGCACCGGCTGTGCTGCCTGCTGTGCAGCCTGCTGACGCTGGCGGCAGAGGTTGGCGATGGTTTCAAATTCCGGCATATTGCGCAGCTGTGCCAGGTCCTCGTCCTCCATCAGATAGGTGTAATCATACCAGTAGCCGTGGGTGTAGACCGCCTCCTTGAGCAGTCCCATCGCCTCATCGGTCCGGTCGCACATGGCAGCCAGACAGTAGGAAAAGTTGTACAGCTGCGCCGGGTTGGCGTACTCTACATTGGGGGACTGCTGCTGCATGAAGTCAAATGCCTGCTGCGGTCCCTGTTCGTCCAGCAGCTCCAGCGCGGTATTGAGAAGTTGTGTATAGGTCATCCTGATTCCTCCTTGAGATTGGCTTGCAATGAGTTAAGTATAACAGTTTTGCGCAGTTGATGCAACGCAAAGCCGTAAGAAGGCAAAAGAAAAGCACCTCCGAGCTTCATCGCTCGGGGGTGCTTTCAATTCATTTGAAAAGCGAAGCAGGTATTGATTATACCATGGAGTGTGGGTCGAGGATCTTGTTGATCTCCTCGTCGGTGAATTTGCCGCTCTCGTGCAGCAGTTCACGAACCGATTGACCGGTCTTGATTGCTTTCTTAGCAATGTCAGCAGCGAACTGGTAGCCTACCTGTGGGCAGATAGCGGTGATGATACCAACGGAGCCGTCAACCAGAGCCTGGCAGCGGTCAGCGTTTGCAGTGATGCCGCTTACGCAGTTGTCAACGAAGGTTTCAACAGCGCCAGCCAGAGCGTTGATGGACTCGAACAGCTTGTGGTACAGAACAGGCTCAGCGTAGTTGAGCTCGAGCTGACCAGCTTCAGCAGCCATGGTGATGCAAACGTCGTTGCCCATGATGCAGAAAGCAGCCTGAGACATAACTTCTGGGATAACCGGGTTTACTTTACCTGGCATGATGGAAGAACCGTTCTGTTTTGCAGGCAGGTTGATTTCCTGGAATCCGCAGCGAGGACCGGAGGACATCAGACGGAAGTCGTTTGCCATCTTGGAGCAGGAGATTGCGCAGGTCTTCAGGGAAGCGGAAACGTATGCGTAAGCATCCAGGTTCTGGGTGCCGTCAACCAGGTCGTCAGCTTTTACCAGTGGCAGACCGGTGATTTTTGCAAGTTCAGGAGCCAGAGCTTCAACATAAGCAGGGTTTGCGTTGAGTGCAGTACCAACAGCGGTACCACCCATGTTGATTGCGTACATACCTTCCATTGCTCTGTTCAGACGAACCAGGTCGCGCTGGATTGCTTTGCGGTATGCACCGAATTCTGCGCCCAGACGGATCGGAACTGCGTCCTGCATCTGGGTACGACCCATTTTGATGATGTCGTGGAATTCTTTTTCTTTTTCAGCCAGAGCAGCTTCCAGACGTTCTACCTGAGCGATTGCTTTTCTGAGCAGTTTGATAGCGGTCAGTTTAGCAGCAGATGGGAAAACGTCGTTGGTGGACTGAGCGCGGTTTACATGGTCGTTTGGATGAACGATGCTGTAATCGCCCTTTACGCCGCCGAGGATTTCGATTGCGCGGTTTGCGATGACTTCGTTAGCAGTCATGTTGGCAGTGGTGCCTGCGCCGCCCTGAATTGGGTCGCACAGGAACTGGTCGTGCAGTTTGCCTGCAACGATTTCGTCACATGCCTGGCAGATAGCGTCTTTGATCTTTTCGTCCATCTCGCCTACCTGATAGTTGCAGATAGCGCAGGCTTTTTTGATCTCTGCCATGGAGTTGATGAACTCCGGCTGCATCTTCTGACCGGTGATGTGGAAGTTTTCGCAACCACGCATCGACTGTACGCCGTAGTAAGCGTCTACTGGAACCTGTTTTTCTCCGATGGAGTCTTTTTCAATACGATATTCCATTGATTTCAACCTTCATTTCTTTTGATCATCAGTGTCTGTAATCTAACGAATTTTGACGCAAATCCTGCATCATTTGCCTATATTATAGCAGGAGTGCAGAAAAAATCAAGTGTTTTTGCAGAATATCTCCCCGAAATTATGGTCGAAACTTTATTTTTTTGCAATTTGTCCATCATTTATGAAAAACTTTGTATGCTTTTTCTATTGCCTTTTTTTTGTATAAAATAGTAAAATATATGTATGAGCCTATGGCTCGGTTTCCTTTGCCTCAATCGTGGCTAAGAATCTGTTGATAAGAAGCAATCGCTATTTATCTATCATAAGGAGGATTTCTGAAATGGACGTTTATGAAAAATCCCTTGAACTGCACAGAAATGCGCAGGGCAAAATCAGAGTAGAAAGCAAAGTAGAGCTGCGCGGTGCAGAAGACCTGTCGCTGGCATATTCCCCAGGCGTAGCTCAGCCATGTCTGGAGATTCAGAAGGACTATGACAAAATTTATGAATATACAGCAAAAGGAAACCTGGTTGCTGTTGTAACCAACGGTACTGCTGTACTGGGTCTGGGCAACATCGGCGCAGGCGCAGGTATGCCGGTTATGGAAGGTAAAGCTGTCCTGTTCAAATCCTTTGCAGGCGTAGACGCTTTCCCAATCTGCCTGGACACCAAAGATCCAGACAAGATTATCGAAACCGTTAAAATGATGGAGCCAACCTTCGGCGGCGTAAACCTCGAGGACATCAAAGCTCCAGAGTGCTTCTATATTGAAAGCAAACTGAAAGAAATCTGCAACATTCCGATCTTCCATGATGACCAGCACGGTACCGCAATCGTTACCCTGGCAGGTCTTGTCAATGCTCTGAAGGTAGTTGGCAAGGACATCAAGGACGTTCACGTTGTAGTCAGCGGTGCAGGTGCAGCTGCTATCGCAATCACCAAGCTGCTGCTCTCCGCAGGCATTGCAGATGCAATCCTCTGCGACAGCAAGGGCGCAATCTACGAAGGACGCGACGGTCTCAACGACGTTAAAGTAGAGATGTCCAAGATCACCAACAAAGAAAAACGCGCTGGCTCCCTGGCTGACGTTATCAGCGGTGCAGACGTATTCGTCGGCGTTTCCGCTCCTGGCGTTCTGACCCCAGAGATGGTTAAGACCATGGCAAAAGACCCAATCATCTTTGCTTGTGCAAACCCAACCCCAGAAATCGACCCTGCTCTGGCAAAAGAAGCAGGCGCTGCTGTTATCGGTACCGGTCGTTCCGACTACCCGAACCAGGTCAACAACGTTCTGGCATTCCCGGGTATCTTCCGTGGTGCTCTGGATGTTCATGCAACCAAGATCAACGAAGAGATGAAACTGGCTGCTGCTTACGCTATCGCAGGTCTGGTTTCTGCAGAGGAACTCAATGCAGAGTATGTTATCCCATCTCCATTTGATCCACGCGTTGCACCGGCTGTTGCAAGCGGCGTAGCAAAAGCTGCTATCGATACCGGCGTTGCTCAGAAAACCGATGTTACCCCGGAACAGGTTGCAGAGCACACCCGTCAGCTGGTAAACAACAAATAAGCTAAGACATCTTCATCAATGAATGAACTCCTTTCATACAAAACGGACGCCTTTCAAAAGCGTCCGTTTTGTAGTATACAGAGTTTGTTTAAAGATAAACAATGACCCGTTTTTGAGAAAATATGAGGATTTATTATCTTATATAAATAAAAGTGAGGTGTATTTACATGTCTGACAAAAAGTTTGAAAAGCTGGTTGCTGTTGAGGCGCTCAACCTCTTTACCGGAGCAAACGAAAGATTGGCCGAGCGCGCAAAGGAATATGTCTTTTATGACGACGTTCCTTCCAGTGAGGAGGAGGTCATCCGCAGAGCCAAGGATGCCGACGGAATCCTGGTCAATCTGTCCACCCAAATCACGGCAAACATCATCGAGCATTGCCCGAAGCTGCGCTACATCGGAATGTGCTGCAGCCTGTACGATGAAAGCAGCGCCAGCGTAGATATTCGCTGCGCCCGCGAGCACGGCATCACCGTCTATGGTGTGTCCGATTACGGTGACAACGGCGTTGGGGAATATGTCGTTTCGCAGCTGATCTGTCTGCTCAACGGTTTCAACGGAAAGCGTTGGGGAGATCATCCGCTGGAGCTGACCGGTGTGCCGGTGGGCATCATCGGCATGGGTGCGACCGGACGGGTGGTCACCCGCTCACTGCAATGTTTTGGCGCAGATTTGACCTACTACAACCGCAGCCGCAAGCCGGACATCGAAGAACAGGGTGTGAAATATCTGCCGCTGGAAGAGCTGCTGAAAAAGAACATCTGCGTATGCACCTGCCTGAATAAATTTGTTACCCTGCTGCACCAGCCGGAATTTGAGGCATTTGGCAACCACAAAATCCTCTTTAACACCGGTCTGACCCCGGCAAGCGATTTGGATGCGCTGAAAAAATGGCTGGCTCACGGGGACAACTACTATTTCTGCGACAACAACATGGCACTCGGCGACCAGTCGCTGCGCGAATTTGAAAACGTCAGCTGCTTTGGCGGATTCTCGGGTGGCTCCTATCAGGCAATCATCCGTCTGACCGACAAATCCATCGCCAACGTGGACCGATTCCTTTCCCTGTAAAGAAAAACAGGAAGAATTACCGGTAAAGGAGGAAACAGGATGCAGATTCGTCTGGTGACCGTTGGGGAGTTGGAGGCGCTGTCGGTCCTTGCACAAAAGCTGTGGGAAGACAATACGCAGGAAGACCTATGTAAAGAGTTTGCCGGCTACCTTGCCACCGGTGCAGTGTTTGGCGCATGGGAGCAGGAGGAACTAATCGGATTTGCCCAATGCTCTCTTCGCAGGGACTATGTGGAGGGCTGTTCCCATTCTCCGGTGGGGTATTTGGAAGGAATCTTTGTGCTGGAGCCTTTTCGTGGGCAGGGTATTGCCCGCAGGCTGCTTGCTGCCTGTGAAGATTGGGCAAAGCAGCAGGGCTGCTGTGAGTTTGCCAGCGACTGCGAATGGGATAACACCCAAAGTCTTGCTTTTCACCTTGCCTGCGGCTTTGGAGAGGCAAACCGCATCATCTGCTTTCAAAAAAAGCTGTGAAAGATTGACCGACTGTAACAATAAAAAAGGAACGCACCGCGGTGCGTTCCTTTTTTGCTGTTCGGATTTACCCTTTGATCTCCACCTTGCAGACGGCGAGGGTGCCTTCGCAGACGGTAAAGCTGATTTCCAGATTGCCAAAGAAAAAGCCGTACACCCGCTGCGGGTCATCCTGATAGGAGGGACGTGGGTCCTGTTTCAGCACACCGGTCAGCGCATCAAGCTGGTCGGCGGGGATGGATTGCTTCCATTCTTCCGGGATGACGACCTTGAGCGGCTGCAGGTGCAGCCCGTCGGTAAAGCCGCCCGTTGCCTGCGGATGGCTGTCGGTGAAGGGAAGATAGGGCTTGATGTCCAAAATCGGTGTGCCGTCCATCAGGTCCGCACCCGAAACGCGCAGCACTATGCCGTACTGCGGGTGCTTTTCGATTCCCTCCAGCTTGACCGAGGAAAGCCCGATGGCGTTGGGACGGAAGGGAGAGCGGGTGGCAAAGACGCCCATCCGACGGTTGCCGCCCAGCTTGGGTGGACGAACGGTGGGGGACCAGTCCTCGCGGACCGCCTGGGAAAACTGCCAGATCAGCCACAGGTGGGAAAATTCCTCGATGCCGCGCAGCGCCTGCGGGTCGCGGTACTCCGGCTCAAAGACAATCAGCGATTGCAGCTGCTCGACCAGACCGCTCTGACGCGGGATGCCGAATTTGGTGGGAAACAGGCTGTGCATCCGGGCAATCACCTTGACTTGATAGCATTCTGACATAGACGACAGCTCCTTTCGTGGTTCATTTGTTTTATTATACCGCAAAAGATGCGGAGGTGTCATCCCTTTTGCAGAAGGTGCTGCAATTTTTCCGTCATCGGCTCTTGCAATCCGCCATAGGATACTATATAATTGAGCTGTTTAAAAATTTTATTTGCGACGTATCTTCTGGAGCACCGGCAAAGTCTGCGGCTCCGCCGGCGATGCCAACAGGGAAGAACGTCAGCGAAAGGAAGAATTGAATATGAATCAGGCAACCAAAAAGACACAGGAAATGGTAAAACTGGCACTGTTTGCAGGGATTATCGTCGTGCTGGCAATGACACCGCTGGGTTATCTGCCCTTAGGAGTCATCCGTCCGACCACCATCCACATCCCTGTCATCTTAGGCTCGATTTTGCTGGGTTGGAAAAAAGGAGCTGCCCTGGGCGGCTTGTTCGGCTTGACCAGCCTGCTGGTCAACACCTTTACCCCAAACCCGACCTCCTTTGTTTTCAGTCCCTTCTACTCGCTGGGAGCGACCGGCGGCAACGGCTGGAGTCTTGTCATCTGCTTTGTTCCCCGCATTTTGGTGGGCGTTGTCCCCTATTTTGTGTACAAGGGCATGAAGAAGCTGGTCAAAAGTGATGCAGCCTGTCTGACAGTGTCGGGCTTTGTCGGTTCGATGGTCAATACGCTGCTGGTGATGAATATGATTTACCTCTTCTTCGGGGAAAGCTGGGCTGCGGTCAAAGGGATTGCGGCGGATGTGATTTATGCTACTATCTTGGGCATCATTGCAACCAACGGCATCCCGGAAGCAATCGTAGCGGCGCTGATTACAGCGGCAGTCGGCAAGGTGCTGCTGGCGATGGAGAGAAAATAACAGAATAGAATCACAACAGCGTGGAATGTCGCAGTACGAGGGATGTTTCACGCTGATTTTATAAAAGGAGATGGCAGAATGATTTTAGCGATTGATATTGGCAATACCAACATTGTCATCGGCGGTTTTGAAAACGACAGCATTTCCTTCACAGCAAGGGTCGCCACCGATGTCCTGCGCACCGAGGAGCAATATGCGGTGGAAATCCACCAGATTCTGCATCTGTACGGATACAGCGCCAAAGAGATGGAAGGCTCAATCATCTCGTCGGTGGTGCCGCCGCTGACCACCGTGATGAAGACAGCACTTAGACAAATCACCGGTAAAAAGCCGATGGTGGTCGGACCGGGACTGAAAACAGGACTCAACATCAAGCTGGACAACCCGGCTTCGCTGGGCGCCGACCGGGTGGCAGATACTGTGGCAGCCATCAGTGAATACCCGCTGCCGCTGCTGGTGGTGGATATGGGTACAGCGACCACCATGTCGGTCATCAACGAAAAAGAAGAGTTTATCGGAGGCGCCATCATGCCGGGACTGCGGCTGTCGCTGGAGGCGCTTTCCAGCAAGGCTTCGCTGCTGCCGCACATCGACCTCATCCCGCCCAAAAGTGTCATCGGGCGCAATACGGTCGATGCAATGGACAGCGGCATCATCTATGGAGCGGCTTCGATGCTCGATGGAATGATCGACCGCATCCAGCAGGAACTGGGACAGCCGGTGCAGGCGGTCGCGACCGGAGGACTTTCCAAAAAGGTGACACCCTACTGCCGCCATTCGATCATCCAGGACCCGAACCTTCTGCTCAAAGGGCTGCGCATCCTGTACTATAAGAATGTAAAATAGAAACGGTGTATCACCGGAAGGGAGAACGATAGGATGAAAACACAAAGATGGCTTGGCTGTTTTTTGACGACCCTGTTGCTTTGTCTGCTGCTGTGTAGCTGCGGAATGAATCAGGAAAAGGCAATCGAGCAGATGCGGCAGGCACTTTTGACCTCCTCCACCATGGAAAGTGGAAAGTTGAGCGCACAGATGACTGCACAGGTGGAACTGGGTGCAGACAACATCCCGATGGAACTGGCAATAGAAGGAGAATTTCAGGACCAGCTGCAAACCATGGCAATGCAAATCAGCGGAGAGATAATGGGACAGCCCATTCAGACGCAGACCTACCAGAAGGACGGCTTCAGCTATACCCTCGATGAAGCCAGCAGCAATTATATCAAGATGCCGGCGGCAACTGCCGGACTGGACTACCAGCAGCTGGCAACCTTAGGACAGGACAAGATGGCAGAGGTGTATGTGGAAGCGGCAAAGCAGGCGCAGGACTTTACCTTCACCGAGGAGGAGAAGGGACTGCGGGTGCAGTTTACCATGCCGCAGGAACAACTGGATGCAATGCAGCAGCAGATGAGCAGCATGATGAACGACCAGCTGCTGCCGGCGATGGAACAGCAGCTGCGCACAACAGTGCAGCAGCAGGTGGACCAGATGCTCGAAAGCATGGGACAGGGACAGGTGCTCGAAGTGGACAGAGAGCAGCTGCAGGCGCTGATCGACCAGCAGGTGCAGGCGGTTTTGGAGATGGAGCGAAAGCTGTTTGACTCGCTGAAGATTGGCTCGCTTTCCTGCGATATGCTCATCGAAGGCAAGGAGATCAATGACCAGACCATCCGCATGGAGCTGGAATTTGCACTCAAGGAGCTGGTTGCAGCATTGCAGCCGGACGGCACCGAACTGGAACAGCTGCCGGAAAGCTGCAAACTGAGCATGGAGATTCACAGCCTGATCCAGCAGCGCAACGAGGAATTTGCCATCGAGATGCCGGACCTGTCGCAGGCGGTCAGCATCGAATCATAGATTTTGAGCAGACGCAACAGGAGGAACCGATGCGAACGATAGAATACCACATCACACCACAGCAGGAAGGCATGTCGGTGGAGCGTTACCTCAAGGGAGTACACGGCTACTCCAGCAGGACGATTGTCAAGCTCAAGCACTATGAGCAGGGGATGCGCTTAAACGGAGAACACACCCGTACCATCGACCTTCTTCGGGCAGGAGACTGCTTGCAGATTACCTTTTTGGACAGCAATGAGCATGGGGTGGAACATTTTATCCGCTCCAACCGCCGGGTCCCGGTGGTGTATGAGGACGAGGACCTGCTGGTTTTCAACAAGCCTGCGGATATGCCATGCCATCAATCCTGCGGACACGCGGCGGACACACTGGCAAACGTCTTTGCTGCCCACTGCGACCGGTTGGGTGTGGACTTGATGTATCGCCCGCTCAACCGCCTGGACCGCGACACCAGCGGCGCGGTGCTGGTTGCCAAAAACCGCTATGCCGCAGCGGCAGTGACCAACAATTTTCATAAGACCTATCAAGCCATCCTGCTGGGGGCGCCGCCTCAGCCGCAGGGCAGGGTGGATGCACCCATCCGTCGGGAACAGCCCGAGCAGATGCGCCGCATCGTGGCGCCGGACGGTCAGCGTGCGGTGACCAACTATCGGGTGTTGGCACAGGCAGAGGGTTTGAGCTTGGTCGATTTTGTGCTGGAAACCGGTCGCACCCATCAGATACGGGTACACATGGCGCATCTGGGTTGTCCGGTTTTAGGGGATGGGATGTACGGTCAGCCAAGTTCCCTGATTGCCCGACAGGCGCTGCACTGCCGCAGAATCTGCTTCCCGCATCCGCTGGACAAAAGGGAAATCACGGTGGATTGCCCACTGCCGCAGGACATGGCGGTGCTGGCAGAGCGGATTTTAAAAGGAGAGGTGGGGTTATGCAAAAGGAACAGACAGTAAAAAGCGGAAAACGTTCGTGGAGCAAGGGATTGCTGGCGCTGCTTTCTCTGGTGGTGCTGGCAGCCGGACAGCTGCTGTCGCAGTTGGTTGGCGTTTTTCTGCATGGGGCACAGCTGCCGGTCGATCTGTGCAATCTTGCGGTCGGCGTGGTGTATGTTCTGTCGGTGCTGTATGGGCTGTCCTGGGTTTGCCGGGCGCTTGGACTGTCGCTTGCCGATTGCCGCATCCTTCCGGTGCGCTTTTCTCTGCTGTGGACGGTCGTCGCGCTGGCAATGCCGGGAATCGTCTGCCTGATTTTACTCAACCTGCCCGGCAGCTGGGAGGTCGCGCAGCTCTCCCATGAGCAGCTGGCAGCTTTGCTGAGCGCTGCGGTCTGTGTCATCGGGCTGGGAGCCGGTATCGTGGAGGAGGCAATTTTTCGCGGCGTCTTTTTCACTGTACTGGAACGGCTGATGGGACGCTGGGCGGCTGTTTTGCTCCCTTCGGTGCTGTTTGCCGCCTTGCATCTGATTGGCAGACCGATGGACCTGCCCAGCTTTTTACAGCTGATGATTGCAGGAAGTCTGGTGGGCATCCTGTTTTCGCTGGTGACATTGGAAAACAGCAGTATCTGGTCCGCTGCTTTGATGCACGGGGTGTGGAATCTTACGATGGTCGGCGGTTTACTGCACATCGGCACGGTCGCGGACAGCGACGTATGGGCACAGTATCTGTTGGACAGCGATTCTCTGCTGCTGACCGGCGGCGATTTTGGCATCGAGGCATCCATCGTTTCTATTATGGTTTATCTTGCTTTTGCGTGGCTCAGTCTGAGCCGGTGCAGACGAAAAGGTCTGCTGGAAGCAAAAGGGTTCAAAACTTTTGAGAGGAAGGGAAAGAGAGATTGAATATTTTATTTTTAGGAGATGTTGTCGGAAAAGCAGGCTGTCAGGCGGTCATGCGTCATCTGCGCAACTTAAAGAAGCTGTATGCCATCGACGCCTGCATCATCAATGGGGAAAATTCTGCCGAGGGCAACGGAATCACGCCGGAAAGTGCACAGATGCTCTTCGATGCGGGTGCGGATGTCATCACCACCGGTAACCACGTCCTCAAACGAAGGGAGATTTACCCGCTGCTTGAGGAAGAAAAGGGAATCCTTCGACCGGCAAACTACCACCCAAGTGTGCCCGGCAGCGGAATGTTTGTGCTGGACTGCCTGCGTTGGCAGCTGTGCGTCATCAACCTGCAGGGACAGATGGCAATGGACAACTGTGCCAATCCCTTTGAAACGGTCGACCGTCTGCTGCAAAAGGCGGGCACGAAAAATATTCTGGTGGACCTGCACGCGGAGATGACCTCCGAGAAGAAGGCGATGGGCTACTATCTGGACGGCAGAGTATCCGCTGTGGTCGGCACCCACACCCATGTGCAGACGGCAGACGAACGGGTGCTGCCGAAGGGGACAGCGTACATCACCGATGCCGGGATGTGCGGCGGCAAAAACTCGGTGCTTGGGGTCAAGCAGGAAATCATCATCAAAAAGTTTATTGATCATATGCCCGCCCGCTTTGAGTATGACCCGAAGGAAATCGAACTCAACGGCGTGGTGATTGCAGTCGACCAGTCCACCGGAAAGGCGCAGAGCATCCAGCGGGTCAGTTTGTTGGATTGATTGCAGGAAGATAAGAAGGAATAGAAGATGAAAGAACGATTGAATCAAAGGGCAGCGGCAGCGCTGGTTGTGCTGGGACTGCTTGCCGGCAGCTTGAGCGGATGCGGACAGGCACAGATTGGGGAAAAGCAGACTTTTAGCCCCAACGTGACCGAACAGGAGCAGACACAGCAGGAGCCGCAGCAGCGCCTGGAGCAGCTGAAAATATCGGGTGACTACGACCTTCTGACTGCTTCACCATGGAACTGTGCGCAGCTGAACAGCCGCTCGGCAGCTACGCTGCTGTATGATGCGCCGGTCAGCCTTCAGACCGATTTTTCCACCCAGCCGGCGCTGGCGGAGGTTTCCGGCAGTGGAACCGAGTGGACACTGACGGTAAAAGAGGGCATTACATTTTCGGACGGCTCGCAGCTGACAGCAAAGCACATCGACGACAGCTTGGCGCTGGCGTTGGCAGAAGGCTCCTACTATCGGGCGCGGCTGGAAAATATCGCCAGCCACAAAGTTTTGGGGGACAGCGTGCAGGTTACACTGAATCAGCCGGATGCCCTGTTTGCCAACCTGATGACCTTTCCGGTAGCCAAGTGGGACGGCAGCCGCTATATCGGCACCGGACGGTACCGTCTGGCATCCCAGGGGGAGGAGAGTGTGCTTTTGGAAATCAATCCTTCCTATTGGGGAAAGCAGCCGAGCATCCGGCGCATCGAGATGATTCCGCTGAGCAAGAAGGATGTGGAGACCTACAGCCTGAAGCTGGGAAAAATCGACTGCCTGTATATCGACGGCGCCTCGGCGGACATCAGTAACCTGTCGGCAGGCAGTTATCCGGTGACAGCCAATCAGCTGATTTTTCTGGGAGCAAACGCCTCCAGAGGGCAAACGGCAGATGCGGCGGTCCGTCAGGCAATCAGTCGGGCAATCGACCGCGATTATCTGATGCGCACCTCGCTGACCACCTCGGGTAAGGCGAGCGACCTGCCGCTTCATCCCGACTTTTTTGTAATGGAAGGCTATACCGTTCCGGCGCAGAATATTGATGAAGCGAAGCAGATGCTGACCCAGGCAGGCGCTTTGGATGAGGAGGAAACGCTGGAGCTAACCCTTTTGTACAGCACCGACGGCGCGGACCGGGCGCAGTTGGCAAATCAGCTGGCAGCACAGCTGGCACAGGTAGGAATTCAAATCACGCTGGACGGCAGATCGGGCGAGGACTACTTTTCTGCCTTGGAATCGGGCAGCTATGATTTGTATCTGGGCGAGCTGCTGCTGGGGGACGACATGGATTTGAGCCATTTGTTCACCCGCGGGGAGCATTACGGCTACGGTGCGCTTCCTTCGCAGCAGCTGCTCTCCCTGTATCAGACCGCCTACTCCACAGGCGAGGGTTGGGACGCCTTTTCCGCGCAGTTTGTGCAGGAATACCCCGTTGTCCCGCTTGCTTTTCGCAGCGGCTCCTTCTGCTTTTCGCGGCAGCACACCTTAAAGGTGACCGCTCTGCGCAGCGATTTATTTTACAATATCGACAGCTGGCAGTCTTAAAAAGGTTTGTAACGGTTGTTAAATTTTCACCTATCGACCTCTTTCTGGCAGCGGGGATTTGTAAATAAAGCATGAAATGGATGAAAATGGAATAGAAAGCCTGTTCAAAAGGCATAAAATACGGTATAATTATTTTATTGACAATTATGCCCTTAAAAAAGCGTCGGTCGGACGCATAGAAAGGAACGTGTGATTTATGATTAAATTTGAGAATCATCTTGGAGCAATCGAGATCTCACAGGATTATTTTGCAAACCTGGTCGGCCATGCTGCCTCCGAGTGCTTCGGCGTTGCCGGTATGGTAGAAAGCACGGCTTCCCAGGGACTGAGATATATTCTGAAAAAGGACGAGGCACAGGACAAGGGTGTCAAAGTGCGCACCGTTGCCGGTGGTCTGGTCATTGATTTGCACATCGCAGTTACCTACGGCGTTAATATCTCCGCCATCGTCAAGAGCATTGTCAACAAGGTACGCTACACTGTCGAGGAGGCAACCGGTCTTCAGGTGGCAAAGGTCAACGTGTTTGTTGACGATATGAAGCAGTAGCGTCATGGATGAATCTTTTGGTAAGGAGTGTATTATCGTGATAAAGGGAACTCAGCTCAGGGATGCGTTTATCTCTGGCGCAAACAGCATTTCAAATTGCAGACAGCAGGTAGACGCGCTCAATGTATTCCCTGTACCGGACGGCGACACCGGAACAAATATGTCGATGACCATCAATGCGGCAAAACGGGAGCTGGAAACCCTGCGGGATGACCCGACCGTTGAGCAGGTAGCCAAAAAGGCAGCCTCTGCTTTGCTGCGCGGCGCAAGAGGAAACTCGGGCGTTATCCTTTCTCTGCTGTTCCGCGGCTTCTCCAAAGGTCTGGAGGGCAAGCAGGAAGCGGATGCAAAGGACATTGCAAACGCGTTGTCGATGGGTGTCACCGCCGCATACAAAGCTGTTATGAAGCCGACGGAAGGTACCATCCTGACCGTAGCAAGACTGGCAGGAGAGCACGCACAGCAGCTGGCAGCGCAGGAAGAGCAGCTGACCGCAGCACAGATGTGGAAAGAAATCCTGGTCAGCGCGCAGGACGCTCTGGCACAGACACCGGAGATGCTGCCGGTACTCAAAAAAGCCGGTGTAGTCGATGCGGGCGGACAGGGCTTTGTAGAGGTCTGGAAGGGGATGCTGGCGGTCATCGAGGGCGGCGAGATTGTTGCCTCTCTGGAGGAACAGCAGGCAGCTCCTAAGGAAAAGAAGGCACACGGCGTGGCGGCAGAATTTAACGAAGAGGACATCCACTTCTGCTACTGCACCGAGTTCATCATCAATAAAGAGGACCCGAACGCAGACCCGTTGGCTCTGCGCGCTTATCTGGAATCCATCGGAGACTGCGTTGTTGTAGTGGACGATGAGGAAATCATCAAGTGCCATGTACATACCAACGAGCCGGGCAACGCTATTCAGGCGGCGCTCAAGCTGGGCTATCTGACCAACATGAAGATTGACAACATGAAGGAACAGCACGGCGACAACAACAAGCTGGTGGATTTGGAAGCAGAAGGCAAACCGGCATTCCCATACAAGGCGGTAGACCCGGAGAAGGAGTACGGCTTTGTAGCGGTGGCTGCGGGCGACGGCATCAAGCAGCTGTTCACCGACCTGGGCGTAGACAATGTGGTCAGCGGCGGTCAAACCATGAACCCATCCACCGAGGACATCCTCTCCGCCATCCACGCCACAGCAGCAAAACGGGTGTTCGTACTGCCAAACAACAAGAACATCATCATGGCAGCGGAGCAGGCAGCCAATCTGGCAGACCGCAAGGTCTATGTTTTGCAGACCCGCACCGTTCCACAGGGACTGTCTGCTATGCTGGCATTCGACCCGGAGGCAGACCGCAAGCAGAACATGATGAACATGGTCAAGGCGTATGAGCGTGTCGGCACCGGTTCGGTCACCTTTGCAGCGCGCGACAGCGACTATGAAGGACACAACATCAAAAAAGGTGAACTTCTGGCTCTGGAAAACGGAAAGATGGCGTTTGTAGAAACCGACCTTAAAAAGACGGTTGTCAAGCTGACCCATAATCTGATGAGAAAGACCAAGGACAGCAGCTTTGTAACCCTGATCTACGGCGAAGACGTCACAGAGGAGCAGGCGGAGCAGATTCGGGAAGCGGTAGCAGAAAAGCTGGGCGATGATGTCGAAGTTGTTTTAATCGAAGGCAAACAGCCGGTCTACTACTTTATCATCTCAGTTGAATAAATCTTTTAAGAAGGGCTGTGTCACAGTCCTTCTTTTTTTAAAAACAGAAAAATCAAAAAGGAGCGCTTTTGGGCGCTCCTTTTCTCATAATCAAAGTTTAAATAGGAATCCATTCGCAGACGTCGGAAAGATAGACATACATCGGCGAGTAGGAATTGGTGAGATACTCCACCGGATTGTCGCAGAAGGTCAGTTTGGTGTTTTCCTCTCCCTTTAAATCGCGGGAGAGGGTGAAGCTGACAGCCGTTCCATCCGAAGAAGAAAGGAGGGAAATGTCACCGCCGTGGTGGTTGATAATCATTTTGCAGATGGTCAACCCCAGCCCCAGATGGGTGAACTGCCGGTCGTGGCGTCCATAGGTGAAATATGGTTCAAAGACGTGCGGCAGAGCATCCGATGGGATACCGGAGCCGTTGTCCGAAAAGATAAAGCGGACGCTGTGGTTGCTGGCAAGGACCTCGATGTGGATATATCGCTCTTCGGGGTTGTCCTGTAAGAAAGCGATGCTGTTAGACATCAGGCTGGTCAGCACAATGATGAGCTTATCAGGGTCCAGATTCATTTGAATCTCCTGCTGTGGCAGCGCATAGGTCATTTCGACCCCGGCGCGGCGCGCAAACATCTGTAAATGCCGGAAGAGATCCTCCAAAAACAGGTTTAGAAAAACCGATTTTAAATTGAGCAGAGCAAGACCGTTGGAGTAGCCGGTATATTCCGAAAGGCTGTTGCAGGATTTGAGCATATGGTAGCAGGAGTTGTTCAGCTGCTGCAACAGCTGCTCGCAGGATGCAGTGTCGTCCACCTCCAGACGGCGGGTCATGGAGATGATGCCGGAGAAAATCAGACCGAGCGGGTCGCGCAGGGTGGTATTAAAATTTTGCAGCATTTGCTGTGCACGGTTGACATCACTTGGGAACATCTCGGTGGAGCTGACTGCAAAGTGGACCACCGCCGCAATGAAGACGTGGTTTTCATCGTACAATGGGGAAAGGGTGAGGGTGGTTTGCACCATAGGCAGGCGGGACACACAGGAAATCGAGGAATCCTGGCTGCGCAGCGAAAGCAAAAGGGCGTCGATGTCGTACCCTGATAGCAGCGCGCGGGTGTTGTCCTTGCTGCATAAAAAGGGGTAGTTCTCCTTCATATAACAGTTTTCCCAAAACTGTTTGAGTTCTTCATCGACAATTGCAATGGGAAGCGGAACAAGGTTGGAGGCTTCCATCGTGGAATGAAGGTATTTTTCGATGATGGAAATAAAATTGTTGTGCATGATGACCTCTTTCTGATGCTGGATCAGGAAACATACCCCCACTTTGGATATAAAACTATGGTGGGAGCTGATTGTTTGTACAAAGACAGGCGTAGAAGTCTGCTCTGAGAAAAAAATGCCTTGGGAGTGCAATCGTAAAAAGAAATTAAAAGGGAAATAAAACAAGGCAGAAGAAGAGAGCTGTCTTTAGCGGAATCAATATAAATATGCCGGAAAGATAGAATATATATTATCAAACAGTATACAGAATATTGAACGAAAAATCAAATCTTCGAGAGTCGAAATCGGATGGAAAAGGACGAAATTTGACATATTTTTGCCGTTCATCCTGCAAATAAGGGAGAATGTTGAAAAAAAGATTGGTGTTTTTGCACAGCTGGAGAAAAAAAGAATCTATAAAACGAGTAAAAAATGATGAAAATAGTTAAAAATATAACAAAGGGATTGTATATTTGCGAAAAATAGAGTAATATATAGTTGCAAGCAAAAGCTGGCAGACGATAAAATAGATAGATTTAACAGGAGGTTGATTCTCATGGCAATTAAAATTGGTATCAACGGTTTTGGACGTATCGGCAGACTGGTCTTTCGCGCAGCGATGGCTCAGCCGGAAGCTTTTGAAGTTGTAGGCATCAATGACCCATTCATCGATCTCGATTACATGGTATATATGACCAAGTATGACTCCATGCACGGTCAGTTCAAAGGCACCCTCGAAGCAAAAGACGGCAAATTTGTTGTTAACGGTCATGCAATCAATGTATACGACTGCAAAGAGCCAAGTGAGATTCCATGGGGTGACTGCGGCGCTGAGTACGTTGTAGAATCCACCGGCGTATTCACCACCACCGAAAAAGCAGCTGCTCACATCAAAGCAGGTGCTAAAAAGGTTGTTATTTCTGCTCCTGCAAAGGATAAAGAGACTCCAACCTTTGTTGTTGGCGTAAACGAAGACAAATATACCAAGGATATGCTGGTAGTTTCCAACGCATCCTGCACCACCAACTGCCTGGCTCCACTGGTAAAGGTCATCAACGACAACTTTGGCGTTGTGGAAGGCTTGATGAGCACCGTACATGCTACCACCGCAACCCAGAAGACCGTTGACGGTCCTTCCAAGAAAGACTGGAGAGGCGGACGTGCTGCTGCCGGCAACATCATCCCATCCTCTACCGGCGCTGCAAAAGCCTGCGCACTGGTTATCCCGGAGGTAAAAGGCAAACTGACCGGTATGTCCTTCCGTGTACCAACTCTGGACGTATCTGTTGTTGACCTGACTGTAAAACTGGCAAAACCAACCACTTATGAAGAAATCTGTGCAAAGGTAAAAGAGGCTTCTGAGACCACCATGAAGGGCATCCTGGGCTACACCGAAGATATGGTTGTATCTTCTGACTTCCTGGGTGACCCAAGAACCTCCATCTTTGATGCAAAAGCAGGTATCATGCTCAACGAAACCTTTGTAAAACTCGTTTCCTGGTACGACAACGAGTGGGGTTACTCCAACAAAGTTCTCGAGCTGATCAAACATATGTCTGCTGTTGACGCTCAGTAATTTCTGCATCTTCCAAAAGACCAAAGTCCGAAAGGGCTTTGGTCTTTTTTTTATGAAAAATAAGGAAAAGGAATCAACAGACTTTTTTTGATTCTTTTTTACATCGACTTGTGCTATGATGAAAGGGTACATCTTGGCATTTTACACTAGAAACCAGCGGGAAAAGGGTCAGTTTTGACGTCTTTCTTTGCTTTTTGGCTAAAAAGTATCCGAGATTTTAATGAAAACGTTTAAGATTTTCTGATAAAAATTGGATGGGGAAAATGCTCTTTGTTAATTTGCTACAAAGATTTTGTAAAGAACCAAAGAGGTTTCTAACTTTTTGCCCAAAAAATGCTTGAAAAAACACGCGTTTTCTGGTATGATAAGGCTAAACACGAGGGGGTTGATAGTGTGTACAAGGTAAATAAGAAAGATGAAGTGCCAATCTATCTGTTCCATCAGGGAACAAACTATAAGTCGTATGAGTTTTTGGGCTCCCACTCGTCAAAGAGAAAAGGCGTTTCGGGCGCGGTGTTCCGTGTGTGGGCTCCGCACGCCCTGAGTGTTTCGGTCGTTGGCGATTTTAATAACTGGGACAGAGCCAATGACCCGATGGAAAAAATCAGCGAAAACGGTTTGTGGGAGGGCTTTGTCCCGCAAATCAAACAGTACGATATGTACAAGTACAGCATTGAAACACCGACCGGCGATATTCTGCTGAAAACAGACCCCTATGCCTATCATATGCAGACCAGACCGGAATCGGCATCCCGCTTTTATGAGCTGGGCAAGTATGCCTGGAAGGACCAGGCGTGGATGGAAAAACGCAAGCTGCAAAACCATGTAGGGGAACCAATCAATATTTATGAGGTCAATCTGGGCTCCTGGCGGCAGTATGAGGACGGAGAGTTTTTTGACTACCGCAAGATGGCGGATGAGATGGTGGCTTATGTCAAGGAGATGGGCTACACTCACATCGAATTGATGCCGATTACCGAATATCCGTACGACCCTTCCTGGGGATACCAGGTGACCGGATATTTTGCGGCAACCTCCCGCTATGGAACGCCGAAGGATTTGATGTACTTTATCAACAAGTTCCATGAAAACAATATCGGTGTCATCATCGACTGGGTACCCGCACATTTTCCAAAGGATGAACAGGGACTGTACGAGTTTGACGGTTCCCAGTGTTATGAATATCAGGACCCGCAGAAGAGGGAACATCCGCATTGGGGAACCCGTATCTTCGACTTTGGCAGACCGGAGGTACAAAGCTTTCTGATTTCCAGCGCGATGTTCTGGGTGGATAAATTCCATGTGGACGGACTGCGTGTGGACGCCGTTGCTTCGATGCTCTATCTGGATTACGGCAGAGAATCGTGGGAGTGGACCCCAAACGTCCACGGCGGCAACGAAAACCTGGAAGCGGTGGAGTTTTTGAAAAAGCTCAACTCAGCTGTTTTGGGAGAACACGCCGATGTGCTGATGATTGCCGAAGAATCCTCCGCATGGCCGCTGGTCACCAAGCCGCCGTATGTGGGTGGACTGGGCTTTAACTTCAAGTGGAACATGGGCTGGATGAACGATATGCTCAGCTATATCTCACTCGACCCAATCTACCGCGCCTACAACCACGATAAACTGACCTTCAGTATGATGTATGCTTTTTCTGAGAACTATGTCCTGCCGCTTTCCCACGACGAGGTGGTACACGGCAAATGCTCGCTCATCAACAAGATGCCGGGCGAGTACAGCCAGAAGTTTGCAGGGATGCGCACCCTGTTTGGTTACATGATGGCGCACCCGGGCAAGAAGCTGCTGTTTATGGGACAGGAGTTCGGTCAGTTCATCGAGTGGAACTTTGAAAAGGAACTGGATTGGCAGCTGCTTTCCTACGAAAGCCACCGCAAATTGCAGACCTTTGTCAAGGATTTAAACCATTTCTATTTGGAAAATTCCCCTATGTGGGAAATCGACGACAGCTGGGACGGCTTCCAGTGGCTGGTACACGATGATAACACCCAGAATGTGGTCATCTTCCGGCGCACCAACGACGAAGGCGATGATGTCATTGCCATCTGCAACTTCGCTCCGGTCGAGCGCGACGGCTACCGTTTTGGTATACCGGAGCAGAAGAATTATGAGATTGTACTCAATTCGGACGACATCCGCTATGGTGGAACCGGCATCCCGGAGAAGGAGGTCATCCTTTCGGAGAAGATTGCGATGCACGGCAAAGCAAACTCCATCGCAGTCGATATTCCGCCAATGTCGGTGATGTACCTAAAACCTTCCAGCATACAGCCGGAGGATGAACAGGAAAAAATCATTGATTTGGAAGCGCTTACCGAGCAGCCAAATGCAGAAGCCGTTGCCGAAGCAAAACCAAAGCGCACCCGCAAAAAGGCGGTGCCGAAGGCAGAGGAAGAACAGCCGACAGAAGCCGCAGCCGAAGCAAAACCGAAGCGCACCCGCAAAAAGGCGGCACCGAAGGCAGAGGAAGAACAGCCGGCAGAAGCCGCAGCCGAAGCAAAACCAAAGCGCACCCGCAAAAAGGCGGCGCCGAAGGCAGAGGAAGAACAGCCGACAGAAGCCGTTGCCGAAGCAAAACCGAAACGTACCCGCAAAAAGGCAACATCGGACACAGCTTCCGCAGAGAAAACAACAACGAAAAAATCCGCCGATTCGACGGAAGAATAATCATCTGAAAATAGAGGTTTCAATTTAGAGGAGGAGAATCAAGATGATCGTCAAAAAAGAATGGATCGCGATGCTTCTGGCAGGCGGACAGGGCAGCCGTTTGTATGCGCTGACCAGAGACATCGCCAAGCCGGCGGTGCCGTTTGGAGGAAAATATCGCATCATCGACTTTCCGCTGTCCAACTGTGTCAACTCCGGCATCGATACGGTCGGCGTACTGACCCAGTATCAGCCATTGCAGCTTAATGAATATCTTGGCAACGGACAGCCGTGGGACCTGGACCGCATCCACGGAGGCGTTTACGTTCTGCCACCGTACCAGAAGATGACAAACTCCGACTGGTACACCGGTACTGCCAACGCCATCTATCAGAATATCAATTTTATCAACCGCTATGCTCCCGAGTATGTGGTCATCCTTTCCGGCGACCACATCTATAAGATGGACTACTCCAAGATGCTGGAGTTCCACAAGGAAAAGCAGGCGGACTGCACCATCGCCGTCATGGAGGTTCCGTGGGAAGAGGCTTCCCGCTTTGGTATCATGGCGTGCGATGAGGACAAAAAAATCTATGAATTTGCAGAAAAACCAAAGGAGCCAAAGAGCAACCTGGCTTCGATGGGGATTTACATCTTCACCTGGAGCAAACTGAAGAAATATCTGGAGGAGGATGAGGCGAACCCGGAATCGGAAAACGATTTTGGCAAGAACGTCATCCCGGCTATGCTCCAGAACGGCGAGCGGATGTACGCTTACGCTTTCCAGGGCTACTGGAAGGACGTCGGCACCATCGATTCCCTGTGGGAAGCCAATATGGACCTGCTTGACCCGAACGTGCCGCTGGATTTGTATGACGATGCGTGGAAGATTTATGCGCGCAACCCTGTCATGCCTCCGCAGTATGTAGCAGAAGGTGCAGTGACCCAGAATGCGATGATCAGCGAAGGCTGTATCGTAGAGGGAGATGTTGATTTTTCCATCCTGTTTGCAGGAGTGACTGTGGAAAAGGGCGCGGTGGTACACGACAGTATCATCATGCCGGGTTCGGTCATCAAGGCAGGAGCGGTGGTCGAGTACTCGATTGTGGCAGAAAATGTTGTGGTTGGTGAAAATGCACAGGTGGGTGACCGACCGGAAAATATTGAGGACAAAGCAAATTGGGGTGTTACCGTGATTGCAAAGGGCATCCATATCGGAAACAATGCAAAAGTTCCTGCAAAAGCCATGATTGAAAAGGATGTACCGGAGGTGAGCGGCGATGTTGAGTAAAACACTGGGAATTGTATTCTCCAATATGCACGATACGATGATGGGCAAGCTGACAGAAAACCGTACAATGGCATCGGTGCCGTTTGGAGGCAGATACCGTTTGGTGGATTTTGTGTTGTCCAACATGATCAATTCTGATGTAAAAGACGTTGGAATTATTACAAAGAGTAATTATCAGTCGCTGATGGACCACGTTGGCAACGGCAAAGAATGGGACCTCTCCCGCAAAAACGGCGGTCTGACCATCCTGCCTCCGTATGGACGGATGGAGTCGGTATTCTACCGCGGAAGACTGGAAGCGCTGGGAAATATTTACAGCTACATCAAGGAATCCAAAGCGGAGCTGGTCATCATGACCGACTGCGATAACATCGCTTCCATCGACTATTCCGACATCCTGCGCTACCACAAGGAAAAGGATGCGGATGTAACGGTTGTCTACCAGAATAAGGCGATTGCCGATTCGGTACACCGCGATGTTACCACCATCAGTATGGACGAACATCGTCGGGTCAACGGCGCCTACTTTAGCCCGGAGGCAAAGGAAGGCAACGTGCTGCTGAACATCACCGTGATCAGCAAACGGCTGCTCGAACGGATTGTGGGCGATGCGGTCAGCACCAACTTTTACAGCTTTACTCAGGGCGTTTTGCAGATGGGCAACCAGCGCCTGAAAATTTACGGATACGAGTACAGCGGCTATGTTGCCAACATCAACTCGCTGGAATCCTACTATGATTGCAGCATGGAACTGCTGAATCCGAAAATCAGACGGGAGCTGTTTCCGAACGAGCGTCCGGTCTACACCAAGGTCCGCGACGAGGTTCCGGTCAAATACGGTATCAATGCGGTTGCCAGCAATTCGATGATTGCCGACGGCTGTGTCATCGAGGGTACCGTTGAAAATTCCATCATCTTCCGCGGAGTTAAGATTGGCAGAGGCGCAGTCGTCAGAGATTCTATCATCATGCAAGGCTCGGTCGTTGGAGAAAATTGTCAGCTCGACTGTGTCATCACCGATAAGGACGTTATGATTCGTGACTCCAGAAAGTTGATTGGATGCAAGGAGTATCCGTTCTTCATCGAAAAAGGAAGAGCAATCTAAAAAAAGAAAGGCAGTTCCTCCTCTCCGGGGGAGGAACGCCTTTTTTCACCAAAGCCGCGGTGTATGATGCGGTGGAAAGTTTAAAACGGGGGTATACGGAATGAAAATACTGTTTGTAGCAAGTGAAGCAAGACCCTTTATCGCATCCGGCGGTTTGGCGGACGTCGCAGGTTCACTCCCCAAGGCATTGTGCGACTCCGGCAACGAGTGCAGGGTGGTCATCCCGATGTACAAAAACATCCCGTGGGCTCTGCGGGAAAAGATGGAGTTTGTCCGCAACTTCAATGTGCCGCTGGCGTGGCGCAACCAGTACTGCGGTGTGTTCAAGGCAGTACACCAGGGCGTGACCTACTACTTTTTGGATAATGAGTATTATTTTAAACGGGACAATCTGTACGGCTACTATGACGATGCCGAGCGTTTTGCCTTCTTCTCCAAAGCTTCGATGGAGATGCTCAACTACATCGACTTCGACCCGGACATCGTACACGCAAACGATTGGCATACCGCGCTGGTTCCGGTGTATTTGAACACCTTCTACCGCGGTATCCCGAAATTCCACGATATTCGCACCATGTTCACCATCCACAATATCCAGTATCAGGGTCAGTACGGGATGGAGATTGCATGGGATGTTCTGGGAATCCCGGAATACCAGTATCCGGTGCTGGAATATAACGGCTGCCTGAACATGATGAAGGCTGCCATTATGCAGGTCAATATTGTCAACACCGTCAGCCCAAGCTATGCGATGGAGATTCACGACCCGTGGTATTCTCATGGGCTGGACCCAATCCTCAACGCAAAGGGAGACCGGGTGATTGGAATCCTCAACGGAATCGACGTGGAAGCCAACAACCCTGCCACCGATGAGGGCATCTATCAGAAGTATGATGTCAAAACGCTGGAGAAGAAAAAGGTCAACAAGCTGGAACTGATGAAGGAGATGGGTCTGGAGCCGGACGAAAACCGGATGCTGATTGGTATGGTAAGCCGTCTGGTGGACCACAAGGGTCTGGATTTGGTCCGCTATATCTTCCACGACATGATGGGCGACAACGTTTCCTTTGTCCTGCTCGGCTCGGGAGATGCAGAGTATGAGAACTTCTTCCGCGAGATGCAAAACCGTTACCCGGGCAGGGTGGCTGTTCGCATCGGATTTATCCCCAGCCTGTCCAAGAAGATTTATGCAGGCGCGGATGCCTTCCTGATGCCTTCCAAGAGCGAGCCTTGCGGACTGGCGCAGATGGTGGCAGCGCGCTACGGCACCCTTCCAATCGTCCGTGAAACCGGCGGCTTGAAGGACAGCATCCACGACATGGGCGGAGAAAACGGCAACGGCTTTACCTTCAAGACCTACAATGCACACGATATGCTCGGAGCCATCCGCAGGGCAGAGGGTCTGTTCGGCAACAAGCCGCTGTGGAATGAGGCGATGACCGACGCAATGCAGAGCGACTTTAGCTGGAAGAAATCGGCAAACGACTATGTCAACGTTTACCGGATGATTTTGAACGACTAAAACAGAATAGAAATCTCAAGACAGAAGAGAGGAGATGAGTCTGTGCCACAGCATATCACTGTTCTGGAGTACGACCCAAGGTGGAAACAGGACTATCAGGAAGAACGAAAAAAGATTGCAGATATTTTAAAGGAAAATGCGCTTGCAATCTACCATATTGGAAGCACGTCAGTGCCGGGACTGGCAGCCAAGCCAATCATCGACATCATGGCAGCGGTCCGCAGTCTGGAGCAAGTGGATTCTGTAGCAGAGTCCTTTTCAGAAATTGGATATGAGTTCCTCGGTGAATTTGGCATCGCGGGCAGACGCTATCTCCGTAAAGGCGGAGATGAGCGGACCCATCAAATCCATATCTTCCAGGCGGACGATTGGAACAACATCGTGCGGCATCTGGCATTTCGGCAATATCTTTTAACCCATGACCAGGAGAGGGAGGAGTATGCGAAACTGAAAAAGGAACTTGCCCAACAATTTCCCTACGATATAGATGGGTACTGTGACGGCAAGGAGGCATTTGTTCATACTGTCGAAGCACAGGCGCTTGCCTGCTATGACGATACATGGGACCGCCTCTATCTGGCTGCGCGAAAGGTGCAGGGGAATCGAGAGATTTCTCCAACGGTGGAAGCCGGGGGAGTTTCTGCCGCACTGCTCACCGAAGCGGGAAATGTTTATGTTGGTGTTTGCATAGATACTGCCTGTTCACTGGGAATGTGTGCGGAAAGAAATGCAATCGCCAATATGATTACCAATGGAGAAGGTCGCATTCTAAAAATCCTTGCCGTCATGGGGGATGGCAAGGTTGGGATGCCCTGTGGTGCCTGTCGCGAGCTGATGATGCAGCTTCATCCGAAAGCCGCAGAAATCGAAATCCTGTGCGATTATGAAACCAAGCAAGTGGTAAAGCTGCGCGAGCTGCTGCCGAACTGGTGGAGATAGGCGCAGGAAGGGGATGCTTCCTCTAAAAATTTTTGAAACCAAAAACAGACGAAACAGCAGAGACCCTTGTGGTGCGTTGTTTCGTCTGTTTTGATTTGTGCGTTGTCCTTTACAGCAAGGTGGATTCGAGGGCAGCTCGTCGTTCCACAATCTGTCCGGCAACGTCCTCCAGTACAGCATCCATCATCGAAAAATCCATTGCGGAAAGATAGATTCTCTCCAAACGGTCATGCAGCAGCTTGTTGTCCTGCAGGCTACCGACCGCCTGCTCCATCATCTGGGCTGCCGCCTTCTGGTTAAAGGCAAGCCGCTTTTTAAAGCAGCGCATCCCTTCGACCTCCAAAAATCGCTTGGCGTGGATGCGCCGGTCGGGTACAAGGGAAGAAAGGTCGTGGAATGGATTTTCGGTCAGCAGCGCCAACCCGCAGTCCGGGATGAGCAGGTGGTCGATGCGGCTGTGCGGAGCCATTGGGCACATACAGCTGATGACGTCGTGACCGTTTTCCAGCGCATGGCTGCGCAATGCGCTCAAAAACAGGGAGGAAGCCGCACCCTCACGGTCGCAGATGAAGTAGACGTCCGGGCAAAGCCTGCGGGCGGTAGCGGCAAGGCTGGTGATGCCTTTGGAATTGATGGAGGTCAGAAAACGGACCTCTTCTTTGCCGCGACGAGATTTACGAGGAAAATGCTTGCAGGAAAAATGGCGGGCGTAAGCCGCCAGCTTTTCGGTTTGCAGGCAGCTCAGTGCAATCTGTCGGGAGTCGCTTAAAAAGCTTTTGGCAGCAGACAGGCAGTCGATAGCTTGCGCATAATTTTTGGCGGTAGCTTGGGAGATGCTGTGGATGGTGTCGGCGTGTTCCAGCAGCAGCAGAGGGTCCAGAAAGCTGCCGAAGCACAGCAGACTTTCGCTCAGGGCAGGCTGCTGTGGCTCCAGGATATGCGGAGCGGTACCGTCCGCAATCGAAACCTTCCACTCGGGCAGGATGACTGCGTCCAGCGAATCCGGGTCGGAGGAGCAGGCAATCAGCTGCATGGACGGGCAGTGCGGTGCAAACAGTTCGGCGATTCGGCGCATAAACGAGGATTTTCCGCAGCCCGGACCGCCTTTGATGATGAAGGTGTGCCACTGTGGGTCACCGCAGTCCAGCTGGTCAAAGCGGGAAACAAATCCCTGCGGGGAGTTGGCGCCAAGAAAAAACGAAATCGGTGCAGTTTCAGACATGAACAAACCTCCTTGTAACATCACGAGCAAACAGATACATAAAGCTGTAAGCAAGCTTATTACAGTATAGCAGCGACCCGGGCAAAAGGTGATTGTACAGAGGAATAAACGCTGGCAAAACAGCCAAACTAGAGAGGAATGATGCGGTGTCTGCCGCATGATACAATCTGAAAACAGAAAGGTGTGGCTGAGCGTATGCGTAATCTCAACGATTTGCTGGCACAGGACAAAAAGGCAAAGCAGTTTTTTCTGACTTTATCGGAGGATGTACAGGGTTCCCTGATTCAGAATACCAATCAAATCCACAATGCGGACGAATTGCATTTTCACGCAGAGCAGGTGATGGGACAAAAGGAGAAGGGAAACACTCCATCCGAGCCAAGATAACCAAACTCCCCGATTGCTTTGGCAGTCGGGGAGTTTGGTTTGCAGGAAGGATAAAAGTAAAATGATACAAAATGTATTTTTAAGTATTGATTTTACGAGGGGGTTATTTGGAAGCGGGCGGTTCACTGGGATATTGCTCGTGCGGAGGGCGCTCATTGCTTTGCTGCCAGCGGTCGATGGTGTGCGGCAGGTCAAAGCCTTTTTGCTTATCCAGCCTAGAGGGCCAGAACAGATTGAGCAGCAGGCTGAAGGCGGCTCCGATACCGGTGTCGATGACGCGGGCAACGGTGTAAGGAATGTAGTTGGTGACCGGCTGGGTAAACAGCACCACAAAGTAGATGACAGCACCCGGTTGGATGGCAGTGGTGGTGCCCGATAAGATGTGCAGATACATCAGGCACAGCAATCCCAGCACCAGATAGATTTCCTTTGGGATTCCCAGCGGTTGATGATAATACAACCAGTAAAATGGGATAACAATCAAACCACCGAACAGGGTGCCCACAAAGCGGTTGAAGCCAAACTTGAACCCTTCGTGGAAATGGTTGCCCATGGCGTACACAGCTCCGATGCAGGCAAAGCAGGCATTTCGTCCTCCCAGCAGGTAATCATAGGTCAGGGTGACCAGCAGCACCGACAGCAGCGTCTTAAAAACGCGCATCCCGATCGGAGGAAGGCGAAAATGGTGTTTTTCCTTCATTGATAAACTCTCCTTCGTTTAGGGGAAATCCCTTGATGCATTTATTATAACAATTAAATATAAAAAAGACAATCTAAAGGAAGAAAATTGGTTATATTGTGCATTTTTGAAAGAAAAGTTTAGCGAAAAAGAGAAGAAAACAAAAATAAAAGGCGCACCCGCCGCTGAAAGGAGGGTGCGCCCTGCTATTTGATTTTTTTCCTGCAAAAAGAGATTAGCAACCACCGCAGCTTGCACAATCTCCGCAGCAGCCGATGTCGCCTTTGCCGTAGATTTTTTCTTTCATGGCAAGGGCAGTCGGGGTGGTGGCAACGCCGCCGAGTGCCGTTTCACGCAGGGTGGAAGGCAGGGCTTTGCCGACCTTGTACATTGCCTCGACCACCTCATCGAATGGGATTTCGCTGAAGATGCCGCTCAGGGCGAGGTCTGCGCTGACCAGGGCGTTGGCTACGCCGGAAGCATTTCGTTTGGCACAGGGCATTTCAACCAGACCGGCAACCGGGTCACAGACAAGTCCCATGATGTTCTGGATAGCGATGGCAGCGGCATCGAACGCCTGACTTGGGGTGCCGCCAAGCATTTCGGTGATGGCAGCAGCAGCCATGGCAGCCGCGCTTCCGCACTCTGCCTGACAGCCGCCCTCTGCACCGGATACGGTGGCTTTTTTGATGATGAGCTGACCGATGCCGGAGGCAGTGGCAAGAGCATCCAGCACCAGCTGGTGGTCCACATCATATTTTTCCGCAACGGTGAGCAGAGCGCCCGGCAGGATGCCGCAGGCTCCGGCGGTAGGAGCAGCAACGATTAGACCCATCGAGGCGTTGACCTCCAGACAGGACAGGGCGTATGCTGCGCCGCGGATGACGGTGCTGTCGCAGATGGAATTTCCTTTTTTGTAATAGTTCCACATTTTCAAAGCGCTGCCGCCGGTCAGACCGCTCAGCGAGCGAATCTCCTTTTCCAGGGCGTCATGTGCGCAGTTGTACATGATCTGATAGCGTTCCTCAAGGTTTTTCATAATCTCGTCGCGGGAGGTCTGGAACAGCTCGATCTCATTTTTGATGACAAGGTCGCAGATGCGCTCGTCGGTGCCCTCAAGCTGGGCAAGCATTTCCTGAGCAGAAAAGTACATAATCTATTTTCCTTTCGAGATGGATTCTGGAAGATGGGCGGCAGGATCAGTTGACCTTGTCCATGGTGACAACACTCTTGACCGGAGGCATGCTCTCCAGCTCCTTTTTCACGGCGTTGTCCACAGGGGATTCGGTTTCAATCATGGTGACGGCGTTTTTGCCGGTTGCATCGCGGGAGTTGACGACGGTGGCGATGTTGATTTGATTGATTGCAAGGATGGAGGTGAGGTGGCTGATGATACCCAGGCGGTCATAGTGGTTGATGATGACAGCCGGATAGCGTCCGGTGAATTTGGCAGCGGTGCCGTTGATGTCGATGATTTCGATGTTGCCGCCGCCGACCGAGGAGCCGGTCAGGGAGGTCATCTGTCCGTCGGTGGTGTAGGCAGTGATGCGAACCGTGTTCGGATGGACGTCGCCGAGGTCTCCGCCTTCAAACTCGACCTGGATGCCCTTTTCTTTAGCAATCTCCAGCGAGTTTTTGATCTGTGGGTCATAGGAATTCATGCCGAGTACGCCGCCGACCAGCGCACGGTCGGTGCCGTGTCCGCGCAGGGTCAGGTGGAAAGAGCCGTGCAGGATAAAGTGGACCGCTTTGAGCTGTTTGTCTGCAATCATGTTGTACATGGCTTTGCCGATGCGCTGTGCGCCAGCGGTATGTGAACTGGATGGGCCGATCATGATAGGACCCAGGACATCAAACATACTGATGTTCATAATATAAAATTCCCCCTGTTGTGGATTTGAGGTGTGGAGTATTATCCTAAAATTTATTGTATCACAAACAGGACAGATTTTAAAGAAGAAACTCGACTTTCCTTCGTATTATCCGGCAATATCCAAAAACTGGGCGGTGTGCAGTCTTGCAGACGGAGAAAAGGTGTGCTAAAGTTAATTTTATAAGCAAGGGAAGGAAGAAGAGGATGGAAAAGGAAACAACAATCAGGCAGCTGGCACAAAGGGTATTGGCGGGCAGCCAGCCGTTCCCGTTTGGAATCTGCCGCTTTGAGCAGGTGCAGCCTTGCTTGCCCTGCCGCGCCATGCAGCGGATACCACAGGGAGCGCAGTCGGTGCTGGTCTGCCTGTTCCCTTATTATACCGGCGCGCACTGTGAGCGCAATATCTCCCGCTATGCGATGGTGACCGATTATCACCAGATTGCCGGCGAGTATCTGGAACGGATGTGCCGGGCGCTGCGGGAGCGGTTTCCGGGGTATCGGTTTGAGCATTTTACCGACAACTCACCGATTCGGGAGGTGACTGCCGCCTTTTTGGCTGGATTGGGACGGATGGGAAAGAACGGGTTGCTGCTGCATCCGCAGTACGGCAGCTACGTTTTTATCGGGGAGATTGTCACCGATTTGGATTTGCAGGCGGACCAGCCGCTGGTTCCACCCGGCTGCCCGAATTGCGGAAAATGTATCCGCGCCTGCCCGCAGGGAGCCTTGCAGGAGGACGGAAGCGTCTGCCTGGAGAGGTGCCGCTCCCATATCACCCAGAAAAAAGGTCAGCTGAGTGACTGGGAGCGACAGCAGATTCGACAGGGGGGACTGGTGTGGGGATGCGACATCTGCAACGACGTCTGCCCGTGCAACCAACAACCGCAGCTGACACCGGTGCCGGAATTTTTGCAGTCGGCAGTGGCAGTGATGGAGGAGCAGAACGCCCAGCAGCTGCTGAAAACAAGAGCGTACAACTATCGGGGCAGGAACACCATCCTGCGCAACATCAAAATTGTACAGGAGGAAAGCGATGAACAGTAAAATCAACACACCGCTGCGCGCGGCGCTGGAGGAATACAGAAAAGCCGATTGGTCGCGCCTGCATATGCCCGGGCACAAGGGCGCAGCGCTCGAGCCGTTTGGAAGTCTGATGGAGTATGATGTGACCGAGGTGGAAGGCACCGACAGCTTATTCGAGGACGATGGACCGCTCAAGGAGCTGGAGGAAATCCTTACCGGGCTGTACGGGACCCGCTCGACGGTCATCAGCGCGGGCGGTTCGACCCTTTGCATCCAGGCGATGCTGCGGATGGTGGCAAGACCGAACGGAAAAATCGTGGCAGGACGCAATATCCATGCGGCGGCAGTCAATGCGATGGCGCTGCTGGGACTGGAACCGGAGTGGGTCTACCCGAACAGGACCGAGGAGGAACGGCTGATTGGTCGGCTGGACCCACAGCAGGTGGAAAAACAGCTGGATGCCCTGCTGCAAAAAGGCGAAGAGGTCTGTGCGGTCTATGTCACCTCGCCGGATTATTTTGGTGTGATGTCAGATATCCGCGCGCTGGCAGAGGTTGCCCACAGTCGGGGGGTTCCGCTTCTGGTGGACAACGCCCACGGTGCGCATCTGCGCTTTTTGCAGGGAGAACCGCTGCATCCGTCCCAGCTGGGAGCAGACCTGTGCTGTGATTCGCTGCACAAGACAATGCCTTCCCTGACAGGAGCGGCTCTGCTGCACTGCATGAACGAGCGGTATGTCAGCCAGCTCAAGGGAGCGATGTCGATGTTTGGCTCCACCAGTCCCAACTACCTCATCATGCTGTCCATCGATGCGGCAGCAGGATTTTTGCTGGATGACGGAGCCGAGCAGATCAACCAAACGGCGGAGCGCTGTGCGCGTCTGCGGCAGCTGGCACAGCAGCAGGGATTTGTGATGCCGGAACACTGTGAGCCGATGCGTCTGACCCTGCCGCTGGCAGGCACCGGCTATACCGCAGAAACCTTTCGACCGCTGCTGCGGTCGCATCATATCATGGAGGAATATCTCAGCGACAGCGGGTGCGTTCTGCTGTTTTCTCCGTTCAGCCGCCCGTGCGACTATGAGCGGGTGGAGCAGCTGCTGCGCAGCCTTTCTCCCAAGCAGGCTGCTGTCATGCCTTTCCCGCTTGTAAAAGCGCAGCGGGCGATGGGACTGCGGGAGGCGATGCTTTCTCCAAGGTGTTCGATTGATGTGGAGCAGGCAGAGGGAAAAATATCGGCTCAAGTGCGTATTACCTGTCCTCCGGGCATCCCATTGGTCATGCCGGGAGAAAGATTGCACAAAGATTCAATAAAAATATTAAAAAAGTCTGGTATTTTTGTTGTGGATGTGGTAGAATAGATACATGGAAAGCTGAAACGGTTTTGCTTTCCGCTTAAAACAATGGTCAAGTAGTGAAAAATGTTCTACTTGGACAGAGGGGGTTACATATATGAAATTAATTCTTGCGATCGTTTCGAATGATGACAGTTCCAAAGTTTCTTCTGCACTGACTAAAAATCATTTTTCTGTAACAAAACTTGCGACCACCGGCGGTTTCCTGCTTTCGGGCAACACCACCTTCCTGATTGGTACCCAGGATGAAAAGGTCGATGAAGTTATCACAATCATCGCAGACCACTCCAAGAAACGCAAACAGATGGTTCCATCTTCTGCTTCTTACGGCGTTGGTATGTACACCACCTACCCGGTAGAGGTACAGGTCGGCGGCGCTACCATCTTCGTCATGGATGTCGAGAGATTTGAAAAGGTATAAGCGTTGCTTGTACTTTTCAGCCTGATACCGTGAGGAGAAAAGCAGATTGTTGTTAGATCAGTTTTATTCGAATGATAAGGCTAAAAAAACGCTCGTCAATTTTTTAACTGACGGGCGTTTTCCGCATACCATCCTGTTTGAAGGCGAGGACGGCTGCGGCAAGCTGACCTTTGCACACATGACCGCCGCCGCTTTGCTGTGTGAACAGCCGGTCGAGCAGCGCCCGTGCGGTCGGTGCAGAAACTGTAAACGGGTGCTGTCCGACACCCATCCCGATGTATCGGTCATCGGGGACGAGGACAAGCTAAAAGGCTTTCACATCGACCGGGTGCGTCAGCTGCGCGCAGATGCCTACATCCGACCCAACGAAGGCGGATACAAGGTATACATCCTGCGCAACATCCACAATATGACCGAGCAGGCGCAGAATGCACTGCTCAAAATCATCGAAGAACCGCCGGCACAGGTGGTCTTTCTGATGACCTGCAACAACCGCGCGCGGGTGCTCCCGACCATCCTGTCGAGGGCGGCGGTGCTGCCTTTGTCGGTATGCAGTGTGCAGGAGTGTGAAACCGCCCTGTATGCTTTGGAGCCGCAGATGACAGCGGAACGGATTGCGCAGGCAGCGCGTCTGGCGCACGGAAATATCGGCAAGGCGCGGATGATTTTGCAGGATGAGGGAAGCTTGAAGCTGGCGTGCGATGCCCAGCGGATTGCGCAGATGGTTTGTGTAGGACAGTCGTTTGAGCTGCTGTGCAGCCTTCAAGAATACACCGGCAATAAACAGCGGACCAACTTTCTGCTGCTGATGCAGGAGGTTCGCCGCTGCATGGTCGATTGGATTCGTCAGCAGCATGGTCTGGTATCGCAAGGGGAACAGTTTCCTCCAACTGTGAAAAATCGCTTCTCGACGTTGCAGGCGATGCAGATTCTTGATATAATAGATACGGCGGTCGCCCAGGCTTCGCAGAATGTCAGTTTGAGTCTGGTTGCCGCTGCGTTTTGTGCCGCTGTCAAGATGAAGCGGCAGTAGGACGGCATTTTGTGTCAAAGGAATTGACATAAGAAGAGAGTCATCTTTTTGTATAAAGAATCTTGGAACGGAGGAAACCATGACCGAAGTAATTGGAGTCCGCTTTAAACAGGTGGGCAAAATATATTATTTTTCACCCAACGGTGTGCAGATGCCGGTGGGGGAAAAGGTGATTGTAGAAACTGCACGCGGCATCGAGTGCGGAGAGGTTGCCCTGAGCAACCGGGAAATCGAGGACGAGGGGATTGTCAAACCGCTGAAAACGGTGATCCGCGTTGCCAACAAAGAGGACCTCAAGCGCATTGAGGACAACAAGGCAAAGGAGAAAAAGGCGTTCCGGCTTTGCCTGGAAAAGATTGAAAAGCACAAGCTCGAGATGAAGCTGGTGGATGTCGAATATACCTTTGACAACAACAAGATTTTGTTCTATTTTACAGCGGACGGCAGGGTGGATTTCCGTGAGCTGGTCAAAGACCTGGCATCGGTCTTTAAGACCCGAATCGAACTGCGCCAGATCGGTGTGCGTGATGAAGCGAAGATGCTGGGCGGACTGGGAATCTGCGGCAGACCGTTTTGCTGCTGCTCCTTTTTGGGAGAGTTCCAGCCGGTGTCCATCAAAATGGCAAAGGAACAGGGACTGTCGCTTAACCCGACCAAAATTTCGGGCACCTGCGGCAGACTGATGTGCTGTTTAAAATACGAGCAGAACGCCTATGAGGACCTGCTTCGCATTACACCGCGGGTGGGCGCTTATGTTTCCACCAGCGAAGGCAAAGGAACGGTCACCGAGGTCAGCCTTCTGACTGGACTGGTCAAGGTCAGGATGGACAAAGCCAGCGATGGTGCGCCGATGATTTTTGAACGCGAGGCGGTCAAGGTTATCCGCGATGCCCGTCCGCAGCGGGAGGACATCGACTTTAAAACCAACAAAGAATTGAAAAAGCTGGAGAATCAGTAGGAAAAAGAGGAGCTGTCGGCAACAACCGGCAGCTCCTCTTGGTTTATGCTTCAGGTTCAATCAGAATAGAGATGCGAGCGACATACTCCTCGGGACGGGAGATGGCAAATTCATTTAGTCCGATTTCGTAGCAATTCCCGGTGAGGGCAAGGTGGTGTTGCTGTGCATAAGCAATCATGCGGGCATACAGTTCGGGCAGTTTATCCCAGCTGCCGACGCTGTATCCGCACAGGTACTCTCCTGCCGGACGCAGCAGAAACAGCGAGTCATCCTCCTGCGGGTCGACAGGGGTGAAAACGCCGTCGTATATGTCAAACTCTCCCCGAAGCACCTTTTCCAGCGACAGATAGCTGCCGCACCCTGCCTTGTAGGAGCTGTGTTCCCAGGCAGATTGCAGATGCAGCAGAATCTGCTGCATATTCCGCATAGGGTTATCCTCCACCGGCATCGGGGTGAGCAGGTAGTGGTGGGCGTCAAACGTCTCTACCTTAATCTGACCGTCGTGAATTTGCGAGCAGCGGGCAAGGGACTGTTGTCTTTGCTCAAACACCTGTTTCAGCACCTGCAGCTGCCGAATCTGTTGGTCAATCTCCTGAATCTTGTTTTGGGAAATCTCCAGAAAGTCCTGCGGGTTTGGGTGTTTGAGGTAAGCAGAAATTTCCTCGATGGACATATTCAGCTGGCGCATGGCAAGGATATTTTCCAGCTGCGCACTTTGCTGGTAGGTGTAGTAGCGGTAGCCGTTTTCCCCTTTGTAAGCCGGAGAGAACAGACCGATGTCGTCATAATAATGAAGGGTGCGCTTGTTCAGTTGATGCAGGCGGGCAAATTGACCGGCGGTAAAATAAAGTGATTTCATTTGAAAATTCCCCCTTGACATTACAGCTACTGGATAGATTACACTTATTGTATCAACGAATGGACAAAAGGTAAAGGGGAATTTATGATGGAAAAGCTGATGATTCGAAATTTTGTTGACACAGATGCTCCGGCGCTCGAACAGGTGATTCGGGAGACATGGAACTACGACCGCTTCAGCCCGCCGCAGACAGCACAGCGTCTGGCACGGGTGTACCTGTACAGCTGCCTGCTGCGCCAGAGCTTTGTTCGGGTAGCAGTGACGAACGGTAAGCCGGTCGGCATTATTATGGGACGAGACCTGCGCAAAAAAGCGTCGGGAGGATTTACCTGGAAAGCGCTCTGTGCGCAGCTGTCCATGCTGGTGCATCGGGAGGACAGAAAGGTGCTCAAGGTATTTTCCGGCATCGACTCGGTGGACAAGCAGCTGCTGGAAGCTCGCGGAAGAAAATATGACGGCGAGCTTTGCTTTTTTGCGGTCGACAGCAAATGCCGCGGAGCAGGAATCGGCAAACGGCTGTTTAGCGAAGTGAAGGAATATTTTAAAGCGCAGGGAGTGGGCAGCTTTTATCTGTACACCGACAGCAGCTGCAACTATGGATTTTATGAGCATCAGGGAATGAAGCGCTGCGGAGAACGCCTGCTGTCGGTCCCGATTGGAATCGACAATCAGATGCAGTTCTTTTTGTACGAGGGCGAGACGGCGGAAAATTTGTAATAAAACAGCCTTAGAATGATATAAAATGTCTATCCTGCTGTAAAATCAAGAGGAAAATCGAAACCTTTTCGCGCAATCTGTGCAGAAAAATAGGGTAGGATAACAATTCTGTGCAATAAATTTTGCAATATTGGTTGATTTTTTTCTGTGATATGTTAAAATAGAGGTGCGAAGGATAGCGGCAGGTATTTTGCCTGCGGTTATCCTGAAGAAGGAAAAATTTATAAAATGGAGGTAAACCGGTATGGCTTACAAAATTAAAAGCGATTGCATCAGCTGTGGTGCATGTGAAGCTGAGTGCCCAGTAGGCGCTATCTCTGCAGGAGCAGACAAATACGAAATCGACCCAGGCAAATGCATCGACTGTGGTGCTTGCGCAAGCGTTTGCCCAGTAGGCGCTCCAGAAGCTGAATAATCAAACGCAAAAGATAAAGCGGAAAGTGATTGCACTTTCCGCTTTGTTTTTGGCTAAAAACAGGGCACGAAAAAAGGAACCTTTCTAAAAAGGTTCCTTTTTTTGTTAGGTTAGGAGAATAATTTATGAGAAAAAAGTAATTACATCTTTTCTGGAATAATTTCCAGCCAGTAGCCGTCGGGGTCACTGATGAAGTAAATTCCCATCGCTTTGTTTTCGTAACAGATACATCCCATGGCTTTGTGCTTTTCATGGGCGGCTTCAAAATCTGATGTGGAGAAGGCGATGTGTATTTCGTTATCGCCGAGGTCATAAGGGTCGTGGCGGTCTTTCAGCCAGGTCAGTTCCAGCTGGTGCTTAGTGGAGTTATCACCAAGGTAAACCAGGATGAAGCTACCGTCTTCTGCAACTTTGCGTGCAACCTCGGTCAGACCCAGTGCTTCTTGGTAAAAGGCAAGGCTCTCGTCCAAATTGAGAACATTGATGTTATTGTGTGCAAATTTGAAGTTCACTGGTATCACCTCTCGTTCTTACAATAGCCGGTTTGTTGGGACCGGTTGGGTTTTTCTTTTATGTCTTTATTATATACTACAAAAGAGTGGATTTCCTCCTTTTTAGATGAAAGTTTCATTACAAATCGGTAACCCTGTACAGCCATTCCTTTCAACTGATGTAATCTTCTATCCGCTGCACCAGTTCTTCATAGCTGTAAATGGGAATTCCCATCTGAAGCTGTCCGCGGTCATAGGAAGGCAGGGTGGAGAGGTAGACATCAAAAACAAGTTCGGGAGCAGCGCTGTCGGGAGCAAAGACCGCCAGCTTTCCATCGTGCTCACGCAGATAATATTGCACCGCCCGGACAGGAACACCTTCGACTGTATCGGCGGCAGGGGAGCTGACAGCGTCGGAAGCAGATTCACCGGGAACCGGCTCCGGCGCAGAGGTCGAAGGGGCAGACAGGTCGGAAACGGTCAGGACAAAGGAGGTGACGATGCACACCGAAGCCAAAGCCGCACAGGTCATCAGTATATTTTTCTTCAAAACAGCTCACCCTTTCTGTTGATGATGCGGAAGGTATCTGATGGAGATTGTGTCCGGCAAATCAGGATTTATGCGCTCCAAAAAGGAAAACAAAAATCTGTACAAAAATGGAAGGGGAAAAAAATACAGTTTAGGTAATTTCCTAATTTTTGCAAAGTTTTAAGATTTTTCACTTTTAATATGATATAATAAATGTCGTATACATAAAAACACATTTGTCAATGGCACAAAAAAGGTGCCGCAGAATACCCTTGCTGCATATCCTTTGCAGTGTGACAACAAGTAAGGAGGAGGATTTATTTGGCAGCAGCGAAACGTCGTGGACCGGTCAGAAAATTTTTTGGCACCCTGGGCCGCGCTTTTGCCATTTTGATTTTTATCGGGATCATCACCGGCTCGATCGTGGTATCGGTCATGGCGCTGTACATCTTCGATTCTTTGGAGGGCGCACCGGTGGTCGATCTTTCCAACGTGGAGGTCAACCTCAACAACACCTCCTATATCTATGTGACCGACCCGGAAACCCAGGAGGAAACCATCGTCAAGGAGCTGTACTCGGGACAAAACCGCGAGTGGGTCAGCTATGACCAGATACCGGAGATGCTGGTCAACGTCACCATCGCAGCGGAGGACAAACGGTTTCTGGAGCATCACGGTGTGGACTGGCTGCGAACCATCCGTTCCACCCTTGGCTACTTTGGCGGTTCCTCCCGTGTACAGGGCGGTTCCACCATCACCCAGCAGGTCATCAAGAACCTGACCGGAAACGACGAGGTCACCCCGGAGCGAAAGGTGCAGGAAATCTTTACCGCCCTCAAGCTGGAGAAAAACTTCAGTAAAGAGCAGATTATGGAAACCTACCTGAACATCGCCTTCTTCTCCAATCAGTGCTACGGCATTCAGAGCGCTTCCAAGCTGTATTTCAACAAGGACATCAGCGAGCTGAATGTGGCAGAGGCAGCAACCCTGATTGCCATCACCAATGCGCCCACCAAGTACAATCCGCTGCGCATGAACGCCAACGAGGACTACGGCTGGGGAACCGGCATGGAAGAAAACAAGGAGCGTCGCGACTACATCCTGGAAGAGATGTACAAGCTGAAGATGCTGACCCAGAGCGAATACCAGAAGTGGCTGGACTATGATGTGCAGCTGGCTCCGAGAAAGGATGTGGAATCCACCTCGGACGGTTTGACCGCCCTGACCGATTGGCACACCGATCAGGTCATCGAGGATGTCGTCACCGATTTGCAGCAGGAGTACAACTACACCCGCGCTTATGCGACCAAGATGGTATACAGCGGCGGCTGCCGTATCTACTCCACGATGGACCCGGATGTGCAGAAGTCGCTGGAGGAATCCTATGCAAACCCTGCGACCTTCCCGGACCTGGCAAATGCGGAATATCCGCAGACGGCAGCAATCGTCATCGCACCGGACGGAAGTGTCAAGGGCATGATTGGCGGCAATGAAAAGACCTCCAACCGTCTGTTCAACCGTGCCACCCAGTCACAGAGACACCCCGGTTCCACCATGAAACCGATTTCGGCTTATCTCAACGCCTTTGAGAGGGATTTGATTACCTGGTCGACGACCTTCATTGATGAGCCACTGACCCTGACCGAGAACGGAAAGACTTTCCAGTGGCCGCAAAACTATACCAACACCTACACCAAAGCGCCGATGACCGTTCAGTACGCGGTGCAGCAGTCTATCAACACCGTGCCGGCGCAGATTGTCAATATCCTGACACCGCAGGTGTGCTACGATACGCTGAAAAACAAATTCCAGGTCAGCACCCTGCACGAACTGGATGCGACCAGCCTTTCGTCGATGGCGCTCGGCGGCATGACCACCGGTATGACCCTGGAGGAACTGACCGGATGCTATCAGATTTTTGTCACCGGAGGTAAGTATGTAAAACCGTATACTTATACACACGTTACCGATACCGAGGGCAATACCATCCTGAAGAAGGACACCACACAGGTTCGGGTGGTGTCAGAAGAGACAGCGACCGTTCTAAACCGCTTGCTGCAAACCGTTGTCACACAGGGCACCGGTGCGCGGGCAAACATCAAAAACGAAACCGGTATCACCACCGCAGGCAAGACCGGTTCTTCCACCGGCGTCAAGTATGTCAACGGTGTCCAGGTGGACATTGATAACCCGGACCTGTGGTTCATCGGCTTCACTCCCTATTATATCGGCGGTGTGTGGATGGGTTACGACATTCAGGAGGAAATCAGCTACTACACCTACCCGACTCCAATTTTTTGGAAAAACCTGATGCTGCCGATTCATCAGAACCTGGAAGCAAAGGATTTTGAGTATTCAGAAAATGTACAGGCAATGCAGTACTGTGTCGAATCGGGCGACCTTGCCACCGAAAATTGTCCAAACACAGCGACCGGATGGTACAAGGAAACCTATATCCCGTCCACCTGCATCCTGCACCGCGGCGGTTCCACCACCGACACCGAACTGGAGGACGAAAATGATGAGAATGAGGACTCCTCCTCTTCGAACCATTCGAACAGCTCCGGTGGCTCGAAGCGTCCGTCCTTAAACCGGAACGATAAGACAAACAAACAGGACGATGATGACGACGAGGACAGCTTCTGGAACAGCGTCAGCGGTCTGTTTGGAAGCAAACGAAACTAAAGAAGGGACGAAAGCCTGTCCTGCAAAAGAAAAAAGCCTTCCCGAAGGAGGCTTTTTTCTTTTGCTTTTTTTCATCAGAATGACAGTAAATCGTCACATAAAATGATATGGGAATCAGAAACAGGGAGGAAAACAGACAGAATCTGATAGAATGCGTAAAGATTCAACAATCTTTTTGAAAGTACTCTTTTTGTTCATTCCATCGTCACAAATACATGATAGGATAAATTTTGTAGGTTTATCCTTGATAGCCTACTTTTTTGGGAAACGGTATATCATGCTGTGAAAAAATGCAGCAAGATGACTAGGGAGGATGTGAAATATGTACCGACTTTTAGTGGTAGATGATGAAGAAAAGATAAGAGTCCTGGTTCGGAAATATGCAGAGTACGAAGGTTACGAGGTAGAGGAAGCTGCCGACGGAATGTCGGCCATTGAGCTGTGTCGTCAGGAAAAGTTCGATCTGATTATCCTGGACGTGATGATGCCGGAGTTGGATGGTTTTTCCGCGTGCAGAGAAATTAGAAAATTCTCTCAGGTTCCGGTGCTGATGCTTTCAGCGCGCGGAGAGGAGTACGACCGAATCCATGGGTTTGAGCTGGGTGTGGATGACTATGTCACCAAACCATTTTCGCCCAAGGAGTTGATGCTTCGTGTACAGGCAATCCTGAAACGCAGCAATTCGTCCATTGCACCGAACAAGGAGATTTTGGAGTTTGAAGGATTGAAAATCGACTTTACCGGTCGATTGGTATATGTCAATGAGGAGAAGGTCAACCTGTCTCCGAAGGAATATGAGCTGCTGTTCTATCTGGTGCGCAACAGAGGAATCGCCTTGACCAGAGAAAAGCTGATCAACGACGTGTGGGGTTACGACTTCTTTGGAGACGACCGCACGCTGGATACCCACATCAAGCTGTTGAGAAAGGCACTGGGAGAATACAGCAGATATATTGTCACCCTCAGAGGAGTTGGCTATCGTTTTGAAGGCTAATCAAACAAAAGAAAAACGCCGCAGCTGGAAGGAGAAGGGGAAAAAATTCCTTTCTCCGGCATTGCTGTGCCTTTGCATCGCAATGCTGCTGGTCTGGGCGGCGGAACTTTTGTTTTTTGAGGATGCTTATCGCTTCATTAAATCGTGGAAACTGGAAGCGGTCATGGAGGAAGTCAGTCAGAATCTGAGCAAAGAGAAGCTGCCACAGATTGTGGAGGAACTTAGGCTGGATCATATCGACATCCGGGTCATTGATGCGCAGGGGAAAGATTGGGCGCATGTCCAAGAAGAAAGCGGCTGTATTCTTGCCGGTTACACCCAGCAGGAACTGGCAGAGTTTTATCGACAGGCACGCGCTCATGGAGAAACCGACGTCAAACAGGTGACTCATGTAAAAATGGTCTATGATGATGCAGATAGCGGACAGCGCTCGCAAACCTATCATCTGGCAACCTGTGCAAAGATGACGCAGCTTTCGCAAGATGAGTCCTGCCTGCTGCTAATCTGTTCGGCAGTCACCCCTTCGCTCATCGGCGGTTCAGTTATCCATACACAGCTGTGGGCGCTCTCCGTTCCGCTGTTACTGGCGGGGATTTTCGCTGTCTTTTTCTGCCGTCGCTTTACCTGTGGAAATCTTCAGAAGATGCAGCAGTGTGCAGATGCCATGGAGCAGGGGGACACAACGGTCCGCTTCCCGGAACAGGGCTGCCGTGAGATGCGCACGCTGGGATACCGGATGAACAGTGCGCTTCAGAGGATGGAATCGGAAAGAAATAAACAGCAGGAAACCATTGCCAATCTCTCGCACGACCTGCGTTCTCCGCTGACCATGATTATCGGCTATGCACAGATGATGCAGGAGCTTCCGCAGGAAAATACACCGGAAAATCTTCAGGTTATTTTGGACGAAGCGCAGCGACTCACGGAACTGACAGGCGACCTTTTGGACCTTGGTAAGCTCCAAAAGGGTGGTAAACCGTTGCAGTTTACCACCCTTTGTATAACAAATTTGTTGGAAGACCTGGTAAAACGTTACCGGAAAATGGTGGGAGACAGCGGTTTATCTTTTGAGAGTGATTGTCGTGTTTGGGTGAAAGCAGACCCGGTCCAGCTGGGAAGGGTGGTATACAACTTTATCAATAATGCCTACCGCCATACCGGTCCCGACAGAAAAATAATTGTCCGTCAGCTTCTACAGGAAAAGAAGGTCTGTGTTCAGGTGATAGACAACGGAGAAGGGATACCGGAGGACAAGTTATCCAGCATCTGGGAGCGTTACTATAAAATGGAGCGCTCCAAACAATCCGCGGCGCAGGGCAGCGGTCTGGGACTGTGCATTGCGCGGGAGCTGCTGGGACTGCACGGTGCGGAATACGGTGTAGAAAGCAGAGTGGGAGAAGGAAGCACCTTCTGGTTTACGCTGGATGCGCTGGATGTCGAGCCGATTTTGCCGGAGTCCTCTGCTCCAAAATCATAAAACCAAATCCGTCCTTTGTGGAAAAGCTTTACAGGCACAGCGTTTTTCGCTGTGCCTGTTTTTTTATGTGTAAATTAGCCTCCCCTTCGCAAGGGGAGGTGTCCG
>CABUDL010000002.1 GCA_902490335.1 uncultured Clostridium sp. | reverse complement strand
GGAAGGCGACTGTGCTGTTGCACAGTCGCCTTCCTTTTATATACGGTAAATCTTTTTTAGAGGCTGTTGATGATGTCGATATAGGTCTGTTTTGGCTGTACGCCGACCAGTCTTTCCTTTTCCACGCCGTCTACAAAGAAGACAACGGTTGGAATGCTCATCACGCCATATTCTCTTGCAATCGGTTTATTTTCATCCACGTTGACCTTGGCTACCACTGCTTTTCCTTCCAGCTCACCGCTCAGTTCATCAATAACCGGCAGCAGCGACTGACAAGGCATGCACCATGGCGCCCAAAAATCGACCATGACTTTTCCTTTGGAGATGACCTGGTTAAAATTATCAGAATTTAAATGCATTGCCATAAATGAATCCTCCTTAAGAGTGGTAAATGTAAGGTGTTTCCTTGATTTAATCATACACTATTTTAGTATTATTGCAAGCCTTCTCCCTCTATTTTTACAAATTCTTCACGAAATATTCTGTCAAAAGAATCTCCATTTGATATTTTTTTAAAAACCTCATAAAAAGCTATTGACAAATCCCGAAAACCGAGTATAATAATATACGTTGTCAGCAAGACATCACAACATTGCCCGATTGTGTAAGGGTAGCACGACAGACTCTGACTCTGTTTGTCTGGGTTCAAATCCTAGTCGGGCAGCCAAACAAATCCCAATCTTCAAAGATTGGGATTTGTACTATCTCGGGGTATAGCGCAGTTTGGTAGCGTGCTTGGTTCGGGACCAAGAGGCCGTGGGTTCAAGTCCCGCTACTCCGACCAGCGGCAGAAAGCCGCAAGAGAAAACGCACTCACTTTGGTGGGTGCGTTTTTTTGCTTTTCTTTCATTTGTTTACAAAGCAGGCATGGATTTTCCTCCTCTGCCCTTCTATAATGAATGGGTATCTGCCCGTACCTGCTCTTGCCGACAGACAAAACTCAACCGTTCAGGAGGAATGATGCTATGCTGACCCGCATCTATCGCTGGGTGACCGACCATCCGATTGCGTTTGCTCTCATCTTTTTCGCCTTTTACTTTACCGGCTTCTTCACGCTCGAGCAGCTGATTACCGAGCCGGTCTATCTGATTCACTGCACACTGGATGACTGGATTCCTTTCAACGAATGGTTTATCTTTGCTTACGGCTCCTGGTTTTTTCTGATTCCCTGGGCGCTGATCACCCTGCTGCGGCGCGACCGTGCCAACTACTTTTATCTGTGTGCGGTGATGTTTTCCGGCATGGCAATCTGCCTGCTGCTGTATCTGCTGTTCCCAAACGGGCTGGACCTGCGACCGCAGACCATTCCCATCAACAATCCGGCGGCATGGCTGGTGCAAGCCATCTGGTCGATGGATACCTCTACCAATGTCTGTCCCTCCATCCATGTTGCCAGCACCTTTGCCATTCTGTTTGCTGTGTGGCGCAGCCACATCTGGCAGCACCGCAGACTGGTGGTCGGCGGATGTACTCTTCTTACGGTGCTCATCTGCCTTTCCACCCTGTTTTTAAAGCAGCACTCGATGATTGATGTCCTCTGCGGTATTGCACTGACCGTGCTGCTGCATCTGGCTGTCACACAGCTTTACAGACGGCTTTCCCGCTCTAAGTCAGCCGCCTGCTCTCAAACATTGCCATAACCAAAAAGGACGATGCTGTTGCATCGTCCTTTTTTATATCCTTATATTGCTTTATGCTCCGGCTCTTACGCCCAGACGGTTGTACACCGACGAAATCGGTTTGTACAGCCAGATGGAAATGCACATATCCACCATGCTGTGGATGACCGAGCCGACACCGACCAGCAGGAAGATAGAAACAAAGAAGCCTTTTTCGTAGTTTGCCTGCGGCATCGAGCCGTTGAGGTAGAACGGCAGTACCACCAGCACCTCACAGAAGGCGTGCAGCACACCAATCGCAAAGGAGAAGCCCAGCGAGCTGCGCACCGACTGAATGGGCGCATTGTCGTGCTTCTTTAAGTAAATGGCGCCTGCCAACGCAAAGATGACATGGGTCAGCGCGCGCAGCACCACCGTCAGCGGGAAGCCTGCCAGGAAAAATCCAAGGGTGGTTCCCAAAGAGACGGCAACCGCCATTGCAGGCGAGATAAACATGGCAATAAAGATAGCAACATGGCTTGCCAGGGTAAAGGAAGCCGGTTCCAGAATGATTTTGACCGGAGAGAACAGCGGGATAACAATTCCGACTGCAATCAACATTCCGGTCAGCGCAAGATTAAAGGTATTGGTTTTGCTCTGCATGAGTATACTCCTCCATCAATTTACAGTGTCGCATAATCTGTTGTCAGGTGTCTTGACATATATCCTCACCTATTATAGCATCGCTTTTGTATCTGTCAAGATTCAATCGAAGAATTTGTTCAAATCAACAAAATTTCTTTTTCCCGCTACACTACCCCAGTCGTGTATTGACATTCCCAAACGACTATGGTAGTGTATAGATAGAAACTACTCCAGTCTTGTGAAAGGAGGCTGCTCTATGCAATCCAAACTATTCGATTCCGAACTCAAGGTGATGGGTGTCCTCTGGCGGGAGGGCGACTGCACCGCCAAGCACATCTCCGATGTCCTCAAGGAGGAGGTCGGCTGGAACATGAACACCACCTACACCCTCATCAAACGCTGCATCGGCAAAGGCGCCATCCAGCGCAGCGAGCCGAATTTCCTCTGCCATGCGCTGATTCAAAAGGAAGAGGTGCAGCAGCTTCAGACCGATGAACTGATCGACCGCATCTATGACGGCTCGACCGACAAGCTGTTCGCCGCCCTGTTGGGACGCAAAAAGCTCAGCGCACAGCAGATCGAACAGCTGCGCGGCATCGTCGGCAGCTTTGAAGAGTAACCCCTTCCATCCTTTACCCGAACGAGGTGATCCTGATGAGTTTTCTGCAAATGTCCCTGGCAGCATCGGTGATGATTCTGGTCATCCTGCTCATCCGCACGCTGGCAATCCACCGGCTTCCCAAGCGGTTTTTCCTGCTGCTTTGGGTCGTGGTGCTGCTGCGGCTGCTGGTGCCGTTTTCTCTTCCCTCTCCCACCAGCATCTACTCGCTGCTGCCGACCGAACCGCTCCCGGCTCCCGACATCGAACAGGCGCTTTCCGTCCCGTCCGCTCCCCCTGCTGCCTCCCCATGGGAAGCGTTTGAGCTGAACCTGCCGTCCGACCTTCCTGCACAGACGGTGCAAACCGCGCAAACGACAGAGCCAACACTTGAGCCAGCCCAGGAAGAGGAAACGGACCCGATGCCCGCCTTTTCTCTGCCGAGCAAAAAGCAGCTGATGACCGCCGGCTGGGCAGTTGGCGCTGTGCTGCTGGCTCTCTTCTTTTCCATCAGTTACCTGCGGGCGCAGACCGAGTTTCGGATGTCGCTGCCGGTGACCCATCCCTTTTTGGAACAATGGCTTGCCTGCCACCCGCTGCGCAGAACCATCTCCATCCGACAGGACGACCGCATTTCCAGCCCGCTGACCTATGGCATCCTGCATCCGGTCATCCTGCTGCCGCGTCAAAATCTTTCGCTGCCGCAGGAAACGCTCGACTGCATCCTGACCCACGAGTATGTCCACATCCGCCGCTTCGACTGTCTGCTCAAGCTGCTGCTGACCGCTGCCCTTTGCCTGCACTGGCTCAATCCGCTGGTCTGGGTCATGTACCTGCTTGCCAACCGCGACATCGAGCTGTGCTGTGACGAGGAGGTCCTTTCCCGCATGGGACTGGAAAAACGCTCGGTCTATGCGATGACTTTGATTGACCTGGAGGAGCAGAAAAGCGGTCTGTCCCCCTTGTACAACAGCTTTAAACACAAGCTTACCGAAGAAAGGATTTGTGCCATTATGAAGATGAAACGACTTTCTATCATCAGCCTGTTCACCGCCGCCTGCCTGCTGGTCGGTGTCACCACCGTCTTTGCAACCTCTCCTTCTTCCAAGACCGACAAGGAAGCTCCCGCCGTTGAAACAGCTGCACAGCAAGCGGTTGCCGACCCTGCGGTCTACGATGTGTATGAACCATTCCATCTAACTGTTAAAGACGACCAGAAGCTGTACTATTTCGATCTGCTGGTCGGTAAATTTGAAGACAGCTACCAGGAAAACATGAGTACCAAAGCCGTGGGTTATTTAGAAGAGAAGGGTGTCGTCGACCTGGTTGCCATCCGTGAAGGCAGCCAGCTGATGGGGGTTCGTGTCACCGCCAACCGAAGCGCCACCACAGTTCCCCTGTATATCACTCGCCACCACGTTGATTTTGTGATGCCCGACCAGTGCGCCAGCATGGAGGAATACTTTGAGCAGTTTACTTACCTGACCTTTGTCCCTGCCAAAGCGGACCCTTCCTCGGGCAACCTGTATTGTGACGACCAGCTGGTTTCCACCTTCACCCACGAGGAAAACGGCAAAAAATTTGTCTTTACCTCCCAAAACGGAAGCACCTCTTTGTCCCCTGCTTCCTCTGCACCTTCTTTTGACCTGACCTGCTCCCGCGACGCCGTCTATGAGAGTCGCCTCGGCTCTCGTTCCCCTATTCTCCCGGGAAATGCTTCCGTCCTGTTCCGGCTCACCGGCGAAGGACTTTTCCCGGACCGTGAAAACGGTCGCTGGACCTATCAGGACAAGGTCGTTCGCCGCATCATCGACGGCAACTTCCCGCAGCAGGTCAGTGCAGACGGTGAAATCGACCTGCAGGTTTCCTATCAGAATGGCGGACCTTCTGTCAAGGAAATCACCGCAGAGGAATTTGACAAGCTTGCCAACCAGCTGCTTGCTCCGAAGGAATTTGTTCCTCCGGTCCGCTCGCCCAAATCGGTGACCCAGTCCGACTCGGCACTCTACGCTGCCAACGTCGGCGATGAGGTCCTCTGCTCGGTCGGCGGCAAGGTCACCCACGTCGGCTGGCAGGAAGGTCTTGGAAAATGCGTGCGCATCACCGATTCCAAAGCCACCACCTGGACCTATGCCCATCTGGACAGCATCGACGTCCAAACCGGCCGCACCATCCCGGCAGGCACACGCATCGGCACTGTCGGTCAGACCGGCAACGCTGCCGAGCCGTGCGTCGAGCTGCTGGCTCACCTGGAACAGAGTCCACTGAACGTTTCCAAGCTGCTGGGCTAACCGATTGCCAATCTCTCTTCCGATTCATCCACACAACCGCTTCGGAAGAACCGCACAATGCCATACATAAGAGAAGCCTCCGTATGACAAAATCATACGGAGGCTTCTCCTATTCTTTACAGGATTGCAGGACACCTTCATTTTCCTCACAGAACAGCAGTCCCTGTTCGCGCAGCTGCTCGACCACCCGGTCCATATCCTCCTGATGCTGGTACTGGATGTTGTGCAGATGCACCCCGCCGGTCAGCGTACACAGCGCAGGCGCGTTGCTTGTGCGCAGCTTTTGCACAAACTGATCGACATCATAGCGGGAAAACAGCTGCAGCTGCCCGGAAATCTGACCGTAGACCGGATGTTCCACCGTCACATCCAGTACCGCACAGCCGTTGTCCACCACGATGTACAGCTCCTTTTCCATCTGCTCCTGGGTGTGGCGGCAGGCAATCACCCGCTGGTGCAGTCCCTGTTCGCGGTGCAGCAGGTATCCGCGCGGCGTGGCGGAAATCTGCTCCCCCGAGGCGCGCAGCAGCGCCACATCCCCTACGATGATCTGTCTGCTGACCCCGCATTGTTTGGCAATCGCGGTCGCACTCAGCGGGCTGCTGTGTTCTGTCAGCAGGCTGAGCACCTTCTCCCTTCTCTGTGCAGAATTCATCCGCTTGGTCCCCCTTGTGTTTTTTTCCATCATAACACACCCGCCGCGATTCTTCCAGTCCCTGCGCATTGTAAACATTATGTGAACAAATCTGTTTTGACGTAGTTTTTCTCCCTTTGGCAGCGTTTTGATAAAGGAACGGCTGAACATCCACAGTCGTCCGGCTCTTTTCATCTTTGTCCCTTTCCAGAAAGGGCGCAGATTCACCACCCCAAAAGGGCACACGGCAAATCTTTAGCGTTTGTGCACAAACAACAGCCAAGGATTTTTCTGCTGTGTGCCTTTTTGCATCCAAAAAATCCTCCTTTTTCCTCTATTTTTCTGTTTTTTCCTCCCTCCTTTCGACCGTTTTTGGTGAATTTGTACAGGTCAAATCCCTTTTATTCTACGCCTTCATCGTATAATATCTACATTTTTATATTGAAAATAAGGATTAAAATTGTTATACTTGAATAGTGACCACAGACCATGTGGTTGATTTGAAAGGGGCGGTACTGTATGAAACAATATCTCGCAGCAAGGATTCGAAACATTGCTTTGACCGGACACAGCGATTCCGGCAAAACTTCATTGGCAGAGGCTCTGCTTTTTAAAGCAGGCGCCAGCGATAGATTGGGAAAAACTTCCGAAGGCAACACCGTCTGTGACTTTGACCCGGAAGAAATCAAGCGCAAAGTATCGGTTTGCACCGCTGTTGCCCCCTTTGCCTGGGGCAGCACCAAAATCAATCTGATCGACACTCCCGGACTGTTCGACTTCGCAGGAGAGGCAGCACAGGGTGTGCGCGCAGCAGAAAGCCTGCTGATTGCCGTTTCCGGTAAATCCGGCGTCGATGTCGGCACCGAAAAAGCGTACAAGATGGCAAAAGATCTGTCCAAGGCGACCCTCTTCTTCGTTTCCAAGCTGGATGTGGAACATTCGGATTTCTATAAAGTACTGGAAGAGCTCAAATCCACCTTCGGTCCGTCCGTCTGCCCGATCGTGGTTCCTTATGTAGAAGACCAGCAGGTAAAATGCTACATCAACCTCATCGACATGAAGGCTTACACCTACGACGACAAGGGTGAAGCACATGAGGTGGATATGCCTGACTTCGGTCATCGTCTGGACGGCTTGACCGCCGCTGTTTCGGAAGCGGTCGCTGAAACCGACGAAAGCCTGTTTGAAAAATACTTCTCCGGTGAGCAGTTTACCCGCGACGAAATCATCCGCGGCGTTCACACCGGTGTTACCAACGGCTCCATCTCCCCTGTTCTGTGCGGCTGCTCGACCAACCTGCAGGGAATTGATATGCTGCTCGACTGCATCGTCGACCTGCTGCCGTCCCCATGGGAAAAAGGCGCTGAGGTCGCTGTGGATGCCGAGGGCGAACCGATCGAGGTTCCATGTACCGACGAAGCTCCTCTGGCAGCTTATGTCTTTAAGACCATCGCAGACCCATTTGTCGGCAAACTTTCCTATGTCAAGGTTATCTCCGGTAAACTGGCTGCCGATTCCGCACCGATCAACTCCCGCACCGGTCAGCCGGAACGTCTGGGCAAGATCATCTACATCCGCGGCAAAAAGCAGGAGGACACCGCTTACATCACCGCCGGCGACATCGGCGCTGTTACCAAATTAGCCGCTACCGAAACCGGCGACGCGCTGTGCGACCCGAAAAAGGTGCTCAGCTTTGACCCAATCCACTTCCCGCATCCTTGCCTGACCATGGCAATCAAAGCCGAGGCAAAGGGCGATGAAGCCAAGATTGCTTCCGCTCTGCAAAGACTGATGGAAGAGGACCCGACCCTCGCTTATGAAAACAACGCAGAAACCCACCAGCAGCTGATCTCCGGTCTGGGCGAACAGCATCTGGACGTTCTGGTTTCCAAGCTCAAAAATAAATTCGGTGTGTCTGTTTCCCTGGAGGTTCCAAGGGTTGCTTACCGCGAAACCATCCGCAAGAAAGTTAAGGTACAGGGCAAACACAAGAAACAGTCGGGCGGTCACGGTCAGTTCGGCGACGTATGGGTCGAGTTTGAGCCAACCGTCGGCGACGACCTGGTCTTTGAAGAGAAGGTATTCGGCGGCGCTGTTCCAAAATCCTTCTTCCCGGCAGTTGAAAAAGGCTTGCAGGACTGCGTCAAACACGGCGTTCTGGCTGGCTATCCGGTCGTTGGACTCAAAGCCACTCTGGTGGACGGCTCCTACCATCCGGTAGACTCCTCCGAAATGTCCTTCAAGATGGCAGCTTCGCTGGCTTACAAAGCCGGTATGCCGCAGGCTTCTCCGGTCCTGCTCGAGCCAATCGGCAACCTCAAGGTCTATGTTCCTGATTCCAACACCGGCGACATCATCGGTGATTTGAACAAACGCCGCGGCAGAGTTCTGGGCATGAACCCAGCCAACGACGGTTTGCAGGAGATTGAAGCGGACGTTCCAATGAGCGAGATGAGCGACTTTGCTACTGCAATTCGTTCGATGACCCAGGGACGCGGCTACTTCACCCTCGAATTTGCCCGCTATGAACAGCTTCCTTCCAACCTGGAAGCCAAGGTCATTGAAGAAGCAAAGAAATTTGCATCGGAAGAATAATCAAAAAGCAATCGTATTAAATCCTTCTTAAAGGAAGGGTGGTTCTGTTCCTGACAGTGGGATAGGACCACCTTTTCTTTTTGCATTGTTTTATCCCTAAACTGTGTATATACTATGATAATTTTATGAACCTATTGTTTATCTTTTCTATTGCTTTATTTAAGATAAATTGCTACAATATTATTAACATATTAAATGTTTTCTACCTATTTTATGTTATACAAGGAAGTGATTAATATGTTAAAAATTCTAAAGCTATCCCTTCCATGGATACTGATAATAGGTTCTCTTCTTGTTTTACAATCTGAACGGCTTCCTTCCTATTTCTCTCGTTTATTTTCCGGTCTCTTTTTTCTCTATCTATTTCTCTATAATTTGCGGAAAATATACAAAAATCCTAAGAAAAAGCTAGAATGGGTTGAATACCTTGAGCTGATATTGTCTCCGCTGGCTTCCCTGTTTGCTTTTTACGCTTTCTGGGTTCAAATGACTCGCTAGACCTTGCCCCGCGCCAGACTTTGGCGCGGGGATTTTTATTTTTCGTGTCACAGGGGTTTCACCCTTTGTACCCCCACGAGTTTTTTGTAAAAAACTCGACCAAAAACTTTATGATATTGCTATATCGCTTTTGTGATGCGGCAGGCACAGACGGTGATGTCATCATCGTGGTTATCGTTGCGGCGCAGGCGGGCAGTCGAAGCGATGTCATCGCACAGTGCCTGCAAATTGCCGTCGGCAGCAAAATGGTCCAGCACCGATAAAATCCAGTCGCTGCCGCAGGCGGTGGCTCCGTCGGACACCATCACCACCAAATCTCCGTCCGACAGCTTGATACTGCTTTTTTCAAACTCGACCGCTGTCAGGATACCCACCGGCAGGGAGGTCGATTCCACCATTCCTGCCCGATTTCCTCTGCGGACAAAGGTGGGCGCTGCGCCCGCTTTATAAAAGTGCGCCTGTCCGGTGTAAAGGTCGATTGCCGTGATGTCGATGGTGGAAAGGGACTCCTCTCCCGATTTGACCAGCAACGCGGAGTTGACAATTTTCAGCGCCGCCGTATAGCTGACCCCGGCGTCGATCAACTTGGTAATCAGCGACACCGTCATATTGGCGTCCACCGCAGCCGCCGTCCCGCTGCCCATCCCGTCCGACAGGACGATGTGTGCCACCGAACGACGATCGGTGAAGGATTGGCAGGCATCCCCGCACAGGCGGCACCCTTGACAGGTGTGCTGGCTGGCTGCAAATTCCGCTGTAAATTCAGCCCGCTCACAAAATCGGAGCCGCACCGCCCGCTGCTGCCTGCCCGCAGGGTCGGTTTCTGTGATTTCCAGCTTTTGCGGCAGCGCAAAGGCACAGTCGCACACGCTGGAAAGGTCCATGCTCATCCGCTCCAGTTCCAGCCGAGCCACCCGATACGGCTCCAAATCAATCTGCAAAAACACCCTGCCCTGCCGGTCGCGGTAGCAATCCACCCGCCGCAGCTGGCAGCGTTCGTGCTCCAGATATTCCCGCACCTGCGCCATCATCCGCTCCTCATACCCGGAGATGCCGCACAGCTCCTGCGACAGCCCTTCCAGCAGCTCGCCCAGACCCTCAAACTGGTCGGTCACCACCGAGCGCACCCGCGCCACCTTGCGGCTCATCCCCTCCTTTGCGGTAAACTCCTGATAGCCCAGGTTGATCTGCTGTGCCAGCTGCGCCCGTTTGCCGCACCGCGCCGAGAGCGGATAGCCAAAATCCTCCTCGCAAATGCTGCCGTTCTGCCGCAGCAGCGGTGTCAGGTGGTTAAAGACGTTGACAGTGTCGGTGTACTCCTGCTGCCAACAGCGGGTCTTTAGCCCGCAGTGAAGGCAGATGTTGTCCACCGCTTCATCATACACCTGCTCCAGGCTGCCGGCTTTGACCTTGTCCAACTGGTGAGAGACCGCCTGCGTGGTGCGCGCAATCTCCCGCAGCGCACCGCTTGCCTCTCCCAGCCGCTCCAGCATCAGCTGGCGCACGCTTTTCCCCGCGCTGTCCATCGGCTGGCGGAACAGCTTTGCCCGCAGCGCACACAAAACGCTCTGCGGCAGCAACAGCAACGTCACCGCACCGATGCACCCTTCGTACACCAGCGGCATCACCGGCGGCGGAGCGGAAAGAAGGCTCATCCCTCCAAAGGTAAGTACAAAAGCTCCCGCACAGCCAAATCTTCCCAAGTTGGAAAATACGCCTGCCGCCAGTCCTGCCAGCGCATAAATGCCAATCAGCTGCATCTTTGGAAAAAGTGCGACACCGACCGCTGTTCCACAGACGATGCCGGAAATCGCTCCCCAGCGCTCGCCGCCTGCCAGCGCGCACAGCAACACCGCCAGTGCAGCCAGCAGTCTGCCCAGAGAGATGCCGCCGAAGGTGACGTTGCTCAAAGATACAATCAACATCGAGGCGGTCAGCACCACGCTGATAAAATCCGCCCTTGTCAGGGTAAACAGACCCTGTCCCAGCGAAAACGCCTTGAGTCCCCGCGCCAGAAAGTAAGCACAGGCGGCTGCCATTGTCGCCTCCGCCAAAGCCATCACCAGCCTGTACCCGGAAAAGGACTGTGCCAGCAGCGATGCCACCGAAGGCAGCAGCAGCCCGAAAAATGCCAGCAGCGGCGCCGCCGTTGTCCGCTGCATGGTCGATTCGCTGTGTGCTGCCGTGCGGCGCGCCAGAGTAATCAGCAAAACTGCCGCTGTGTATTTGATGGTCAGGGTGTGCGCTCCGCCCAGCTCTGCAAGATTGCTCAGCAGCAGGCTGCCCGCAGCGCTGCCCAGCGCTGCCGCAGGCAGATAACGAAAAGGTGCTGCTGCACACAAGGCTGCGCCAAAGGGGGAAATCTCCATCATCATATTGCCCAGCCCGACTGTAAATCCCAGCAGGACCCACAGCAGCGCGCCCATTGCCTTGATTTGGTTGTACATTGCCTGTCTGAGCTGATCCATCCATCCGATGCTTACAAAATCTGTCCTGCTTTTCATAGTGCAGCCTCCTTATGTGCTATTTGTAAAATTTTGCTTTCGATGTATAAAAGCATAGCACGCCGCATAGGCATAGATTGTCGTTTGTGCAACCACAAATCCATCGAATGCTGGATGTTTGCGACCGGTGTGGACAGCCTTTTCTATTTCCCTGCTTTCCGACCGGCGTTCTGCCAGTTTCTGTTTTCTTTTTCCATCTTGCACCCATTGGCTGCAAATCAGCCGGGATAAAAGAGAAAAAATGCCCCATCTGCTTTCATTTGGAAAGGATGTGTAATATATGGCAACTGCCACCATCAAAAAAATCCTCAACAGCGACATTCAATCCGTCTGGAAAACAGTGCTTTGTGTCGAGCAGTACAGCCGATGGCGCAGCGATTTGAGCAAAACGCAGCTCCTCCACGACGGACAATTTATCGAGTACACAAAGGACGGGTTTGCTACCCATTTCACCGTCACCCGAACCCAGGCATACCGGCGCTGGGAGTTTGATTTGGAGAACAGCCGCATCCGCGGGCACTGGACCGGTCTTTTTACCGCACAGGGCAGACGGACCCAAATCGAATTTACCGAATGTGTGACCGCCAAAAATCCGCTGATGAAGCCGTTTATAAAGCTGTACCTCCAAAAGCAGCAGGCACAGTTTGTGCAGGATTTAAAAAGAGAGCTTGAGGCGCAGCACTGCTAATCTCCAACGCCAAAAGACAAAGCGGCGGGCGGTGTTGACATTTTGCAGTCTTTGGAGTATCATAGGTTCAAACAAAAGGTTGGTCTATCACCGACCGCTAAACCGATGAGTAAGAGAAGTAAAGATGGCATACCTGTCCCCAGAGAGCCGCGGCAAGGTGAAAGCGCGGCGGCAGCGGCTGTTTTGAATGGGCTTACGAGGGCGACCCGAACGAATTTCCAGTAGGCGTCGACGGCAGGCTGCGCCGTTATCCGGCAGCACCATTTCGATTAAGTGGGCTCTGCCTTTGCAGGGTCAATCTGGGTGGCACCGCAGGAGTAACAAAGCTCTTGTCCCTGTTTTTCGGTCTTTTTCTGCCGAAAAGCACAGGACAAGGGCTTTTTTTCATACCCTGCATCCAAACCTGCATCCTGTTTTGTACATTCATCCATCCAAATAAATGAGAAAAGAAAGAAGGAACTGTTATGGAAAACAATATGAATACTCCTGAAAACAAACCGGAACGCAAAAAGGTCATCTTCTCCGGCATCCAGCCGACCAGCGGTGCTTTCACCCTGGGCAACTATCTGGGCGCTGTTAAAAACTGGGGTTTGCTTCAGGACGAATATAACTGCGCATACTGCATTGTCAACCAGCACGCCATCACCGTGCGCCAGGACCCGAAGGAGCTGAAAAGCAACACCCTGTCCGCCTATGCGCTGATGCTTGCCTGCGGCATCGACCCGAAGAAGAGCATCGCCTTCATCCAGAGCCATGTCAGCACCCACGCAGAGCTGGCATGGGTGCTCAACTGCTATACCCAGTTCGGCGAGCTGTCCCGTATGACCCAGTTTAAGGACAAATCCGCTAAACACGCCGACAACATCAACGCCGGTCTGTTCACCTACCCTTCCCTGATGGCTGCCGACATCCTGCTGTATCAGACCGACCTGGTTCCGGTTGGTATTGACCAGAAGCAGCACCTTGAGCTGAGCCGCGACATCGCTGTCCGCTTTAACGGTCTTTACGGCAACACCTTCCGCATCCCGGACGCTTACATTCCAAAGACCAGCGCCAAGATCATGTCGCTGGCAGACCCGACCAAGAAGATGTCCAAATCGGACGAAAACGTCAAAGCTACCGTCTTCCTGCTCGACTCCAAGGACAGCATCATCAAAAAATTTAAGAGCGCTGTCACCGACTCGGAGATGGAAGTCGTTTACCGCGAGGGCAAGGACGGCATCAACAACCTGATGTCCATTTACAGCGCCATCACCCAAAAGAGCTATGAAGAAATCCAGCGGGAATTTGAAGGCAAAGGCTACGGCGACTTCAAGACCGCTGTCGGTGAAACAGTTGCCGAAGAGCTGCGTCCAATCCGCGAGGAGTATGACCGCCTGATGGCTGACAAGGCTTATCTGGAAAGCTGCTACCGCGAAGGCGCACAGAAGGCGCGCACCATCTCCCAGCGCACCCTCGACAAGGTCTACAAAAAAATCGGCTTTTTGCCTGCTTCCCTCTAATTTGCCCGGAAGGAGTACACCATGACGGAAAAATTATTTGACCTCGACAGCTACTGCACCCAATTTTGCGCTTCGGTCCTCTCCTGCGAGCCTGCCTCCAAAAACGGGATGCAGGGATTTGCTGTGGAATTAGACCGCACCTGCTTTTTCCCGGAGGGCGGCGGACAGCCGGCGGACACCGGCTGCCTGCAAGCAGGCGACCAAAGTGCGCAGGTGCTTTACACCTATGAGCAGGGAGAAGCCATCCTGCATCTGTGCGACCAGCCGCTCCTGATTGGCAGCACGGTGGAGGGTGTCCTTAATTTTGAACGCCGATTTGCCAATATGCAGATTCACAGCGGCGAGCACATCCTGTCCGGTCTGATTTTAAAGGAGCTGGGACTGCACAACGTCGGCTTCCACATGGGGCATGAGAGCAACACCATCGACTTGGACGGCGAAATTTCTGCCGAGCAGGTGCGGATGCTGGAGGAAAAGGTCAATGCGCTCGTCTGCCAGAATCATCCGGTCTTTGTCAGCTACCCTTCTGCCGAAGCGCTGGCTGCGCTGCCGCTGCGCAAAAAGCCGGAGGTGGACCATCTGCGCCTGGTGGAAATCCAGGACTGTGACCTCTGCGGCTGCTGCGGCACCCACGTTGCCCACACCGGTGAAATCGGACTGCTCAAAATCATCGACTCCCAGCGCTACAAGGGCGGCACCCGCCTGACCTTCCTGTGCGGTGCAGCTGCTTTGAAGGACTGCGCCGACCGATGCCAGAGCCTCAAACAAATCTGCGTCGGTCTGTCCTGCAAGCCGCAGGAGGCTTTTTCCAACGTAGAAAAATTAAAGGCGGAGCTGGCTGCCAAAAAGCAGGAACTGGCTGCCAAAAATAAACAGCTGTTCACCCTGCTGGCAAAGGAGCTGGTTGCAAATGCCCAGCCGTTTGGCAGCGACCGTCTGGTTTTTGTGTGGGACGACAGCCTTTCTGCCGATGAGCTGAAAAGCTTTGCCGCACAGCTGAGCCAGCACAGCCGGGTGGTCGGCGCACTGTTCACCCGCCAGGGCGAGGTGCTCTCCTACGCTCTGTGCCGCTCGGCAGATGCCGGCTGCGACCTGCGCGCACTGTGCCAGACGATGAACAAGGCGCTCGGCGGCAAGGGCGGCGGCAATCAGGAGCTGTGCTGCGGCAGACTGCCGGTCTGCGAGCAAGCTGCACTGCGCGACTGCCTGCTTTCCTTTACAGATCGAGCATAATCTCAGGAGGGATCCTTCCATGAAAACCCTGACCACCGAACGGCTCATCCTGCGCAGCTTCACCATGGATGATGCTGCGGATTTTTATGAATATGCCAAGGACCCCGACACCGGCATCCACGCCGGATGGAAGCCTCACGAAAGCATCGAGGAAAGCCGCCGCATCCTGACCTCCTTTCTGGAAGCGGATGAAACCTGGGCAATCTGTGAGCGCTCCACCCAAAAGGTCATCGGCAGCATCGGTCTGCATCCAGACTCCATGCGCAGCCTGCGTCCAGACCGGTGCCGGATGATGGGCTATGTCCTTTCCAAAGCCTACTGGGGACAAGGGCTGATGACCGAAGCTGCCCGGGAGGTCCAGCGCTTTGCTTTTGAGGAGATGGGACTTTCTCTTTTAAGCATCCGCCACGCCTCTTATAATCGGCGCAGCGCCCGTGTAATCGAAAAGCTGGGCTTTTCCTATGAGGGCACCCTTCACCAGTCAGGCGAACGCTTTGACGGTGTGATCCTGGACACCTGCCTGTATGTGATGACCCGCGAGGAGTATGAAGCCCGAAAGCATAAGGTATAATCCATCTGCAAGATTTGATTTTGCGGGCAGATGTTTTTCTGCCAATCAAAAAGAGAGCCTAATTAGGCTCTCTTTTTTGTTTGCCCTATTCTTTTCCCAGCAGCAGCTTTTGCAGTTCGGCAACATCCTGCGCCACAAAATCGGCTCCTGCTTCTTCCAGCTCTCCCGGCAAAGCGTAGCCGTAAGCAACACCGATGCCGGTCAGCTGATGCGCCTGTGCGCCCTCTATGTCAAACCGGCGGTCGCCAATCATCGCAGTCTCCCCTGCATCTCCCAGCAGGCTCAGCTGCCGCAGCGCCTCGGCAACGACCTCCTCCTTCTGCACCCGTCTGCCGTCCAGCTCACTGCCGACCACCACCGAAAAATACGACTCGATTTGAAAATGCTCCAAAATCTTTTTAACAAAGACGGTCGGCTTGCTGGATGCCACCGCCAGTCTGCACCCCTGCGCACACAGCTCCGACAGCAGCTGCGCCATACCCGGGTAGATTTCGTTCTCGTACAGTCCCACCGTCGAAAAACGCTCCCGATATTTTTCCACCGCCTGCTGTGCCTGCTCTTTACTCATCTGATAAAACTGCTCAAAGCTGTCCAGCAGCGGCGGTCCGATGAAGGGTGTCAAGCGGTCGGCATCCGGCTCGATGATTCCAAAGGCTTCCAGCGCATACTGCACGCTCTTGGTGATACCCACCTTCGGGTCGGTGATGGTTCCGTCCAAATCAAATAACAAATGTTTCCAACGCATTTTTCTGTCCTCCTGTTTTCTTTGTCTGTCCTGCCATTCCTGCCGGGTCTGTGAAAAACAGCTTACATCCAACAGCGCACCGTCAAACCGCTCGGTCGCCTGCCGCAAGGTTCCTTCGTACACAAAGCCGGTCTTGTCCATCACCCTGCCGCTGCGGCGGTTATAAGAAAAGCGGTAGGTGGAAAGAAGCTCCAGCTGCAAATCGCGAAAGGCGTAGTCCACCACACAGCCGACCGCTTCGGTCATCAGTCCCTGTCCCCAGTACCCTTTGTCGAGCAGGTAGCCCAGCACCCGACAGCGGCTTTTGTCCCTCCTGCGGCGGTGGTCCTCCCGCAGCCACACCGCTCCGATGTTTTTCCCGCTGACCTTATCGCAGATTGCCCAGGTCAAATCCTCCTGCATCAGCTGTTTGAGCAGCTGTCTGCTTTCTTCGATGCTTTCGTGCGGCTTTTTGTCCGCATGGATGCCGGTGTCCGGCTCGCTGCAATAGGCGTACAAATTCTGCAAATCCTTCGCTTCAAACACGCGCAGCAGCAGACGAGCGGTTGTCAGTCGCTCCACGGTCATTCCTCCTTTTCCTTGGTTCGGGTGGTTTCGTTCATCAGCTCCACAAAGCGGGCGACCGACGGCGGCAGGCTGACCCCTTTGAGGCTGACCATCCCAATGCTCCGCGCCGGGACCGGCTCGGTCAACCTCAACTCGAACAGCTTGCCGCTTTGCAGCTCCTGCCTGCAAAACTGCCGCACCATACAGGACACACCCAAATTGATGCGCGCCAGCTCTCCCATCAGTTCATAGGAAGCCAGCTCGATTTCCGGCTGCAATTCCACCCCTTGCCGCAGGAAAAACCGCTGGACATACACCCGGCTGTTTGCCTTGTGCTCCAGCATAATCAGCGGCAGCCTTGCCAGCTGCCGTGCGGTCAAGGGCTTATCTTTTAACTCGGCAAACCTCTGCCCTGCCACAAAGATGTCCTGCACCGGGCTTTCCCAGTGGACGGTGATTCGATCATCCTCGATAGGCAGGTTGACAAACGCCGCGTCGATTCTGCCGGCGTGCAGCAGCTCCAGACTGCTGGCGCTGGTGCGGTTAAAGATGCTCAGATGCACCTTTGGGTACAGCTGATGAAAACGCTCCAATGCGGGCAGCAGCAGGTGACGGGCAGTGATGTCCCCCGCGCCCAGCCGCAGCTGTCCGGCGCCCAGCGTCTGCAAGCCGCTCAGCTGCTGCTCTGCCGATTCCAGCAAGCCCAGCGCCGAGCTGGCGTACTCGTACAGGATGCTGCCCTGCGGGGTCAGCTCCACCTTTTTGGAGCTGCGCACAAACAGCTGCATCCCCAGCTGTTCCTCCATCTGGCGAACCGACTGGCTGACCGCCGGCTGCGACAAAAACAGCTCCTGCGCTGCACCGGAAAAGCTTTTGTGCTGCGCCACCTTGCAAAAAACCCGATAATTTTCCAGCTTGGTGAGCATTCTCTTCCCCCTTTCCACAAACTATAAGTCACACTTATTTTTAATATTCTATATATTTATTTTACTTATCCTTATATTTCTATTATAATAAAAGTATCTGGGCAAAACAAGCCCAACTGCAACCTTATTGATCCAAAAGAAAAGGGGATTTTGATTATGGAAAGATTGGTAGGTACCGTATCCCGCGGCGTTCGTGCGCCCATCATCCGCGAAGGCGACGACCTTGCAAAAATCGTCGTCGATTCCGTCCTGGCAGCAGGCAAAAGCGAAGGCTTTTCCTTCCACGACAGAGATGTTGTCGCTGTAACCGAGGCGGTCGTTGCACGCGCACAGGGAAACTATGCGCACATCAATGACATCGCTGCCGATGTCAAAAACAAACTTGGCGGAGAAACCATCGGTGTCATCTTCCCTATCCTGAGCCGCAACCGCTTTTCTGTCTGCCTCAAGGGCATTGCCCGCGGCGCTAAAAAGGTCGTTCTGATGCTCAGCTTCCCGGCTGACGAGGTCGGCAACCACCTCATCGACGAGGAACTGCTCGACGAAAAGGGCGTCAACCCATGGAGCGACGTGCTGACCGAAGCAAAATACCGCGAGCTGTTCGGCAAGGTGCTGCACCCATTCACCGGTGTGGACTATGTTGAATTTTACTCCGAGCTGATCCGTGAAAGCGGCGCTGATGTGGAAATCGTTCTTTCCAACAATCCAAAGACCATCCTCGACTACACCGACAAGGTGCTGACCTGCGACATCCACTCCAGAAACCGCACCAAACGCATCCTGAAAAAAGCGGGCGCTTCGGTCGTGCTGGGTCTGGACGACATCCTGACCGCACCGGTCAACGGCAGCGGCTGCAACCCGACTTACGGTCTGCTCGGCTCCAACAAGGCAACCGAGGAAACCGTCAAGCTGTTCCCGAAGGACTGCGACCAGTTTGTTGCAAACGTTGCTGCTATGTTCAAAGAGCAGACCGGCAAAAACATCGAGGTCATGGTCTATGGCGACGGCGCCTTCAAAGACCCGGTCGGCAAAATCTGGGAGCTGGCAGACCCGGTTGTTTCCCCTGCATACACTCCCGGTCTGGAGGGTACTCCAAACGAGGTCAAACTCAAATATCTGGCAGACAACAACTTTGCTGACCTGAGCGGCGATGCCCTCAAGGAAGCAATCTCCGACTACATCCGCCACAAAGATGAGGACCTGAAGGGTCAGATGGTATCCCAGGGTACCACCCCACGCCGCCTGACCGACCTGATTGGCTCGCTGGCTGACCTGACCTCCGGCTCCGGCGACAAAGGCACCCCGATCATTCTGGTTCAGGGCTACTTTGACAACTACACCAAGTAAAAAAACTTTGCAGGGCAGGACCAAAAGGTCCTGCCTTTTTTCTGTAAAAGCTGTCGGCACAATTTTCTTTTGCCTGCCGCTGTGCTATAATAGGTGCAAGTTCCCATCCCAAGGACCAAACATTTACAAGCTGAAAGGAAGATAGAATATGAAATGGGGAATCATCGGTGCCATGCCGTCTGAAGTAGAAGTACTCAAGCAGCAGATGGAGGACCTTAACGAAGTCAAGGTCGGACGTCTGCTCTTCTGGGAAGGCATCCTCTGCGGACAGGAGGCTGTTGTCTGCTGCTGCGGCATCGGCAAGGTCAACGCTGCCATCACCACCCAGATGATGATTGACCGCTTTGAGGTGGAGCGCATCATCAATACCGGCATCGCAGGCGCTGTCCATCACGATTTGAAGGTTCTGGACGTTGTCATCTCCCGCGAGCTGTGCTACCACGACTGCAACGCCCGCTTCCTGCGCGACTATCCACCGTACATCGACGGCATCCACGCCAGCGAGCTGATGGTAGAGTCGGCAGTCGAAGCCTTCCAGCAGATCGACCACGGCTCCTCCTGCTGCTTTGTCGGCAAGATTGCCACCGGCGACCAGTTTATCGAATCTGCCGAAGTGAAAAACAAAATCGTGGAGGAGCATCACCCGATGTGCGTCGAGATGGAAGGCGCTGCCATCGGTCACACCTGCTGTGTCAACGACATCCCGTTTGTCATCATCCGCACCATGAGCGACAATGCGGACGAGGAAGCAGCCGAATCTGCCACCAACTTTGAAGAAACCGCTGCCCGCCACTCTGCCGGTATCGTCATGCAGATGCTGAGCAACGCACGGTAAGGGGGAGAGCAAATGAAACGCATCGAGAGCTTTTGCGTCAACCACGACAAGCTGACGCCCGGAATGTACCTTTCCCGCATCGACGGCGACGCTGTTACCTACGACGTGCGCATGGTAACACCGAATGCCGGTGTCTATCTGGAAAATGACGGCATCCACACCTTCGAGCATCTGTTTGCCACCTATGTGCGCAATACCGCCGACTCGGACAACATCCTCTATGTCGGTCCGATGGGCTGCCGCACCGGATTTTACTTCATCACACGGGACAAAATCTCCAAAACCCGCGCCATCGAGCTGGTGCAGGAAACCTGCGCCTTCATCGAAAACTTTGAAGGGGAAATCCCCGGCTCCAGCCGCATCGAGTGCGGAAACTATCTTGACCACAGCCTGCCAAAGGCAAAACAGTACGCCCATGACCTTGCCAAAACACTGGTTGGCTGGACAGAGGAAAAGATGGTATATCTGCTTTAAGTTTTTCTCCTGTTAAAAAAATTTCCAAAAAATATTGACAAGCAAAATAAAATCCGCTATATTTAGGAGGTATGGGATACAAAGTTTATCAGAGGTTCCATGCAAATATTTCTTGACCACCCCAGTGCGGGTTAAGGCCATACGGACAGCCGGGTCAACTGCCGAGCGGTGACACAGGTCACCATTATTGATTGAGTTAAAAGCTCAAATTTTATAAGTTGGTTACTTTATAACCAGTGCGTAGATTCGTACATCAACTTGTGAAACGGTCAATAAGAGTAGTAAAAGTAAGTATTTGCTATATAGACTCTGATCTTTTGTAATCCTTCTTCCGGTGTTTTATAAGAACATCGGGGGGATATTTTCCGGTCAAATGTCCGGTTAATATCTCCTGTTCTCTTGGGTTGCCTGCCTTTTGTGCACGGAAAACAGGGGGAAAAATCGGGATTTTCAAGCAAGTAGAAACGCTTCTGCGTATCTGCTTGCTTTTTTTATGCCATAAAATCTCAAGGGCTTGTCTGCCCGTCAAAAGGAGCTGAGGAGATGGGAGAAAAATTAAAGCTGTATGGCTTTAACAATCTAACCAAAGCGTTGAGCTTTAACATCTATGACGTCTGCTATGCCAAAACGCCGAGAGAACAGCGGGACTACATCTCTTACATCGACGAACAGTACAATTCGGAGCGTTTGACCAATATTTTGACCACCCTGACCGACATGATCGGCGCAAAGGTGCTCAACATTGCGCGGCAGGATTATGACCCGCAGGGCGCTTCGGTCACCATTCTGATTGCCGAAGGTTCGATGATTCCCGTAGGTCAGACCCAGCTGGCGCATCTGGACAAGAGCCATGTAACGGTACACACCTACCCGGAATACCACCCCGAAACCTGCCTTGCCACCTTTCGGGTGGACATCGACGTTGCCACCTGCGGCGCCATCACCCCGCTTTCCACCTTGGATTACCTCATCAGCTCCTTCGATTCCGATATTATCACCATGGACTACCGTGTGCGCGGCTTCACCCGCGACATCAACGGTCAAAAGCTGTTTCTGGATCACCCGGTCACCTCCATCCAAGATTACATCGACCCTGCCACCCTGCGCCAGTATGATGCGGTGGACATCAACGTCTATGATGCCAACCTTTTTCACACCAAGATGATGCTCAAGGAAATCGACCTGCAAAACTACCTGTTCAAAACCGATGTCTATGAGCTGCCCCCACAGAACCGGCTGGAAATTATGAATAACCTGCGTCGAGAGATGATTGAAATCTTCAGCGGGCGCAATATCTACTAACATTTTTGCAACGGAAGATTGCCTGCAAGCGAGATTCCCCACAAAGGAGGTTTTTATCATGTACAAGCTCGAACAAAGTCGAGCGCCCATCTATGAGGCTCTGCAAAACTTCAAGAAGATGCGGGTCGTTCCCTTCGATGTTCCCGGACACAAAAGAGGACGCGGCAACCCGGAGTTGGTCGAACTGCTGGGCGAACGCTGTGTCGGCATCGATGTCAACTCGATGAAGCCGCTGGACAATCTGTGCCATCCGGTTTCGGTCATTCGGGAAGCCGAGCAGCTGACTGCCGACGCCTTTGGTGCAGCTCACGCCTTTTTGATGGTGGGCGGCACTACCTCCGCCGTACAGGCGATGGTGCTTTCTGTTGCCAAGCGCGGAGAAAAAATCATCCTGCCCCGCAACGTCCACCGCAGCGTGATGGGCGCCATGGTATTGTGCGGCGCCGTTCCGGTATATGTTAACCCCGAATGCGATGAACGGCTGGGCATCCCGCTTGGAATGAAGCTGACCGAAGTAGAAAAAGCCATCGAGCAAAATCCCGATGCCAAAGCGGTGTTGGTCAACAACCCCACCTACTACGGCATCTGCTCCGACCTGCGGAGCATTGTTGCGCTTGCGCACCGCCATGGGATGAAGTGTCTGGTGGACGAGGCGCACGGCACCCACCTGTACTTCGGTGAAAATCTGCCGGTCAGCGCCATGGCTGCCGGAGCGGACATGGCTGCGGTCTCGATGCACAAATCCGGCGGCAGCCTGACCCAAAGCTCGGTGCTGCTGACCGGTCCTGCCATGCACGAAGGATATGTCCGGCAGATCATCAACTTAACGCAAACCACCAGCGCCTCCTACCTGCTGCTGTCCAGCCTGGACATCTCCCGGCGCAACCTGGCGCTTCGCGGGACCCAAGCCTTTTCCGAGGTAGTCAAGCTGGCGGAATATGCCCGCAAAGAAATCAACTCCATCGGTGGTTACTACGCCTACTCGCGGGAGCTGATCAACGGGGACAGCATCTACGACTTTGATGTCACCAAACTGGCGGTCAACACACTGGACATCGGTCTTGCCGGCATCGAGGTCTATGACCTGCTGCGGGACGAATACGACATCCAAATCGAGTTTGGGGATTTGGGCAATCTGCTTGCTTATCTTTCCATCGGCGACCGTCAGCGGGACATCGAGCGGCTGGTCAGCGCTATGGCTGAGGTGCGCCGGCGATTTGGCAAGCCGGACAAAGCCAACCTGATGAAGCAGGAATACATCGAACCCGAGGTAGCCGTTTCCCCGCAGGATGCTTTTTATGCCGAAAAGGAATCGCTGCCGCTGCGGCAGACACAAGGGCGCATTTGCAGCGAATTTGTGATGTGTTACCCACCCGGCATCCCGATTTTGGCTCCCGGCGAGCGCATCACCGGACCGATTCTGGATTATATCGAATATGCAAAAGCAAAAGGCTGCTCTATGACCGGTCCCGAGGATGCGCAGATCGAGCGGCTGAATGTGCTCAAAGGAGTTTAGAAGATGGAATACTGGTTTTCTGAATTACAGACCCCAAACGTTAAACTTTCTATTCGGGTGGACCGTCAGCTGTACAGCGGCAGGAGCGAATTTCAGCGCATCGACATCTTTGATTCCCCCGAATTCGGACGCTTTCTGACACTGGACGGCTACATGATGCTGACCGAAAAGGACGAATTCATCTACCATGAGATGATTACCCATGTCCCGATGGCAGTCCATCCCTGTGTCAAAAAGGTGCTGGTCATCGGAGCGGGTGACGGCGGTGTCATCCGCGAGCTGACCCGCTACCCGGAAATCGAGCAGATCGACCTGGTAGAAATCGACCAGCTGGTGGTGGAGGTCTGCAAAAAGTACCTGCCACAGACCGCCTGTCGCTTTGATGACCCAAGGGTCCACATCTATTACGAGGACGGCTTAAAGTTTATCCGCCGCTTTGAGAACGAATACGATTTGATTATCGTCGATTCCACCGACCCCTTTGGTCCCGGAGAAGGGTTGTTCACCCGGGAATTTTACGGCAGCTGCTACAAAGCGCTCAAGGAGGACGGCATCATGGTCAACCAACATGAAAGTCCCTTTTACGACGAGGATGCCACCGCCTGCCAGCGTGCGCACAAGCGCATTGTCGAATCCTTCCCCATCAGCCGGGTCTTTCAGGCACACATCCCCACCTACCCCTCCGGTCACTGGCTGTTCGGCTTTGCCTCCAAAAAGTACCACCCGCTCAAAGACCTTGCCGAAGCCCGCTGGAATCTGCGGGGATTGGGCTGTAAATACTACACCACCACACTGCACAAGGGCGCATTTTATCTGCCCGCTTATGTTGAGGAGCTTTTGAAAGATGTTGAATAAAAATGTTGAAGTATTCATGGGCTGCGACACCGGCTGGCATTTTGCTTCCACTGTGCTGTTCGGCGCACCCTTTGATTCCACCACCTCCTACCGCCCGGGAACCCGCTTTGGCAGCTCTGCCATCCGCCGGGAGTCCTACGGCATTGAAAGCTACAGTCCTTATCAGGACCGAGACCTGTTCGACGGAGATGCTGTGGACATCGGCGATTTGGAGCTGTGCTTCGGCGACAGCAGCGCCGCATTAGATGCCATCACCGAACAGACCCGCCTGATTCTTGCCTCGCACAAACGCCCTTTCATGCTGGGCGGCGAGCATCTGGTAACACTGGGCGCCTTTCGTGCAGTGGCAGAAAAATTTCCCGATGTACACATCATCCACTTTGACGCACACGCCGATTTGCGGGAAGACTACCTTGGTGTTTCCCTCTCCCACGCCTGTGTCCTTCGCCGCTGCTGGGAACTGGTCGGCAACGGTCGCATCTTCCAGTTTGGCATCCGCTCGGGCGACCGGGAGGAATTTCAGTGGGGACGCACCCATGTCAAAACCAACCGCTTTGACTTTGCCACCCTCGAAGAGGTCATCGACCAGCTTCAGGACAAACCGGTCTACTTTACCCTGGATTTGGATGTCCTGGACCCTTCGGTCTTTCCCGGAACCGGCACCCCGGAGCCGGGCGGTGTCAGCTTTGAACAGCTGCGCAAGGCTGCTACCCTGGTTTGCTCCAAACTACGGGTCGTTGGATGCGATGTCAATGAATTAAGCCCGCACTATGACCCCAGCGGCGTTTCCACCATCGTCGCCTGCAAAATTGTCCGCGAGATGCTGCTTGCATTTCAAAAATAAAATTTATCTTCCAAGGGAGGTCTACCATTATGGGAAAAGTTTTGATTATCGGCTGCGGAGGCGTTGCTTCTGTCGCCATTCACAAATGCTGCCAGAACAGCGAGGTATTTGAAGAAATCTGTATTGCCAGCCGCACCAAATCTAAATGTGATGCGCTCAAGGAAAAGCTGCAAAACACCACAAGCACCAAAATCACCACTGCACAGGTGGATGCAAACAAGGTCGAGGAGCTGGTTGCTCTGATTGAGCAGGAGAAGCCGGATGTCGTGCTGAATCTGGCTTTGCCTTATCAGGATTTGACCATCATGGATGCCTGCCTTGCAACCAAAACCCACTATGTCGACACCGCCAACTACGAACCGGAGGACACCGCTAAATTTGAATACAGCTGGCAGTGGGCATACCGCGAGCGATTTGAAAAAGCCGGCATCACCGCCCTGCTCGGCAGCGGCTTTGACCCGGGTGTCACCAGCGTCTTTTCCGCCTACGCTTTAAAACACGAGTTCGATGAAATCAACTACATCGACATCCTGGACTGCAACGGCGGCGACCACGGCTATCCCTTTGCCACCAACTTTAACCCTGAAATCAACATCCGCGAAGTTTCTGCCAACGGCTCCTACTGGGAAGACGGTCATTGGGTCGAAACCAAACCAATGGAAATCAAACGCGAGTACACCTTTGAGGGTGTCGGCAAAAAGGATATGTACCTGCTGCACCATGAAGAGATTGAAAGCCTTGCGCTGAACATCCCCGGCATCAAACGCATCCGATTCTTTATGACCTTTGGTCAAAGCTATCTGACCCATCTGAAATGTCTGGAAAATGTCGGCATGACTTCCATCGAACCGATTCTGTATGAAGGGAAAGAAATCATTCCGCTGCAATTTTTAAAGGCAGTTCTGCCGGACCCTTCCTCCTTGGGACCGCGCACCGTCGGTAAGACCAACATCGGATGTATCTTCCGCGGCAAAAAAGACGGCAAGGACAAGACCTACTATCTGTACAACATCTGTGACCATCAGGAATGCTACAAGGAGGTCGGTTCACAAGCGGTTGCCTACACCACCGGCGTGCCTGCCATGATTGGCGCCATGATGGTCATGACCGGCAAATGGAACCAACCGGGTGTACACAACATGGAGGAGTTTGATCCAGACCCATTTATGGATGCACTCAACCAGTGGGGACTGCCATGGAAGGAAGACCGCGATCCGGTCCTGGTAGACTAAATGCAGCGCGTTGATCTTGCCTCCTTCCCTACCCCCTACTTTCTGGTGGACGAAGGAAGGCTGCGACGCAACCTTGCTCTTCTCAAAGAGGTCAGCGACCGCACCGGCTGCCGCATCCTGCTGGCACAAAAAGCGTTTTCGATGTATTCGGTTTACCCGATCATGCGGGAATATCTGGCAGGCAGTACAGCAAGCGGTCTGTATGAAGCCAGGCTGGGACATGAGCACTTTGGCGGAGAAACCCATGTTTTCTCTCCTGCCTACCGCGAAGAGGAATTTGAGCAGATTCTGCAATTTGCCGACCATCTGGTCTTTAACTCCCCTGCCCAGCTGCGCCGCTACGCTTCGCGGGCAAAAGCTGCCGGAAAATCCATCGGTCTGCGCATCAATCCCGAACATTCCACCCAGGAGGGTCATGCCATCTATGACCCTTGCGCACCCGGCTCCCGATTGGGTACCACCCTTTCCAACTTCGATGAATCTCTGCTGCCTTTGCTGGATGGACTGCACTTCCACACCCTCTGCGAGCAAAACTCCGATGAACTGGAAGCGACTGCCAAAACCTTTGAAGAACGCTTTGGCAAATATCTGCATCAGATGCGCTGGCTCAACTTCGGCGGCGGTCATCATATCACCCGCCCCGATTACGACATTCCGCGCCTGATTTCGGTCATCGAGCATTTTCGCGACCGCTATGATGTGCAGATTTATCTGGAGCCCGGCGAAGCGATCGTTTACCATGCCGGTTTTTTGGTGAGCAGCGTTCTGGAAACGATGCACAACGGGATGGAGATTGCCATTTTGGACACCTCCGCCGCCTGCCATATGCCGGATGTTCTGGAGATGCCCTACCGTCCGCCGCTTTTAAACAGCGGAGAAGCCGGAGAAAAGCCATACACCTACCGTCTGGGCGGTCCAACCTGTTTGGCGGGCGACATCATCGGCGACTATTCCTTCGACCAGCCGCTTTGTCCGGGAGAGCGCTTGGTGTTTGAGGACATGGCGCTGTATACCATGGTCAAAACCAACACCTTTAACGGAATGCCGCTGCCCTCCATCCTCTGGCGGGACCTTGCAGGACAGGGGTACCTGGTCAAACAATTTGGATATGAGGATTTTTTCTCCCGTCTGTAAGCAAAACAAGGAGCCGAAACCGTACATACGGTTTCGGCTCCTCTTTTTTCATTGTAAACTATGCTTACCGCTCTGCTTTGGCTGCAATCCAGCCTTCGCGGTAGGCGGTCAGCAAATCTTCCAAATCTGCAATCTGCTCCTTCAGTCGCTCTCCGGTGTCGGTATCGGCTACCATCACACGCTTGGGGAAGGTCACCACCTGCTGGGACTCCGAGTCGATGTCCATGTTTTCCTCGAGCGCGGCTTCCATTCCCGAGAATGGCTGGTGAGATTTTAAGCGCATCCCGTGGGAGTTAAAAATCAGCGTATAGCCGGCAATCCCGGTGGTTTTCTGGTAGGCTTTGCAGAAGCCGCCGTCAATCACAATCAGCCTGCCATGCGCCTTGAGCGGATTTTCTCCCTGGTTGACGTGGACCGGTGTGTGTCCGTTGATGATGTGGGAGTTTTCCGAATACAGCCCAAACTCCCGCAGCAGCATCCGGCAGACCGGCTCGGAGCTTTGGTATTCGTAGTATGGATTCTTCGGCTCCTCCCAGGTGGATTTGTCCTCGATGAAGGTGCGTTCAAAGGTTTTTACTACCCTGCCCGACAGCGGAGAATTGCTGCCGCACCACAGATACCACATGAAATCCAGATAGCGCTGCGGCGGGTCCTCGCTGAAGAACGCCCGACGGGCAGCCATATCCGCATAATCCATATAGCTTCTGCCCTGGTAGATTCTTCCTTCCAGATGGATGGCTTTGAGCGCTCCGTCCTCGTCCAGCGGCACACAGCCGTGGAACAGCAGGTTGCCGTTGAACACCTGATACATACTGCCGTGGCTGTACAAAAATTCGACGTGGCGCTGCAGCTGCTCGCTTTCCAAAAACAGCTTTTCCAGCTCATCCATGATTTCCCGCTCTGCCTGCGAAAGTTTGTATGGGTCGTCTCGGTCCACCGTCGGAAAACGCTTTTCCTTGAGCGGATAGCTCTTGCCGTCCAGCTCTATGCAGGCGTTTTCATAGTCCACCTTATCCAGCAGCAGGCGGTCCTCCATCTGATATTCCGGGTTGCGGCGGATGATCTGTCCCTCCAGCTTAAACAGGATGATGGAGATTGCCTTCTTGGCTGCCTTGTTTGGGTCCTCTTCGTCGTACATCTTTTCTGCAAACAGCACCAGCGGGCGCAGGCTGATGCCATAGCCCTGCTCTAACACCGAGATGTTGTTGTAGGACAGGCAGTTGCGCACCACCGCAGCGATGCACGCCTGGCTGCCGCAGGCAGCGCCCATCCACAAAATGTCGTGGTTACCCCATTCGATGTCCAGCGAGTGATGGTCCATCAGCATATTGAGGATAGCATCCGGTCGCTCCCCTCGGTCGAAGATGTCGCCGACGATGTGCAGATGGTCCACCGCCAGGCGCTTGATCAGGCTGGACAGCGCGATGATAAAGTCGTCCCCTTCCTCCAAGCGCAGCAGGGTGTCGATGATCTTGCTGTGGTAGACCAGCTGGTTGTTGTCCTCGTCCGGCTGTGCGTGCAGCAGCTCATCGAGGATGTAGCTGTACTCGCTGGGCATTGCCTTTCTGACCTTTGAGCGGGTGTACTTGGAAGAAAGCAGCTTTGCAAGGTCAATCAGCTTTTGCAGCACAAAGCGGTACCATTCCTCGGTGTTTCGTCCTTCCTCGCGTATCCTGCGCAGCTTTTCCTGCGGGTAGTAGATCAGGGTACACAGGCTGGAACGTTCCCGCGCGGTCAGCACCTCTTCAAATGCCATGTCCACCTTCTCCCGGATAACGCCTGCGGAATTGTTCAGGATGTGGAAAAACGCCTCGTACTCCCCATGCAGATCACTCATAAAATGCTCGGTCCCCTTGGGCAGGTTCAGGATGGCTTGCAAGTTGATGATCTCTGTGCAGACCTGCTGCCTTGTGGGATATTTTTCCGACAGCAGGCGCAAAAATTTCATGCGATCACCGGTAATGTTCATCTGATTCACACCTCCATAGATACTCAGGACTGGATTCTTCTTTTCAGCCCTGTTTTATTTTTAACAGGAACGAAGAAACCGGAGGCAAAGCTGCATTACAGACTTTGCTTCCGGTTTCCTTGTTATCCTTTATCTGCCGCAGCAGTTTTTATACTTTTTGCCGCTTCCGCATGGACATGGGTCGTTTCTTCCGACCTTTTTGCCCTGACGGCGGATGGTAGCCGGCGCTACGGTGCCATCCGAGCTGGTGGCAGTCGGCTGAGCGACCTGCTCACGCTTTGGTGCTTCCTGTGGCATTGGCGCGTTTGGCTTGCGGAATGGAGCCAGCAGGAGAATCTTGACGGTTTCCTCACGGATTCCTGCAATCATCTCGTCGAACATATCGAAGCCTTCGATTCTGTACTCAACGACCGGATCCTTCTGTCCGTAGGAGCGCAGCGTGATACCCTTCTTCAGCTCATCCATTGCATCGATGTGGTCCATCCACTTGGTATCGACCTCTTTGAGCAGGACTACACGCTCAAGTTCGCGGGTGATATTTTCGCTCAGTTCCTCCTCGCGTTTGGCGTACAGCTGGTGAACCTTCTCTTTAATCTGATCACCCAGCTCCTTGCGGTCTACCTTTTTGAGCTCATCGTCCTCCAGCTCCAGCAGAGAGCCGGCAATCAGCCCGATAAAGTAGTTGCGGAAGCCGTCCATATTCCAATGATCCGGCTCCACGCCCTCCGGCATATACATTGCCATCGCAGAATCGACCGTTTCGTCCATCATGGAAAGGATGGACTCCTTGAGGTTCTCGCCGGCCAGCACCTTGTTGCGCTGTGCGTAGATGATCTCACGCTGTTTGTTCATAACGTCGTCGAACTGCAGAACGTTCTTACGAATACCAAAGTTGCGTCCTTCAATCTTTCTCTGGGCGCTTTCGATGGTGTTGCTCAGGATGCGGTTTTCAATCGGGGTGTTCTCGTCGATTTTCAGCGAATCCATCATGCTGTTGATGCGGTCGCCGCCGAACAGTCGCATCAAATCGTCCTCAAGCGAGAGGTAGAAACGGGAACAGCCCGGGTCTCCCTGTCGACCGGAACGTCCGCGCAGCTGGTTGTCGATACGCCTGGACTCGTGGCGCTCGGTGCCGACGATGAACAGACCGCCCGCTTCCTTGACCTTTTCTGCTTCCGGGCGCAGCTCTTCTTTAAACTTTTTGGAAAGCTCGGTGAAGCGATGGCGGGCTTCGATGATCTCTTCGTCATCGGTATCGCCAAAACCGGTTGCTTCCACAATCAGATTTTCATAGTAGCCTTCCTTGCGCATCTGGTTTTTCGCAAGGTACTCGGCGTTACCGCCCAGCATGATGTCGGTGCCTCGACCTGCCATGTTGGTCGCGATGGTAACTGCTCCATACTGACCTGCCTGTGCAACGATCTCTGCTTCCTTCTCGTGGTACTTGGCGTTGAGCACCTGATGCTTGATGCCGTGACGTTTGAGCAGTGCGCTCAGACGTTCGGAGGTTTCAATCGAAACGGTACCGACCAGAACCGGCTGTCCTTTTTCGTGGCACTCTTTTACCTGCTCGACAACGGCGTTGAATTTTCCGTTCTCGGTTTTATAAACAACGTCCGGCATATCGTTTCGGATGACCGGCTTGTTGGTTGGAATCTCGATAACGTCCATGCCGTAGATTTCACGGAACTCCTGCTCCTCGGTCATAGCGGTACCGGTCATACCGGACAGCTTTTCGTACATACGGAACAGGTTCTGATAGGTGATGGTCGCCAGTGTCTTGGATTCACGTTTGACCTCTACGCCCTCTTTTGCCTCGATTGCCTGATGCAGACCTTCGCTGTAACGACGACCGTTCATGATACGTCCGGTGAACTCGTCAACAATCATAACCTCATTGTCCTTGACAACGTAGTTGATGTCGCGCTGCATGGTACCGTGCGCCTTGATTGCCTGGTTGATGTGGTGCTGGATGGTGGAGTTTTCCATATCCATCAGGTTTTCCAGACCGAAGAATTCCTCTGCCTTTTTAACACCGGATTTGGTCAGGGTAGCAGTCTTTGCCTTTTCGTCGACGATGTAGTCGGCATCAATAACATCATCGTGCTCTTCCTTGTCATCCAGCTCTTTTACCTTGTACATCTTTAAGGTGCGGGCAAAGCGGTCCGCTACCTTGTACAGGTCGGTGGATTTATCTCCTCTGCCGGAGATAATCAGCGGGGTTCTTGCCTCGTCGATCAAAATCGAGTCGACCTCGTCGACAACGGCAAAGTAATGACCGCGCTGAACACAGTTTTCTTTGTAGGTCTGCATATTGTCGCGCAGATAGTCGAAACCAAATTCGTTGTTGGTTCCGTAGGTGATGTCTGCGTTGTACGCCTTCTGGCGGTCTGTCGGCTCGATGTCGTGGATGACCAGACCGACGGTCAGTCCCAGCCAGCGGTAGACCTTGCCCATCTCTTCCGAGTCACGCTTTGCAAGGTAATCGTTGACGGTGACAACATGGACGCCCTTGCCGGTCAGCGCATTCAGGTAAACCGGCAGGGTAGCAACCAGTGTCTTACCTTCACCGGTCTTCATCTCGGCAATACGACCCTGATGCAGCACGATACCGCCGACAATCTGCACCGGGAAGTGCTTCATGCCCAGCACCCTCCATGCAGCCTCGCGGCAGGTAGCAAATGCTTCCGGCAGGATGTCGTCGAGCGACTCGCCGTTGCTCAGTCGTTCCTTGAGCTTTGGTGTCATCGCTTTCAGCTCCTGGTCGGACATTTTGGAAAATTGTTCGTCCAGCGCAAGGACCTTGTCGCGAATCGGATAGATTCGCTTGAGCTCTCTTTCAGAGTAGGTCCCAAAGATTTTATCCATCAATCCCATAATTTTTTTACACCTCATTTTTAAAAGGAACTGTCCCTGGGGTGACATCGGATGTGCTTTTGGAGCCTTCCTCCTGCCTGGGGAACTGTTCTCTATCTTTTCCCTTGTTGGGGTTTCTTTTTTAATAAGAAAACAACGGCTGTTCTTTGTTTACAGCACGTCTATGATATTGTAACTCTACAAACCCCTTTTTGTCAAACTGTGCAGGGGTGTTTCTTTAAATAAATTGTGTCTATTTTAAAAATTATGCCCGCAGCGCTGTCAAAGCGGCAGAGAGCCTGTCAAAAAAGGGCAGAAATGCCGCAGAACTTTGCCATGGCTATATAAAAAAGGCAGCGGGTCCGCTGCCTTTTTTCTTATTTCAGCTCGATGGTGTACTCAAATCCGTACTCTGCCTGCAAAGCCTTGACCTTCTCCTCGTTGTCCTCGATAAAGGATGGGGTGTAGACCGATTTGCCTTCCTTTTTGTAGTCCTCCAGGATGGCTTCCAGCTTTGCCCAGCATTCTTCGCGTTTTTCCTCAGCGGTCGTTTCCAGATTGATTACAAATTCTCTGTGCTTTGGGATTCTTGCTTTCATAGTTTCCGATTTCCTTTCTGCGCCCAGGAGCTTTTGAACGCCCTGTTTTTCTCCTTCATTTTAACCTCTTAAAGCCGCTTCGTCAAGGCAAATCTTCTCATTTCTTTTTGCAGGCGGGTCAACATTGTCGATATTGTCATCCGATAAACTGCAACAAGACCACTTCCGTTTGGGAAGTGGTCTTGTTTTCTTCTACAAGCCTTCTACTGCCTTTGACAGCACCTTGCCGATTGGCTGGCGAATCACAAGCGAGGCTTTGCGGTCATACGGCGTTTCGGTTTTGTTGATGAGCACAAGCTCCCTGCCGCCGTAGTATTGCAGCAGACCCGCCGCAGGATAGACCGCCAGCGAGGTGCCGCCCACAATCAGCAGGTCGGCTGCCATGATGTGGCGCACAGCACCCTCCAGCACGTCGCTGTCCAGGCTCTCCTCATACAGCACCACATCCGGCTTGATGACCCCGCCGCAGGAGCAGCGCGGAATGCCCTTACCCTTGTACTCCAGCATCTGCTCGAGCGAATAGGAAGCGCCGCACCGGATACAGTGGTTGCGCAGCACGCTGCCGTGCAGCTCGTACACCCGCTTGCTGCCCGCCTGCTGGTGCAGTCCGTCGATATTCTGGGTGACGACCGCCGACAGCTTGCCCTGTGCTTCCAGCTTTGCCAGCGCATCGTGGGCAGCATTCGGCTTTGCATTCGGATAGACCATCCTGTCAAAATAATATTCAAAAAACTGCTCGGTGTGCCGCTTAAAAAAGCTGTGGCTGAGCATCGTTTCGGGAGGATAGGGGTAGGTCTTTGCCTGCTTGCTGCCGTACAGCCCGTCCTCGCTGCGAAAATCCGGTATGTTCGATTCGGTGGACACTCCGGCTCCGCCGAAGAAAACGATGTGGCTGCTGTTTTCCAGCAGCTCTTTGAGTTTCTGCTGTTCTGTCATCCCTGCTCCTCCTTTTCTGTGGACTGCCGGTCGGGTTACTGATGGTTTTCCCCGGTGACCATACCCAACAGCTGCATACTTCTGCGCATAAAGCCCTGCATCTGCTCTGCGCTCAGCGGCTTGTGTGCCAGCTGTGCCAAATCATACACCTGCTTGCAGACCAGTTCGCGTTTCTCGTCCGGCAGCGTCTTTAGCGAGCGGATGATCGGGTTCTCACGGTTGAGCACCAAAGTCACCTGTGCAGGACCGCCGAAGCTTTCTCCAAAGGCGCGACTCATATCCTGAATTCTGCGGGCATACTCGGACAGCAGGATAACTGCCGGTGTCTCATCGCTCTTTAAGCTCTCCACCTGGTACTCCAGCTTTTCCTCCGGCAGCGCCTGTTTAAAGCGCTCAATCAGCTGTTTGTCCTCTTCCTCCTGCTGCTGTTTCTCCTCCTCGGTCTGCTCGGTCTTGAGCGCGCTGCCAAGGTCCGAGTCGATGCGCAGGAATTTGAGCTTCTCCTGCTCCTTATATTCGAGCATACTGATAAAGTGCGGGTCGATCACATGGGTCAGCACCGCAGCGGTCAGCCCGTTCTGGCGGAACATCGAGATGTACTGCGCCTGCAGGTTTTCATCGGTGACATAATAAATCTTGTTTTCGTCCGCCTTCGGGTACTCCTCGAGGGTCTTGTACTCCCCGTCGATGGTGTGCAGCAGCAGGATGTCCTTCATGCGGTCATAGAATTTTTCATCCTTCAGGCAGCCGAACTTGATGAAGGCAGAGATGTCGTTCCAATATTTTTCATAGGTTTCCCGGTCGTTTTTAAAGATTTGATGCAGCTTGTCCGATACCTTCTTGGTGATGTGCTGAGCAATCTTCTGCACCTGTCCGTCGTTTTGCAAAAAGCTTCTGGAAACGTTCAGCGGCATATCCGGGCAGTCGATGACGCCTTTGAGCAGCAGCAAAAATTCCGGGATGACCTCCTTGATGTTATCGGCGACAAAGACCTGGTTGCTGTACAGCTTGACCTGTCCCGGAACAACCTCCAGACGGTTGACCTGCTTTGGAAAATACAGGATGCCCTTGAGGTTAAATGGGTAATCGACGTTCAGATGAATCCAGAACAGCGGCTCGTTGAAGTCCATGAACACCTTCTGGTAGAAGGCTTTGTACTCCTCGTCGGTACACTCGCTCGGGGATTTCAGCCACAGCGGCTGGGTGTCGTTGACCGGCAGCGGTTTGACGGTGCGCATCTTATCGGTGCCGTCCTCGTTCTTCTCCACGTTGCCGTCCTTGTCGTACACCGGACGCTGCTCGTCGTGTGGATTCAGATAGATTTCATAGGGCATGAACTGGCAGTATTTGTTCAGGATTTCGCGGATGCGGCTCTCCTGCAAAAATTCTTCCTCGCCCTCGGTGATGTTCATAATGATGGTGGTGCCGTGTTCGGTGCGCTCGCCGTCCTCGATTTCATAGCTGTCCTCGCCGGAAGAGGTCCAGTGAACCGGCTTTGCATCCGGCTGGAAGGAAAGGGTCTGAATCTCGACCGTGTCGGACACCATGAAGGACGAATAGAAGCCCAGACCAAAGTGACCGATGATGCCGGCTGCCTCGCTGGCATCCTCCCCGTACTTCTGCAAAAATTCCTCTGCACCGGAGAAGGCAACCTGGGTGATGTAGCGTTCTACCTCGTCCTCGGTCATACCGATGCCGTTATCCGAAACAATCAGCTGCTTTTTCTCGCTGTCGATGCGCACCTCCACCCTCGGCTGGTAGCCGTCCTCCTGCGGCGCCTGTCCGATGCCGCGCAGGCTGATGAGCTTTTTGATTGCATCGCAGCTGTTGGAAACAATCTCTCTTAAAAAGATATCCTTGTCCGAATACAGCCATTTTTTGATGATTGGAAACATATTTTTAGAATTGACGCTGATTTGACCTTCCCGTTTCATTTGAAAAGACCTCCCAAGACTGTGGTAATAAAAATCGGATTTGCAGCCCGCCGTTTGCAACAGAAAGGGAGCGATCGACCTCCCTTGTTGTAAACCCGTAAAGTAATGTCCATATAAAACTCTGCAAATCTATATTAAATCTACAAAATTATTTTACTCTTTTGCTATGAAATGTCAATCTATTACGGAAAAACTTTTAAATTTCATCAAAAATTACCGGAAACTGCTGTTCTTCGTGCTGTTTTCAACAATATTCGACATCTGTTTTCTTTTGTGTCGTGTGTAAAACTATTTTCAAAGAGCCATACTAAGCCAGCAAGAGGATATTTTTCGGAAATTTCCCGTCTTTGTCAAAAGAATATTACCAAATGTAAAATCTATTTTCACCGCTATCCACAAATTCGTCCTCGGATAAAAAGCTTTTATTTTCAAGTTTTTCCACATTTTCAACCAAGTTATCAACTAATTTCTGACCCGCTCCGCTTTTTCTGTCGAATCTTCTTATACTTTTTGGATAATTTATGATTTTTCTATGGTTTTTAACTTTATCAACAGAGTTATCAACATCTTCCTCGATACTTTAAACAAGAAAGGTGGTATTTCCATGGTAAGAGGAACCAACAAACGCATCATCGAAATCAATGACACCCAAAACCCCTATTTCGAGCGCGCTGTGCTGTATCTGAAGGACAATCAGGCAGACTCCTGCAAAAAGACGCTGGAATCGCAGGCACAGCATTTTTTAGGCAGCATCCGCGCTCCTCTGCTGCACCGCGCCCGTCCGGCGTTTTTGTGCAGCCACAGCCGGCTGTGGCTGGGTCTTTCTCTGCTGCTTTCTGCGGCGGCAGGCGGCACCCTGACCTTTTTGCTGCTGCATTGAGACCCTTTACGGACAGCGGTAAAACTTTTTCCCCAAACTTTTTCCTTTTACAATGCAAATCCTTCCAAAATATGCTATAATGAAAACTACTGAATCGCTGCCGGTCTGTTGTCCGGCGGCGCACCATCCGCCAAACCAAATTTGACATATTTTTCGGAGGTATTGCACGTGCCCAGAGAAACTGTATCTGAAAACCAATCCCGTGAAAGCTCGGTCATCGCAGGACGCAACGCCGTTGCCGAGGCGCTGAAAAAAGGTCGCCCCATCGACTGCGTCTATATCCTCAAGGGAGCCGACCGCGGCAGCATGGGCAAAATCATCGCCCTTGCCAAACAGGCAGGCGTTCCCATCAAGGACGCGGCAGCGCAAAAACTGGACACCCTTTGCGAAGGGGTGGTCCACCAGGGTGTTGTCGCCATGGCTGCCTGCCATGATTTTTCCACCATGGAGGACATCTTCCAGAAAGCCGGCGACCAGCCTCCCTTTGTCATCATCTGTGACAACATCGAAGACCCGCACAACCTTGGCGCCATCATCCGTACTGCCGAAGCAGCAGGCGCACACGGGGTCATCATCCCCAAACGCCGCGGCGTCGGTCTGACCGCCACCGTTGCCAAAACCTCTGCCGGAGCGGTGGAGTATATGCCGGTGGTGCGGGTACCCAACATCGTGTCCGCCATCGAGGAGCTGAAGCAGAAGGGTCTGTGGATTTTCTGCGCCGACATGGACGGACAGCCCTGGTGCTCGACCGACATGGGCGGTCCTGTCGGCATCGTTGTCGGTGCAGAGGGCAGCGGTGTCAGCCGCCTGACCAAGGAGCACTGCGACTTTGTCGTTTCGCTGCCGATGAACGGTCAGGTCAACTCGCTCAACGCTTCGGTTGCCGCAGCAATCGTGATTTACGAGGCGGTCCGCCAGCGCAGCGGTCTGCCGTCCTTTGTCAAAAAGAATTAACTCTCCTGTCAGGGATAGGAAAAAGGAGATTTGAAGATGAGCAAGCAGTATGATGTCGATGATATTCTCAATGAAATCAAGGCAAAAAAAGCGCGCCAGAACGCCTCTCAGCCTGCCCGTACCGGACGGACCTCTCCCGGCACACGTCCAAAACCGGTCAGCGAAAACATCGAGGACCTTTCCTTTGAAACATACCGGCAGCCTCAGCCGGAACCCGTGACCCAGCAAAAGGCACCCGCCCAGCAGCCACAGGCTGCACAGGCTGCTTCATCCGAGCCGCACGAACCGCAGACGGCTGCCCGAACCGCAGTGAAATCGCCGCGCTCAACCGAACACGATGATATGAGCAACACCGGCGTCTTTTTCTCCTCGCTGTCCAACCACCGCGAATCGGTCAAGGTACAGCAGGAGCATCTGGCAGAACTCCGCCGCCAGGAGGAGCTGCTTCGCCAGCAGGAGGAAGAACTTCACCGTCAGGAGGAAGCCCAACACCAGCCGGAACCGCCACAGCAGCCCGCCGGCGACGACCTGACCTCCTCCTTCTTTTTGGAGCAGCAGCCCGCCGACCTGCCTTTGCAGCAAGGCTCCACTCCGTTCGGCGATTTTGAGCCGACCACACCGCCGCCCGAACAGCCCGACCCCAAGCTGAAGGGGAAAACCGAATATCAAAAATATTTCTCGGGCTTTGGACGCAAAAAGAATCCAGCCCCCAAACAGCCCGACGATTTTAAACCGGATGCTCCTTTGGAGGATAGCAACGACAGACCAAGTCCCGCACAGCCGACGGACACCGACGACCTGTTTGCTTCCACACCGACCGGGCTGACCGAGGAGTTTGGAGCGGCTCCTTTTGCCGCCGCACAAACCCAAGCCGCGCAGAAACCAGCGGAAGCAGAAACCGCCCATACTGCCGGACATTTCCATGTCGAGCTGCCCGATGACTTTGACCAACCCTCTGCGGAAGCTGAGGCACCACAGGCAGAAGATGCCGGTCTTTTCCACAAGAACGACGGTAAAAAGCAGAAGCCGGAAAAATCCTCTCGCCTGGCTTCTGCCGAAATCCCGGTCCCGGAAGAATTTTCCGAGGAGGATACCGAGCTGGAGGACTACTCCTCGCCGAAGGACAAGGAAGCCATCCTGCGGGATATGCGCAGCATCAAAACCGGACTGCTGGTCCGCATCCTGCTGATGGTGGTCGTCTTTGGACTTTCCCTGTACCTGGCGCTGGCTGCCCGTGACATCCAGATTGCCGGTGAGCTGCTGCCGCTGCCGACCTTCATCCAGCCGGAGCTGCACCTGCGCTCCTACATGATAACCCTGTGCGTGGTATCTGCCATCGGCGCGGTCATCTGCTCGAACACTATCGGCGGCGGATTGCTGGCGTTGCTCAAGTTCCACGCCAATACCGACACCCTGCCGATGCTGGCGCTGCTGGGTACTCTGGCGCAGGGCATCTGCTATATCATCAAACCGGAATATTTCAGTGTGGACAAAGCCGACTTTGGCACCAACCTCTACCTGTTCTTCCCGGTGGCGCTGTTTATCCTGTTGTTCAACCTGATTGGCAAGGTGCTGGTCATCCTGCGCATCCAGAACAACTTCAAGCTGGTGTCCTCCGAAAAACTCAAGCACGCCGCTGTCTTTTTAAAGGACCGCAACCTGCTGCGAGAAATCTCCCGCGGGCTTTCGATGGAGGAATACACCATCGCATACCCGGAAACCAGCCCGTTCCTCTCCAACTTTTTGGACAACTCCTACTCCGAGGACCACGCTGAACACATGAGCCGCATCCTGGCTCCTGTCTGCTTGCTGGCAGGCATCATCCTTTCGGTGTTGTCCTACCTGTTCAACAAGGACGTTGCCGAGGCCGTTTCCACCTTCACCGCCATCATGTGTGTCAGCGCGCCGCTGACCTCGACCATCGCCGCCAATCTGCCGCTGTACCGGATGTCCGCCAAGCTGATTCCTGCAGGCGCAATGGTATCCGGCTACTCTGCGGTGGATGCTTTCTCCCGCACCGAGGCGGTCGTGCTGGATGCCAAGGACCTCTTCCGTCCTTCGGACATCATCCTGCACGGCATCAAGCCGTTTGACAAGAGCCAGATCGACTCGGTCATCCTGGATGCTGCTAGTGTCGTATGCAACACCGACGGAATGCTCACCGATGTCTTCAATAAAATCATCGGCTCCAACCGCTCGATGCTCCGTCCGGTCGAAAATGTGACCTACGAGGATTCGATGGGACTGTCCGCCTGGGTGGACGGCAAGCGGGTACTGATTGGAAACCGCGAGCTGATGGTCAACCACGGCATCGAGATCCCCAGCAACGACTATGAGACCCGCTTTGTCCGCGACCGCAAGAACATCATCTATCTTGCCAACTCCGGTCAGCTGTCCGCCATGTTCGTCATCAGCTACCGACCGAACGACCCGACCCGCGAGCAGCTGGAGATGCTGGCAGACCGCGGAATGTACCTGATCATCAACACCTCCGACCCGAATATCACAGCAGAAAAGATCCATGCTGTCTACGATTTCCCGTTGGAGCTGATCAAGCTGATGCCTGCTAAATTCCATGCTCCGTACGAGCAGCTGACCGCACAGAAGGACAGCTCTCCAGCCAAAATCGGATTCATCGGCTCCAGCCGCATGATGGTCACCGCCATCCTGGATTGCTTCACTGCCAAAACTGCCATCGACCAGGCTGTTTTGATTCAGATGATCGCACTGGTTGCCGGTTACGCACTGGTAGCCCTGTTCTCCTTGATGGGCAATCTGTCCTACCTGAGCATCCTGCATCTGCTTATCTTCCAGCTGGTGTGGGCCATCATCGGCACTGTGATTCCAAACCTCAAGAAATATTAAAAATATCAACTCATAAAAAAACAGCCGAAGCAAACATTTTGTTGCTTCGGCTGTTTTATTTGCGAACAATCTGGAATCATCCAACGGGTACGTTGGATGTCCAACCTATAGGTTGGCTCGCTGCAAATCTTACTGATTCTGCTTCTTTTCTTCGAGCCAACGGGACAGCTCATCCATATCCTGCTCGGTCAGGTCATTGTTGTCATACAGGGTATTGACCAAACTCATAAAAGAATTCTTGTGCAGCTTCTTAATGAAGTTTTTGGTCTCATACTCCATGTACTCTTCGCGCTCCACCTGAGGATAGTAGATTCTTTCTCTGCCGCGTTTTTCGGAAGAAAGGAATCCCCGGTCGATCAGACGGGAAAGGAGGGTCAGCAGGGTGGAGATATTCCAGTTTTTCTCATTGCTGACCACCTTCATTACATCGTTGGTCGACATTGGTGGTGTGTTGTCCCAGATTGCCTTCATAACTTCCAATTCTGCGTCCGGCAATCTTCTCATTTTGTCAAACATATGTTCACCCGCTTCCGCCTGCTCATCGCAGACTGTTTTTGATTCATCCACAGTTATAATTATTACCGATGTAACATTGAATGTCAATACATTTTTTGAAAATTTATTCAGACTTAACCAAAAAAATATTAAAAAACTGTTAAATATTCCTTCATTTTCCTGCCATCTTTCCTGCAAATCGATTGACATCTTCCTAAGGCAAATGCTACACTTTAAAAAATTGTCCCGATTGAAAGGAGAGATCCCTTTTGAAACCTGTAACAACCCTGCTCGACTGCGGTCTGCTGATTCAAAGCGAACCGGGAAGCTCGCTGAGCCTGCGTCTGGACCAGACGCTTGACTGCGGACAGTGCTTCACCTTTTCCCAGACAGAAACCGACACCTGCCTGCCCGACATGGAACAAACCTGGCACGGCTGGGCAAAGGGTCATGCGCTGCGCATCTCCCAGCTGCGGGACGGCTCTCTGCTGCTGCACCAGCCACAGGATTACCCGCTGTGGGAGGAATATTTTGACTTGACCACCGACTACGATGCCATCCGCCGCACCCTTTCCCTAGATCCTACCCTTAAACACGCCATCACCTTTGCGCCCGGCATCCGTATCCTTCGCCAAGACCCCTGGGAGGCGCTGTGCTGCTTTATCATCAGTCAGAACAACAACATCAAGCGCATCAAAGGAATCGTCCAGCGGCTTTGCAGCTGCCTTGGAGAGCCGATTCCTTCCAGTGATTGCTTTTCCTTTCCTTCCCCTCAGCGATTAGCTACTGCCACTTTGGAGGAGCTGGAGCCGCTGCGCTGCGGCTTTCGCGCCAAATACCTGCTGGATGCTGCCCGCCGTGTCAGCAGCGGGCAGGTGCAGCTGGATGCCATCCCGCAGATGCCGCTGGAGCAGGCGCGCGCGCATCTGATGCAAATTACCGGTGTCGGTCCCAAAGTAGCCGACTGCGCCCTGCTCTACGGATTCCACCGTCTGGAGTGCTGCCCGATGGATGTCTGGATGAAGCGGGTATTTGCCGCACTCTATCCCAACGGGCTGCCCGACTGCGCTCGGGACTTCATCGGCATCGCCCAGCAGTATCTCTTCCACTACGCCCGCTGCTGCCCGCAGATTCTGGAAGCACCCGAAAAGGAGGCTGCTCTGGTATGAAATCGCTGCTTTCCCCTCTTGCCCTGCTGGCTGCGCTGGTGATTACCCTAAGCGGCTGTACGCGTACCGTTCCGCCGCCGACCGCCGCCGAATCGACCGCTCCCGCTGTGCCAACGGTCGAAACCTCCGGTGAAAATCCCGCCAAGCTGCCCGACGACAGCCGGTCCGAAGCAGATGCAGCCGCACAGCTAACCCAAGCACCTTCCCCGCAGCTGTGCGCTTACCTGCCGGTTTCGTCGCTGCCGGAGGATGCTGCCGCAGCGCTGGAACCTTACCGGCAGAGCATCGGCTCCCTCGACTATTTGATTTTAAACACCGGTGTCTACTGGGAGATGGACGGCACACTGGAGGTTTCCCCTGCCTTTTCACAGGCTGCTGCGCTGTTGTCCGGGCAGACCAAGCTGTGGGCAACGGTAAACCCCAAAGGCGCGCTGGTGCGGGAGGGCAGCGCCGGCAGCAGCATTGCCACCGAGCAGCAGCGGCAAACACTCTGCCAAAACATCCTGAAGCTGTGCCGGGAGTTCTCTTTGGACGGCATCGACATCGACTGGGAATTTCCGCAGGAAGAAGAGTGGGAGAGCTTTTCCCTCCTGCTTATCCAGCTCAAGCAGCTGCTTTCTTCCCAGCCACAGCCGATTGCGCTGTCGGTTGCCTTGTATCCACAGCAAAATCAACTGAAGGCCGAGGCGATGCAGGCGCTCGATTGCATCCATCTGATGGCATACGACCAGTTTGACCGGCAGGGCTTTCACAGCACCCTGCAAACCGCGCAGGAGGCGGTCGAGCAGCTTTTGCAGCAGGGAGCGGTTGCCGGTCAGCTTTCTTTGGGAATTCCAGCCTACGGCAGACCGCTGGACGCTTCTGCACAGTGGGTCTTTTACAAGGACATCCCGCAGGATATTTCCCGGGAAAATCCCGATTTGGATGGAGAAATCTTTTTTAACAGCGCTTCCACCGCAGCTGCCAAAGCGCTGTTTGCCTGCGACAGCAAGCTGGGCGGTGTGATGCTCTACCACCTTCTTTGTGACCGCACCGATGAAGATTCTCTGGTTGCCGCCTGCCGAACGACGATTGATTCAAAATAAAACAAGCAGCGCCCGAACGAATCTGTTCGGGCGCTGCTTGTTTGTTTTATGAGAGTTTATCAGAAAATCTCGAAATTATGCTTCCAGCATCTCGTCATCTGCCAGAGGATCGCCATAGGCTGCCGGTGCCTCTGCTTTGACGGTTGCGTGTTTGCGTTTTTCCAGACGGCTGAATACAGTGCCGCCGACATAACCAGCCAACAGACCGCCGACTGCTGCCAGAGCCAGAGCCAGGATGACTTTACCGGCTGGGTTGAAGCCGAACGGTGCAATCAGACCCGGGATTGGGGAAGCAGTACCAGGAGCATTGTTGACAATACCCAGCATAGCTGCTGCCAGACCTGCCAGACCGCCGCCAAAGAAGTTAGAGACAAAAATCGGGATTGGGTGTGCAGTAACGATGTGTGCCTGGGTCAGAGGCTCCAGCATAACAGCGATGATGTTGCTCTTGTCGCCGTAGCCCATCTTGTGGAAGACCATACCATTGGTGAAGGAACCGCCGAAGCAGGCGATTGCAGCAATACCCATCGGCAGACCGGTCAGACCCAGCATTGCGGTCAAAGCCATCGAGCTCAGAGGAGAGGTGCAGATCATCTTCATGATACCGCCCAGCAGGAAGCCCATGATAACAGGGGACTGGTCAGCTGCTGCGGTGATGGTGCCGCCGATCATGCCCAGAATGGAGTTGACAGCAGGGTCAACAACCAGTGCAAACAGTCTTGCCATTGGAGCGATGGTCAGGGAGCCGAGGATGATGTCCAGACCGGTTGGCAGATATTTTTCAATGTAAGGAGCAATCAGACCGACGATGTAACCGGCGATGAAGCCCGGCAGGATGCCGTAGCCGCCGCAAGCCAGACCGCCTACGACTGCGAATACCGGATTGACACCCATGCTCAGCGGAACCATGATACCGGCTGCAACACCGCCCAGACTGCCGGCAGTGGCACCGACCTCGCCCAGGAAAGCAATTCCCAGCAGGTCGCCGGTGATGTATTTGTGGACCGCTTCAATCAGAAAGGAAGCAACTGCTGCGTTTGCCATACCGGACATCGCCTGGCTGCCTTTTGGAAACTTCAGGCTAAAGACGGAAAAAACGGCTAAGGTGAGGAGCAGCAGACCCACTCCGGAAATAATTGTCATCATCGTTCATAACCTCCGTAAAACTCTCTGTTTAAAATATCCGTGTGTCGGTACCGTTTGCCGTGTACCCACGCGATTGACTATGCCTAAATTATAGAAGCAAACTTTATAAAACTTCAAAAAGTTACAGAAAATTTTTCTTCAAAAATTCCGAAAAAAGCAACTTTGTCGAAATTGTCCACTCAAAACAGATAGTCCCCAGCGTTATGTACAAATAATTTCCGCTTTTTCTTGTCTTTTAAAAATAATGCTTGCAGCATATTGCATAATAAATTAGCTGTATTTTTGACATATAGAAGGTGACAACCTTTCTATGATACAGTAAAGGCCGCCTTTGCACTGTCATTCAGGTACAAAGGCGGCTTTGTCTGTATTTTCTGTATCAACTTAGTTGGTACAATAAAAAATCAGCGAATTCAAAAAGTTTTTCAGCGATACCTTGCCATGGCTCTGCGACTTTCCGCGGATATAATCCATCTCCTTGCGAATCTGCTCAAAGCTGTACAGCGTCCCTGCCAAATCGTGGAAGGTGTCGTTGGAGTAGTCCTCCAGTCCCATGTTGGCAAGGTTGGTCAGCCCTGCATTGACCGCACGGCGGATGCGCTGCTCCATCGACTTGGAATTGTTGGGACTAAAGCGGCTGCACAGCTCCGAAACGGTAAATTTTCCCGATTCCGGTCCCTGCTCAATCATATAGTCCACCAGCGTGATGATGTCCGCACTGCCGCTCTCCCCGATGATGCCCAGCTTCTGCAAAATCCCGCGCAGTCGCTTGATGTGCGGCTTATCCTCCGGCTGCTCAGACAACAGCTTGAGCTCCGGCACCGGTGCGGCAGCCATATTTTCCTGCCCACCCTGCATAAACAGCGACTGCATCTGCTGGAAGGTGCGTTTCATCTGGATGGAATCGACGACGTTGGTCAGCACCCGAACGACCTCCACCCCGTTGACCGGCTTCTGCAAAAAGAAGGTCACTCCGCACTCATACGCCTGTGCGACCATCTCCTTGCTGCTGACCTGCGAGAGCATGACATAGCAGATGTCGGGGTAAAGCTCCTTTGCCTTGCGCACAAAGTTGATTCCGTCCATGATTGGCATCAGCAAATCCACAATGATAATATCCGGGTGGATAAAGCGCAAATCCTCCAGTGCATCCACTCCGTTGGAGGCGCTGCCGCACACTTCGCCCAGCTTCTTTTGCTGGATGATGATTTTCAGGATATTACACACACTGGCGTCATCATCAATCAAATAAAATTTCATTTGTTTTCCACCTCCAGATTTTTTTGCGGAATGCTGATGATAAAATCGGTACATCCCGCTGCCGACTGCACCCGGATGGTTCCGCCCATCTGGCTTTCGACAATATCCCGCACCAGACTCAGTCCCAGACCGCGGCTGACCTTGCCGGTTTCGTAGTCGATTTTAGTCGAAAAGCCCGGTTCAAAGATGCTCGGCAGATATTCCGGCTCGATGCCGCCGCAGTTGTCATGGACACACAGCTGATATCTTTCTCCCTGCTGGCTTTCGGAAACAACCACCTGTGCCTGCTTTTCACCCGCCGCTTCGGCAGCGTTGTTGATTAAATTCCGCAGCACCGACATCAGTTCATAATGTTTATCGGTAAAAAAGTTTTTCTCCATCGAAAAGCTTACCTGCACATTCTCTCCAAAGCCGTCGAAGCCGTTTCGGGTGCTGTTCTGGAGGGTTTGCAGAATATCCCGCATCCACATTCCATTCTGCTGGTCGTCGTCGTTGAGCGCAGCCGAAATGCCGTTCATAATCAGGTAGTATTCCTTCTTGACCTCGTGAATATCCTTTGCCACCGTCAGCGCCTTTTGTGCCAGCTGCTCCATCTGCTGCGATTGCTGCTGCACCGCCATCTTGTTCAGCTGGTTGTACAGCGCGTAGGACACCGCCATGGTGTCCTCGATGCGGTTGGTGTTTTTGTTCATCCAGATGACCTCTCCCTTGAGCTGTGAGGTCAGCATCAACAGGTGGTTATAGCGCTCCCGGTCATCCTTGCTCAGAATGAACATCCCGTAAGCATCCAGCGCCGCCAGACAGATGGCTGCCAGCGCGCTTCTGCCCAGCGCCACAATCAGCAGCCGCAGCAGTACCTCCGGCACAAACATCCGCATCCCCAGGCGCACGCCCACCTCCACCATGTTCGACACCATGTCAATGCCGACCAACGGCAGTAGCCGCAGCAGCGAAAAGTGCTGCATCGGCGCCAGATGGACATACAAAGCAAACAGTCCGCCGTACATCAGGTAGAACAGCATCTCCGGGGAATATGCCCAAAACCCCTGTATAAAGCTGCCCTCGTGCAGCCATTCCACCGCACAGCGCACCAGCAAAATGCCCGGCGCTGCAATCAAGGTAACCGGAAACACCGGAAAGTTGCTGCTGAGAAAGGTCATCACCGGCAGGCAGATGACCGCCAGCGAAATACGGAATCCATTGATAATCAGGTTGAGGTCGAGCTGCGCAACAAAAATCATAATGGCTGCCGACAGCAGCATCAACCTTCGTTGCTGTCCTTTTGCCGTCAGCTCGGTCCTTTCCCGCATTTTTTTCATTCGGGCGCCCTCCTTTTGGGAGTCTTTCTCCCTTTTATACATTTAGCTTGACACAAAATCACTTTTCTGTCAATAAGCACCCTTTATTCTGTTGGTGAACTGGCAATTTTAACTAAAATTTCCGCTGTTTTTTTATAGACTCCACCGTTTTTCTATTTTTCTGTCCTCGCCCAAGCGTTTATCGGTTTTCCGAAACCACCACCTGCAGCTCACCGGTGTTCGCCTGACCGATGATATAAGCCGTGCTCAGCACCCCGCGGCGTGCCTGCATCCCAAAGCTGAGCAACAGGTCCATCTCCCCATAGCCCGGCAGATACCGCTGACTGATGCGCCATTCTCCCTGGTCCATCTCCACATCCTGAATCCTCGGCTCGATGCGCACCGGCGTATTTGCCACCAAAAAACTATAACTTCCCGGGCGCAGTCGGCGGGACAGGGTGGTTTCCTTATAGCGCACATCCGAAAACAGCACCCGACCGTCCGCTGTCAGCAAATCCAGAGCGGTATCTCCCAGCAGGAAGTTTGCCATACGCAGGCAGCCAAAGCCTCCCATCTGTCCCGAGCAGGCGGTATCATTGACTCGCACCAGCTCCAGCGCGCCGGTGGAGGCGTTGTTGACGATAACAAAGGTCAACTGCTCCCCATAGGACATCGGCACCGTCTTGCGCAGCAGCAGCGTCCTGCCGCTGCTGGCATTGATGAGGCTGACGGTGCGGAACCCTTCTGCAAAACAATAGTATGTAGAAAAATTACCGAACGCCAGATTGCTTGCTACCCGCTGGGAACCGACGTTGACATTTAAAGAACCCGCCTGCACCGCCGCGTGGAAAAACCGGACCCGACAGCAGCGCATGACCGGCTGACCGGGCTGGGTGACGATGGGAGGAATCGGCTGCGGGTAGACCGGCGGCGCGGAACCGTCCACATCCGGGTAGCTGGGCAGGGTCTGCGGCGTGTCCGGCACTCCTTCCACTGCCGCTCCCGAGCCGTCCACATCCGGGTAGCTCGGCAGCGTCTGCGGCAAATCCCGCTGCTGCTGTTCCTGATTCCATTCATTTGTCTGTTGATTCATCTTCTTCACCTTCCATCACAGGATAGGGAAAGGCTTCCCCTCTCTTTCATCGTATGAAACTTCCTGTAAATGGTGCTTCCCCTAGCGTCGAAGGATATTCACCGTATCGGTTGCAACCGCCCGGCAAAAGGCTCGGTCGTGCTCGACAAACAGCATGGTTCCTTCAAAATCCGCCACCAACTGCTCCAGCTGGATGCGTGAAAAGATGTCGATGTAGTTGAGCGGTTCATCCCAAAGGTAAAGGTGCGCCTGCTCACACAAACTCTTTGCAATCAGCACCTTTTTCTTCTGTCCCTGGCTGTACTGCTGCATCGGCAAATCGAACTGCTCCCGCTCAAATCCCAGGTTGCGCAGGATGGACAGACAGCGGCTTTGGTCGATACCGCACTCCTGTAAATAATCACACAGATTTCCCTGCAAAAAGGAGGCATCCTGCGGCACCAGCGACAGCCGCAGTCCCGATGCCCGCTCCAGCTGACCGCAAAAGGGAAGCTCCTCCCCCATCAGCAGCCGCAGCAGGCTGGTTTTTCCGCAGCCGTTTCGTCCGTGCAGGGCAATCTTGTCCCCTGCACAAACGGCAAAGCTGACCGGCTCAAACACCTCCCGGTCATCAAAGCAGACGGAAAGCTCCCTTGCCTGCAAAAGCGTTTTGGCAAAATGCTCCACCGGCTGCAATTTAAGCTTGCCGGTGTTTTCCACTCCCTTCAGCAGCTCCTCCTTTTGCCGGATTGCCTGCTCGCGGCGGGACTGGATATTTTTGGAGCGCTGCATCATCTTGGCTGCCTTGTGCCCGATGAACCCGCGGTCGCAGGGTCCTTCTCCAATCTTGCTGCTTTCCACCCTGCCTGACCAATCGGCTGTCCGACGCGCCGCCGTTTGCAGCCGACCAATCTCCTTTTTGAGCCGCTCGTTCTGTTCTCTTTCCGACTGCACCCTCGTCTGATAATCCTGATACCAGCCGGAAAAATCCCCTTTGCGCAGCTGGATGCCGTCCCGGTCGAGCGAAAGGATGTGGTCGACACACCCATCCAGAAAATCGCGGTCGTGGGACACCAGCAAAAATCCCTTCTGCCTTTTTAAATAGTCCGCCACCAGCTGTCGGGATTCGGTGTCCAGGTGGTTGGTCGGCTCGTCAATCAGCGGGAAGGTGTTTTCCTGCAAAAACAGCGCAGCCAGCTGCAACTTGGTCTTTTCTCCGCCGGACAGCTGCTCGAACGGTCGCCACAGCGCATCCTCCGGGAATTCCAGCAGCGAAAGCTCCCGTTCCAGCTGCCACTGCTGACAATCCGGGCAGATTTGCTGGGCAACCTCGATTGTCAGCCATTCGGGATGCTCCACCGGCGCCGGAAAATACCCGAAGCGAACTTTGGTCTGGATGCTGCCGGTAAATCCACGCAGTCCGTATGCTTCTCCCTGCGCACCCAGCAGCAGCCGCAGCAGGGTGGTCTTTCCCCTGCCGTTGCGTCCGGTCAGTCCCAGATGCCAGTCGGTATCCAGCGCAATCGAAAGGTCCTCAAAGACCGGTTGATAACTGCCCTCATAACCAAAGGACAGGTTGGATAATAAAATCATAGCCATTGGCGTTCACCTCTGAAAGATAAAAAAATGGGGAGCAGCAGGAAAAATTCCCACTGCTCCCCAAACGCCCTGCCCATGAAACCATGGGCAGAACCATTCGATTCTTTCAGATTGCGGCTGCACAAAGGCAGACCGCTCCGGTCAGAAAGGAGCTGCGCAGTTTTCTTTTTCCCGCTGCAGGGCAAACGACAACTTCGACCGTTCCTTCCCGGTCGCTGACAGTCATCTTCTGTTTGCCTGTTCATTGTTAGCAGGAAAAATTGCGCAATCCTTTCACCTCAATCCTCTTGTAAAAAGTTAAAATACGCCTTTATCATACCAACCTTCCTGCCTTTTGTCAAGCGAGATTCATTTGTTTTTACTTTAACAAACTAAAGTCTTGTCCTGCGCAGGAAAGTATGGTATAGTGACATTGAATGAAATATTCTGGCTAAAACCAGATAAATAGACAAAGAGCAAGCCACCCAGGAGAGGAGAAAACACTGTGAACCAGCAAAAGGAGATCCTCGTTGTCGGACACAAAAGCCCGGACACCGATTCGATCTGTTCCGCCATCGCCTATGCCAATCTGAAGAACAAACTGACCGGGCAGCAGTACACCCCGCGGCGCGCCGGTGACCTGAACAAGGAAACCGCCTTTGCCCTGTCCTACTTCGGAGTAGAGCCGCCTGCCTATCTGGCAGATGTACGCACCCGCGTTTCCGACATGGAGATCAAGGAAGTTCCCGCGGTCAATGCCAAAATTTCCATCAAGCAGGCGTACAGCCTGATGAAGGAATGTGAAGCCAGCACCCTGTGCATCACCAACGAGGAAAACCATCTGGAAGGGTTGATCACCATTTCCAACGTTGCGGCATCCGACATGGACGTCTATGACAACCGCATCGTTTCCAAAGCAAAGACCCCATACGAAAACATCGTCAAGGTGCTGGAAGCCAAGGTCATCTGCGGCGACGTCAGCGGCACCTTTGACCAGGGTCGGGTCACCATTGCCGCCAACACACCCGAGCGAATGGTCGATTATGTTGCCGAGCACGACATGGTCATCATCGGCAACCGCTTTGAATCGCAGTTTTTCGCCATCGAAATCGGCGCCTCCTGCATCATCTTGTGTACCAGCGCCGAACCCAATGAAACCATCATCGAGCGTGCCAAAAGCAAGGGCTGCATCATCCTGTCCAGCCCCTATGATTCCTACACCGTTGCCCGACTGATTAACCAAAGTATGCCCATCGACTTTTTTATGACCGCCCACCACATCCTGTCCTTCTCGCTGGAGGACTACACCGACGATGTCAAGGAGGTCATGGCAAAGGAGCGCCACCGCTACTTCCCTGTGCTGGATGAGCACGGCTGCTACATCGGTCAGCTGTCCAAGCGCTCCTTCCTGGCTGCGCAGAAAAAGCAGCTCATCCTGGTGGACCACAACGAAAAGAACCAGGCGGTAAACGGGGTCGAGTGCGCCGACATCCTCGAAATCATCGACCACCACCGTCTGGGTGGACTGGAAAGCATCAATCCGGTCTACTTCCGCAACCAGCCGCTGGGCTGTACTGCCACCATCATCTACCAGCTCTACCATGAAAACGGTGTGGAAATCGAGCCGAAGATTGCCGGACTGCTCTGCTCTGCCATCCTGTCGGACACACTGATGTTCCGTTCGCCGACCTGCACCGCTGTGGACCGCGCTGCTGCCGAGGACCTTGCCGGTATTGCCGGCATCGACATCCCGCAGTACGCACAGGCGATGTTTGAAGCGGGCAGCGACCTTTCCTCCCGCTCCACCCAGGAAATCTTCTATCAGGACTACAAGACCTTCTCTGCCTCCGATGTCAACTTCGGTGTCGGTCAGGTCACCTCAGTCAGCGCTGCCGGACTTCGACAGCTGGTTCCTTCTCTGCAAAAACTGATGGATGAAACCTACGCCCAAAACCCTTCCACCATGCTCTTCTTCCTGCTGACCAACATCATCGAAGAAAGCAGCATCGTGCTGTGCAGCGGTCACAAGGCGCAGGAGCTGCTCAAGCAGTCCAACCACATCGAGCAGATTCCAGAGGAAGGCTTGCTGCTGCCGGGAATGGTCTCCCGCAAAAAGCAGTTTGTCCCCTCCATCATCGCAACCTTGCAGCAGTAAAAATCCTCCCGTCTTTCCTTTTTCGAGGAAGGGCGGGATTTTTTATTTTCCATATTGACAACTTTACTTGTCAATGCTATACTGAAATCAAAGAAATTGACAATTATCTTTGTCAATTTGAAATGGATACTTGTCATAAAAGGAGGTGCTGTGATGCCGTTGCACAACCGTTTGAAGGAATATCGCGCGCACTATCACCTGAGCCAGACCGAGCTGGGAAACCTTGCCGACGTTTCCCGACAGACCATCAGCCTGATTGAACGAGGAGACTACAACCCTTCGGTCACCCTTGCCCTCAAGCTGGCAAAGATTTTGAACGCTTCGGTCGAACAGCTGTTCAGCTACACCGAAGAAGAAGCATAACCTGTACGCCTTTTTTAAAGGAGGAACTACCATGAAAAAACATCCTGCCATCAAGTTCATTCTCATCACCGCTGTCTCCGGCATCTGCGGCGCTGTGCTTTCCTTTCTGCTCTCTTTCCAGCAGGAATCTCTTGTTTCTGCCATCCAGTCGGTCAGCCGGATGCTCGGCTCCGCTCTGCCTGCTCTGCACCTGTCGGTCTGCCTGTTCCTGTCCGGTATGTCGGTCTTTTTCACAAGCAAGCTGCGCCGACAGATTGCCCGTTCCAACCCACAAAACCAGGAGGAATTGTTTGAGCAGATTGAAAGCAACGACCACTGCACCGAGATTCTCACCATCAACACCCTTTCGGTCATCCTCAACTTCTTCTTCCTCGGAGTATCCTTTGTCTACCAAAACCCGCGACACATCCTCATCAGCGCCGCTGCTGCCCTGCTCTTTCTGACGCTGAACACCTGGGTGGAGGTTTCCCACGTCAACATGGTCAAGCGGATGAACCCACGCTTTGAAAAGGTGGATCCGCTCTCTTTCCGTTTTTCCTCCCAGTGGGAAAGCAAGTGCGACGAGGCGCAAAAGCTGGGGATGTACCGCGCTGCCTTTCGCAGCTTCCGTATCTCCCAGCTGGGATTTCTGGGCGCCTTCGCAGTCTGCGCCTTTATTCAGCTGTTTTACCCTCTGGGACTGATGCCCTTTCTCCTGATTGCCGTTTTCTGGGGACTGCACAGCCTGAGCTTTCTGTTTGCCTGCAAAAAAGAGAAGGTATAAAAACATAAAACACCGCCGGAGAAGCCCGTTGCTTCTCCGGCGGTGTTTTCGCTTTTCCTGTTTTAGGAAAGATTGAGTCTTTCCGGGATATACTTTTCGATGATGCTCCTTGCGCTGTCGTTGTCCTCCAGCATCAGCATCACCACATAGCCGCCGCGCTCAAAGATGAGCGCATTTTCTGCGATGGACGCCGAATTGTAAACGTCGTAGTTTGCAAATTCCCGGGTCCTGAAGTCCTTGCGCTCCCGCAGCTGGCTGAGGATATTTTCCCTGTGGCTGACGCCTTCCTCATCTTTGCCCTCCTTGGGCAGCACGATGTAAACGTCGTCCGCACCAAAGTCGGTTTCCACATAGCGGATATATGCCTGCTCATAATCCTTTGCATCCAGTCCCACCACCGCAGCAATCTGCTCGGCGGTCGGCTCCTCCACCAGCCCGATGCGTTTGCCCAGCTGGCTGTAAATCTGCTCGAGCGCCCGCTGCGGCTTTGCTGTATTCTTCTCTGATTTTGCCTGCGCGGTCTGCTCCTGGGTCTCTTGAGGCGGCAGGGTGGTGTCCAGCGCTTCACAGCCAAACAGGCTCAGGCTAAACATCATCGCTGCCAGCAGCGCAGCCATCTTTTTCATGTAACGATTCATCCGTCCTTGATTTCCACCTTTCCCCTGCGGGGTTATTCGTTGGTTGGTCCTGTAAAGATTATAATCCATATCAAAAATGTGGTCAAGCGCAGCCCTTTGCCATTTTCCGAAAGTTTACACTCTGCTCAATTTTCTCTTTACGCGGTCCGGCGAATATGTTACAATACTTTTATCTTTATGTCCACCGGTCTGTACCGGTAATTTTGAAAAGAAGGGAACACTGTTTTATGAAAACCTCCATCTTTGCTGTCATCGCCGTCGTCCTTGTGGCGCTTGCTGTTGTCCTGCTGTGGTATCTGCGCAAGTCGATGCTGTTTTCCAAAGGCAATTACGGCAAAAAGACAGTCAAATCCATCCTGAACCGCTATGCAATCTCCCGCAACTACAAGGTGCTGGAAAATGTACAGCTTACCTTCGAAGGAAAGACCCAGACCATCGACTTTGTGCTGGTCGGCTTCTTCGGACTGCTGTTCGTTTCCGCTTTGCAGGGCGAGGGCGATTTTTACGGCGACCTCAAGGAGCCTCGCTGGAGCTTTGTGGACACCGAACATGACCGCAAGGTCCGCTTTGACAACCCTGTGCTGGAAATGGACAAAAAGGTCGACCTCTTCCGCCGCCTGATGTCCCAGAAAAAGGTGTACAACTTAAAGATTGACACCGCCGTTGTAGTCGTCGGCACCAAATCGGAGGTCCCGATGTATCTCAGCCACATGGGCGAGGAAAACACCGTAATGACCGTCAAGGACTTCAAACGCTTTTTGGAAAAGGAAAAATTTGAAAAGGACAACGACGTCGATGTAGCTGCCATCGCACAGACCATCGCTTCCCTTGGAGAATAAGACTGCCGACAGGAAGGGCTTTTGCCCTTCCTGTTTTTTGCTCATTTGCAATGTTTCACCCACATTTTAGTGATATTGCTACCCTTCCTCCTCTTGCTCCTTTTGGTTTTGCCGTTCCTTACAAAAACTATCCGCTTCTTTTTTCCGGCTCCGCGGTAAAATGGCTTGTGTTCTCTTGCCTTCCCTCCGTTTTCCTCGTCCCTCCTTTCGTTTTGGAGCCAAGGGACCGCTTTGCCCTGTTTCCGAAAATTTTCCCTTTTTTCGCTAAAAATGACCGGGATAAATTGTGCAGCCCTCTGAGCCTTCAAAAAAAATTGCGCAGAGCAAATCCAACATCTTGTTGTTTCACGCGCCCTTCTTCCAAAAAAGCACTAAATCTGCTTTTGCATCAAACAAAGCGCCGCAGATTTTCGTGGCTTTGCCTAATTGACTAAAAAGCGCAGGACAGATACAATAATAAAGAGAAAGAAAGAAAAAGCTGGTCTTTGAACGACCAGCTTTCCTGTTGTTTTGCTCCAAAATGATTTGCATAAAGGAGAATGTTCATGTTCAACACCATCATCAAACGGGACGGAAGGACCGCCGCCTATGACGTGGAGAAAATCGCGCGGGCGATCTTTCGCGCAGCGACCTCAGTGGGAGGCAAGGATTATCAGACTGCCTACCGCCTTGCTTTGCAGGTCCAGCAGCGTCTGGAGGAAAAATATCCTCCCTCTCATCTGCCCACCGTCGAGCAGATTCAGGATATGGTGGAAAAGGTACTGATTGAAAACGGACATTCCCGCACCGCCAAAGAATATATCCTCTACCGCGCACAGCGCACCCGTGTGCGGGAGATGAACACCGCCCTGATGAAGGTGTATGAGGACCTGACCTTTAAAAGCGCTGCCGAAAACGACATCAAGCGGGAAAACGCCAACATCGACGGCAACACCGCCATGGGCACCATGCTCAAATACGGCTCGGAGGGCGCCAAGGCTTTTTATGAGATGTTTGTGCTTGACCCACAGCACGCACAGGCACACGACTGCGGCGACATCCACATCCACGACCTTGACTTTTTCTCGCTGACCACCACCTGCTGCCAGATTGACCTGAGCCGCCTGTTTGCCGGTGGCTTCAACTCGGGATACGGCTACCTGCGCGAGCCGGAGGACATCGAGGACTATGCTGCTTTGGCATACACTGCCATCCAGTCTAACCAGAATGACCAGCACGGCGGACAAAGTGTCCCCAAGTTTGATTTTGATATGGCGCCCGGCGTTGCAAAAACCTACCGCCGCAGCTATCGCCGCAACCTTGCCAAAGCCTGCGAGCTGCTGTGCCCTTCGCAAGCCGACGGCGATGGGGTGACTGCCGCCCTCGAGCGCACCTTTGCGCAGCTGGAGCAGAACGGGCTGTTCCCTTCTCTGGAAGGCAGTCAGGCGTACACCCTGGCAGAGCGCCGTCTGCTGACCGAACAGCTGGGCTGCCCGGACGAATCGGTCGAATCCGCCCAGCGGTTTGCACAGAAACATTCCTATGAAGAAACCGAACGCGCGACCTATCATGCGATGGAGTCGCTGATTCTGGATTTAAATACCATGCACTCCCGCGCAGGCGCACAGACCCCTTTCAGCTCGCTCAACTACGGAACCGATACCTCCCCCGAGGGCAGAATGGTCATCCGCAGCCTGCTGCTGGCAGAGCAGTCCGGTCTGGGTCACGGCGAAACACCCATCTTCCCCATCCACATCTTCAAGGTGAAGGAAGGGGTCAACTACCGTCCCGAGGACCCGAACTACGATTTGTTCTGTCTGGCGTGTCAGGTTTCCGCCAAGCGCCTGTTCCCCAACTTTTCCTTTTTGGACGCACCCTATAACCTGCAATACTACCGCAGCGGTCACCCGGAAACCGAGGTCGCCTATATGGGCTGCCGCACCCGCGTCGCTGCCAACGTCTATGACCCCACCCGCGAAATCACCACCGGTCGCGGCAACCTGTCCTACACCTCCATCAACCTGCCGCGCCTGGGACTGCTTGCCAATAAAAATCTGGACCTCTTCTTCGAGCTGCTCGACCAGAAGATTGATTTAGTCATCCAGCAGCTGCTCGACCGCTTCCGCATCCAGGGACAGAAGAAGGTCATCAACTTCCCCTTCCTGATGGGACAGGGTGTCTGGCTGGACAGCGAAAACCTTGGACCTCAGGACGAGGTCGGGCAGGTGCTGCGCCACGGTACGCTGACCATCGGCTTCATCGGGCTGGCAGAAACGCTGGTCGCTTTGATTGGTCAGCACCACGGACAAAGTGAATATGCGCAGAATCTGGGACTGGAAATCATCGGTCACATGCGGGCGCGGATGGATGCTGCCAGCGAGCAGATGAAGCTCAACTTTTCGCTGATTGCCACCCCCGCAGAAGGACTGTCCGGCAGATTTGTTAAAATCGACCGCCAGCGCTTCGGCATCATCCCGGGCATCACCGACCGCGACTACTACACCAACTCCTTCCACATCCCGGTCTACTACGACATCAACGCCTTTGAGAAGATTCGGCTGGAGGCTCCCTACCACGCGCTGACCAACGGCGGACACATCACCTATGTCGAGCTGGACGGCGACCCCTGTCAGAACACCGAAGCCTTTATGCAGCTGATTTGCTGTATGAAGGAGGCGGGCATCGGCTACGGCTCCATCAATCATCCGGTCGACCGCGACCCTGCCTGCGGCTATACCGGCATCATCGGGGACGAATGCCCGCGCTGCCACCGCCACGAAACTGCCGAGCAGCCGATGGAGCGCATCCGCCGCATCACCGGCTATCTGGTCGGCTCGCTGGAACATTTCAACAACGCCAAACGCGCGGAGGAGCACGACCGCGTCAAGCACCAGACGGTTTCTCCGCAATCCATCTAAAAAACCGCTCTGCGACAAAATTGTCGCAGAGCGGTTTTCTTTTCAGCATTTTTTCAGACAGCCAACTGTTTTCCCAGCTGGTATCCCCAGCGGGCAGCAGCGATTGTGCTGAGCGCCAATAGACCCACAAGGGCATAGCCAAAGAGTATGCCGGTGAGCAGCCGGCGAATGTCGCCGCTTTCATAGCGTGTCAACCGCTGTATTCCACCATCCAGCACCAGCGGCAGCAGCAACCACAAGCAAATCTTACTGTCCGGCAAGCCGAACATCCAAAACGCCGCCGGAGCCAGAAGAATTCCAATCAGTTCTCCTGTGCAGCGGGCACACAGAGGAAACTGTTTGCCTCGAAAAAAGAACGAACGGTCGCTGCGGCAATGACAGCCAAAGAAGATGGGCAGCCACCGGTATAGCCATCTCATCATTTTTTAGGAGAACACCCCGTAGGTGACTGCGGATAGGATGATAAACAGATAGTATAGGACTACCAGCACCACCGAGACCAGCGCACCGATTCCGGCTGCTTTGGCGGTATTGGGTTTTGTATCCTTCCACACCAGATACAGCACCAGCCCTGCCACCGGTACACAGCAGCCCAGCAGTCCCCAGCCGAAGCCTCCGTTGTCGATGACCGGTGGTTTGTCATCCTGTCTTGCCCCACAGCTCGGGCAGACCTGTGCAAAATCTTCCATCGGTTGTCCACAATGTTTACAGTACATGACATCCCCTCCTTTTCTTTTCAGTGTATAAAAAATGACGATTGCTGTCAAGTGATATTTTAATAAAACCCCGTTAATCCCTTCCCGTTTTTTCCGATTCACAAAATCACAAAAGCCGGATAAACCTCCACCTGTTTATCCGGCTTTCTTCCCATATCCTGCTTTACTTCTTGCCGGTATGGTACAAATGATAAAAATACTGCTGTTTTTCCATCAGCTGTAAAAAGGAGCCTTGCTCCACGATTTTGCCGTGTTGTAAAACGATGATTTCGTCATATTGACACAGAATCTCTTTGGAATCGGTGTGGGAAACACTGATGATAGAATAGCCTTGGTCGAACAGATGCTGTTCTAACTCTTTTCTGCCATCTATGTCCACCGCGGAAAACGCTTCATCCAGCAAAAAGAAAGTCGGGTTTCTCAAAATGGTGCGCGCCAACGCAACCCTTTGCTTTTCTCCTCCCGACAGATTATGCACTCTGGTTTCCTCTGTGCTGTTCATGAACGAAGAAATGTTCAAAATTTCTCCGATTTGCTGTATCCTTTCCTGCGGATACGGTTGATAAAGGGTGATGTTGTCCTGTACCGGCGCAGTAAACAGATACGGCTCCTGATAATCCATCAAAATATTTCTGCTAAAATCGTTGTTGTCAATCTGCTCTGCCGGTATCCCGTCCATCAGAACCAGACCGGAGTCCGCACAAACATTTCGGTTGATGACCTTTAACAGGGTACTTTTTCCACTTCCGTTTTCTCCTACAATCAGGTAGCGTTTTCCCCGCTCGAAGGTCAGGCTGACCCCGTCCAAAATCGGATGCCCTTCTCTGACGACACTGACCTCTCGAAGCTCAATCTTGTCAAGCTGTGACAGATGCCGGTCTCTCGGCGTCCGACGGTTTGTCGGTTGTTGGATCATATCGCAGAGCCTTTTTTTGATTGGCATGACCGAATGGATGGTGTTGATGTGGTAGGAAAGGGTTACGATCGGATTGGCAATCAAATTGGAAATTTGTATAATTGCCAGCAAAGCTCCTACGCTGATTTTACCCACCGCAATCAGGTACACACCTATGATGAGTACCAGAAAGTCGTTTGAGTAACCAATCACCATACTGGCAAGGTTTGCGTTTTCCTGCACCTTTGTGTACCGGTAATCTGCATGATTTGCCTGTTGCCCCGACACCGTCACGTCTTCTAAAATCGTCTTTTCCACACAATAGCTTTTCATCAGTGGAATACAACAGATGCTGTCCTTGAGTTTGACATTAAACCACTTCAAAGTATCTGAAATCTGCTGTTTTTTCTCCTGCAAAGCCTTTTTAAACACGAGGGGAACAATCGCCAGCGCCACCAGATTCAAAACGATGATGCAGGCAATGACCGAATTGATGTTTGCCAGCGCAAAAAAAGAAAAGATGATGGTCAAGCAGGAATAGATCATGCTTAAAATCGTATCATAAAAATCGCTGCACACCATCGGAATGTCATTATTAAAGACCGACAAAAGCTCCGCTTCCTTTTCGGAGGACAGCTTTTCATTGTTTTCATAATAAACGCAGTCCAACACCTTTTCACGGTAAAATTGTTTGACTTGATTCAAATAGCTCTTTTTACTCAATGCCCGTCCTCTGGAGCAGGCAACCAACAGGGTCAAAGCTGCAAACAGCAGGATGAATAATCCCTTGAGCGAAGAAAACTCACCTGACGAAAGCCGGTCCAATATCCGCTGTGTCAGCAAAGGATAGACCACATTCGCAGACACATAGCCCAATACAAACAGCTGTATCAGCAAAAATTTCTTTTGAATCGAAGAACCCATATTCTTCCCTCCTGCGCGTATCCTCTCTACGCATACAAAACACACTATATCTTTGGATATACAAAATTCAATTTCCTTATTGCCTTATTTTCTTAATTCAATCACTTCATCAAATAGCTTTAAATGTTCCTCGGACACATCGTGGGTGATAAAAAGAATCGTTTTATCAAGCTCTAATAGTTTTTTCTGCAGTTGTTTTGCATTCTCTGCATCCACTGCGGAGAAGGATTCGTCCATCAGCATAATTGGTTTATCCGCCGTTACCGCACGAATCAGCTGCATCATCTGATTTTCACCGCCGCTGAGTTCCTGGGCATTGTCTTTTTGCAGCAGGCTGTTCAGTTTTTCGTTGTCGAAATAACGCAGCGCGGAGCGCATTCTGGACATCGGGTAGCTCTCAAACAGTGTCGCGTTCTGTGTAAAGGAAGCGTGAAAAATGTGCTCAAACTGGTTGACACAGACGATAATTTTGCTGCTATCTTTTCCGGATATGCTGTTTCCATCAATGCAGATTTTGCCCTGGTCCGGCACAATATACTGCATCAACAGATTCAAAATAGTGGATTTCCCTACGCCGCTCGGACCAATGATCGCGTATTTTTTCCCTTTCTGGAAGGTATGGGTAAAATGGGAAAAACAAAAATCCCCCAGCCGCACCGATACATCCTGAAACTGGATGTCTTTTTGAAAGCTTTCAATACACTCGTCCGGCGCTTTTTCCTTGCCTTCCGTGAGCAGTTTTAAAATCTTGTCTTTACCTGCGCGGGAAGCGTTTACATTGTTTATGTCTTTGAGGATATAGGAAACAGGATAGCAGAAATCCTGGATATATCCCAGTGCAGCGCTCGCAGTTCCGACCGTGATCTGTCTTTGGAATAACAGATACCCCAGCACCGCAAAAACAATGCTTTGCAAAAAATACATGCTACTGCCCGTCACAATGTTGGTGAGTGTTTTATATTTCCCAAACTGATACTCTGTTTCCTCGGTTTGCTCGATGCTGTCGCGATGTCTTTGAGAAATCGCCTCCCGTGTTTCGTGGTTGACCAGACGGAAGCCGGACAGCAGGTCACGGATGGTGTCTGTATAGTTCGCCATAGCGGTGAGGTGGAGTGCCTTGCGTTGGGAGAGCTGCTTCCCGGTCAATTTCGGCACTAGCAGGCTTACAAAAGAACTCAGGATAATCAAAATTGCTAGACGCGCATCCAGTGAAAAGAGGAAAAACGCATAGACGAACAGCTGGAGAACAGTCTGAAAGATGCTGATGCAGGACTCTAGGTATTGCCGGAAAACATCGACATCGTTTTGAAAAAAGGAGAGATAATCTGACAGATCGTGCTTTTTAAAATCGACATACCGCTTCCGTAGTAGGGCTTCGAACAGATCTTGTTTTACAAGGCAGTAGAAGCGCTGACGGAATTTCCATACGCTTCTTTGACTGCAATATTCAAAGAACATACCCAGCGCAATGGACAGCAGATACAGGAAAACAATCCATATCATGCCGCCCGCTCCTTTTGAAAAGTCATAATCAAAGAGCAGTTTGACAACGTATGGCATACTAGCGATACCGACGATCGAAAGAAGTGCGGTAAAAACTTGAAATACGATGATGTATTTTAGCTTTAAAAGATATTTTGTCATATTCATCTCCACTCCTACAACAGCATTGGTCGTCCCGTTTCAATCCGTGACATGGTTGGAGGCTCATAAATTCCCTCACAAAGCTCTTCTTGTGTTAATCCAAGTTCCATTCTTCGCTGCCGAATCACTTCTCCAATAGGAAATTCTTTCATCATATTTCTCCTCTTCTGCGTTCGTCTGTCATCACTATCTTATCACCTTCTCATCCGTTTGTCTAGCACTGTCGCTTTATCCCAAGACGCAAAAAAAGCCTTCCCACAAGGAAGGCTTTTTGGCAGATATAAACCCTGAAAGGGAAATTATCTCTTGGGTAAGTGAGATTAACGCTTGCTGAACTTCAAGGGCTTGGTGCCACCCCTGCCAAACATCCGGTGATTTCTTCGCTTTCAGCCTGATTTTTGGCTTAATACTGCGGTTTTTCTGCACATCAGATTCTGATTTTTATCCTCGTGCATGACGCACGAAAAGTAGGTTTTGCTCCTTATATGTGCCTTGCGTACCGCTGCCCAGGGCAACGCAGGACAACAGTAGGGAAAGGAACTTGGTTGCTGTTCTTGTCATCACCTCATTTTTTCAGAGCAGCAAAGGAGTGTAAAATTCCCTCATAAGGTATCTATAAAATCTAATATAAAACACCTTCAGTTCACAACAGGATTCGTGCGTTTTCTGTTGTGTTAAACGCACGCGTGTATTATAATGATTGTGTTGGGGGTGAGATTATGTCCAATATCGGTTTCAAAGAAAACCTTGTGAATGAATTTAAAAGCGACAGAAACTGTTTGCCTGACAGCGACATCATCGACGCGGTGGTCGCCTTTGCAAACACCGATGGCGGCGACTTATATTTGGGTGTCGAAAACGATGGAGAAATTACAGGACTGCACAATAAGCATAAAGACATCACACAGCTTGCGGCGTTTATCGCCAACCGGACGGTTCCTCCGCTTGCTGTTCGTACAGAAATTTTGGAATTCGATCCACCAGTGTTAAAAATCTCTGTTCCCAAGCGCACCAGCGTGGTAGCTTCCTCGGATGGCAAGATCCAGCGACGCCGGCTCAAGCCGAATGGCGAGCCCGAAAATGTTCCGATGTATCCATACGAAATAACCGCACGGCTTTCCTCTTTGAGTTTGCTTGATTATTCTGCACAGCCTGTTCCAGATGCTACCTATCAGGATCTTGATCCTGTGGAACGTGAACGGTTACGAAACATCATTCGATCCTATCGTGGAGAAGTGTCTCTACTGGAACTAAATGACGAGGAATTAGATAAGGCATTGCAGTTGGTCACAATTCAGGATGGAGCTATCGTTCCCACATTTTGCGGTATATTGCTGATTGGTAGAAAAAATGCATTAAAGCGCCATATGCCAACAGCAGAAGCATCCATACAGGTTCTTGTGGGCACAGATATCAAAGTGAATGAGTCCTTTTATTTGCCCATTCTTGCGGCGTTTGAAAAAATATCGGATGCTTTTTCTGCATGGAATCACAGCGAGGAAATGGTACAGGGATTATTCCGCATCACGATTCCAGACTATGATCCCAGGGCCTTCCGTGAAGCTCTAGTCAACGCATTCTGCCACAGAGACTATTCTGTTCTTGGACGTGTTCTGGTTCAAATCAATGATGAAGGCATGACCATCAGCAACCCCGGAGGATTTATTGAAGGCATCCGAGTCGACAATCTGCTGGATGCAGAACCTCATGGAAGAAATCCAACATTGGCTGATGCAATGAAACGTATTGGTCTAGCTGAGCGTACCGGAAGAGGAATTGACCGCATTTTTGAAGGCTCCTTATTGTATGGTCGATTGCTTCCGGACTACTCAAGCTCTACACAATCCAGCGTGAAACTGTTTATTCCCAAAGGACCGACTGATAAAGCATTCATTTGTATGGTTTCTGAAGAACAACAACGTCTTGGACGGTCGTTGCCAATTCATCTGCTACTTGCACTGGATGCGGTAAAGCAATTGCATCGTGCCTCGATACAGGATGTCGCAGAAAGAATTCATGCCGATGAGAGCCGGGTACGCGTCGTTCTGGAAACCCTTGTGGAGTCTGGATTAGTAGAACGCTTGGGCAATGGCCGCGGACGATCCTATATCATAAGCTCAAGGTACTCCAAAAAAACAAACAGTGCCGTTGAATATGTACGAAATCGAGATATCGATGCGCTCCGGCATCAGGAATTGGTAATGCAGTTGGCAAAAGCGAAAGGGGAAGTTACTCGCGCAGATGTGGTGAAACTTCTGCATGTAACACCTTCTCAGGCATATCGGATTCTACAAAAGTTAAAAGATGCTGGGCAACTGTCTTTGAATGGAAAAGGTGCAGGAGCCAAGTATCGCACGATAGAATAGCGCAGAAAACGCACGCGTGTATTAAAAAACACACGCGTGCGTTTTCTGCGCTATTCTATCATTTTTCAGACACCGTGTACTATCTCATTTCGAATGTTTGTGGTAACTTCATTCTACCAGAGCCTGCAAGCTATGTCTTTTTTATGCTTTTTCAATTTTTGCAGTTTATGATACCTTATTTTCACAATGAGAATCAAACCTATCGTTTTGTGTCTAGAAAAACTAGCATGAAACGATATGTTCAAATGAGAGCTTGTGCGTTATACTTTACAAAGTACAACCAAAGAAGAAAGGGTATCATAATGAAGAAATTATTGTCTATTTTATTGTCCGCAGTACTCTGCCTTAGTATGTTAGCCGCTTTTCCATGTTTTGCTGACAGGCAACCAGATGTACCTACTCCTTATGTTACTGATGGAAAAGGTGATAATTTTTAAAAGGAAAAATCTGAACCAAAATATTTTTTTGTTTCAAATAACACTGTATTAAGACATCCCTCGTCATTGATGGCTTGACATAAATAGAAAGATTGACGATAGAAATTTTTACTTTTATTGTCTTCTCCTAAAAAATGATAACATTCTGCGATTAAAGCAATTGTAGCAGGTAGAGTATGGTATTGCCCGTATTTCACACAAGCTTGCCAGCCGATTTCAGCAATCTCTACAGCTTCCGCATAGCGTCCGACCAGGTCCAGCTCTCTCGCGTAGTTGAAGGCAACCAGAGGGAGCAGACCGCCAGACTGCAAAATATTCTGAAAATGTTTTTTGATGTATTTAAGCAATTGATAGTAGATATCAATTGCTTTTTCGTGTTGTTTTAAATCAGAATAGACAAGAGCAATCTGGTTGATAACTTTGACTTCATCGATGCTATACAGTCCCTCATAAATTGCATCGATATCAAAGCTTGGGGCGGTCAGTCGGATGGCTTCAAAGAGCATATCCAGTTTTTCTTCATAAGTATAAGGGATCATCTGTTCATTCTCTTTTTTCCCCAGCAACACTTTAGAGCGCAGGATAAACTGCTGAATCAATGTGTCATCTGGGTCGGCAAGTTTCTCCAACTCTGCGATTTTGGGGAGTCCTCTTTCAGAATCCTTTAACACATTGCAGGAAACAATTTCTGTCTGCAGATCGGAAACCTGCATTTCGTTTTTACTTAGAAGAGCGTAGTATTTATCCTCTGGCAAATCGAGTCTTTGAAGAAGAACACGAAGTTTATTCATAGATGGTGTTTGTCGGCCGTTTTCCAATCGTGAAATTGTAATTGGTTCACAGATGCCCTCACCAAGCTGTTCCTGTGTCAGTTTCAGTTCCAATCGGCGCTTTTTGATTAACTCTCCAATGAAATATTGCTTCATTGAAGCGACCCCCTTTTCTAATCGAATTGTCTCTTACTATGATTTTATCATATCATAAATTTTTTTCAAGATAAGAATAGAAACCTACTTTACCGCCATTTTACTACATTTGTTGACCAGTCGTTTTGTGAAAATTTTTCTAGATTCAATTCGATATGGTTTACTTAGATAAAGCACTGTATAATAAAGACCCAACAACAGAGCGCTACGTAGTAAAAGATCATTGTTGGAAATTTAGCAGGAAAGGAAGTGTTGATATGTTTACCGTTAAAGAAACAAGAAGTGGTGGATCAGGTAGTAGTGGAGGACCACAATGGTACACAGGAACTTGTCGATAAAGATATCATTAATAGAAACAGAGGAGCAAGGATTTTATCTTTGCTCTTTTGTTATATTTTCATTAGGAGGAAAAATGAAATTAGTTTGGGATATTACAAATCAATGTAATTTAAATTGTAAACATTGTGGAGCAAATAATTCACATTCTAAATGGAATTTACCTAAAAAAAATGCAATTAAATTTATTGATAATGTAAAAGAATACGTAGATGAAGTTGATATTTTGGGTGGAGAGCCGCTATTTTATCCCCATATTTTTGATGTTATTGAAAAACTGGTATTAGAAAAAAAGAAAATCAATATTATTACAAATGGTCAATTTGAAAGTAGTGTTGCTAAAAATCTTTTAAAATATCCAATAAAATCCATTTTTGTAAGTTTTGAAGGTTTAGAACCTGAAAACGACTTAATTAGAGGAAAAGGAAGTTGGAATAAAGCGATCATTTTTTTAAAAAATTTGCTTGATGAAAGGAAAAATAAATTAACCTTTATAGGAGTTAATATAGTTATTAATAAAATTAATAAAAATAAACTATTGCCAATTATAGATTTTTTTGATAACCTTATGGTGGATTATATTCAGTTTAATCCTCTTTTTTATGACGGTAACGCAGAAATAAACAAATCAGATTTATATTTGTCGGAAGAAGAAAAATTAGATGCGTATGAAATAATTGCGGAGAAACATGCAGGACTTACTTTTTCTAAGTTGTTACTTAATAGTGAATATCCCCTTATAAATAGATATTTAAATTTAAAATACGGTACTTCATTTCAAGTCTCAGTTTCTGAGTGTGGTGCGTTTGTAGATTCATTTTTTTCTAACAATCAAGGAATAATTTATCCTTGTCGCAAATATGCCACTAAAAAACACATAGAAACAATTGATTTATTTGAAAAACAAATATATCAATTTCAGGATTTTCTTTCAATATCATGTATTCCTACAGAGCGTAAGTGCTTAGACTGTGAATTTCAACCTAATTGTCACCCATGTCCATTGAATCCAAGTACAGAAACACCTATAATTTGTAAACTTGTAAAGAATAGAATGGATAAGATTGATTTAAAGAACAAATCATTTAGTATTCGAAAAGGTTCCGTATTTGTAGAGAAAAACGATCATTATTTTGGATACTTTCCAAGATTAGAATATAAAACAGAATATACAAAAGAAGGGTATAATATTTTAAAGCTTTGTGAAAGAGGCTTTAATACAGCAGAAATTTCTGAATTGAGTAAAATACCTTTTAATGATGTAATTACTTTTCTCTTACAGGAAAATAAAAAAGGAAAAGTAACCATGGAGTAAAAATGAATCAATATTTTAAAAAAAACATTCAATATTACTGGGCTTATTTACTTTGTGTTCCTATATCCTGTTGGGCATCAGTAAAATTTGCTCTATCCATTCAGCCTGTGATTGATTCCATCCTAAATTTAGAAAAGGCATCCTTTTGGCGAGCATCATACAGCTGCTTCTTTTGGGGCGGAGTGGATGTGGTAATGTTGCTTGTAATTAATTCTATTAAATTTTATTTAATCAAGCAAGGAAAAATTTCTTTAAAACAGGAAATGTGTCACTCCATTCTAAATATGAATTACCATTATTATGCAAAGCAAAATAAAGATTATTTATCTATACTAAACAATGATACTCAAACGATAAGTGACTGTGATTTTTCTTCTCGCTTGATGTTGTACCGTGTTATTTGGAGTTTTGCGCTGTCTCTGATTACCGTGACAATGTTAAGTCCTATGATAACGATTCTTATTTTACTAGTGGGCGGAATGTCTGTACTGGTACCACATTTACTGGGAGCAAAAATTGACAGAGAACAACTACTGTTCTCACAGCAGAAAGAACAATACTTCAGCAGTGTCAAGGATATGTTTGATGGGATACTTACAATTAAAACAGCATTGTCTGAGAGTTTCTTCGAAAAAAAACATAATGAAAAAAATAAGAATGTGGAAAATCAATCGTGTAAAGTCAATTGTATGATGTACTTTGCTACTTGGTTTTCTATGCTGTGCAGTTCAGCGGCGTATGTTTTAACCCTTGTTGTGGGTGGATTACTAGTGTTCAGAGGATATATCACAGCAGGTTATATTATCAGCATTTCTCAATTGATAGGTGGTATCGTTGCTCCATTGGAGCAAATTCCGGCAATATTGACCCAAATTCGCTCTGTTAAATCCATATGTCAAAAGTGTGAAGATATTTTAAAACCTCAATTCAATCCCCCTTTACAAAAATCCGACAAAGAAAAACTGGTCTGTGAATGTGTATCCTTTTTCTATAAAGATACAAAAAACGGGATCAATCAGTTCAATTATGAATTTGAAGCTGGTAAAAAGTATCTAATCACAGGATTATCCGGTGGAGGCAAATCTACTATAGGTAAACTAATTGCAGGACTTTATGCATGTAATGAAGGAAACATTAAATATCCAAACTCTTTTAATGAAAAGAAAGATATTCTATATGTAACACAGCAATCTCATATTTTTCAAGAAACGTTGAGAAACAATCTTACATTGGGAGATAGCTTTTCAGATAAGGAAATTTTAGAAACGTTGGATCGGTGTTCATTGACGGATTTTGTTTCTAAATTACCACACGGTTTGGATGAGACACTGGGAGAACAATATTTTTGTTCTGGAGGAGAAGCCGCAAGAATTAGTTTGGCACGGGCAATTTTACGAAAACCCAAAATTCTAATATTGGATGAAATAACAGCCAACTTAGATTCTCAAACTTCAGAGCAGATTAATGAATTGGTTTCTTCTTTAACAGATACTCTATTACTAACTATTTCACATGAGTTAAATGAGAAGTTTGTAAAGAAATATGAGTCTATCCTTTTAATAAAAAATGGAAGTTTGGTAGAAAGTGGAAATATGGAAGAACTGATGAAACGAAAAGGAGAGTTTTATCAGTTGATTTATAAAGAAGAGGAGTAAATGATAATAGAAATAAAGTGTATATCTTGATAAGCATTATATCCCTAACTTCAAGCAATTAAGTGATAAAAAAGCGACGCTTCGATAAGGTTTACGAGCTAAAACCAGTAGCCTGCACAGTAAAATAAATTATAAAAAAAGGACAGATGATGCTCTATAAAAGTATCATCTGTCCTTTTTTTTGGTTTACATTATGAGATTTTTCTCTACTAAATTTGAATAATTCCCATAAACTATTTTTCTCTATAATAGATTCATACCGATGTATCTTATTAAGTAAAAATTTGTTTTCTTGCTCCAGTTCCGATGTTCTGAGTTTCCCCTGGATTGACTTGTATTCAGACAATTCTTTGGTTGTTACCAACAATTTTTTAGTCAGGTCAGCAATTCTGTTTTTCAGATTAGTAATTGTTTGTTTTGCTTCTTTCAGTAGCTTTTTTAGTTTATCCTCCTGTTTCTCCTGTGCCACAAATTTCTGTGCTGCTGTGACAAGATGCTGGTAGTCTTTCTGTTCCAGTATCACTTTAGAAGTTAATGGTACAGGCTTGGCCTGTATTTGCTCCACTGCCTGAATGGAAAACTGTTGTTTCTGTACATGCTGAATAGACTTTTCCAGCTCTTGTAGCTCCTTTGTACGTTGTTCTCGTTTATATTCCAACACACTCAGATGCTCTCTATGTTCTCCCTTTTGTTCCCATTCAATGCCGTGTTCCAGCATAATCTCCGCAAGAGCTTCTTTCTCTTTCTGTACCCAGAGATCACGCTCTGTCAAGGAACGCCCTTCGCCGGTGATGCCCTGATCAGCAAGTGCTTGTTTCAGTGACACACGGGTAGATAGCCCTCGTTTGCTTCCGGTAGTAAATGGGATAAAGTCGATATGCAAATGTGGTGTTGCTTCATCCATATGTAGGTGAGCAGAAAACACGTGGAGATGAGGATTCCTTTCTTGAAAACCACGCATAAATTGATCCAGAATTATTTTTGCCAACTCCCCGTTTTCGCTGGTAGCTGCCATATCATCTTTGTTGCCTATTTGAAAGATTACCTCATAGAAAGTTTTTTCCTGTTTGCCATCACGAATCTTTTTATAGTAATTTTCAATGCATCTGTCTTTACGTTTTTGTTTTGCATTGAATTCTGCTAAGGCTTCATCAAATAGTTGATGATATGCTTGCTCGATAGGGATATAGCAGTATTCGATATTCAGATAAGTGCGTTCAGGATCAACATTTTCAGCAGTATATATGCGTCGATTATGAGCGACAACACCATCACCTGACATGGCACTAATCGTCCTTTTTATGACTATCACCTCCGATACTATCTTCTTTCTAATTGACTATTGTTTCGCCGTTTGGCGATAGGTTTTGTTACTTTTGCCAAAAGTAACGCAAAAGCACTTTTGACACTGCGTATCAAAAGTACATTGCGCTCTCCGAGGGGGATGCGGCTCCTGCGGGAGCCTCCCTGGCTTGCGTGTGCTATCCACACAGCAAGCCAGATGTGTCCGGCAACCTTGCTTCTGCAAGCAATCCTGCCGCCCACGGTTCGGGAAAATCCACCGGATTCTCCCGAACCATCCATCTCCAAATCTGCGGATTTTTCGATGGGGACGGTGGTGCGATACCAGAGTGCAACTCTGTGCAGGAAATGCAATAAATGCAGAAAATTGCGGTTTCATGCGGCGGGGTTTACGATGATTTTCACATCAGACGGTCTACCGACCGACTGCCGTTCCGGTTCTTCCAACCGGATGTATCCATGTCCCTCCAACAGTTCCAGCGTCGGAAAAATCTCCTCCGTTTTCTTGAAGAACTTTCCCCGGCACATCTGAAAAAGCTCTGAACGCTTGATCACCGATATGTTCTTCTTTTTCAGCTTTGCCAGGACAAATTTAGCTTTCTGAATGCTCAAGTCAGTACCCATCATGGAATAGGCGTAGGTGGAATGAGCCAGAAAGTATTTGCCGATCTGAATCGCCTTGCTCATTGTAGAAGCTGTTACTTCTGCTTTGTCATCTTCCATATCAGCACAGTGCAGCAGTCCCGCAATTCGGAGTACTGCACCGATATATTTGCTTGCCCAATCAGAAATTGCCTGTCCCTCGCCAATCAGGAACTTCTCATGTTCCTGAAAGTAATCGGCCATCAGGTCAAAAGCTTTTTCTGAAAGGTGTACCGTCTTGGCATCGCCATCAATCGGCAGAGCCATCAGGCGAAAAATCAAGCTGCGGTAAGCTGCGGTTACTTCGGGCGGAATCGGCTGGGTACGAAAAACCCGACTTCCAATTCTGGATGGTGGGGACGCATACAGGAAGCGGGCAATCAAGCCCCGCCCGGTCATGGTAGTATTGGACATGATTTCATCCAGCACACTGGGCTGAATAGAGAGGATAGCCGACAGTGCTGGGTGCATGATGCACTCTGCTTCACGGGTCATTCGATCCACATAAATGGCATCTCCACAATGACCTTTCAGCCAGACATCGATGTTGGATTTGTTGGAATACCGTCCTGCCATGATGTCAAAGATACCGCCCTCGGTGGAGATCACGGAGAACACTCCGTTGTTAGCCGCCATTAAGCTGGTCAGCGCTTCACTGGAACAATCGTCCGCAAAAAAGCGAACCGGCTTTCGTTCTGGAGTTTCTTCCAGCTGTTCCTGAAGCTTCCGCAGCTCCAACTCCATTTCCCGACTTTCCTTGCGCTCCAGCTTCTTTTGCAGACCGGAGATCTGGCGCTCCAGAGATTCCCGCTGCAAATGGTTTTCCCGTATTTCCATGCTGTGCGCCTTGTTATATTCCTGCTCATACTCATAGAGGAATGTGGTCATATCCCGCATGACGCTGGACTTTCGCTCCCCCGGTGCGGCGATTACCACTGTGTACAAGCTCAAGGGCTCACAGTATCCCGGCGTTCCCTCTATCTTGTATTTTCCTTGTAAGCAGGTAGCCAGCACACCCAGGCTGATCACCGCTGCCATGTCCGGGGCAGTCTGACTGTGTTCGGCTACCGCATTCACATAATTCCGAAGCGATGATCAATGCCATCGCCAAAATCTTAGACATATCTCCGGCAGACCTGATTGGCTACCAAAAATCTGAAATCCAGCTGGACAGCCTGTCTGATGTGATTGCGGTTCTTTACCAATTAAACAAGAAGACCGGTATCCGGTTCGAGATTGACGTCCAACGCCCGCCCCGCAGCGAAGAATGGTCCTGCTCCCTAAAATTCAAGGGAAATGACCACTCGGCAGAGATGAATGATTCCCTGTGCCTGATTTTGGAAGAGTTTCGGAACGAGCGTGAAAAGCTGGAAACCTATTGGACCGATCAGGAATCCTTTGACCGCTGGATTGAAAAGGAACTGGCCTACTACGCAGATGCCAAGTTGCAGGATAGGGAAGTGGAAGTTCTTTCCGATTTGGAGCGCATTCAGCGGCGCAACGAACTGGATCGGCAGATGCTGGAGAAAATGAAAAAGGCCGCCGAAGAAAACGGCGACCAAGAATAACGGTGGGTGTTACATACCCCTGTCAAATTTAGTTTGAAATCACTGGGAGAAAGGAAGTTTGAGATTTTTTGAGATTACCCAACGGATATGGCAGCGTCAAGAAAATGTCTGGAAAGCGAAGAAGGCCCTATGCAGTGAGGAAAACGGTAGGGTGGCACGTCAATCCTGAAACAGGAAAATCCGTTCAAGAGCAAATCACTATCGGCTATGCGGCAACCAGAGCAGATGGGCTGCAAATGCTGGCAGAGTACAACAACAATCCATTTGACATCAAGGCATCCAAGCCACCTTCCAGGAGGTCTATGAACGCTGGTCAAAGGAGAAGTTTCCCACCATCTCGAAGTCAAATGTAAAAGGCTATGAGGCGTCCTATCGAGTATGTGGAACACTTTACAACAAGGTGTTTCGAGATATTCGGCTGATGGACCTTCAATTTGTGGTGGACACCTGCGGGAAGAATTACCCCACTCTGAAAAAGCTCAAGGGGCTGTTCAACCAGCTGTATGCCTATGCCATGAAAAATGACATCTGCAACAAGGATTATTCCGAGTTTGTGGATTTGAGCCGGTACAAGGATAAGAACCCCAACAAGCGTGATCGGAACAGGTTCACAAAGAATCAGATTGCCCGCCTATGGGAGCTTGCACAGGACCCCTACTATCAGATCGTACTAATGCTGGTCTACAACGGTTGCCGCATCTCGGAGTTCCTCGACTTGAAGAAGGAAAACATACATCTGGAAGAACAGTACTTTGATGTGATTGCCAGCAAAACCGAAAACGGTCTGCGGAAAGTCCCCATTGCCGACAAGGTGTTGCCATTCTACAAAGCATGGTACGAAGGTTCTCAGTGTGAATATCTGCTCCACACGCCGGATCAAAAGCACTTTGATTACAGGAACTACTATGACAGTTACTTCACGCCTCTGATGGAGCAGCTTGGATATGACCAGACGCCGCACTGTACCCGCCATACCTGCGTCTCCATGCTGACAGAAGCCCATGTAGACCAAACCACGATCAAAAAGATTGTTGGACACTCCGGTGCCATGACGCTCACCGAACGTGTCTACACCCACCTGGACATTGAAACACTGGTGGAGGCAATCAACAAGATCTAAAAGGAAGAAGGAAAAGCCGCACAGCACAAAAAAAGCAGGAGATACGCTCCTTTCGGAACAATCTCCTGCTTCAAAGTTCTTTTGTTTTCGCACGCTTTTGCGATTGTGATCCTTGTTCCTTGTGTGCTCCTTGCTTGCTCCTTACGAAGAAAATCTGAGCACTTTTTAGGAACATTCACAGCCCCCAAAAATGCGATAATTCCTGCAAAACAGCGTCCAAAGACGTACTGAGAAGCAGTGGAAATTATCTCTTGCTGAACTGAGGCGCGCGACGAGCTGCCTTGAGACCGTATTTCTTACGCTCTTTCATTCTTGGGTCGCGGGTCAGCAGACCTGCTTTTTTGAGCAGTGGGCGCATTTCGTCGCCGTTCTGCAGCAGAGCACGGGAGATACCGTGACGGATAGCACCAGCCTGACCGGAAACGCCGCCGCCGCGAACGGTGCAGACAACGTCAAATTTACCAGCAGTGTTGGTAACTTCAAATGGCTGACGAACGATCAGTTTGAGGGTATCCAGACCGAAGTACTCGTCGATGTCTCTGTCGTTGATGGTAACTTTACCGGTACCTGGGTACAGTCTTACTCTGGAAACAGAGTGTTTTCTTCTGCCGGTGCCGTAGAAGTATGCTTTAGATTCGTACATGATTCATTGTCCTCCTTCCCAATTAGAGCTGTTCTGGTTTCTGTGCAGCATGGTTGTGCTCGCTGCCTCTGTAGATTCTGCAGCGGGTCAGAGCCTGTCTGCCGATGGTGGTGTCTGGAATCATACCTTTAACAGCCAGCATCATTGCTTTTTCCGGGTTCTCTTTCATCAGCTTGTCATAGCGGATTTCTTTCATACCGCCAATCCAGCCGGAGTGATGGTAGTGAACCTTCTGAACCAGTTTTTTACCGGTGAGGACAGCTTTCTCAGCGTTGATGATGATGACATGGTCACCACAGTCAACGTGTGGAGCAAAAATCGGTTTATGTTTGCCGCGCAGCAGGTCAGCAGCTTTGGCAGCGGTGCGTCCCAGCGGCTTGTCTGCAGCGTCGATAACATACCATTTACGGGTGATGTTCTGTGCTTTTGGCATTGTTGTAGACATGAATGGTACCTCCTGTTTCATTTGTATCGAATACAATTTATATCATCGGTTTTCCGTAAAAATCCAATGATGACAAATCAACGTTCTCTATTATAAACAAACGGCAAAAGGTTGTCAAGGTCTTTTTAGCCGAAAATTTAATTTATATCCCGCTCGCGCTTAAAATCTCTCGTTTTTGCTCGTTTTCTCTGCCATACTTGCTTGCCGTTCCATTTTTTCACCGAAAGTTGCCCTATCCCGTCGCCCGTTTGTTGGGAAAAATGACAAATCCCCTATTTCTTCCAATAGGCAGAGCCGTCACGGGTACGCTCCAGGTATCCGTACTCGATCAGATACCGGCGCAGGGTAACATAATCCGGGTAGATGTCCTTGAGGATTTCATTTACCTGCACCTCGCTGTACCGGATTCCCTCTTCAAACTCTTTGGCAATCGTGCGCAAAATCACTACCTTCTTTTTCTCCTTTGGCGGAAATGTCTTTAAGCGCAGCGGCTGCATCGACGCAAACACCGTCGACAAAATCTTCTGTTCCTCCTGTTGGGTAATTTCATAACGTGCATCCACCATAGTTGCACCTCCATGAATTTCAATCAGTTCTTCTCCTTTGTCTAATTGCTCCCGACCCTGCTGTACCATCTGCCACACTGCAAGGTAGAGCTTTGCTGACTTTGCCCGCTCCCGAAAAACAAAACGTTGGTGACGCACCGTTGAGGCAGACACGCCAAACTCCTTTGCAATCTGTGCATCGGTCATCCCTGCTGCAAACCGCTCGAGCAGCTGTTCCTGCTTTTCGGTCAGCGAAAGCAGCTTTTTCTCCTCTTCCAATATTTTGTGCAGCCGGTTTGGATGCTCCTTTCGCTGGTGCAGCTGCACTGCTTTTTGGGCTGTGTAAAATTTACCGTTGAACGCAAAGATTTCCTGCCGGTCAAATTCTTTCAGACAATCCAGGCACACCCAACATCCCTTTTGATGGTCAAAAAAATATCCCTGTGCAAGCTGCTGTTCGTCCAGCTGTTCCCATCCTTCTTTCATCTTTATTCCTCCTTTTATTTTATAAACTTATTATAATTTTGTTTATTTTAAAAGTCAATATTATTTTAAAAAGTTTATTAAAATCCAGCCTATTTACTGATTTGCAAAGAAACATTATCTTCCTTGAGCATTTTTAAAACAGCAAAAGGACAAAGGGTCCCGACCGTCTGGTCGGGACCCTTTGTCCTCTATGCTTCTGTCTGAATAAACTGGCTGTTATATAATTGATGATAAAATCCTTTTTTCTCCAGCAGCTGCTGATGGGTTCCCTGTTCGATGATCTGTCCGTCCTTCATCACCAGGATGCAGTCCGCCTCACGGATGGTGGACAGCCGGTGTGCCACCACAAAGCTGGTGTGTCCCTCCATCATCTGGGCAAACGCCTGCTGGATTTTGATTTCGGTTCGGGTGTCGATGCTCGAGGTCGCCTCGTCTAAAATCAGCATCGAAGGCTTGGTCAGCATGGCGCGCGCAATGCACAGCAGCTGCTTTTGTCCCTGCGAGATGTTTCCGCCGTCCTCCGCCAGCACGGTATCATAGCCCTGCGGCAGACGCATAATAAAGCTGTGGGCATGGGCTGCCTTTGCCGCTGCAACCACCTCCTCGTCGGTGGCATCGGGCTTGCCATAGGCGATGTTGTCCCGCACCGAGCCTTTGAACATCCAGGTGTCCTGCAACACCATGCCGTACAGCGAGCGCAGCGAGTCCCTGCCGATTTTTTTGATTGGCTGCCCGTCCACCCGAATCTCTCCTGCATCCACATCGTAAAATCGCATCAGGAGGTTGATCATGGTGGTCTTGCCGCATCCGGTCGGACCGACCAGCGCGATTCTCTGACCGGGCTTTACCTGCAAATGGAAATCACGGATGAGCGGATGGGATTTTTCATAGGAGAAGCTGACCCGGTCGATTTCGATTTGACCCTTGCAGCCGGTTGGATGAGCCGCATCCGGTTCATCCGGCTGCTGGGCAGGCTCGTCGATGATGTCGAACACCCGCTTGGCGCTGGCGATTGCCGTTTGCAGCTCGGTGATGACGCCGGAAATCTCGTTGAACGGCTTGGTGTACTGGTTAGCGTAGGTCAAAAAGCTGGACAGCGCACCCACCGAAAATCCGCCCGCAATGCAGGAGAGCGCACCTACGATGGCAACCGCTGCATAGACCACTCCGTTGACAAAGCGGGTGCAGGGATTGGTCAGCGAAGAATAAAACTGCGCCTTGACCCCTACGTCGTACAGCTGATGGTTGATCTGGTCAAACTGCTGCTGGGCACGCTCCTCATAGGAAAAGGCTTTGACCACCTTCTGGTTGCCCACCAGCTCCTCGATGCAGCCGCTCAGTTGACCCTTGATGGCGCTTTGACGGCGGAACATATCGAAGGAATGTTTTGCAATAAAGGATGCCACAAACAGCGACAGCGGCGTGATGACCACCACCACCAGACCCACCTTGAAATTGATTGCCAGCATATACACCAGCGTGATGGCAATGGTGATGATTCCGGTGAACAGCTGGGAAAAGCCCTGAAGCAATCCGTCCGAGACCGAATCGATGTCGTTGATGATGCGGCTGATGATGTCGCCGTGCGGGCGGCTGTCGATGTTGGAGAGCGGAATCTCCTCCACATGCTCAAATGCCGCCGAACGCAGGTCGCGCACCGTCTTATAGGTGACAATGTTGGTACACAGGGTCAGCAGCCACTGGAAGAGCGCTGCCAAAACTGCCACGATGCCAAGCTCGAGCAAAATTGGCAGCAGGTTATCAAAATACACCTTGCCGGGCGCAATGATCTGGTCGATTCCCCGACCAATCAGCACCGGCGCATACAAGGTCAGCGAAACGCTGAGCACCGCACTGACCAGAGCCGCCAGCAGATACCAGCGGTATGGCTTTGCAAACCGGAGGACCCTTGCAAGGGTTTCTTTTCTGTTTTCCATTATGCTTCCTCCTTTGCCAAAACCCGCTCGTTCTGCGACCAGTAGATTTCCTGATATTCTTTGCAGCTTTCCAGCAGCTGCTCGTGGGTACCGATTCCCACCGCTCTGCCGTCATCCAGCACAACGATCTGGTCGGCATAGCGCACTGTGTTTGCACGCTGGGAGACAATCAGCACCGTCATCTCCCTGTCCAAAGCGGCAATCGCGCGCCGCAGCGCCGCATCGGTGGCAAAGTCCAGTGCGCTGGCACTGTCGTCCAGCACCAGAATCTCCGGTGAGCCGACCAGCGCTCTGGCAATCGTCAGACGCTGCTTCTGCCCGCCCGAAAGGTTCTCGCCGCCCTGCAAAATGCGGGTGTCCAGCCCGTCCGGCAGCTTGCGCACAAATTCCTCCGCCTGTGCCACCCGCAGTGCCTGCCAGATTTCTTCATCGCTGGCGTCCTGCTTGTTCCACTGCATATTCTCCCGCAGGGTGCCGGAGAACAGCACCGCCCGCTGCGGCACCATGCCGATTTTCTTTCTCAGCTGCGGGACGGGGTAGCTGCGCACGTCGGTCCCATCCACCCGGATGCTGCCGCTGCTCACCTCATAAAAGCGCGGGATGAGGTTGATAAGGGTGGATTTTCCGCAGCCGGTACCGCCGATGATGCCCACCGTCTGCCCGCGCTGGATGGTCAGGTCGATGTCCGACAGCGCATCGGCGCCCGCCTCCGGGTAGCAGAAGCGGACCTGCTCAAAGCAGATTTTCGGGCTGTCCTGCGCCGGCTGCACCGGCTGATTTGTTTTGTTGACAATCGAGCTGTGCATCTCCAGCACCTCGTTGACACGCGCTGCCGAAGCAAACGCCTTGGTAAAGATGACCACCAGGTTTGCCACCACAATCATCGCAACCAGAATCTGATTGAGGTAGTTGACAAAGGCGATGATTTCGCCCTGTGTCATCCCGCCTGCCTGCACCCGCACGCCGCCAAACCAGACCACCGCTACGATGGCAAGGTTTACAATCGCGCTGGTCAATGGGTTGAGCAGCGCCGAAATCCGTCCAACCGAGATGGCTGTTTCCATCTGGTCGGTGTTGGCTTCATGGAAACGCTTTTTCTCCTGCTCCTGTCGGGAAAAGGCGCGGATGACCCGCACACCCGACAGATTTTCGCGGGTGATCAGCGACAGGCGGTCCAGCTTGCGCTGGATGATTTTGAAAAACGGCACCGAGCGGCTCATCACCAGATACAGCACCAGCGCTACCAATGGTCCGGCAATAAAGAAGATCAGCGACAGCCGCCAGTCGAGCATCACCGCCATCACCGCTGCACCAATCACCAGGAACGGCGCGCGCACCACCAGACGAATCAGCATCGCGACCGCCAGCTGGAGCTGGTTGACGTCGTTGGTGATTCGGGTGATCAGCGAAGGGGTGCCGATCTGGTCGATTTCCCCGTGGGAAAGGCTGTTGATGTGGGCAAACATCTCCGAGCGCAGCACCGTTCCAAAGCCTTGGCTGGCGCGCGCCGCACAGTACTGGCAGATCAGCGCACAGCCCAATCCTACCAGTCCCAGCAGCACCATCACGCCGCCCATCTTCAGCACATAGGCGCGGTCGCCGTTGGCAATACCGACGTCGATGATCTTTGCCATGACCAGCGGAACGATCAGCTCGAAGATGGCTTCGGTCAGCTTGAAAATCGGTCCGATGATGACCTCCTTGCGAAATCGTTTCAAAAACTTTGCTAACTTTAACATGGTTCTTCCCTCTTCCTCCATTGCATCCGCATCGTGCGATATGATATGATTATAGCATACTTTTCCCCCTATAAAAAATATTTTATTTCTATGGCTGCTATAGTTTTTCTGTATATCTGTTTGGAAAGGAGGCAAGCGGGTGGACATCCGTCAACTGCTTTATTTTACCACCATCGCCGAGGAGGGCAGCATCAGCGCCGCTGCCAAAAAGCTGCACCTCTCCCAGCCGCCGCTGAGCTATCAGATGAAGCTGCTGGAAAAGGAGCTGCACCTGCCGCTGATTGAGCGCAGCGCCCGCGGCATCGAGTTGACCGAAGCCGGGCGGGTCCTTTACAAGCGCGCGCAGGGCATCCTGGAATTAAGCGAGCTGACCCGCAAGGAGATGCTTGCGATGGCATCCGGCTTCACCGGCACTCTGCACATCGGGACGGTGTCCTCCTCGGGCGCCTCCCTGCTTGGCTGGCGCATCCCCGCCTTCCACCAGAAGTATCCGCAGATTGGCTTTGCCATCCACGAGGGCAACACCTTTGAACTGATGGAAATGCTGGAATCCGGGCTGATTGAGCTTGCCATCGTGCGCACCCCCTTCCACAGCGACCAGCTCAACTGCCTCTACCTCTCGCCCGAGCCGATGATTGCCGCGGGAGCCTCCTCCTTCTTTCCCGCGGGGATGTCCTCCGGTCAGCCGATCTCCCTCGAGCTGCTGGGACACGCACCGGTCATCCTCTACCGCCGCTTTGAAAAAATCCTGCTCTCCCTGTGCGAGCAAAAGGGGATCACCCCGCAGGTCTTCTGCATTGCCGACGATGCCCGCACCACCCTGATGTGGGCGGAGGCAGGGCTTGGGGTCGCGGTGGTCCCACAGTCCGCCTACCGCATCATGCCGCATCACAACATGGTGTACGGCGAACTTTCCGAAGAGGACCTGCACACCCGCATCGCTGCCGTCTGCAAAAAAGGGTGCAGTTTAAGCTGGGCTGCCCAGCAGTTTCTGGAAATCTTTGCACAACAGCCGCCTTCGGCTCAAACCGGAATTTAAATAAGGAGGAATATGATGTTTCCTTACCATATTTTAGTGACCCTCGACCGCAACTACCTCAAGGTCCTCACTGTCATGCTCTACTCCCTTTCCCAATCGGACCCGGAGGGTGTATACACCGTTTATGTGGTCAACAACACCCTGACTGAGGAGGACTTTGCCTCGCTGTCCGCCCTGCTTCCCCGCACCGAGCTGGTAAATGTACAGGTGCCGGAGGACCTGTTGCAAAACGCTCCCGTTTCCGACCGGTACCCCACCGAGATGTACTACCGTCTGTTTGCCGCACGCTACCTTCCGCAGCAGCTTGAGCGCATCCTCTACCTCGACCCGGACCTGATTGTCCTGCACAGCCTGCGCTCCCTCTACCAAATCGACTTTGACGGCAAGCTGTTCGCTGCCGCTTCCCACATCGAAAGCCGCACCTTCCGCGAACTCAACCGCCGCCGGCTGCACCTGTCCGAGCACGCCAAATATTTAAACTCCGGTGTGATGATGATGAACCTTGCGCTGCTGCGAAAGGAATCCCCGCAAGCCATCATCGACTACATCCAGTCGCACAAAGCCACCCTGCTGCTGCCCGACCAGGACGTGCTCAACGCCCTGTATGCCGACCGCACCATCCCGCTCGACCCGCTGGTCTACAATCTGGGCGAAAAATATCTGCGGCTGAAAAATCTGCACCTGCCCCCGCAGGAAAAGCTGACCCTCGACTGGGTGCGCAGCAACACCGCCATCGTCCATTACTACGGGCGCAACAAGCCCTGGAAGGAGCATTACCGCGGCAGCTTAGGCGTCCTGTACCACGAATGGGAGCAGCAGCTGCGGCAGCTGACCGGCAAAAACTGACCGTCTGCCCCGAAAAACTGCGCACGCCCCCTTGCCCCAAAAGGCGGTGCTGTGGTACAATTTATGGTAGTTTCCCTTCGTCCCCGGCTTCCAAAAGCGGCAGGGCGAAAAGGCTAATTTTTTGAATGTATTTTTCCCATTATAGAAAGGTGAGATCCCATGCCAGACAATCAGCAGAAGGATATGTCCCGTATCCGCAACTTCTGCATCATCGCCCACATCGACCACGGCAAGTCCACACTCGCCGACCGCATCCTGGAAAAGACACAGGCCATCTCGCTGCGTGAGATGGAAAACCAGCTGCTGGACAACATGGACCTGGAACGTGAACGCGGCATTACCATCAAGGCGCGCGCCGTCAAGGTCCAGTACCAGGCACAGGACGGCAACCTGTATGAATTCAACCTCATCGACACCCCCGGTCACGTGGACTTCAACTACGAGGTTTCCCGCTCGCTGGCTGCCTGCGAGGGCGCACTGCTGGTGGTGGACGCCTCCCAGGGCATCGAGGCACAGACCCTTGCCAACACCTACCTCGCCGTTGAGCACAACCTGGAGGTCGTTCCGGTGGTCAACAAGGTCGACCTTCCCAGTGCCAACCCCGATATGGTCTGCCATGAGATTGAGGACATCATCGGTATCCCGGCGCTGGATGCACCGCGCATCTCCGCTAAAACCGGACTCAACGTTGAACAGGTGCTCGAGCGCATCGTTACCGACATCCCCGCTCCCACCGGCGACCCGAACGCTCCTTTGCAGGCGCTCATCTTCGACTCCTACTATGACAGCTACAAAGGCGTCATTGTCTATATCCGCGTGATGCACGGCACGGTGCGCCCGGGCGACGACATCCTGATGATGGCAACCAAGGCACAGTTCCATGTGGTCGAGGTCGGCTACATGGGCGCTACCACCCTGGTCCCAACCGACGGACTTTCCGCAGGTGAGGTCGGCTACATCACCGCCAGCATCAAGAGCGTCAAGGACACCGTCGTCGGCGACACCGTCACCTTAGTGGATGCACCTGCCAAACAGCCGCTGGACGGCTACCGTCAGGTCAACCCGATGGTCTTCTGCGGCATCTATCCGGCAGACGGTGCAAAATATCCCGATCTGCGCGATGCACTGGACAAGCTGCAGCTCAACGACGCTTCGCTGACCTTTGAGCCGGAAACCTCCAAGGCGCTGGGCTTTGGCTTCCGCTGCGGATTTCTGGGACTGCTGCACATGGAGATTATCCAGGAGCGTCTGGAACGGGAGTTCAACCTGGATTTGATTACCACCGCTCCCAGCGTTATCTACAAGCTGAACATGACCGACGGCAGCGTGATGATGATTGACAACCCAACCAACTACCCCGACCCGGCGGACATCGAATCGGCGGAGGAGCCGTATGTCAAAGCCAGCATCTTCGCTCCCGCCTCCTACATCGGCACCATCATGGAGCTGTGTCAGGAGCGCCGCGGCACCTATAAGGACACCAAGTATCTGGACACCGACCGCGTCGAACTGCACTACGAGCTGCCGCTCAACGAGATTGTCTACGACTTTTTCGACGCGCTCAAATCCCGCACCAAGGGATATGCCTCCTTTGACTATGAATTTGCCGGCTACCAGCAGTCCAAACTGGTCAAGCTGGACATCATGATCAGCGGCGAGGTGGTGGATGCCCTCTCCTTTATCGTCCATGCCGACCGCGCCTATGCCCGTGCCCGCAAGATGGCAGAAAAACTCAAGGAGAACATCCCGCGTCAGATGTTCGAGGTGCCGATTCAGGCAGCCATCGGCGGCAAAATCATCGCTCGCGAAACGGTCAAGGCATTCCGCAAGGACGTCCTTGCCAAGTGCTACGGCGGCGACATCACCCGAAAGAAAAAGCTGCTGGAAAAGCAGAAGGAAGGCAAAAAGAGGATGCGCCAGCTCGGCTCGGTGGAGGTTCCGCAGGAAGCCTTCATGGCAGTACTCAAGCTCGACGAATAATCTTTTTCCTTTGCATACAAAACAGGCAGGAGAGTGTATCTCCTGCCTGTTTTTTTGTGCTGTCAGACTTTTTAGCGGACTGCGGTCTGCAAAACCTTCTTGCGCTTCATGATGCAGATGTTGATGATAAAGCGTGCAATCTGGTCGAGTGCGATACACAGCCAGATAAAGAATACGTCCCATTTCAAAACATAGGTCACCAGCAGAGCCAGCGGGATGCGGATCAGCCAGATGCCTACAAAGGAAACGATCATAGGGGTGTTTTTATAACCGGAAGCAAGCAGCGTTTTGCTCAGGATACCCGACAGGTTCTGCGGGATTTGGATGAAGCCCATGATGAACACATAGACAATCCCTATCTTTTGAATATCGGCGTTGTTGGTCATCATCGACATAAAGATGCCCGGCATCAAAATCAGCGAAAGGGAGGTGAAGATGCTGATGACCGTACACAGCCAGACGTCCTCCTTAAAGTAGCTGCGGAACAGGTCGGCATCGCGCATTCCGATGGCTTTTGCGGACAAGGTGGTTGCCGCCACACCAAAGCCGAAGGTCGCCATGCCGGAAATCGACTCTGCCTGCAATCCAATCTGGTAGGCAGAAAAGCTGACCTCGCCGTAGGTCAGGATGGCACGGCTCATAATGATGGCAGAAAACTGCCAGAAAAAGTTTTCGATTGCAGCCGGAATACCGGTGGAATAAACGTCCTTGATACATTTCCAGTCGTAGTGGAAAATCTTTTCCTTGAGCTGCTCGGCAGAAAAGACCTTGTAAGGACCTTTAAACAGCAAAACCAGACCGGTGATTGCACCGATTGCCTGCGCCATTGTCAGCGCTGCCGCCGCTCCGTAGATACCAAAGCCGCCGATGCCGCCAATGCCGAAGATGAGAACATATCCTAAAACGATATTGCTGATGTTGACCAGCATCGCAATCATCATCGGGGTCTTGGTGTTGCTGTGTCCCTGAAATGCCGAGGTCACCAGCGCCATGATGGCAACAAACGGCAGACCCATTACCGTCAATCTCATATAACCGGCGCCGACGGTCAGCAGCTCGCTGCTGTCGGTCAGGATGCGCAAAAACTGAGTAGGAAGTGCAAACAGGACCGAGCCGAACAGAATCGCCATCGGCACAGCGGAGATGAGGGTTTGCTTAAAGACCTTAAAACACTGGTCCATGCTTTTTGCGCCATACGCCTTGGCGATATAAACGGTGGAGCCAATGGCAACCCCGCGAAACAGCGAGTTTAAGGTTTCGGTAATTCGCATGACGATTCCCTGTGCGGAAATGTCCAGAGGTGACAACCGTCCAATCATCGCAACGGTGACCAGGCTGGCAGAAACCTGAAAAACGTTCTCCATGATAATCGGCAAAATTAAGGCAAATATCTCCTTGCGGATTTCCTTTCTGCTGTAAGCTGTGTCCATAATAAAATCTTCCCCCTCATCATCATTTTTGTTGCTCTTAAGAGGAATCTTAACATATTCCTAAAATAAATCAATATATATTCATTAAAATTAGTAGTTATGCTAAAATGTATAGTAAACGCTTAGTGCTATTCAATATAAATAAAGAAAATGCTTTATAAATTCCTTCCTCACTCCTTGGCTAAAAAGCCGAAAAAAGAACAGCCGCATCCGGTTACACCATTGGTGCAGCCGGATGCGGCTGTTCTTTTGTAATAAAAACGGCAGAAAATTATCCTCTTTCACCGGAGCCGCGGGAGTTTTCCTCCTCGTCCGGCTGCGGGTCGCTGGTTCCATATCCGAATCCGCTGCCTTCAACCTCGATCTCAACGGTGATGGTTTGATAATCTCCGGTGTTGTTGTCGGTGGCGGTGATGGTGATGGTCGCACTGCCTGGACCTACGCCGGTGACCATTCCTTCGTTGTCCACCTGCGCGATGCTGCGGTCACTGGAGCTGCACTTGATGGTGACATCCCCTTCTGCCAAGCCGACGTGCAGCGGCAGAAGCTTGGTGTAGCCGACCTCAACCGATTCCCAGCTGCTTTCCGAGTACAGTCCCAGGTCAGCCTGTGCTCCCTGTTCCTGCGAAGAGCCCTGATTCTGGTTCTGTCCCTGTGTCTGACCACCCTGCTGACTGCCCTGCGACGAGCCGCCGCCGGCTGCCATAACCGTCACGGTCGTCTGTGCCGAAGCTTTGCCATCGGCAGTTTTGACGGTGATGGTGACATCGGTGGTCTGGTCGAGGTGGATGATGGTGGTCACATATCCTTTGTCGTTGACATCGGCAATGCGCGGGTCACTGGAAGTAAAGGTAAGCTGTGTGCCGGAAGGGTCCACCGCATATTGCAGCTGCCCTTCTTCGCCGGCATTGAGCACCAGCGGGCTGACGCTCAGCTTGACCTGTCCGGTGGTGTCGGTGCTGCCTTCCTCCTTGACGGTGATGGTGCAGCTTGCCTGCAATCCGCTCTCGGTGGAGGCGGTCAGTACCGCTGTTCCTGCTTTCACACCGGTGACCACCACATCGGTACCGCTGTATCCTTCCTGTACCGAGATGGCGTCGCTGCTGGCGTTCCAGCTGATTTTGCCCACATCTGCGCCGCTTGGCGTGATGGTCAGGCTGATGTCCTGCGGCTGACCCACCGTCAGGCTCATGTTGGTCTGTGCAAAGACGATGCCCGGCGCCTCCTGAGAGGAGGTGGAGACGGTAATCTGGCAGGAGGCGGTGAATTTGCCATCGGAAGAAGAAACGGTCACCTGTGCCGAACCTGCGTTGACTGCCGTCAGCTGGGCAGAGGTTCCGTTTCCGCTGACGCGGACGATGCTCTCATCGCTGCTCTTCCAGCTCAGGCTTGCCTGCGCTCCTTCCGGGTCAAAGATTGCCTTGAGGGTCGCAGCCTCCTGCGGCTTCATATTCAATGCCGTCGAGCTCAGCGAGATGCCTTTAAGCTCCAGTCCATTTCCCTTTACGGTAACGGTGATGTTATCGACAAAGCCGCCGTCATCCGCCGAAGCGGTAATCTGGGTGGTACCGGCGCCAACCGCTGTCACCACGCCGGTGCTGCTGTCGATGGTAGCCACCGAGGTATTGCTCGAATCCCAGCTGCAGGTCTTGATTGGTGCATCCGCCGGTTTGACCGAAGCGGTCAGGGTCGCGGTCTGTCCAACCTCCAGTGTGATTTCCCGCTGACCGTCGATGGTGATGCTCTTGACCTTGCCCAGCTTTTTGGCGTACTCTGCCGCACCTGCGTAGACTGCCGGATAGTAAGCGTCGTCGTTGACCACTGCCTGCTCGACATCCACCTTGGTGTCCTCTCCGTCCCGCACCCTGCGCGCTACCAAAACAAAGCGCGCATCCTTAAATTCATAGGTACAGGTGGACAGGGTCAGCAGTTCGTCCCCGTATTCCACATCAATCGGAGTGTCAAAGATGCTGCGGCGCTTGACCTCATTGACAAAGTTGTTGAAGTCCGCCTCGTCCTTGGCATCGACAAAGGCGTTATAATGAAAGGTATTGCCATTGTCATGCTCTGCAAGGTTGTTGGTGATGAAGGCGGCAAAGATTTTATAGGTTCCTGTCTTATACACGCTGTCAAAGGTGACCAGCGGATGCTCCTTGTAGAAGGAGAGCTGTTTATACTTGGTCAGGTCGTTGAACATCTGACCGTCGTTTCGGATGTTATGTCCGTAGATGGTGATGTTGGTGCTGGGCTTTTTGACATCTGCCTCCCAGTCGATGTACGGCGTACCGTAGTAGTCGTACTCCTCATTGAAGCCAAGGCGGTGGTAGTAGTCGTTGTCCGAGGTCTGCACCACCGGGAAGTTGATGTTGGTGCCGTCAATCTTCAGCCAGCCCTTGATGTCGTCGTTCTCCAGATAGAACGGGTAGAACTTCGGCAGGTAATCGTTGGGATAGCCCTCGATATTGGAGGCGTTGATCTTACCCTCTGCCACATCCTGCTCGGCTTTTTCCATCTGGCTTTGCAGGCTTGCGATGTTCTCCTGCGATTTTTTGTTCTGTGCGCCAAAATCTATCAGATAGGTCATCGAGCCGATAAAGACACACAGGCAGACCCACAGCAAAATCTTTCGTACCTTATCAAATGTGCTGTCGTCCCGGTTTGGGAAGATGCGGTAGAAAATCCCCTTGATACCTTTGGGTGCTTTGGGCGCCGGCTGGTTCTGCTGCGGCTGCTCCTTTGGCTGCGCCTTTTTGCCTTTTTTGCGGTGTCCGGCTGCTGGCTGGCTCTGCGGCATCTGCACCGCTGCCGGCTGGGCATGGGGAACTACGTCCATTCCCTGCAGCACCGCCTGCTCGGCATCACAGCTGCCCTGCGGCGGCTGCGGGTAGCTTTCCAGCATCTTGCGCGCCAAATTAAACAGTCGCGCAACTGCGTCCGCTGTCATCTGGGTCAGTGAATGGTAGGCTCCGGCATCCAGCTCCTCCATCATGCACACTCCGTCCAGCACAGCGGCAATGTACGCCTTCCTGCTTTTAAAGGAGGAGTTGGGCAGGCTGATGCTCAAGCCCAGCAGCTCCTTTTCCTTCTGCTTGGAGGCTCCCAGCGCCAGCGCAGCGGCAACATTTGCGCTGACCGGTCCAAAGGTCTTTCCAATCTTCTCATTGATTCCCAGTTTTTCCAAATCCATCTGCTCCGGGCGGCAGGAATAGGTGGAAAATACCAGCTTGCCCTCGCTGTCTGCATTGGAAAAACGTTTGGCTGCAAGACCGGAGGAACCGGACTCGGCAAACGCCAGACGGATATTTTTCTGTGCGCACCTTGCCGCTACCGCGTGCTCGATGCTGTTGACGTCGATTCCGTAGATGCAGCTGCCCAACCGCTCCTCCACTGTCTTGAGTGCGGCGTTGCAGTTTTGTGCTGCCTGCTGGCGGTCCTCGACGTTATCACAGATGCGCACGATGACCTCCGAACGCTTGGCGTATACTGCCACACATGGGTGCTGCGCTGCAAGCAGGTCCTCCAGTGCAGCTTCCACCTGTCCGGCGTTTAATTCCATCACCCTTGCCACACGGACACAGCAGGGGGTGTTGCTTGCTTTTTTCAAAATCTGGAACAGGTAGCCGAAAAACAGGCTGGTCTGCTCCTGCTGGTCGCTGGGCAGAGCAACGATGTGGAACCCGCCGCCCGAAACCTCAAAGCCCGGCAGAGCCGACTGATGGCAGGGGAAAACCCTGGCATCCTGCGGCAGGCAGGCAAGCTGTTCGGCTTGCTGCTCGGAGAGCTTGGCGCGCTTGACCAGATGCGCTGCCACCCCGGGATTGAGCGCCAGCGGCTTCTGGCACACCTGAGCAGCGGAATGGATGCAGGCAGCGTCCGCCTGCAAATTTCCGCTCAGCGGGCACAGGATCAGCGCATCCGGCTGGGCGCACTGCATCAGCGCCTGCATCAGGCTGTCGGCATCCTTTACAGGAAACTGTTCGACCTGGTAGCCCAGCACGTTCAGCTCCTTTTCCATATAAGGGGATGCCAAAAGTCCCGACGGACTGCCGGTATCCACCCCAACGATATAAACTTTCAATGTATCCACCTCAATTTTGCTGCTTTGGTTATAGTCACAGTTTCTTTTAAGGAAATCATAATACAAATGTCCCACGGTTTCAAGCGGTAAATCCTGCTTTTTCCCTTTGGTAAGGCTCTTTTCCGCTCTTTGGGCAAAACGGCTTTTCTCCCTGCGCTAGGAATTGGAGATGCTCAGCAGCTCGATGCCGTCGATTGCCCGCTGGATTAACTGCTCGCTGTCCATCTGCTCCTCGGCATATTTTACAAACTTCAGCTGCGGCTTGGTGCGCGGATGCTTTGGTGTAAAGACGGTGCAGCAGTCCTCATACGGCAGGATGGAGGTTTCAAAGGTGTCGATCTTGCGGGAAATCAGCACGATTTCATCCTTGTCCATGCCGATGACCGGACGCAGGACCGGCATATCACAGACCTCATTGGTGCAGGCGATCGCCTGAATGGTCTGGCTGGCAACCTGACCGACGCTCTCGCCGGTGATGAGCGCTTCACACTCGTTGAGCCTTGCCACGCGGCAGGCAATCTTCATCATATAACGGCGCATGATGATGGTGAACAGGTCCTCCGGGCACTGGTCGCGGATGGCTTCCTGGATTTCGGTGAAGGGAACGATGTGCAGCTTGATGCGTCCGCAGTAGGAGCACATCTTCTGTGCTAAGTCAATGACCTTCTGCTTGGCGCGCTCGGAGGTGTACGGAGGGGAAACAAAGTGGATGGCACTGATCTCCAGTCCTCGTTTTGCCATCATATATCCCGCTACCGGGCTGTCGATGCCGCCGGAAATCAGCAGCATCGCCTTGCCGCCGCTGCCCACCGGGATACCGCCCGCGCCCTTGATCTGGCTGCCGTGGATGTATGCCGCATAGTCGCGCACCTCCACCATCACCACTACATCCGGCTGGTGAACGTCCACCTGCAAATGCGGGTACTGCTCGAGCAGGTACTCGCCCACTCCGGCGCAGATTTCCGGCGACTTCATCGGGAAGCTTTTGTCCGAACGTTTTGCCTCCACCTTAAAGGTGGCAGCACCCTCCAGTTCCTCCTTCAGGTACTCGGCTGCGGTGCGGCAGATCAGCTCAAAATCCTTCTCCACCACGCAGGCGCGGGTCAAAGCGGCAATGCCAAACACCTTTTGCAGGCGGTCCACTGCCTCGTCTAAATCATAATCCTCGCTCTGCGGCTCCACATAGATGGTGGACTGCGCCTTTTTAAACTGAAATTCTCCCACCGGCATCAGCTTGCGGCGTGCGTTTTTAATCAGGCGGTCCTCAAAGGCGTGACGGTTGAGTCCCTTCAGGGCAATCTCGCCGTTTTTAAGCAAAATAACTTCTTTCATAAATGAACTCCTTTTGGGTAAGTAACAATAAAATCAATCCAAACTTCTGTCTGTTTAGCGGCGGAAGCGTTTGAGTCCTTCCTCCAGCGCCTCCAGGAAAAGCGGCACCTGCTCTGGGGTATTATAACGCCCAAAGCTTAAGCGGATGGCGCTGTCCGCGCGCTCCCGTTCCAGACCCATCGCCTGCAAAACGTGGCTGGCTCCGCCTTTTGCACAGGCAGAACCGCTGGAAACATAGATGCCTTTTTCCTCCAGAAAATGCAGCATGATCTCCGAACGGACACCCAATGCGGAAAAGTTCAAAATATAGGGTGTCGCATCGGCAGGGGAATTGATGCAGATGTCGGGCAATTTTGTCAAACCTTCCAAAAGCGCATCCCGAATCAAGGTCACTCTGCTGTGGTTTTCCGCCGATTCTGCGGTCAGCAGCTGGGCAGACAGACCCATCGCGCACAGATTGGCAATCCCTTCGGTGCCCGGTCGGATATTCTTTTCCTGCCCGCCGCCAAAGCTGACAGGGCGCAGGCGGCTGCCCTTTTTGACGTACAGCGCACCGCAGCCCTTGGGCGCATAGATTTTATGCCCGCTGACCGACAGAAAGTCCACATCCAGCGCCTTGCCCAGACGCAGCGGCTGTTTGCACCACGCCTGCACCGCATCACAGTGCAGCAGCACCCGCGGATATTCCTTGCGCAGCAGCCGGCTGACCTGTGCCACCGGCAGAACGCTGCCCACCTCATTGTTGACCGCCATCATGGATACCAGCACCGTCTGATTGTCCACCGCATCCAGCACCTGCTGCGCTGTGATTTTTCCTTCCCGGTCCGGCTTTAAGCGAACGATTTCCCAGCCTTCCCCTTCCAGAAATTTTACCGTATTGAGCACCGCATCGTGTTCGATGGCGGTGGTAACGATTTTCTTGCCCATCCGCTGCTGCGCTCTTGCCGCTCCCAGGATGGCGATGTTGTCCGCTTCGGTGCCGCCGCTGGTAAAATAGATTTCCCCGCTTTGACAGCCCAGCGTTGCCGCTGTCTGCTCCCTTGCCTTGTCCATCCGCTGCTGCGCCAAAAATCCTCTGCGGTGCAGCGAAGAAGGGTTTCCGTAGCAATCGGTCAGCATCTCATAGACCAGCTTTGCGGATTCCTCCCGCGTCCTGGTCGTCGCACTGTTGTCATAATAAATTTCGTCCGGCAAAAACGCACACTTCCCTCTATCAGTTTGTTCTCTTTCGTTTCCGGTCCTTCCTTTTAAAAAAGGATACATACTTTTTCATTATACAGCATCCGCGTGTATCTTTCAAACCTTCCGACGCCTTTTTACACTATTTTTACACCCCTTGCCCGAAAATAGAGCAATGTTGCTAAATTTTTCAAAACAGATGGGAAATGATGCTTTGTTTTGCGCCCGTTATCCGCTATAATATAGAAAAGAAACCCCACGCTCTCTGTCAAAGGACAGGAGCTTCCAACGAGTCAACCAAGCAAAAGGATGGTATCTTTTTTATGGCTATCAATTCTTTCATGCGCGCCGCATTAAAGGCGCTTTCCTACCCCGAGCTTCTGGACAAGAAAAATGGCTACCGCCTCCAGCGCACGGTGGTCAACGCAGCACACCCTCATGTGCTGCGCCCGTCCTACAAGATATGGGACCACGAAATCAACGCAGGCGACCACGAAATCCCGGTGCGCATCTTTGCGCCCGAAACCCAGGGACCTTTTCCGGTGCTGCTGTTCTTCCACGGCGGCGGCTGGGTTACCGGCAACATCGACTCCTATGACAAGGTCTGCACCGACATGGCGCGGCTGACCCGCCACACGGTGGTGTCGGTGGACTATCGACTTGCGCCGGAACACCGCTTCCCTGCCGGTCCCGAAGACTGTTACCTTGCCGCCAGGGAGCTGTTCACCCACAGCGACCTGCTGGGCATCACGCCCGACCAAATCACCCTGATTGGCGACAGCGCCGGCGGCAATCTGGCTGCTGTGGTCTCGCTGATGGCGCGCGACCGCGGAGAATTTCTCCCGCACCAACAGATTTTACTCTACCCTGCCACCAACAACGACCACACAGAAAATTCTCCCTTCGAGTCGGTGCGCACCAACGGCAAGGGTTACCTGCTGACCTCCAAGCGGATGGTCGATTACATGGCGCTCTACCGCTCGAGCGACGAGGACCTGCAAAACCCTTACTATGCGCCCATCCTGTGCAGCGACTTGAGCGACCAGCCGCGCACCTTGATTATCACCGCCGAATTTGACCCGCTGCGTGACGAGGGAGAAGCCTACGGCGAAAAGCTGCGGGAATTTGGCAACGACGTCGAGATTCACCGCATCCACGATGCCCTGCACGGCTTTATGTCGCTGAGTCCCGGCTTTAAACCGGTCAAGAGGACCTACCGCTACATCAACGACTTTTTGAGCGGACGCTCGGATAGCTTTGGGCAGGTGCTTGCCTCGGTCGCCGACCAGGAGGACGAAACCGACGAAACTTTTATCATGGATAAAGAGGTGAACGAGCTTGAGTGAACGAGCTTCTGACTGGAACCGGCTGGACAATGCAGCCAAAATTTTCCCGCCTACCAGCAATAAGCAGGACACCAAGGTGTTCCGCTTTGCCTGCCAGCTCAACGAGCGGGTGGAGCAGGAGATTTTGCAGCAAGCCACCGAAAAAACGCTGGAAACCTTCCCCATCTTTCGCAGCGTGCTCAAACACGGACTGTTCTGGTACTACCTGGAAAAAACCGACCTTGTACCGGTGGTGGAGCCGGAATACCGCCCTGCCTGCGGTCCTTTGTACGACCCTGCCAGCCGCAACCTGCTGTTCGAGGTCACCTGCTGGCGCAACCGCATCAATCTGGAGGTCTACCATTCGCTGACCGACGGCACCGGCGCGCTGCAATTTTTAAAGACGCTGGTGTGCAATTATCTGTCCATCAAATACCCGCAGCTGTCGGAAGAGCTGATGGCAGGCATCCAGTATGATGCCTCCGTCTCCGAACGGGACGAGGACAGCTTTTTAAAATACTACGACCCGCACCAGAAGATTAAGCCGACCAAAAACCAACGCTCCTGCCAGCTCAAAGGCGTGCAGGTGCCGGAGGGCAGGCTGAAGATTATCGAGGGCATCATGCCGGTCAAGGAGGTGCTGCGGCTGGCAAAATCCTATGGAACCACCCTGACGGTGCTGCTGACCGCGATGATGCTGATTGCCTTTGACCAGGAGATCCCGCTGCGCAAAAAGAAAAATCCGGTGGTGCTGGATGTCCCGGTCAATCTGCGCAACTATTTTCAATCGGAGACCTCCCGCAACTTCTTCGGCGTTATCAAGGTCGGCTACAACTTTTCCAAAGGTCCCGGCACGCTGGAGGATGTGATTGCCCATGTCAAGGAAACGTTTGCCCGCGAGCTGACTGCCGACAAACTGGGTGCGCGCATGGCTGCCCTCTCCCGCGCCGAGCACAACTTTGTGGCGCGCGCCATCCCGCTGGTCATCAAGGATTTCATCCTCTGGTCTGCCGACGCCATCAGCGAATCCTATATGGCGGGCAGCATCTCCAACATCGGAAAGATTGATTTGCCCGAGGCTGCAAAGCCCTTTGTCAAGCGCTTTGACGTCTTTGTCAGCACCGAAAAGCTTCAGGCGTGCATCTGCTCCTACGGCTCCGAGCTGACCGTCAGCTTCACCTCGGCGTTCTTCAGCACCAACGTGCAGAAGAACTTTTTCCGCCAGCTGACCCAGGCAGGCATCCCGGTGGAGATTCAATCCAATAAGCTGGAGGCTGATCTGCGATGAAATACTGTGAAAAATGCAAGGTCTATGTTCCGTCTGACCGCGAACACTGCCCGCTGTGCCAAAGCATCCTCACCGAGGAGGACGCCAGCCGCAGCTACCCGGGCTACGACGACGAGATTTTCCCCTATCTTCCCACCATCTACCATCGGCACAACCTGTTGATTCGTCTGTCGCTGTTTTTGTCCATCGCCGTCTGTGTCATCTGCCTGACCCTCAACCTGCTGGTCTGGCCGCAGCGCTGGTGGTCGCTGTTTGTCCTTGCCGGCGTAGGAGCGGGCTGGGCAACGGTGGCGCAAGCCATCCGCAAGCGCAGCTCCTTCTGCAAGCACGTTCTGTACCAGGTGGTCACTGTGGGCATCGTGGTCGTCCTGTTCGACCTGATGACCGGCTTTGGTCACTGGTCCTTTAATTATGTCATCCCTGCGCTGTGCGCCTTTGCCATGGTGGTCATCGGCATCATCGCGGCAATGGGACACCGCAGCATCTCCAACTACATCATCTACATGGTGGTGTCGGCGGTCTTTGGGCTGGTCCCGCTGCTGTTTTTGCTGCCGCGCTGGACCACCGTCCTCTGGCCAACCGTCCTGTGCGCTGCTGTCAGCGTCATCTATCTTGCCGGTCTTGGCTTGTTTGTCGGTCGGGACACCTGGCAGGAGCTGCGTAAACGTCTGCATATGTAAAAAAACCGGACTGCTCCCAAAGGGGAGCAGTCCGGTTTTCTTTTTATCTTCTGAGTTACAGGGTAATCCAATAGCGCTGGGTGATGCGGTCCTCGCCGTTTTCTTTTCCTGCCACCTCGTTTTCCAGAACACCGCCGTTTTTCTGGATGGTCTTTGCCGAGCCGATGTTCTCCTTGTTGCAGGTGACCAGCACCTTCTGCATCTGCATTTTGCGACACTCCTCCAGAGCCAGCGCAAGCATCTGTGTGGCATAGCCCTGTCTGCGGCAGCAAGGACGCACACTGTACCCGATGTTGCCGCCAAAGCGCAGGAGCCCTTCGTTGAGCCGGTGACGGATGTCAATCATTCCAACCAGCTTGCCGTCCGCATCGACCGCCAGAAAGGTGGTTGCCGGAACCAGTCCGGGACAAACGGTCTGCTCCGAGCGGTTTGCCAGCGTTTTGCTGTACCACTGTGCAAAGCTCTCTGCCTCTGCCAGTCCGGCGCTTCCATCCAGGCTGCTCCCCTGTTCCAAAAATTCCTGACGGTATCCCCAAATTGCCTGCTCATCTGCTGGTGTTGGCAGAACCAGTTTTAATTGCATCATACTCGTTTCCTCCTTCTTTCTTTGTATGACAAACCCTTTTACAGCACCTCGGTCAGCTGTTTGCAAAGCTGTACCAAATCGTACCGGATGCTCTGGCGGCTGCGCCATCCCCGATTGTCCCACGTCTTTTGCGAAACATCGTCGCCGCCGTAAATCAGCGCTCCATAGGAAAATCCCCGAAACTGCGCAACAGCAATGCAGCCCGCCTGCTCCATCTCCACGATTTTGGCGCCCTCTGCCCGCCTGTTTTCGATGCGAGTCTGTGTTTCCCGAAAGATTGCATCGGTCGTCCAGGTCAGCCCGCGCAGATAGGGCACCGAATGTTCCTTTAGATAATCGGCAATCCTTTGGGTGACCTGCTCCTCGGTGTAGATAATGCGGGACGGTTCGATATAATGATAAGAAAATCCCTCGTCACGGATAGCTCCTTCCACCAGCAGCAGCTGTCCCACCTCGATGTCAGGGTCAAGCACACCACCGCCGCCGCAGAACATCACCTTTTGGATGCCCATGGCGTGCAGCTGGTCAAGGGTGCCGGCACAAGCGGGGCAGCCGATGGCGCCCAGCAAAATCAGGACATCCGCATCGGTAAAACGATAGACCAAAATCGGATTTTCCCCGGAAATGGTCTGCTCCAGTCGGATTTTCCCCTCCGCTTTCAGCTGCTCCATCACCTCCGGGAAAAAGGTGATGACCAGCTTGTCGGTGGAAAACTGTCCCTCTGCCATCATCTCCGGGTTGATTTTGGCATTTGGGTCGCGGTCAAACTCCAAAATCGGGTATCCTGTTTCTGCCATTTCCTTCTGCCTCCCTTGTCGCTTGTCTATCTGTGTGTAAATTTTTTCTATTATAGCAAACTTCACCTGCGGTGTCAAGAAAAGGAAGATGAACATCCCGCTTGACGATTCATAGGGCTTGTGCTACAATTTTTATTAGTGTACAAATTTGTGCGCTGATACTGAAAATAACGAAGGAGATGCCTTATGTTTAATCTGTTTGCTTCGGAGATTGTTTGCTAACCGGGAGGTTTGCATCTATTACAATCAAATGGCAGACCTCCCAAAGGAATTTACCATTCACTTTTAGGAGGAACCCCCATTATGAACCGAGAAAACAAACGAAAACAGTACGAAAAAGGATATTATCGCACCCATGCCTGCCATGACAGCTTTACCTGCAAGGTCTGCGGCTGGATGGTGGGACCCGCGGGAGCCGGCAGCGACCACCGCAACCATTGTCCCAACTGCCTGCACAGCCTGCACGTCGACGAGGAGCCTGGTGACCGCGCCTCCTGCTGCGGCGGAATCATGGAGCCGATTGCCGTCTGGGTGAGAAAAAACGGCGAGTGGGCTATCATCCACCGCTGCCGCCAATGTGGCAAGCTTTCTTCCAATCGGGTTGCCGCAGATGATAATCCTTTAAAATTGATGTCCATCGCCATGAAACCGGTGGCACAACCGCCATTCCCTCTGGACCGGCTGGAAGGAATGACCCATCTTGGCTGATGGTTCCCTACAAAAACAATATTTTAAAACAAGCCCGTGCAAAAATAGTTTTGCACGGGCTTGTTTAATGATGAGGATTCTATAATGAAAAAGAATCTGCTTTGGAAGGTTTCTTTTCGCGATTTTGTTTTCCATCAGTTTTCAGAGAATGAAAAAACGCTCCGGTCATTCGACCGAAGCGTTTTTGTTCGTGGTGCGGATAGCAGGACTTGAACCTGTATGAGTTTAACCTCACTAGAACCTGAATCTAGCGCGTCTGCCAATTCCGCCATATCCGCAAATCACTGGAACGTTTATTATTATATCACCGAGATTTGCTTCTGTCAACACTTTTTTGAAAAAAATTTATTTTTTTATTTTTCTTTTTTTCGGGCGGTTATCAGGCGCTTTTCCTGCCGGTCCGCTGCGCTTTCTTTGGGGAGCCTTCGGCTTTTTGCGCACGCTGTATCCAAAGCTGCCCAGCTTTTTGCCCGCCTCAAAATATTCCCCGTGCATATAGCAGGCAAGTCCGCAGCGGTCCATGTGCAGCTTGCCGTCCGCATCCAGATATTCCTCGTCGATGTCCACCCCGACAATCTCCGCCAAGAACATATCGTGGCTGCCCAACGGGGTGACGCTTTTGACCTTGCACTCCAGATTGACCGGACACTCTGCAATCAGCGGCACGTCCAGGTGATTGGCGCGCACCGGTGTCAGGTTGCAGGCGGCAAATTTGTCCTCATCCCTGCCGGAGCGCACACCGCACCAGTCCGCCTGACGGACCAGCTGTGCCGGCGTCAGATTGATGACAAATTCCCCGTTCTCCTTGAGCAGCTCATAGGAGTACCGGCTGGGACGCACCGAGATGTAGGTCATCGGCGGCTGGGAATTGACAATCCCGGTCCATGCGATGGTGATGATGTTGGGTTTTTCCCAGCTGCCGCAGGTGACCATCGTCGGAGACACCGGAGCCAACAGGGTGGAGCCCTTCCAATATACTTTTGCCATAGTCGTTTCTACCTTTCTTTTCCGGTCTCAAAAACAGACCGTTCTTGCCGTTGATTTACTTTCATTATACACAAGTCTGTTTGGACTCACAAGATTTTTTTTACTGATTTTGACAGAACTTTCTTCTCCTGTTTTGATTCCTCTTTGTCTTTTGTTTTCCCTATGCTATAATAATGGGTAACCGTTTAATGGTTAAACTTTTTCTGACAGAAGGAGTCCGCTTGTTCTCTTTGCTGTCCGACATACAAAAAACAGAAAGGACGTTTTTATGCCAGACAATTCTACCCCAAAACACCACCACAACAAAATGGGCACCGAGCCTATCGGCAAGCTGCTGCTTTCGATGTCGCTGCCTGCCATGTTTTCCATGCTGATTCAGGCGCTGTACAACATCGTAGACAGCATCTATGTCGCACAGATCGGCGAACACGCACTGACCGCCGTTTCCCTCGCCTTTCCGGTACAGAACCTGATGATTGCTGTCAGCGTCGGCACCGGCGTCGGCTTAAACTCGCTGATTGCCCGCCGTCTGGGCGAGCGCCGCGAAAAGGAAGCCAGCGCTGCCGCTACCCACGGCGTGCTGATCTCCTTTGCAGAATCCCTGCTCTTTTTGCTGTTCGGGTTGTTCTTCTGTCGGATGTTCTTCTCTGCCTTCACCAATGACTCCACCGTCATTCAGATGGGTGTCGATTACACCTCCATCGTCACCATCTTCTCCTTCGGCAGCTTTATCGAAATCAATCTGGAGAAAACCCTTCAGGCGACCGGAAATATGTTCTACCCGATGGTCTTTCAGCTGATTGGCGCCATCACCAACATCATCCTCGACCCAATCTTCATCTTCGGCTGGTTCGGTCTGCCTGCCATGGGTGTCACCGGTGCGGCGATTGCCACCGTTGCCGGACAGATTCTGGCGATGCTGTTTGCTGTCTATGTCATGGTGCGCAAGGAGCACGCGGTACACATCACCTTCAAGGGCTTCCGCTTCTCCGGCACCACCGTGCGCGACATCTTCCAGGTCGGCTTTCCTTCCATCATCATGCAGTCGATTGGTTCTGTCATGATTATGGCGCTCAACAACATCCTCATCGTCTTTTCTCAGGCGGCAGTTGCCGTTCTGGGTGTCTACTTTAAGCTCCAGTCGTTTGTCTTTATGCCGGTCTTCGGTCTGGGTGCGGGCGCGCTGCCCATCATGGGCTTCAACTACGGCGCGCGCAACAAAAAGCGCCTGATGCACACCCTCAAGCTCGCCTGTGCCATCGCTTTTGGCATCATGCTGGTCGGTCTGCTGATCTTCCAGTTCGGCGCAAGATACCTGCTGATGATGTTCAACGCCAGTGCAGATATGATGGACATCGGCATCTCCGCTCTGCGCACCATCAGCCTGTGCTTCCCTGCTGCCGGTCTGGGCATTGCCTTCTCCAACTTCTTCCAAGCCATCGGCGAAGGCAAAAACTCGCTGCTCATCTCGGTGCTGCGCCAGCTGGTCATCCTGCTGCCCTGCGCATGGATCATCTCCCGCATCGGCACCCTCAATCAGGTGTGGCTGGCATTCCCGATTGCCGAGATCTTCTCCTTCTTCGTCAGCCTGCTGCTGACACGCACCACCTATAACAATAAAATCAAAGAGATGCAGGATTTTACCACCGACGAGGATTAGCCATCCGCTTGTCGGCAAAATATCCTCTTCCTATAAGGAACAGAAAAAAAGGGAGCCGTTTGGCTCCCTTTTTTTCTTGCTCTGTCGCATAGCGTTTTATTAGATTCGGTGCAGCAAATCGGTGTAGGTAGGCATCGGCCAGTCGCGGCGATCCACCACCATTTCCAATGCGTCGCATTTTTCCCGCAGCTTTTCCATCGCCTGACAAACCTGCCTAGACATCTGCTGTGCGCGCTGCTCCAGCTGCGGCTGTGCCTGTGCCTGCTCCAGCGCCGTTTCCAGCTCTTCGGTCAATGCCATCACACTCTCGGTCGAATCGCTCACCATCCGCAGGTGATTGTCCAACCGCTGCGGATGCAGTCCGCACTGCTCCAGGCGGTGCAGGCTTTCTGCCAGCTTGCCGGAATATCCGATCACGCTCGGAATGATCTGCCTTTTGGCAATTTCCAGCATGGTGGACGCTTCGATCTGCAAAACGTGGATATAATTTTCCAGCTGAATCCCATAGCGGGCAGCGGTTTCTTTCGGAGAAAAAATGTGGTGATGGTCAAACAGGTCGATGTTCTTCTGCTCGGTCAAAGTTGCAAACGCCTCCACCGAGGTGCGCAAAATCGGCAGTCCCCGGCGCTGAGCCTCCATGACCCACTGCTCGGAATAGTTGTTCCCGTTATAGATGACCCTGCCGTGGCTGCGCATCGTATCGCGGATGATACACTGCACCTGCTGCCAGACCGCTTCACCCTCCAGCGGCTCCAGCTGATTGGCAAAATGCTCGAAGGAATCTGCCAAAATGGTGTTGAGCACCACCTCTGAATATGCCAATGACTGGGAGGAACCGACCATTCTGAATTCAAACTTGTTTCCGGTAAAGGCAAAGGGCGAGGTGCGGTTGCGGTCGGTTTCGTCACGGGTCACATTGGGAATCTCGTCCACTCCAATGTCCATCTCCTCGGGTTTTACCTTCGCCGGGTCACTTCCCTGTGCAATGTGGTTGAGGATAGCCGTCAGATGATTTCCCAGGAAAATGGAGATAATCGGCGGAGGTGCCTCGCCTCCACCCAGGCGATGGTCATTTCCTGCACAGGCAGCCGACATCCGCAGCAGATCCGCATACAGGTCCACCCCTCGGATAAAAGCGCACAGCATCAGCAAAAACAGCAGATTGCTCTCGGGATTTTTGCCCGGTCGCAGAAGATTTTCCCCTGTGTCGGTACAAAGCGAATAGTTGTTGTGCTTGCCCGAGCCGTTGATGCCTGCAAACGGTTTTTCATGCAGCAGACAGGCAAGCCCGTGCTTTTTGCTCAGGGTGCGCATCGTCTCCATAATCAGCTGGTTGTGGTCACAGGCAATGTTGGCGGTGGAATACTCCGGTGCCAGCTCATGCTGGGCAGGTGCTGCTTCGTTGTGCTTGGTTTTGCTGGCGACACCCATCTCCCACAGGTTTTTGTCCAAATCCTGCATGAATTCCCCGACACGGATGCGCAGCCGTCCACAGTAGTGGTCGTCCAGCTCCTGACCCTTAGAGGGTTTTGCGCCGAATAGGGTCCTTCCGCAGATTTTTAAATCCAGCCGCTGATCGTACAGCTTGTAATCCACCAGAAAATATTCCTGCTCTGCACCCACCATCGGGGTGATGCGGCTGACGTCGGTTTTTCCCAGCGCGTGCAGCAGGCGCACTCCCTGCTTGGAAAGCTGCTTCATCGAGCGCAGCAGCGGGGTCTTCGCATCCAACGCTTCTCCGTTGTAAGAGCAGAAGGCGGTTGGGATAAAGAGGGTCCCGTCCCGAACAAACGCCGGAGAGGTCGGGTCCCAGGTGGTGTAGCCGCGCGCTTCAAAGGTTGCCCGCAAGCCGCCGGAGGGGAAAGAGGAGGAATCCGCCTCGCCCTGAATCAGCGCCTTGCTGGAAAATTCCATCGCAATCTCCCCCTGCCCGCCGTTGGTGGTCAAAAAGGCATCGTGCTTTCCGGCAGTAAAATTGTTCATCGGCTGGAACCAGTGGGAATAATGGGTCGCACCTTGTTCAATCGCCCACTCCTTCATCGCACACGCCACCACATCCGCAATCTGCGGGTCCAACGGTTGTCCAAGCCTGCGGGTGCGCAGCAGGCTCTGATAAGTCTTCTCCGGCAACCGTTTCTTCATTGCGCTGTCGTCAAACACGCGGGTACCAAAGATTTTTTCTACGTTCATCTTGTACCGTCCTCTCTTTTTTGGATTACACACATTCCGCCGCAAAGGTCAGACCTGCCTCTTCCTTTTTGGCAGACCCGTCCTGCCGGCGGGTGAAAAACAGCGCGGAACCTTCCAAAGGATTCCGTCCTGTACACACAGCTGTTTTTCTGTAATTCACATGGTAGCATCTTTACCCGTGAATTGCAATCGTTCGTAAAGAAAAACAGCCTGCTGCACAAATTGTGTTCGCTTTTCCATGTTAAAGTAAGAAAAGTTTCATAATATTGGAATTGCATTTGTTTTCATCCCATGATAAACTGAAAGTGGTCGTTCGACACATTTTGCGCGTCGGGCGGCAATATTTTGTACAACAGGTTGTATCACCAAACGATAAAAAGGAGAGAGTTCTGCCTTGGGTATTCAAAAGAAAGGGTTGGGTGTCCTGTGCCTGCTGCTGACGCTGTGCCTGCTGTTGAGCGGCTGCCGGGAAAGCTCCTCGCTGGTCCGCTACGACATCTCCAACGGGGTCGAAAGTCTGGACCCGCAGTTTGCCAGCGAAGAGAACGAACAGCTGGTCATCTACAATATGATGGAAGGACTGATGCGCCAAAAACCTTCCGGCGAGTTGACCAACGGCGCCATCGAGCGCTATGAGGTTTCCGATGACCAGAAGGTCTACACCTTTTTTCTGGTGGACGGGATGGTGTGGGACGACAAAGAGAACACACCGGTCACCGCACACGACTTTGTCTTTGCCTTTCAGCGCATCTTCAACAGCATTTATCCCTCTCCCTTTGCTTCGATGTTTTCTTCCATCAAAAACAGCCAGCAGGTACTCAGCGGTCAGCTGGATGCTTCCTCGCTGGGCGTGCAGGCGCTCGATGACCACACCGTCCGCTTTACGCTGAGCTATGCCGACCCGGCTTTTCTGGAAGCTCTTGCCCATTCCTCTGCCATGCCCTGCAACCGCAAGCTGTTTGAAAACGCCAACGGAAAATACGGCTCCACCATCCAGCAGTCCTACTCCAACGGTCCGTTCTTTTTGATGCAGTGGGACAACGCCAGCCGTATCTACCTCAAGAAAAACGATAAATATTATGCTGCTGAGCAGGTGCTCACCCCGGGCGTTTACCTCTATGTCGACCGCGATGTCCAGACTGCCGCGCAAAAGGAGCGGGGGGAACAGCCATCCTCCACCTTCGAGCTGCTGATGGACGGAAAAGCGGACGGCTGCCAGGCAAACTATGAACAGTACCAGCTTGCCATGCAGGCAGGGATGAGCTGCCAGACCTCCGAAAGCACCGTCTGGGCGCTGGTCTTTAATCAAAACCACTCCGCCTTTTCTAACCAACAGGTCCGCCAAGGCTTTCTGCGCGCCATCGACCGCAGCGCACTGGAAACCTTTTTGCAAAACAGCCGGCAGGAAAACCTGCGCGTCTATGACCGCCTGATTCCGCCGACCATCTCGCTGTTCACCCAACCGTACATCGACCAGACCTCGGTCACCACCAGCAATCTCTATGACCTGCAGGAAGCCTACGCCTCCTACCGCGCCGGCATGGATGAGCTGGAGGCAGACACCCTGCGCAAGATTCAGCTGTTGGTCCCCTCCGACAGCCAGATCCCGGAGATGTGCGGTCTGCTCCAACAGGGCTGGCAGCAAGCCTTGGCTGTTTCGGTCAACATCGTTGAGGTCAGCCGCGACGAGCTTTCCTCCCGGCTGAGCCTGGGGGACTATCAGGTTGCACTCGTTCCACTCAAGGCATCCGCCAATACCCCTGCCGACCTGCTGGAACGCTTTACCTCCTCCTCGGTGTACAACATCTCCCACTATCAAAACGAGGCGTATGATGCGCTGCTTTCCTCGCTCAACGGCTCCCACGACCGGCAGCAGCTGTTAAACCAGTACGCCAATGCCGAAAGGATGCTGATGGACGATGCGGTCGCCTTTCCCTTGCTGGCAGAAACCAGCTATTTTGTGATGGGTTCGGGCGTTTCCGGCATCGAATTTTATCCATACGGCGGCAAGGTCCTCTTCCGCGACGCGCTGGCAATGCGCTGATTTCGGTCGAGCGGCTGCACTTGCGGCTTTCTTCCCCCGATGCTATAATAATGGCAAAAGGGGGAATTTTTTATGTTCAAAGATGTATCTCTGGTTTATTTCAGCAGCACCAAAACCACTCAGAGGACGGTGCGCGCCATCGGCAAAGCGCTGGCAAAGGCGTTTGACATCCCTGTGCAGGAGTACGACTTCACCCTGCCCAACGCCCGCAGCCGCAAGCTGCATTTTGCCGCGGACCAGCTGGTCGTGGTCGGCTCCCCGGTCTACGGAGGGGTTATGCCGCTGCTGGTGCGGGAATATCTTGCGCAGTATGTGACCGGTGAGAAGACCGCCTGTGTCCTCGCCGCCGTTTACGGCAACCGCAACTTTGACGACTGCCTGGTGGAGATGCAGGATTTGATGGAGGAAAACGGCTTTGTGGTGACCGCAGCCGCAGCCTGCATCGGGGAACATTCCTTCTCCACCCAGATTGCCTCCGGCAGACCCGATGCCCAGGACCTTGCTCTGGCAGAGCAGTTCGGCAAACAGGTCGCTCAAAAGCTTTCTGCCAACCCGACTGTGCCGACCCTTGCACAGACCCTGCCCGGCTCCCGCCCATACCGCGAGCGCAAGCCTTCCGCTCCGATGGCTCCGCAGACCACCAACGGATGTATCCGCTGCGGAATGTGCGCCAACAACTGCCCGGTCGGCGCCATCGACCGCAACGACCCGACCAAGGTGGATGCTTCGCTCTGCCTGCGCTGCCTGTCCTGCGTGCGGCTGTGCCCGCTTGGCTCCAAAGCCTTTACCGACCCGGGCTTTCAAAAAACGGTCGCCTGGTGTTTGGAAAACTTCCAGAAGCCGGACAAATCCCCTGTATTTTTCCTGTAATGCAAATAAAAACCCACAGAGCGTTTTTCTGCTCTGTGGGTTTTTATTATAAAGCATTAGCAATATCGGCAAACTGCTGCATCGACAGCTGCTCGGCGCGCAGATTGGAGGCGACTCCAGCCCGCTCGAGCAGGTCGAGCGCCTGCTGCTTGGGGATGGCAAGCCCCGCACTGAGGGTGTTGGGCAGGGTTTTTCTGCGCTGAGAAAAGGCTGCCTTGACCACCCGGAAGAAGTCCTCCTCCTTTTTGAGCTGCACCGGCGGCTGCTGGCGGACATCCAGACGGATGACCGTCGAATCAACATCCGGCGACGGCATGAAGGAGCCGCGCGACACCTGAAACAGCACCTGCGGCTGGCTGTAATACTGCACCGCGATGGACACAGCGCCCACCTCGCGGCTGCCGGGAGCAGCACAAAGGCGCTGAGCTGCTTCCTTCTGCACCATCACCGTCAGTGAAACAATCGGCAGACGCGCCTCCAACAGGCTCATGATGATGGGCGAGGTGATGTAATAGGGAAGGTTTGCGCAGACTGCCACCGGCATTCCGGCAAACTCCTCCTGAATCAGCTTGTGCAAATCCACCTTGAGGACATCCTCATTGACGATTTTGATGTTGTCAAATTCCGCGAGCGTTTCATCCAGGATGGGCAGCAGGCGGCTGTCGATCTCGATGCAGACCACCTTGTCCGCCCGGCGGGCAAGCTCTGCGGTCAACACACCGACGCCGGCTCCGATTTCAATCATTCCCCAACCCGGCTGCGCATTTCCCGATTCTGCCATGCGCGGACAGACGGTAGGATTGATTAAAAAGTTTTGCCCCAGACCCTTGGAAAAGGAAAATCCGTGGCGGGTAAGCACATCCCGTATCACCGAGATGTTGGACAGGTTTTCCATGAAATGCTCCTTTCAGCTTTCAAAATTCGGTCGCTCATCCGACCCTGTTATCTTGCAGACGATGCGCTGCCGGCTTCCTTTTCCAGCACGACCAGAAAATTGTGCGCACCCATCACCGTCAACTTTGGCTCGATGATCTGTTTTAACCGCCAGCCGTTGTGCGATTCTGCGCTGACCACCTGCGCGATGATTTTAAACGGGGAAAAGCCCTCTGTGTTCTCCTTGTTTTCCGGTGTACTGGGTACCTCTACAAATTTATACTCATACTTCTGCATGAAAATTTCCTCCTCTGAATGTTTCCCTTTGATTTCTACTAAAATATCAAACACCTAAATTGGACGGACCGAAGCCCTTTGGAAGCAGCTGTGCTAAGGTGTACGCCTGATACTGCTCGGGCGACGAGGCACAGAAAACCAAAAAGCTGCGCGGGTCGCAAAATTCCATCATCACCTGGCGGCAGACCCCGCAGGGGGTGGTAATCGGCAGCAGGTCGGCGTCCTTTCTTCCGCCTGCCACCGCAATGCAGACAAACTCCCGTTTGCCCTCGGATACCGCTTTAAAAAAGGCGGTCCTCTCGGCACAGACCGTCGGCGTGTAGGCGGAAGACTCGATGTTGCAGCCGGTGTAGATGGTGCCGTCCTGACACAGCAACGCTGCACCCACCGCAAAGCCGGAATACGGGCAGTAGGCATTTTCCCTTGCCTTGAGAGCAAGCTCGATTAATCGCTTTTCATACATCGTCCACACCTCCTTCGGATTGGATTATTTCAGTATCTTGCTGTAAAAAGGAGCTGCCCGCCTGCAATTTCCCGGGAAATGCCGGGTCAAAATATTCCCCGACGGTGGCAGCAAGGTCTGCAAAGCAGCTGCGGGTGCCTAAATCCACCCCTGCCCGAACCGATTTTCCGCAGCACAGCAGCGGGACATACTCCCGGCTGTGGTCGGTGGATGGGGTGGACGGGTCGCAGCCGTGGTCGGCGGTGATGAACAGCAGGTCCTCCTCGCGCAGCAATCCCAGCAGCTGCTCAAGCTGCCGGTCAAAGCGGCTGAGCGCCTGTGCGTAACCGGTCGGGTCGTTGCGGTGACCGTACAGCATATCAAATTCCACCAGGTTGACAAAGCACAAGCCTTCAAAATCGCTGTTGCACAGCTGTAGCGTCCGCTGCATCCCTTCGTCGTTGGAGTGGGTGACAATCTTTTGGCTGATGCCTTTGCCGGCAAATATATCGGAGATTTTTCCCACACCGATGGTTTGCAGACCCGCCTGTTGCAGGCAGTCGAGCAGGGTGTCCTGCGGCGGCAGCAGAGAAAAGTCCCTGCGGTTTGCCGTGCGGGTAAAATGCTCGGCATCCTCACCCACAAAAGGACGGGCGATGATTCTGCCCACCGCGTCCTCGCCCTGCATGATTGAGCGGGCAATCCGGCAGTATTCATACAGCTGCTCGAGCGGGACCTTCTGCTCATGGGCTGCAATCTGAAGGACGCTGTCCGCCGAGGTGTAGACAATCAGGTCGCCGGTTTTCAGATGCTGTTCCCCATAGTCGCGGATGACCTGTGTGCCGGAGTACGGGCGGTTGCACAAAACTCCTCTGCCGGTGCGCTGCGTCAGCTGCTCGACGATTCGCCGCGGAAAGCCGTCGGGATAGGTCGGCATCGGCTTTTCGGAAACCAGACCCATCAGCTCCCAATGTCCGGTGGTGGTATCCTTGCCTGCCGAACGCTCCGCCATCCTTCCAAAGGTTCCGGCAGGGCTTTGGCAGGGCTGTCCGACCTGCACGCCCCGGATGTTAAACAGTCCCAGCCGCTGCATCTGCGGCACGGAAAGCTTGCCGCTGGCAAAGCACGCCGCCAGCGTATCGCTGCCCTGGTCGCCGTAATTGGCTGCATCGGGAAGCGCTCCAATCCCAAAACTGTCCAGCACGATGATAAATACTCGTTTCATCTTTCTGCCTCCCTTGTTTTGTTTGGGTTACACCAGACCCAGCGCGACCTCCATCATCTGGGTAAAGGCATTCTGGCGCACCTGTGCCGAAACGGCTTCCCCGGTAAACGGGTTGTCCGAGATGGTCAGAAGGCACAGCGCCTTTTTGCCCGCGCGGGCAGCTTCCATGTACAGCGCTGCCGACTCCATCTCGACCGCCAGCACACCCATCTTCTGCCACTGCGGCAAGCCCTGCGACTCGTCGTAGAACCAATCGGAGGTCAGCACCGTTCCCGCCTGGTAGGAAAATCCCTTTTGCTCGCAAAGCTGTGCCGCCTTACAGGCAAGGGAAAAATCCGCTGCCGGTGCAAAGTGTCCCGGCAGATGATACTGCGCAGCATAGTTGGAGGTGGTGCAGCTGGCTGCCGCAATGACGATGTCTCCGATTTTCAGCGAAGGGTCGATGGCTCCTGCCGAGCCGATGCGGATGATGGTGTCCACCCCGTAAAGACAGAACAGTTCGTGGGAGTAAATGCCCATCGACGGCATTCCCATGCCGCTGCCCTGCACCGAGACACGCTTGCCCTGGTAGCTGCCGGTGTAGCCAAGCATCCCGCGCACCTGATTGTAACAGACAGCGTCCTGCAAGTAGGTTTCTGCCAGCAGCTTTGCCCGCAGCGGGTCGCCCGGCATCAGCACCGTTTTGGCGATGTCCCCTTGATTTGCATTGTTGTGAGGAGTAGGAACAGACATAAAAACACCCTTTCTGTAATGTACTGTATCCCTATTATACGCCAAAGTGCCGCAAAAGAAAAGCCGCCCTGCCCGATATGAGGAATGAACAAATTATAAAATTTTCTAAAAAGGTTGAAGCAACCGTCAGGATTCGGTAAACTATTATCTATAATTCAAACTATTTTGCTTGTATCCATCTCTTTTTATATAGATGAAAAGACAAACCAAATTTTGAGAGAGAAGATGTCCGGCTCTTTGTTGCCGGAAAAGGAGGAAGATCGTATGCAACGTATCAAATTGATGACCGACTCTGCGTCGGACCTGCCAAACGAGCTTGCACAGCAGCTTGGAATCGAAATCATTCCTTTCCCCATCGCAGTCGACGGAAAAGGCTACCTGGAAGGGGTGGATTTTACCCCGCGGCAGTTTTATGACATCATGCAAAATGCCAAAGAAATCCCAACGACCTCGCAGATTCCGACTGTCACCTACTGCGAACACTATTACAGCGCCTTTGAAAAGGGTTACACCGACGTCATCCTGGTGGGGATTTCGTCGAGCGCTTCGGCAACCTTTCTGCGCGCGCAGGATGCCGTAGAGATGTTCTTTGAAAACTGCCCGCAGGCAAAGGGAAAATTTAACATCCACATTCTGGATTCCAAAACCTTTTCGCTGGGCTACGGCTACCCGATGATGCAGGCTGCGCAGCTGGTCCGCGAAGGAAAAACCGTTGAGCAGATCCTTGCCTATCTGACCGGCTGGCTGGAGCGCATCGACCTGTATATCACCGCCTTCTCCTTTGAGTTCATCAAAAAATCGGGACGCATCAGCTGTGCCTCCAGCATCGTCGGCGAGGCGCTGGGCATCCGACCGATCATCCGCATCCGCAAGGGGGAAATGAAAATTATCGCAAAGGTGCGCGGCAACAATGCGGTCGTACAGAAGATGGCACAGATTGCCCAGCAGCGCATTGCAGCGGACTCCCCGTTCTTGATGCTGGAAGGCACTCAGCCCGGCGCCCGCGAGGAGATGGAACAGCTGATTGCCAAGGGCATCGGCAAAACGCCGGACTTTGTTTCCGATGTCGGCTGCGCAGTTGCTATCAACAGCGGTCCGAAGATGCTGGGCATCGGATTTTTGCTCAATGAGGGAGAGGAGTAATCCTCTCAGCCAATCCCAAAGGAGGAAGAGAATTATGAAACGAGTCGATAAAATCAACTATTATCTGGATATTGCACAGACCGTAGCCGCCAGAGGCACCTGCCTGCGGCGCAACTTTGGAGCCATCATCGTCAAAAACGACGAGATCATCTCCACCGGCTATGTCGGCGCACCCAGAGGCAGACAAAACTGCTGCGACCTGGGCTACTGCACCCGCGAAAAGCTCAACGTCCCCAGAGGGGAGCGGTATGAGCTGTGCCGCTCGGTACACGCAGAAGCCAACGCCATCATCAGCGCACCCCGCTCGGAGATGATTGGCAGCACCCTGTACCTGGTGGGTCTGGAGTACAAGGACGGCAGCTATGTCGCCAACGCCAACCCCTGTGCGATGTGCAAACGACTGATCATCAATGCCGGCATCGAAAAGGTGGTCGTGCGGGACACTGCCACCACCTACCGTCTGATCGACGTCTATGAAAGCTGGGTCAACCAGGACGCTTCGATGGAGCAGATGGGATATTAACGCTTTTAAAAGAGCCGTCCTTTCATTGGACGGCTCTTTTTTAGTTGACGCAGAGGGTTGCCGGAGTGTATAGTTAAGGTAGAACAAAAAACCAAAGGAAGGATGACCCTTATGACCTCCAATCGACGTTTTTGCCGTGCGCTCAGTCTGCTGTGCGTCTGTCTGGTCCTGCTGTCCGCTTTGCTGAGCACACCGGCTGCCGCCGCTTCCAAAAAGCGCATCCAAAGCTACCACTATCCCACTAACACCTTCATCGGAGAAAAGCTGCCCTACAACCAGCTTTCCGACGAAAAAGGCAACCCCGCCCAAATCGAAATCAAAGACGGTCAGTACACCCTGATTACCTACTGGGCAAGCTGGTGTCCCGACTGCCAGCAGGAGTTTGAACACCTGCCGCAGATGCTGCCGGTCCTCAAGGAATACGGCAATGTGCAGTGGTATCTGGTCAACCGCACCGACGGCGTAGACGAAACACTTGTCAGCGCCAGCAGCTATGCCAAAAAATATGGCATGGGACTGCCGTCGCTGTACGATACACAGTTAAAATTCCGTTATGCACTGGGCATCAACTTTATCCCTACCACCATCCTGCTCAATCCGCAGGGAGAGGTGGAGCTGATGATTCCCCGCATCTTACAATCCGCCTCCGAGGTGCGCGCGCTGCTCGATTATGCCGTCCACTCCGCTGCCAACGCCACCGCTGACTATGTAAAGAAAAATCTGATGCTTTCCGACGGCACAGTAAAAACAGCGGAAGCTTCCAAGCGCACCAGCTCTGCTGCCCAAAGCCTTTTGATGGAGTACGCCTCCACCGCCTTTGACCGCGAGCTGCTCAACACCCAGCGCAACTGGCTTGCTGCCAACCAAACCACCGGAGATCTCGGCGACGACCTGCGGTTTTTAAAAGCTCTCTCCGCTCAAAAGGGCTATGAGGTGGATGCGATGGAGCTGGAGCAGCAGCTGATTGCCCGCTATTTCCCGGGGAATAAACTCAGCGGCAAGGTTTCCTTAAACGATCTGGACCTTTCTGCATTGGCTGCCACCCGTTCCCCGAAGCTGGCGGAGCAGGCACTTTCCGTCATTGAAAAAGGCTTTATCGGCGGCGATTTCCCGCTGTACTACAACGAGTACAACGCCGACAAAAACAGCTATTCCGGTCAAACGGTCGATATGACCCAGTCGCTGATGACCGTTTATCATCTGGCACAGAGCGGCAAGGTCAAGAAATCGACCATCCAGTGGCTCAAGAAGGCGGTGGAGGGCGACGGCATCCGCGCACGCTACACCACCGACGGCAAGGTCGTCGCAAAATACAATTATGAGATGCCTTCCCTCTATGGCTTGACCGCTCTGATTGCGCTGGAGACCGGAGAAAAGAGCCTGTTTACCCAATCGCTTCTGCTGATGGAAAACAGCCGCACCTTCTCCTCCGCCGACAAAAACAACGGCGCCTTCACCACCAAAAATCCTGACAAGGCGTTCGACCAGTGCATCGCACTTCTGGTATACGCCAATATGTAAGTGTCCATCTTTTAAATCATTTCATAAGGAGAGAGTTCTATGATTATCGACGGCAACCCCATCGAAAAAGCTGCAATGGAGCAGTTCCACAAAGGCAACCGACAGGAAGGGCTGCGCATCCAGGAGGAATTTGCCTCCCAGTTCCGCGAGGAGTACAAGGACAAGGACCACTGTCCCTGCAAAAAAGCCTGCCGTTACCACGGCAACTGCAAGGAATGTGTTGCTATCCACCGCGCTCATCAGGAACACGTTCCCAACTGTATGCGCGATTTGATTAACCAAAAGCTGCGCGGTTTGTCCGAGCTGACCGAGCATACGCTGGCTTACCAGATTGAGCCGCCCAAAGAGGTGCTGCGAAGCGAATTTCTGACCGACGCTGAACCGAAAAAATAAACTGCAAAAAAGAGGCAGACAAAAGTCTGCCTCTTTTTATTTTGCTCTTGTGCCGATTACAGCGCAGGAAGAATCAGATAAATATACTTCTTGCCGCTTTGATTGAGCATATTCTTTTTCCCATCCGGCGTACTGTTTCCGCTTTGCAGTACAGTAAAGCCGCCGCTTGCAATACTGACCCCCTTGCTGCATCCCTGCGGAGTCATCACTGCCGAAAAGATGTGGTTTTCTCCCAGGGTTGTGACTGCATAATGCAGCCCTTCCCCAACCATAAAGACAAACCCGAATCCAATCGTCTGTGCCACCGAAATGGTGCGCTTTGCAGTCCCGTCGCCGGTGTAGCTGCCGATGAGATACCCCAGATTTTCCAATCGCTCCTTCTGCTGCTCTGTCAGATGCAGCTGTGACTGGACGTGCTGCTGCATCTTCTCATCAAGCAGCCGATTGTCCGCATTAAAATCCTCCATTTTGGGTTTATCGCTCCCGATAAACTGATTGAGTCCCAGATAACCGGTCTTGTTGCTGCTGGACATCCTGTCCCTCCTCTTCCTTTTCTTTCCATTGCTGCAATCCCATCATCTCCAGCTGTGACCAGCTTTTGTCCATCGCATCCAGCTGTGACCAGCTTTTTCCCAGCTGCTCAAACTGAGAAAAATCCAAGCCGCCTGTCACAAATTCCGCCTCCAAATGGGCAGGCATCAGCGAATAAAACGCCTGCTTTGCCTCATCCAGACTCAGATTGCTGTCCGCTATTTCATTGGCTTGGACCACCAGCGTCCCTGTTCCCGGTCTATCTTGGACGATTGCCCGGATTCCCGCTGCATCCAGCGCCTTTTCCAGTCCTGCCCGGTTAAAATCGCTGGGCGCTATGCTCATCCGGCTGGCTGCTATCTGCCTGCGGCGTTCCAGCGGGATATTGGGATTGATGGGGATTCCCAGCATCCGCTCAAACTGCTCCAAGCGCTGCCGGCTGCAAGAGGGGATCAGGGCATCCGCACAAACTCTGCTGACCTGCTGCCAGAAAGGCTCCAGCACCGACAGATAGCTTTCCAGCTCCGCCCGAACCATCGACCCTGCTTCCAGCCGGTAAAGCCGGAGCGAACGCATCCGCTCGTAGATTCTTTTTCTGCAATCCACCCGATTCACCTCTTCTACTGTTTTGCCATGCGGCTGATGGTACAGCCCGACAGGGTAAAGATTTCCCCCGACAGCGGGTAAAGATCCTGTGCCGGAAGCTTCACCCTGCAATTTTCCACACCCTCGCAGGTAAAAATCTCCCGACAGATTAGCGCCGGAAATAATCCCTGCCCAATCTTCTGGCGCTCCATCATCCTGCCGACCGCCTGCTGACACAGTGCGCTGACATCCTCAAAGCTGTATCCGTCCCCCACCGCTATTTCCACCTCAACCTGCTGCGGCTTTTCCTTTGCCTTTTCAATCGACAGGTCCACGTTGATTTCCTTGAGCTGCCCGATTTCCTCCTGCATCTGCGCCATCAGTGCCTCATTGACCCCGGCGCCGTGCAGCAGGATTCCCACCGTGTTCACTCCGTTCACCCTCGGGATGACCTTGGCACAGCGCACACCCGGATAACGCATCGCCCGGTCGTAATAAAACGCCTGATTGGTTCCGTTGCTGACCTGCCGAAAGCTGTCCAGCAGCCGCTGGCGCAGCGCTTCGTCCCCTTCGGCATCCTCGCCGGACAAAATCGCCCGCTCATTATAAACCGCAGCAATCCCCTGAACCGGTGTCACCATGACCGTCAGGCTGCCCGCTGCCACATTGCCGCCTTTTCCCGCGGTTTGACAGCGCACGGTACTTTTGACCTGGGTCTGCCCTGCCTGCAAGGTCACCGGCTGTACGGTCACATATCGGATGCTGCCCGACGGCACCGTCAGAAAAACGCCCTGCGGAATCACGATTGGCTCATCCGCCGCAGCCGTTCTGGAAAAGGTCACCTCTCCCTGTGCCGCAATCGCCTTTCTTCGCTGCAATCCCCTCTGCTGTGCGTGCTGTTCCAGCGCCAAACCGGTCGCGGTCTGTGCAAACGCCTGCTTTTTCTCCTCTTCCAACTGCTGATACAGCAGCTCCAGCTGCTCTGCCAGGATGCGAAGGCGAATCCCGATGTCCGACGCTTCGTCTGCCGGTATCCCGGTCAGCTCCTCATAACGCTGCTGCATCTTCTGTAAAAAATCCTGTGTCATCTTTGCTCCTTTTAAAAATTCATCCTCCACTCCACGACCGACCGCTCCAACTTCCCGTTTTCAAGGGTACATTCCAACTCAAACTGCACCACCAGTTCATCCGCCTGTGCGCCTTGTCTGCACCTGGCTGCAACGACCCGCATTTCCGGCATCTCCAACAGTGTCTCCCGGGCATACTCCAACGCCAGCTGTTCCCGCTGCGCCGGCGCTGTCCTTCCCAGGGTGTGTAGCAAACTTCCCAGCTGCGGATTCAGCACAAATTTCCCCTTTGGCACCGTCAGACGTACCATCGCCCGCTGTACCAGCTGCTGTGTGCCGTCCACCTGCTGCAAAAATCCCTGTTCGTTGCGGCTGTGATCTCCGTGCTGCAACAGAAGTTCCATTCCTACCCCTCCTGCTTCCATTCCCTGCCGTTGAGCAGCAGTCGTCCGTCCCTACACAGACGGATGCTGGCTCCGCCCGCCGAACGAATCAAAATTTCCCCTTCCTGCAACTGCTCTTCCTCTGCGGAAGGGTCGCTGACCGCGCCCAGACAGACCTCTCCGCCCTGAGAACCCAGCACCAGCACGGCTGTCCCCTTCGGCGGTTTTGTGTAAATTCCATACGGTGCGCACCGCTGCAATCGGCGGTACTCACAGCTGCCGACCACATACTGTTCCCCCAGCTTTGCGCTCTCCGCCCGCAGCCATCCGTTCTCCTTCTGCGGCGCACTTCTACCTGTGCCCTTCTTTGCAATCCACATCTGTACCCCTCCTTATTCCAGAATCAGCAGGCTGCGCTCCCTGCCGTCCTCATATTGAAGCTCCTTGCTGATTAAACTTCCTGTACACCCTCCCTCTGGAAGCTGCACGCGGACTTGATCCCCCAATTCCCAATCCACCAGCGTTCCCAACTCCAGTTCCCAGCGGATTCTGCCTTCCATCGACCGCTCCATTCGCCGTCGGACATCCGCTGTCGGACGCTCCCACTGTGCCGAAGGGATCAAGCAGCGCCTTCTTTGGATGGCAAGCCCTTGTGCCTGCGGGTTTTCGATTCTGGTGCTGTACCTGCCCCATTCGTCCCGCAGCAACACCTGTGAGATCACCTTTTCTCTGCGCACCACCCGGCTCAGGCGCAGCACCGCATCCTGCACACCGACCAGATGGCTTTGCTTCCCCGGCAGCCTTGCACTCACTCTGGACAGATGCACAAACGGCTGCTGTCCCAGCGCCTGGATACAGCCGTCTGAAAAAGCCTCCCACTCGCTGACTCCCTTGCCGACCCGAAAGTAGTTCAACGTCGCTGCTTGCGGCAGGTCGTTTTGAAATCCATAGGGCTTGATGTGTTTTTCAAACAGCTCCTGCAAGGTTACCCGGCTGTACTCCTGCGGGATGGCTTCGTTGTCCATCAGCACCGCTGCATCCGACCGTCCCCAAAGCTCGGTGTGGCATCCGGTCCCGTCAACAAAGGTTTTCTGGCGGTCGCAAAAGCCTCGAAACAGCCTTCTGCCGCCGCTCTGCACCTCGATGCAGGCAATTTCTGCGTCAATTTGTTGCAAGCATCGCACCTTCAGGCTGTCTGCGGGCGTATCTGCCGAACAAACCCACGAGAACAGGGTCATTCCTCCGATTTGCTTGCGGCTGCCGTCAAGCAGCTCCACAAAAACGTTTAGCTCCATCCCTTTGCTTTCCTTTCTTCCACAAACCGGACCCGATACTCCACCAGCTCCTGCCCGCCGACTCCAACCATCTCCACCTCTTCCAGCACCGCCTGCATCGGCTCAAGACCCGCTCCGCTGAGCAGACCTGCGCCCTGTCCAGCCAGCTTCTGCAAAGCGCAAAACTGCTCCAGCGCATCGACTCCAAATAGTTCGCCCTCTCCCTCCACCACCGTCAGTCCGTTTCCCAGCAGCTGCAAATGCTCTCCCACACCGTAGCAGCAGCTTCGACTGACCTTCTGGCAGCGGCTGACCTTCAATCTGGCAGGATTATGGCGAAAAACATATTCCTTAAATCGCAGATTGGTCATCCAGCCATTCCTCCATCCTTGTCTGGTAGCGCCCGGAAAGCCGTTCCAGCTCGTCCGAAATCTCCTGCAACCCCGGTTGCTCCCACACCTGCTCCACAACCTGCCGCTCCTCGCGGTAGCTCACCTGTGGCTGCGCTTCCTCCTGCGGCTGCGCTTTGGGGTCCTGCTCCTGTTTTTTCTCCTCTTCCCGCTGCATTTCCCGGGAAATTTCCTGATACTTTCCTGCTCCTTCGTCCGGCAGCTCATCTTTCTGTCCTGTCATCCTCTTTAAAAGCGGCACAAAAAAGCTGCTGCGCAAAAACACATTCAGATTTTCCTGCATCTTTTCTTCCGGCATCATGCTCTCTCCTCAAATCGCTGCTGATACTGCTGTGCCAGTCGGGCGATCTGTCCCAGCTCCATCCGGTGCAGCAGCTCCACCGCGCTGTCAAACACCGGATATGCCCCCTCCTTCAGCGAAAAACGCAGCAGAGCGGCATTGTTTGCCACCGCCCACAGCTGTTCTCTGCGCGTCCGGTCCATCCCTTCACCGGCAAGCCCGCACAAAAACGCAAACGCCCGACCTGCCTCCTGCCTTAGTTGCACCTCCTGTGCCGCGCTCAATCTGCACACCTTCATCCCTGTCCTCCTATATCTTGATCCGTCTGCTGGCAACCAGACTCACCTTCTCCAAAACGACCTCTCCCACCGACGCCGACTGGGTGATGTCCGACCACTCGCACCCCGAATAGATGATTTTGCAGTCCGGCTGCACGATTACCAGGTTAAATCCGCTCAGCTCATAAAAGTCCACCCCTTGCGCCCGGCACAGGCAGACGCGGGACAGCTCGATCCAGTGCTGCACCCGACCGCCCACCGTGCCGACCGGCTCGCTGCTTCCAAACGCCTCCACATACCGGCTCTGGCGGGAGGATTTCACCCGGTAGCTCTGCGCCGCTGCAACCTTGGTGCCGTTGACCTCGATGTAAATATCCGCACTGGTCGGAATTGAAACTAACGCCATCCTCTTCCCTCCTTAAATCGAGATATGCGCCGTCAGATAAATACGGCTGAACACCGCTGCCAGATCAAACTCCAGCTCCACCACGCACACCGAAGGGTCCTCCTTCTGCACATAGGCGACCGGCGGCTCAAAGGAGGTGATCAGCCCCTGCTGCTTCTTTTCGTCCAGCACCACCGCCGCCTGTGAAACCACGCTGTCCTGCGAAAATCCCACCCGCTTGCCCTTGAGCATCTCGGACAGTCGTTCCCGCACCGCGCGGATGATTTCATCAATCATCATCACCACGTTCACCGAGCTAAAGGTCCTGTCCTCCTCGTTTCCGGTGCGGGTACGGGTGGTCACACAGCGGATACATTCTGCCTGCCCGTCTGCCATCTCCAGCACCGTCACACCGTCTCCCAGCAGCGTTTCGATCTCCTGCTCGCTCAATGGTTCCAGCTGTTCGATGCCCTCCAGCGGTCGGGAGTGGTAACTGTCCATCGCTTCCCCCACCGCCAGCATCGCTGCCACCGCCGCTGCACAGACAGTCAGGGATTCCTCCTTCATCCCTGCTTTCTGGCAGCAGAGCACCATCCGTTCACAGTTGAGTGATTTTGCTGTCTGCGCCGCCTGCTCCTTTGCAACACAGCCGACCGCCAGCCGCTCCCGCTCATTCTGCGAAGCCAGCTCCACCTGCTCCTTTAGCTTGTGCAAAACCTCCGGCTTTGTGCTGTCGCACAGGATGACCCCACCTCGTTTGATTTCGCACAGCTTGCGCAGCGCGCCCTCATACAGCTCCTCTCCTGCCTGACTGCCGTCCACCGTCAGCGGCACCGCATAGACTCCGCTCACACCGACATTCAGCAGCATCCTGCACACCCTGCAAAATTCCTTTCCGGCACCCTGCGGTTCAAAAAACTCCTCCAGCTGCCCCAAACTTTTCAGCTGCACCACGCCGCCCGCAGGCAGGCTTTTCCCTTCTCGAACCTTGGCTGCTCCACAGTAAAAAGCATACCGGTCCTGCATCACCCTCCTGCGGCTGATGACATCATACTCCGAGTACACCCCCGGACGATAACTCCTGCTCATTCCTACACCCCTTTTCTGACCACGCGCACCTGCTCCGGTATCGGCTGGGACGCTTCTCCTGTGCTGCCGCTGATTAAGAATTTACAGCACAGCTTCACCGGCAGCACCACGCCGCCCCACTCCTTCTGCCACACCGCTTCGCCGCACTCGATCTGCTCGGCTCCCAGCTTATCGGAGAACAACAGTCGCTGCGCACACCTTTCCCACAACCGCCAGCACTCCTCCCCGCTCGGACAGCAGAAGCTAATTTTCATCCAGACCTGCGCCTGCCTGCCCAGCGGCTGATCCTCTTCTCCGTAAAAGCTCTGCATCCCCAGCGGCTGCATCAGTACCTTCTGGATTGCCACCACCGCCAGCTTCTGTCTTTGCGGTCTGGCTCGAAGCTGCTGAGGATATGCCCCCAGCACCTCCATTTGCGCATCGCCGCGCAGCAGTTCCTGCTTGACCAGCTCGATCATCTGCGAAAACTCGTTCATCCTCTTCCCTCCTGAACCGGCACCGCCAGTCCCCACAGGTAGACCGGCTTTCCGTTCCAGCAAACCTTCTCCACCCGCTCCAAAATAAACTTCTCTTCGGCTTTACCCACACACCTGCGCACAAACTGCGCTCCTTCTCTCACCAGCTGCTCCTCACAGGGCGCCAGCAGCAGCCATCGTCCCTGCCGCACCATTCCCGAAGCGCCTCCTTCGGTCCTTGCCGCCCTCTCCCGCAGGGGATTTAGGTATGCTTTTAAAACCACACTTCCTTCTGCCTGCAAAAATTCCAGCCTGCATCCGCAGCGCTCGATGGCAGAAGCGATCATCTGTTCCGGCTGCATACGTCCACCCCCTGCACACAAACGCCGGCGCTGTCCAGCAGGTCGCCCACCATCTCCAGCACCATCGCCTCCGACTGCTGTCCGCTGCCCGCTGTCAGCGAGATGTCCCCCACCTTGATGCCGCTGTACACCTCTCCCTGCATCCTCTGCAAACGGTAGTGTGCCAGCGCTGCACAGGCAAGGCTGAGCCGCTCCCTGTGCTCCTGTGGCTGCACCGCCGGGCGCAGCCGCCTGCACAGCTCTTTCCAGCAGCCCAGCACCAGCGGCTTCCAGCCCTCTGCTTGCTGTTCATCCAGTCCGCTGACCAGACAAAAATCCTTCATCAACTGCTTTTCATCCATCGCTTCTCTCCGTTACGCCAGCACCTTGACCGCATCCGGGAAGATTTTGGAAAATCCCGCAATGGAGGTCACCGCTGCTCGCTCCATCTGGCAGTCGATCAGCTTGTCATACTCCACATTGATGCCGCCTGCCTGCACCATCTCCAGCGCATATCGTCTGTCCAGACCGATGATGGTTCCCTTTGGCACCGCCGAAGAAACAAACAGCTTTGCACCCAGCGGAGTGGAAAGGCAGCCGGTCGCCTGGAAGTTCAGTCCTGTCTTCGGGTCCTGTAACTCCGGCACCTGAAGCAGCTTGAGCATCATATCGTGGGATGCCAGCATCACATTCATCTGATATTCCCCAAAGCTTCCCCACAGGTTCAGCAGGTCCTGATAGGTCAGCTTGTCACTCTGCGCCAGCTGCACCTTTTCCGCCGGATTGCTGTTGCCGTCGCCGTTGATCAACACATCCACCGCATCCTCCAGCTGCGCCCTGCCGATGCAGGAGCCAATCTGCTTGAGTGCCACCGTGAACAGGTCCAGTCGCTGAAACTTGATCGCCTCATAGGAAGCCACCATCATTCTGCCGCGCTTTTTCAGTCGGATCAGGCTTTCCTTGAGTCGGATAGAGGTTTCCGGGATAAATCCGCCCTCCTCCACCACCGATGGCTTCTGGCTCTCCCAATCCGGGTCGGAGGCAATAGCGCGGTAGTCCATCCCTTCGATCTGGGTCTGCGCCGCACAGATTTCCTCCAGGATGTGATTGCCGTCCACACCCTGCTTGACCGCTCTTGCTACATACTCAGGAAAGAGGGCTGCGCTGTCCGAGGTCGCAAAAAATTTCTGCAAACGGTCGCTGTCCTGACCGGACACCTTGATGTCAAATCGCTTGAGCTGTCGCTGGAACGCATCGTAACCGGCAAGCTCGGTGCCCCTGTACTGCTCGGAAGGATCCAGACGCTCCAGACATTTGGAAAAACCCTCTCCGCTTTTGTAAAAATCCTTGGAAATCGCGATATTCTGATAGTTATACTTCATCTTAAAAACTCCTTTTGCAAACTCTGATTTTTCTGCCTCTAAAACAGGATACCGACGCTTTTGTTGACCGTATCCACCTCGGTCACCAGCACCTCCCCGCCGCTTTCGTTCAGCACCGCATCCGCGTTGGCATCTGCCTGCATCTTGGCAAAACCCACCGCAGGCGCATTCCCCGAGTAGCCCAGCACCGCAAAACCGCCTGTCTGCACCAGCGCATACCCATCTCGGATTGCGTGCGCAACACCCACAAATCGTTTGTTAACCGCCTTCTCTACTGTGTTGTTGCCGCCCATTGCCACCAGGTCCCCTGCTTTCAGCTCCCCCTTGACCAGCATGGTCACATATTTGCTGTTATATCCCTGTAAGCTTACACCCTTCATCCTTCTACCATCCTCTCTAAATGACAAATCCGTCCTCTGTCCTGCCGCTCTGCGCTCTTCTGCCCGCCAGCTGCGGCTGCTCCATTGTCTGTCGGTTGTCGATCAGCTTTCCCAGCGCCTTCATCTGGCGGATGGAAAGCAGCTCCAGCACCTCCCATAGTTCCTCGCTGGCACGCTCGTCCATCTGCTCCCCTGCCGCCTTTTGCAGCAGCTCCTTTCGCGCCATCCTTCTGGCATCCTCGCAGTCCTCCATCAGATTTTTCATCATTCTCTTCATTTGGCAGGCTTCCTCCCGGTCAATCCACAGCCCACTGCCCTCTTCGCCTGCCTGCCACAGTTTCTGCACCGTCCTCTGCTGGCTCTCCAGACGGCTTTCCTTGACTACGCCCGCCTGACGCTGCGCAGGCACCGCAACAAACGACCATTCGTAGGCATCCTCTGCCCCGTGCAGAACGGTGTGGCACAGCCTTCCTTCATACCATTCCCCCTTTCGATGTCCGCAATCCTGCAACGTCCGCTCGCTCTGGCAGATGGAGCATCTGCTTTCCCTGATGCTGCACCCCACGCTGACCTCCTTCTTGATGCCCGCCTCAATTTCCAGAATCAGATCGCGGTTGGATTCGGTGCGCACCATGTACGCTTTTGCCACCACCGCGCAGTACGGTTCTCCCAGTAGATTGGTTTTTCCCGGGAAATACTCCACCTGCGCCTGATAGATTCTTGCCAGCTGGTTGGCTGCCTTTGCCTGATGGTCACAGATTCCCGTTTTCCCCACAAACATCCTCGCCAGCTGTTCCAGCGTCTCCTCGTCAAACCGCTCCATCTGTCGGTCCACATCATTGTCGCACAGCACCACCCGAAAGCAGTACAGCTCCTCCTGACTAAATTCCCTTCTGGTCAGACGGTTGATCTGCTCCAGATCCTCCTGCCCGACCGTCACCTGACGATTGACCAGGTTCCCTTTCTTTTCACACTTCATCTTGCTCCCCCTCCTGCTGTCTGTCCCTTTGGTTGATTTTTGCCTCAATCTCTTTTGCCTGCATATCCAGCAGCTTGGCTCTTGCCTGCTCCACCTCGTCGGCAATGCTGATGTGTTTCCACTGCACCTGCACCTTTCCGCCCAGTCCCATCTGCTCCAGATGATACCTGCAAATGCGCAAAATCACCGGTGTCAGCAGCGCACGGTAGCTTTCCAGCTCGCTTGCCAGAATTTCCGCCTGCTGCTGGCTCATCCGCTCGGTGGTGGACCAGCTCAGCCCCAGGATAAACGGCGGCAGCCCCAGCTTTGCAACAATCTGCTCGAGCATCTGCCGCACCGGCACCTGCGTGTCCAGCGCCTGATTGTCCGCACCGATGACCTTGATGTCCACATCGCCCACCGCTACAAAATCCTTGACCTGACCGCTCTCCCGCATGGTGTCCGCCCACTGGCTTGCCATCTGCTGCGCAATCTCTCTGGCATACGCTCCGTCCACCCCACCCTGCGGCTTGTAGGTCACCGCAAAACGAAGGTTCCCCATCCGCTCAAAGTTCTGCCCGATTGCCTGATAGATGTTCAGCAGCACCGAGGAAACAAATGGCAGCCCCTCCAGCAGCGACCTGCCCTGCACGCTCCCCGCCTTTGGGTTCAGTGCCGTGTACAGCACCCTCTCGGGATGGGCAAGCTCCACCGCCTCCCCCATCCGGCTGTTGGCAAACAGCTTCACATCCAGCGGATTCTCTCCCTGCCGAATCAGGATGTTTTCCAGCGGCACATTGTACAGCGCCGCGATTCCCTCCCCTTCACAGAAGGGCACCATCTCCCCCACCGCATTGCCATAGGTCAGCAGGTCGTCCAGATAGCTGTGCAGAAACTGCCGCAGCCCGCTGCCGCCTGCGCCCACCGGCACCTGACTGCACCATCGCCTCAGCTCCTCCTGCGCCTGCCGGTTGGAGCATTCCAGCTCAAAATCCCCCACCAGCCGAATGATTTTCCCGATGGCTGCATCCACCAGCGGCACCGCCTGCCGAATCTGCTCAAACAGCCTGCGCTGCGCCTCGCTGCACAGTCCCTGCGCCATCCGGCTTTCCGATAACCCCGATGCCACGCTCTGCGCACAAAACTGCACCGGTGGACAATCCTTCTTCCTCTTTTCTTTCCTACCCAATCCCCAGGACATCCTCTCTACCTCCTCTTGCTTTCATTCCTTTGTTGTGACAACGCAAAAAAGCCCTCCTTTCTTGCCCCAAACTGTCCCATCACAAAATATCGGATGTCATCCATCGCATGATCGTTTTCCTTCACCGGGAACTCCCTTCCCTGCTCCTCGCTCCAGCGATAGACCCCAAATTCCCGGATGCTGTCGGCACACCCGCTGCAAAACTGTATCCTTCCCTCATTGAGCATCGCTGCCGTCAGCTGGATGCCCTCCAGCACCCCGTTCTTTGCCGGCTCCACCCAATATTTCCCGTGCCGACGGATGCACGCAATAAAGCTGGCTGCACTCGGGTCCACAATGACCCGCTCGATTTTCCTCTGACCACACAGTCTTTCCAGCTGTTCATAATGCTCCTCGTCGGTCCTGCACGCTCCCTCTCTGCGCGCGTCGTAATAATATTCCGCCAGGCGGTACCACCTGCCTTTCCGCTCTCCCCACAGTCCCATCGAGCAGGGATTCACCGTTCCATAGTCGCAGGACACACAAAAGCGCTCACAATCCGGCGCCTGCTGTATTACATGACGCTCCAAAGAAAACATCGGGTACACCAATCCCTGTACATCCACCCATTCTCCTTGGATAAACCTGCGGTAAAAACTCCCGCTGTACAGCAGTTCATACCGCTTCCTCACCCGCTTGGAAAGGGATGGGTTGTCCTCCATCAGAAAGTGCAGATAATACAGCTTCTTCTGTTCCCGCCTTTGGAGCCATTCCCGATAGAACCAGTGCCCCGGATTCTCCGGGTTGCAGTTGAACCAAAATCGGCTCCCCTCCACCGAGCATCGCGCCACCGCCTGCTCCACAAACTCCCGATTCTGCAAGGCAACCTCGTCAAACAGCACCCCGGCAAGGGTCATCCCCTGGATCAACGAAGCGCTTGCGGCATCCTTTCCCGAAAACAGATAATACCGGTTGTACACCCGCCCGCAGCGCAGCTCCACATAATTTTTGCTCACCTTCTCGCTGTATGCAAACCCCATCTCCTCCAGTGTCCCCCGCACTGCCGATAAAAGGTTCCTGCGCACACCGGAGATGGTCTTGCCGCACAGTGCAAAGCTTTGCCCATTAAAGCAGCTCATACTCCACGCAAAAAAGGAGATTGCCATGCACAAGGTCTTGCCGCTGCGCACCGCGCCGTCGCAGATGATGCCGTCATATCGGCTCGTTTTCCTCTCCGGCAGCCACCAGCTCAGCAGCTCCATCTGTTTTCTGCTAAAGCTCTTCACCCTGCTCCTCCTCCGAAAGTCTCTGCGCACCCTGCTGCAGCGCCTCCAGCACGCTGCCAAACGCCCGACCCTCTCCCTGTTTTTCCTGCTCGTTCAGCTTGAGCAGCAGTTCACACGCCTTCAGTTTGTCCCAAAACTGATATTCTGCCGCCTTTGCGCTCCCCACCTTACTGGTCAAAAACCCGTTGAACACCGGCTTGCCTTCCTCGTCACACGCCGCCTGCCCAAACAGCAACCTTGTCAGCCCCAGCTTTGCGATTTCCCCCGCGCTCTCCTTCCCCAGATTCCTGCGCAGTCTGCGCACCTCCCGCTGCACCTCCCGGTCATGTATCAGCTGTATCCCCTTATCCACCCCTGCTTTTTGGGCAGCAAGGTTTGGGTCGCGCAGCACAAAGTACCAGTAGGCAAACTCTCTTTTTTGCTCCTCCAGATGCTCTCCTCCCTTCCCCAATCCTCCCAGATCCTTCTTTCACCCCTACCCCTTTTTCCCTCCAAAATTGCATCGGTATATGCAACCATCCTTCTTTTTTAAAAAATTTTATAAAAAAACTGCCCGCCTATGCGGACAGTCCCTCTGTTTGGTTTCCCATATTCTTCTTTTCCTTCCCATTTTTCTGCTTTTCCTCCCTTTTTTGCAAAAAAGGGCAGCCTCCCTCTTCGGGAAACTGCCCTTGCTGTTAATCCAGAATATAAATATTTACATTTCGTTTGCCGTTTAAACAACTCTCTAAAAATGTATCATAATACAGGTCCACATCAATGATGTCGCTCATCAGACCCACTCCGGTATCGGCTGCCACCGCAAAGCCGTACACAAAGCTATTATCTGCACTGGTAATATACATCCTCGTTCCATACGGGATTTCCCCCGGATGCACCGCAACATATCCTGCCGATAATCCCTGCCCGGAAGCACCGCGCGCACCGCCTTCGATGTTGTATCCCGCTGCCACCTGGTTGGTCAGCAGCTTGCTGTATTCGGTCGGAACTCCATTTTCATCCAGCTCAATGCCAAAATCCAGCGGCGATACTGCCTTGCCCTCCACACCGGTCAGGGTAATTTCGGTCACCGGCTGCTGGTGGATTTGCTCGTCGATTACCTTCTTCTTGCGAATCTCCCGACCCACCATCTTCTGCTCATAGGTCACCGTCTTTTTGCCATCGCTTCCGCTCTGTATCAGCTTGGTCTTGCCGGGAGCCAGAAGGGAAGTTTCACGGTTCACGACCTCATGCTCGATGACCTGGTCCTCCACCACAATTTTTATTGTTGTAGCTCCATCTCTGCCTGCAGCCCCCAGAAAACGCTTCGGCTCATCCTCGTCCTCATCGTCCTGTGTCTGCTGAGCCTGCTTCTCTTCCTCCGACAAAACATCCGCTCTGCCCTTTTCTTCCTCGAGCAGCATGCGGGTCTGTCGGATGCTGGTTCCGGTAAATTTGTCGGTGTCCAGCGATGCGGACAAGGTATCGCCCGATGCACGGATTGTCTGTGCAATGCTCATCTCTGCCACTGTTTTATCTGTATTGCCTGTTCGGGTCAATCCCCAAAAGATTACCGCTGCCATCGCAACAGAAAGCATAGCGGCAACAGCAATCTTGCCCCAACGGTCGATGCTGTGTGCTTTTGTTCTGAAGTTTTGCATAAAGTTCTCCTTTGTTCTGAAAATTGCAATTTGCAAGATTTTCCTGCTCGTTTGTATTTTAGCAGGGTCGATGTCATTATATTCATCTTGCCTTTCCCTGTCAAGAAAATCCCTTTTGTAAAAATTTTGTCGGAAGTTTCACTATTTTAAAAACTTTCCGTAAAAAATTGTGCAGTTTTAAATTTATTGCCCCTATTTTTAATAAAATTTTATATAAATTGCCTCAAAATTTCCCTTTGCACGCAGATTTATAATTTATACAAAAAATTCTTTTTCTATTCTCTT
>CABUDL010000001.1 GCA_902490335.1 uncultured Clostridium sp. | reverse complement strand
CCCATATAAAAAGAGGGGTGTGGGGATACCTCCCCATGTAAAAAGAAAATGCGGGGATTCCTCCCCGCAAAAACATTATTGAGGCATCTCCAAAAACCCGCTGTACAGCTCCCCTTTTTTAAAGCCGGTCTGCCGTGCAACATCCTTTGCAGCCTTGGAAAGCGGCTCCCCGCGCTCCACCAGCGCCTGCACCAGTGTAAGCGCCTGCGCAAAATCAAGCTTCTGCTCCTCCTGCGCCCCCTGCACCACCAGCACAAATTCGCCGCGCGGCTCGAGCTGGGTGTACAGTTCCACCGCCTGCGACAGGGTAGTGCGGATGACCTCCTCGTACACCTTGGTCAGCTCCCGCGCCAGGGTGATTTTGCGCTCGCCCAGCACCTGATACATCGCGCCCAGTGTGTCGCACAGCTTGTGCGGCGCTTCGTAGAAGATGATGGTGCGCCGCTCGAGCTTTAATTCCTCCAGCCGCTCTCTGCGCGCGTTTGCCTGCGGCTGTAAAAATCCCTCGAATACAAACTTGCCGGTGTCTAAGCCCGACAGGGCAAGGGCGCTGACCGCCGCGCTCGGTCCCGGGATAACCTTGGTGTCGATGCCGTTTTCGGCGCACAACCGCACCAGGTCCTCCCCCGGGTCGGAGATACAGGGCATACCGGCGTCGGTCACGATGGCACAGCTTTCGCCGTTTTGCAGCCGCCTGATAATCTGCGGTCCCACCTCGCGGGCGTTGTGCTCGTGGTAGCTGACCATCGGTTTTTTGATTTCAAAGTGGTTGAGCAGCTTGAGGCTGACCCGGGTATCCTCCGCAGCGATAAAATCCACCTGCTGCAAGGTGCGCACCGCGCGCACGCTCATGTCCTCCAGGTTGCCGATGGGCGTACCCACCACATACAGTGTAGCTGACAAAATGTTCCCTCATTTCCTATTCTTTCGGCTGCGGCTGACGGTAGATGCGGCGCAGCTCCGGCGAAAAATCGCCCTGCTCGTCCTGAATCAGCAACGGTGCTTCCACCTTCAAAAAGCGGTTGCCGCCCTTGCGTCCCTCCGCCAAAAACAGCCAGGGAGCGGTGTCCCCGCGCTTTTGCACAAATCGCACCCGCTTTGGCTCGATCTTATGGCGGCGCATCGCCTCCAGCACATCCAGCAGCCGCTCCGGTCGCTGGCAGATGCACAGCCGTCCGCCAAATTGCAGCAGCTTTGCTGCGGCGGCGCACACGTCGTCGATGGAGCACATCGTTTCGTGGCGGGCGATGATGTCGCTGTCGCTGCTGCTTAAAATGCCATGCTCCGCTTTTTTGTAGGGCGGATTGCAGGTGACCAGGTCAAAGCTGCCAAAGGGCAGCTTTTCCTTTAAGGCAGCAAGGTCGGACAAATCCGCCTGCACCGCCTGCATCCGCTGCCCTAAATCCGATTGCTCGATGGTAAAACGCAGCTGCTCGATTGCCAGCGGCTGGATGTCCACCCCGTATGCCATCTTCGGTCCCTGCTGCCGGTCGCGGAACCACAGCAGCGGGATGATGCCGCAGCCGGTGCCCAGGTCGCAGGCAAGGTCCTTGCGGCGCACCGCTGCAAAATCGGACAGCAAAAAGGCATCGGTGCCAAAGCGGTGGTCGCGGGTGATGCACACCGAAAGGTCGGGAGCCAACTGCTCCATCGTATAGTGAAAATCCGGCATGGCTATACCCTCTGCATCGACGGGATGACAAATCCGTCCACCAGCTTGTCCAGATACTGGAAGGATTTTCCCGTGCCGATTGCAACGCAGTTGACCGGGTCCTCTGCGATGACGGTGTGGATGCGGGTGTGCTTTTCCAGCAGCGGAGCGATACCGTGCAGCAGGCTGCCGCCGCCGGTCAAGGTGATGCCGTTGGTGTGGATGTCGCCGACCAGCTCCGGCGGGGTCCTTTCGATGACCTCCTTGACCGCGGTGATGATCTGCTCCACCTCTTTGATGACGCAGTCGTACAGCATCGAGCGGCTGATTTCAATGTTGCAGGGCAGACCGGTGGTCAGATTTCTTCCCTTGACCGGTGCGCTGATGTCCTCGCCCTCCTCCCAGCAGACGCTGGCGACCTGGCGTTTGATCTGATCCGCCATCTTTTCGCCGATGAGCACGCCGTGGCTGTTGCGGACATAGCGGACGATGGCATCGTTGATGGTGTCGCCTGCAATTTTAATCGACTTTTTGTTGACGATGCCGTTTAAAGAAAGGACGGCAATGTCGGTGGTGCCGCCGCCGATGTCCACAATCAGGTTGCCGTTTGGCTTTTCAATGTCGATCTGTGCGCCGATGGCAGCGGCAACCGGCTCCTCAATCAGATAGACCTTGCGGGCGCCCGATGCGATGGCAACGTCGATGACCGCGTTCGATTCCACATTGGTGATGCCCGATGGAACGCACATGGCAATGCGCGGCTTGATCAGGCTGTCCTTACAGATTTTTTTGATAAAGTGTTTGACCATCTCTTCGGTCATTTTATAATTGCAGACCACGCCCTTGGAAAGCGGGCGGATTGCCTGGATGTGAGAAGGCGTTTTCCCAATCATCTCATACGCTTCCTGACCGACGCTGATGACCGAATCGGTCTTTAAGTTGACAGCGATGACCGAAGGCTCGCTCAGTACGACCCCTTCACCGCCGATGTATACGATGACCGTGGCAGTTCCCAAATCAATTCCTACGTCCACACGGCACCATCCTTTTCTTTTATATTTTAGTCTTTTATAGTCGAGGGCTGCGAAAAAAGCCGCAGTCCTTTCCGGTTGATGATTTGCGATTTATATTATATAGGAAACAATCACCGCTTTGCAATAGCTTTGCACATTTAAGCTGCAAATTATTCGCTCACCTGCTCGAGCAGCATCTCCTTGAGGTTGGTGTAGCGCACCGTTTTGCGGTCGTTTTCGACCATCTCCTCGATGGCGCGCGGCTGACCGAGGATAATCAGCCGCTCCTTGGCGCGGGTGACGGCGGTATACAGCAGGTTGCGGTAGTGCATCTTGCTCTTGCTGCCGGTGATGGGCATGACCACCGCATCAAACTCGCTGCCCTGGCTTTTGTGGACGGTGATGGCATAGGCAAGCTCCAGCTCGGGAGCCATCTCGAACAGGTACTCCGCCAGCCGGTCGTCAAAGCGCACCTGCATCGTTTTGGAGGGTCGGTCGATTGCTTCAATAAACCCGATGTCCCCGTTGTAGACACCCATCCCCTCCTCGCCGTTCTCCTTCTGCCAGAGGATGTCATAGTTATTTTTAATCTGCATCACCTTGTCCCCCACCCGAAAGGTGCGACCGTTGTTTTCAAACTGCGCCTTCTCGGAAGACGGCGGATTGAGCGCCTCCTGCAAGCTCTGGTTGAGGGCGTTTGCGCCCACCGCTCCCACGCGGGTGGGTACAATCACCTGAATGTCCGCCGTCGGGGAATATCCGTAGCTTTTGGGCAGACGGGCAGCCACCAGGTCGATGACGGTCGAGCGCACCTGATTGGGACTTTCCCGCCGCAGGAAGAAAAAGTCGCTGTCGTGCCGCTTGAGGTCCGGCATCTGTCCGCTGACGATGGCGTGGGCGTTGGTGACAATCAGGCTCTTCTGCGCCTGCCGGAAGATTTCGGTCAGACGCACCTGCGGCACCTTCTCCGATTGGATGAGGTCGCGCAGCACATTGCCCGGACCGACCGACGGCAGCTGGTCGCTGTCACCCACCAGAATCAGACGGCAGTTCATCTTCAGCGCACAGATCAGCGAGCGCATCAACGGGATGTCCACCATCGAGGTTTCGTCGACGATGACCGCATCGGCAGTCAGCGGGTTCTTTTCATTTCGCTTAAATTGCAGAGCGGTCGGGTTGGCAAAATCCACCTCCAACAGCCGGTGGATGGTCTTTGCCTCCCTGCCGGTCACCTCGGACATCCGCTTGGCAGCTCGTCCGGTCGGCGCACACAGGCTGACCTTCAGTCCTGCCTCCTCCAACAGGTCGATGATGGCATTGATAGTGGTGGTCTTTCCGGTACCGGGACCGCCGGTCAGGATGAACAGCCGATAGGTCAGCGCCTGCAGGATTGCCTCCCGCTGTAAAGCGGCATACTGGATGCCGCCCGACTGTTCCAGCTGCTCCAGCTTCTGCTCGGCTTGCGGAATCGGGTCTGCTCCGGCAGCCAGCAAAAAACGCACCCGCGAGGCAATGAATCGCTCCGCCTCCAGATATTCGGGAAGGTAGCAGTAGTCCCTGCCGTTGACATCCACCACCAAAACCTCCCGGCGGCGCAGCAGTTCCTCCAGCCCTTTTTCCACCATGATGCGGCTCTGGTCCAGCAGCCGCTCGGCAGTCGGCAGCAGCTTGTCGACCGGCAGACAGGTGTGTCCGTTGTAGAGATTGTGCCGCAGCACAAATTGCAGCGCAGCTTCGATGCGGTAGCTGCTGTCCGGCGGGATATTCAGCTTGCGGGCAATCATCTCGCAGCTGTCAAAATCCATTCCGATTTCGTCGCAGCACAGCAGGTACGGATTCTCCTCGATAATCTTCTGCGACAGGGTCCCCCAGCGCTTCCAGATGGCGACCGAGGTGGAGGAGCTGACCCCAAACTGGGACAAAAACAACATGACCGCACGCATCCCAAACATCCGGCTCAACTCGGTGCGCAGCTTTTCGCATTTTGCCTCGGTGATACCCTTGACCTCCCGCAACCGCTCCGGCTCGTGCTCCAAAACCTGTAAGGTATCGTCGCCAAACTGCGCTACCATGCGGGAAGCCAGCACCGGACCGATGCCCTTGATGGCTCCCGAGGACAGGTAACGCAAAATCGCGCCCGCACTGGCAGGCAGCCGCTGTTGGGCTGCCACCGCTTTAAACTGGGTGCCGTAGTTGGGATGGGTGTGAAAGCTGCCGTGCAAGGTCAGCATCTCCCCTTCTCCCACCGAAGCCAGTTCGCCGACCACGGTGACCAGCTCGCCGTCGTGGTCCAGTTCCAGGACCGCAAATCCGCTCTCTTCATTTTTATAGACCACCGTTTCCACAGTGCCGGACAGTTCCACCAGATTTTCCTTCTGCATACCTCTCCCTTTTCCTTCCACCGCCCTTGCGCATAGACAGGCGACGTTTTTTTACAGACCTTTTGTTTGCTTTCTAGTATACTCCATCCTGTGTCTCTTTGCAAATACGCGCAAACTCCTGCTGGGTGCAAAAATGCAGCCGCCGATGCTGCGCACACACTTTGCGGCACAACGCTGCGCTCTCCTCCTCCAATCCGCAGTCGATGACAAAGGCAAGGCAGCTTTCCGGGCTCCATGCTGCCACCTGCTCAAAATAATCCAGAATCGTCTGCGGGTCGGTCAGCCTGCCGGAGACAGGCAGCACCGAAAAGCTGACCGGTCTTTTTTTCGGTCGATGCGACCAAAGGCAGAGCATCTCCCCCAGCTGAACCATTCCCAAAATCGCCAGCAGCATCAAAACCCATTGAACCAAAACTTCCATCGTTGCTCTCCTTTCTAAAAAGTCAATCTGCTCCATCCTATGCCAAAGAAAGGTTTTTGGCTCCCATCCTTTGCCCAAAAGCTGCTGCAATCATAAAAAAATCCCGCGTCCTAAAAACAGGACGCGGGTGCATACAGAAAAGCTTATCTCTTTTTCAGTGCTACCAATCCGATGCCGGCAACAGCAGCCGCGGCAGCAGCCACTCCGACGAAATCCTCGGTGCCGGTGTCCGGGTTGACCTTCTGCTCCGCCCAGCCGGTTGGTTCGGCAGGCAGCTCCGGTTCATCTGCAATCGGCTCTTCCTCTTCGGTGCCGACCTCATCGGTGGAAAGCACATAGTTTCCCAGTGCGAAAGCGTTGACGCTCATGGCAAGAATCATAGAAGCAGCCAGAGCAAGGGTAAGCAGTTTTTTCATGGCAAATACCTCCCATAATTTTTGTTTATTATGAACATCAAAGAAGAGGGATCAAGCTTGTTCCAAAGCCTGTTTCAAATCCTCGATGATGTCATCGACGTGTTCGATGCCGACCGACAGACGAATCATGCCGGGATGGATGCCGGCAGCCACCAGCTGCTCATCGGTCAGCTGGCGATGGGTCGAGCTTGCCGGGTGCAGCACCAGGGTGCGGACATCGGCAACATGAACCACCAGCGAAGCCAGCTTCAGGCTGTCGATAAAGCGCACAGCCGCCTCCCTTCCGCCTTTAACCGAGAAAGAGATGACCCCGCTGCATCCGTGCGGCAGATACTTCTGTGCCAACTGATGATATGGATTCTCTGCCAGCGTCGGGTAGTTGACCGACTCCACCTTGCTGTGCTGCTGCAAAAAGCGGGCGACCTGCTCGGCATTCCGACAGTGGCGCTCCATCCGCAGGTGCAGTGTTTCCAGCCCATGATTGAGCAAAAAGGCAGCCTGTGCAGAAGGGTAACAGCCCAGGTCGCGCATCAGCTGCACGCGCGCCTTGGTGATATAGGCAGCCCGACCAAAATCGCGGGTGTACACGACGCCGTGATAGGACTGGTCCGGCTCGGTAAATTCGGGGAAGTTCCCATTGGTCCAGTCAAATTTGCCGCTGTCCACAATGACACCGCCCAGCTGGGTGGCGTGACCGTCCATATATTTGGTGGTGGAATGGACCACGATGTCCGCTCCATACTCAAAAGGACGGCAGAGGACCGGAGTGGCAAAGGTGTTGTCAACAATCAGCGGAATGCCGCGCGAATGAGCGACCCTTGCCATCTTTTCGATGTCCAGCACCGCGATGGCAGGATTGGCAATCGTTTCGGCAAAAACCGCTTTGGTATTCGGTTGAATCTGGCTGCACAAGGTCTGCTCGTCGGCATCGGCATCCACAAAGGAAACCTCGATACCAAAACGCTTGAGGGTCACAGCAAACAGATTGATGGTGCCGCCGTAGATAGTGGAAGCACACAGGATGTGGTCGCCGGCACGCAGGATGTTCAAAATGCAAATCAGGGTGGCAGCCTGTCCCGAAGTGGTACACAGCGCACCCACGCCGCCCTCCAGCGCAGCAATCTTTTCCTCCACAGCCGCTACGGTCGGATTGGAGATGCGGGAATACATATGTCCGTCGTCGGTCAGGTCAAACAGCTTTGCAACCTGTGCGGTGGACTCATATTTATAGGTAGTGCTCTGATAAATCGGCAGGGTCAGCGGCTCGCCGTTGGCGGGCGTATAGCCCTCATGCAGGCACTTGGTTTCGATTTTCATGTCGATCATTCCTTTTGATTCGGATTTGCTTTACACAAAAAGGAGAATCACCCCCAGACAGAATCCCCATCCGGTCAGAAATCTCCTTCTTTTTTCCATTGTAGCACGTCAAAGTTTTTTTTGCAACACTACCAAAAAATCTTTTGCAGATTTGTAAGGTACGGTAATTTTCAAAAAGACAAAGATTTCCATGCAGGCGTTTCTTGCTTTTTACTTTGTATGGGTATATAATGAAGATATTTACGGGAAGTGTAAAAAATCCCAATCGGACGATAAGGAGGAATCCCGATGAAACGATGGATAGCAGCAACAGCGGCAGCTTTGATGGTCTGCACCGCAGGCGTAAGCGCGGCAGCAGCACCGGCAAATGCCGTGTTCGATTTTGGCGACAAGGCTTTTTTGACCCTGCCGATGCAGCAGGAGGAAAGCATCTACCTTGCATTGAATACCGACTACGACCGTCAGCTTGCCCAGCTGGTCTATGAGCAGACCGGACGGGAGGCAGACTGTTTTTATCACTTTGACACCGCCGAGCAGGAATTTCTGCGCACCGGAACACTGTTTTTACAGGCGCGCGAGGACCAGCAGCTGTATGAACTGGATGAGGACGGACAGCTGGTTTTGGCAGAAGCCGACTATACCACCGGCTACACCATCGGCAAGGACGGAAACCGCCTGAACGGCTATCTGCTGCACACAAAGCAGCCGGGCTGTTATATCCTGGCAGACTAACCGCCGATTCACGGTAAAAAGTTGCCGGAAAATGTGTGACAACTGCCAAATTCAGTTGATTTTGCCGTGTGACTGTGCTAAAATAAAACCGTATACAATGGAGATTTTGTAAATCTGTCCCATTTTTACCATTTTGAATATCCCAACCGGTTTCGTTAGGAGAGCCGACGGGTTTTCAGACTAAAAAAGGAGCGAGAATATTATGAACAAAAAAGTACTTTCCCTGGCAGTAGCAGCAATGCTGACCGTCAGTGCATCTGTAAGTGCAAGCGCAGGTTCTTGCCTGAAAGACGCTGTCAGCAGAGGCAACTCTTCTTCCCTGAAAGGTTCCGCTAGCAGAGACAACTCTTCTTCTCTGAAAGGTTCTGCAAGCAGAAGCAACTCCACCTCTCTGAAAGGCTCTGCAAGCAGAAGCAACTCCACCTCTCTGAAGGGTTCCGCCAGCAGAGACAACTCTTCTTCTCTGAAGGGTTCTGCAAGCAGAAGCAACTCCTCTTCCCTGAAGGGTTCTGCAAGCAGAAGCAACTCTTCTTCTCTGAAAGGTTCCGCTAGCAGAGACAACTCTTCTTCTCTGAAGGGTTCCGCTAACAGAAGCAACTCTTCTTCCCTGAAGGGTTCCGCTAACAGAAGCAACTCTTCTTCCCTGAAGGGTTCCGCTAACAGAAGCAACTCTTCTTCCCTGAAGGGTTCCGCTAGCAGAAACAACGGTTCTTCTCTGAAAGGTTCCGCTAACAGAGGCAGCTCTACCTCCCTGAAAGGTTCTGCTAACAGAGATTGCAACTGCTAATTGCCATTTGAATATCTGATTTGGTGATTATAAAAGCCCTGCCGTTTGGCAGGGCTTTTTTTGTGTCTGAAAGCCGCCCTTCAACGGTTGCTATTCTTTTATAAATGGAATATAATGCAGAGGAAAGTTCATCGAAGGATGGGAGAAATATCATGGAGCAGATTTTGATTATAGAAGATGATTTCAGTTTGAATCAGGGACTGTGCCGTGCGCTCAAGCAGCAAGGGCGGCAGCTGATTCCCTGCCCGAACCTAAAGACAGCACGCGAGCAGCTGTTGTGCAGCGACCCTTCCCTGGTGCTGCTGGACATCAATCTGCCGGACGGCAGCGGTCTGGATTTTTTAAAGGAGATAAAAGCCTCCTCCCCGCTGCGTCCGGTCATCCTGCTGACTGCCAACGACACCGACATGGACATCGTAAACGGACTGGAACAGGGTGCAGACGATTACATCACCAAACCCTTTTCCCTGTCGGTGCTGCGCGCACGGGTCAACACTCAGCTGCGCAAGGTGTCTGCCCACACACCCTGTACCTATCGGGACACCCGATTTGTCTTTGACTTTGAGCAGATGCAATTCCGGGCAGACGGCGCCGCTGTGGAACTGAGCAAAACCGAGCAGAAACTGCTGCGCCTGCTGGTGGAAAATCAGGGAAGCACCCTGAGCCGCAGCCGATTGATTGACCGCATCTGGACCGACGGTGCAGAATATGTCGATGAAAATGCCCTCTCGGTCACCGTCAAACGACTGCGCGACAAGCTGGGCGCACACGATTTTATCCAGACTGTCTACGGCATCGGCTACTGCTGGAGGAAAAAGGATGGACAATAAACTTCTGCTTCTGCTGGCGGTCGCACCGATTCTGCTTGCTCTGCTGATTGTTTTCATCGACCGCCGCCGCACCCGAAAAACGATGGACACCATCGAACAGATGCTCGATGCCGCACTGGAAGGAAGCTACACCGAAAACCACTTTGACGAAAGCCGCCTTTCTGCGCTGGAAACCAAATTTTCCGACTACCTCTCCTCCTGCGCCCTCTCCGCGCAAAATGTGACGGTCGAAAAGGACAAAATCAAGCAGCTGATTTCCGACATCTCCCACCAGACCAAAACGCCCATCGCCAACCTGATGCTGTACAGCGAGTTGTTGTCGGAGGAGGAGCTGTCCCCACAGCTGCACTCCAACGTGGAAGCCATCCGCCGGCAGAGCGAAAAACTGCGCTTTCTCATCGACGCGCTGGTCAAGCTCTCCCGCTTGGAAAACGGTATCCTGACCCTTTCGCCGCACCCGCAGCCATTACAGCCGCTGCTGGATGAAATCGCTGCCCAGTACACCCGCAAAGCCAACGAAAAAGCCTTGACCCTCACCGTTCTTCCTACCGTAGCTGCCGCCGATTTTGATAGCAAGTGGACTGCCGAGGCGCTGGGCAATCTGGTGGACAACGCCATCAAGTACACCGACTCCGGCAGCGTCTGCATCGGAGTGCAGCTGTACGAGCTGTTTGCCCGCGTGGACGTGACCGACACCGGCATCGGCATTGCAGAAGCCGAGCAGCCCAAAATCTTCTCCCGCTTCTATCGCTCCGAGTCGGTGTGCGAAGAGGAAGGGGTCGGCATCGGACTGTATCTGGCAAGAAAAATCATCAGCGACCAGGGCGGCTATATCAAACTGCGCTCCGAAGTGGGCGCAGGCTCCACCTTTTCTGTTTTTCTGCCGCGCTCGCTCCAAATCTTATAAAACTGTAAGATTCTTTTGCCCGCCGGAAAGATTGTGGAAAGATTGATATGCGATAATCTGTATGCAAGGATCAAAGTTATCTTTACATACAGATTTTTTTATGGAGGTATTTGGTATGAAAATTTTACAGGCAAGCAACCTGACAAAAATTTACGGTTCCGGCGAGAATGAAGTTCACGCGCTGGACGGCGTCAACTTCTCGGTGGAGAAGGGGGAGTTCGTTGCCATCGTCGGCACCTCCGGCTCCGGCAAGTCCACCCTGCTGCATATGCTCGGCGGACTGGACCGCCCGACCGGCGGCAGTGTCGAGGTGGACGGAAAGGAAATCTTCTCCCTCAAGGATGAGGAGCTGACCATCTTCCGCCGCAGAAAGATTGGATTTGTCTTTCAAAATTACAACCTGGTGCCGGTCCTGAACGTCTATGAAAACATCGTCCTGCCGGTGCAGCTGGACGGCAAGACACCCGATGCCTCCTACATCGACAGCATCATCGAAACGCTGGGTCTGGAGCGCAAGCTGGAAAACCTGCCCAACAACCTCTCCGGCGGTCAGCAGCAGCGGGTCGCCATCGCGCGTGCGCTCGCTTCCAAGCCTGCCATCATCCTTGCCGACGAGCCGACCGGAAACCTCGACTCCAAAACCAGCCAGGACGTGCTGGGTCTGCTCAAGGTGACCAGCCAGAAGTACGGTCAAACGATTGTGATGATCACCCACAACGAGGAGATTGCCCAGCTTGCCGACCGCATCATCCGCATCGAGGACGGCAAGATTGTCGAGCGCCGATAAGGAGGGTGTATTATGAAGGTAAAAAACAGACGCTGCATCCGAACGCTCAGCTTTCGGCAGCTCAAAGCATCCAAAAGCAGGAACATCATCGCGGTGTTTGCCATCGCTTTGACCACCCTGCTGTTCACTTCGCTGTTCACCATTGCCCTTTCCATCAACGACGGCTTTCAGCAGTCCAACTTCCGCCAGTGCGGCGGCTGGAGCCACGGCAGCTTTAAATATCTGACCGAGGAGCAGTTTGACCAGATCAAGACCGACCCGCTCATTCAGGAATGGGGACTGCGCCGCTTTGTCGGAATGCCCAACGAAATCCCCTTCAACAAATCCCATGTGGAGGTCGGCTACTCGGATGCTGCGCAGGCGCACTGGATGTACTGCGACCCCATCGAAGGCGCCCTGCCGCAGGAGGGGACCGACCAAGCTGCCACCGACACCCGCGTGCTGGAACTGCTGGGTGTGGAACCTAGGCTTGGCGCACAGTTTACCGTCACCTTTCCGGTGGACGGTCATATAACCACTCAGACCTTTACCCTGTGCGGCTGGTGGGAATATGACGAGGCTGTTGTAGCAAACCACATCCTCATCCCGCTCAGCCGCGCTCAGCAAATCTATGATGAGGTCGGTCTGATTCCGGGTCAAGCCAAGGACGGAATGACCGGCAGCTGGAACCTGGATGTCATGTTCAAAAATTCGCTGAACATCGAGCAGAATATGAAGCAGGTGCTTGCCAACTTCGGCTATCAGGATGACAGTCCTGCCAGCGGGGACAACTATATCCGCACCGGTGTCAACTGGGGATACAGCGCCTCTCAGTTGGCAGAAAACATCGACCCCGGCACCATCCTTGCCATCGCCGCCCTGCTGCTGCTGATTGTCTTCACCGGCTACCTGATTATCTACAACGTCTTTCAGATTTCGGTGGCAAACGACATCCGCTTCTACGGTCTGCTCAAAACCATCGGCACTACCCCTTCCCAGATTTCCCGCATGATTCGCCTGCAGGCGCTGCTGCTCAGCCTGCTCGGCATCCCGCTGGGTCTGGTGGGCGGCTGGTTTGTCGGCGGCGCGCTCACACCGGTCATCATCTCCCGTCTGGATGGCATCGTCAGCCTGGTTTCCCTCAACCCTGCCATCTTCATCATTTCCTCGCTGTTTTCCCTCTTCACTGTGCTGCTCTCCTGCTACCGTCCCGGAAAGATAGCCGCTAAGGTTTCTCCGGTGGAAGCTGTCCGCTACACCGAGGGCAGCAATATCAAGCGCAAGAAAAAACGTTCTGTAAAAAACCTTTCGCTCTTCTCGATGGCAAAATCCAACCTGGGACGCAACCGTACCAAAACGGTGGTCACCGTTCTCTCCCTGTCGCTGGCTGTCGTCCTGCTCAACCTCACCGTCACCTTCACCAACGGCTTTGACATGGACAAATATCTTGCCAACTTCGTCACCAGCGATTTCGTTCTGGCGGATGCCAGATATTTTCAGACCGGCGCTCTCTTCGGCGGTGACACCCTGCTGCCGGAGTCGGTCATCGACGAGGTAACGGCACAGGGCGGCATCACCGAAGGCGGCAGGGTGTACGGCAGAACCTTTGAGGCACAGGAGTTCATCACCGAGGACTACTACCGCACCCTGCACGGTATGTGGATGAGCCAGGAGGAGATGGACCGCGCGATTAAGATGGAAGAAAAAAATCAGGAGGGACTGATTGCCGATACTGCCCAACTGTACGGCATGGAGCCGTTTGCGCTGGACCACCTGCACCTGCTTGAGGGCGACCTTTCGCCGCTGTACACCGACGGCAGCCGGTCGATTGCCGCTGTCTACTACGAGGATGAGTACGGCTCCCCGAAACCGGATTCCCACTGGGCAAAGGTGGGCGACACCGTCACCATCCGCTATGTGGAGGAGTGGGAATACTACAATCCGCTCACCGGAGAGGTTTTCCCCGAGGGTACCAATCTGGATACAGTAGCCGGCTATTCCTCCCGCGCCAAACGCTGGCGGGATGTCGATTACACCGTCTGTGCGCTGGTCAGCGTTCCTTCTGCCCTTTCCTACCGCTACTACGGCTCGGATGAATTCATTCTCAACGACCAGACCTTCTGCACCGACTCGGGCACCGATTCGGTCATGCTCTACGCCTTTGATACCACCGACGAGGCAAATGCCGCGATGGAAAGCTTCCTTGCCGACTACACCCGGAATCAAAACCCGCAGTTCGACTATGAAAGCAAGGCGACCTATGTCGCACAGTTTGAAAGCTTCCGCTCGATGTTCCTGATGCTGGGCGGCACCTTGAGCTTCATCATCGGTCTGGTGGGCATCCTCAACTTCTTCAACGCCATCCTCACCGGCATCCTGACCCGCAAGCGGGAATTTGCCATGCTGCAATCGGTCGGCATGACCGGCAGGCAGCTCAAGCAGATGCTGGTCTACGAAGGGCTTTGCTACTCGCTCGGAGCCGGACTGCTCTCGCTGGCGATTGCTCTGCTCATGGGACCGCTGGTCGGCTCCGCGGTAGAAAATCTCTTCTGGTTTTTCACCTACCGCTTTACCATCCTGCCGATTTTCCTTCTGCTTCCGGTGTTTGTCCTGTTGGGCTCTCTGGTCCCGTTAGGAATCTACCGCAGCGTTGCCAAACTGACCATCGTGGAACGCCTGCGGGAAACCGAATGATTTTATAATCCACAAAAAAACACCTGCCTATCGGCAGGTGTTTTTTATTTTGTTACTCGGCAAATTTTTCCTCTTCTTTTCTAAAGGACAGAAAATTTACCGGTGTTGCACTTTCTCCAAGTGAGGGTTGTCCATTCCACCGCTGCCACAAAACCATGCCTTTGATTGTGGTTTATTTCCCCTCTATTTGGACAAAAGACATACACTCTCAATATGCGCAGTCTGCGGGAACATATCGACCGGCTGGATTTCCCTTACATGGTAGCCGCCGGCGCGCAGAACTGCCAGGTCGCGCTTCTGGGTCTGCGGGTCGCAGGAAATATAGACCACCTTGTCTGGGGAAAGGCGGCAAACCGACTGCAAAAATGCCTCGTCGCTTCCGCTGCGCGGCGGGTCCATAAAGACTACGTCGATCTTCTCGCCCGCATCCGCCAGATTGGTCATAAAGGCTCCTGCATCTGCGCAGACAAAACGGATGTTTTCCACCCCGTTTCGCTTTGCGTTGGCTTTGGCATCCATGACCGCCTGGGCGTTGACCTCCACACCGATGACCTCATCGACCTTGTCGGCTGCAATCAAGCCGATGGTTCCAATCCCGCAATAGGCATCCAGCACCCGCTGTCCCTTTTGCAGCTGCGCCATGCCGATTGCCCGCTGGTAAAGCACCTCGGTCTGCTGCGGATTGACCTGATAGAAGGAGCGCGGCGAGATGGCAAAGCGTTTTTCACAGAGGATGTCCTCGATATATCCCTTTCCGTACAGGATGCGCTCCTGCTCTCCCAGCACCATGCTGGTCTTTTTCGGGTTGCAGTTCATCACAATGGTGGTGATTTCCGGGTGACGCTCCCGCAGCAGCGACACAAAGCGGCTCCTTGCCGGAAAAATCGGGGAAGCCGTCACCAGCACCACCATCACCTGCCCGCTGGCAAAGCCGGTGCGCACCAGCAGATGCCGCAGCAATCCGGTTTCACTGTCCTCATCATAAGGCGTCAACTTGCATTCCTTCATGATGGCTCGCACCGAGCGCGCAATCTCGTCCGCCTTGCTGTCCTGAATCAGGCAGCTTTCTACCGGCACCACCCGATGGCTGTTTTCCTCATAGATGCCCGAGATAATCTGTCTGCGGGCATTCATGCCAAAGCTGATATGGCATTTGTTGCGGTAGCGCCACGGCTCTACCATCCCAACGATTTGATAGAGCTTGGCTCCCTCGTCGATGTAGCGTTTCATCAGCTGCTCCACCGTCTTTTGCTTCCACTCCAGCTGGCTGTCGTACTGCAGGTGCTGCATCTTGCAGCCGCCGCACTTGGCAAAAGCAGGACACTGCGGCTTGACCCGTTTGGACGAAGCCTTTTTGATTTGCAGCAGCCTTGCGTGCAGATTGCGCTTTCCAAACACCTCGATGACCGCCTGCTCACCGGGCAGCAATCCGTCCACCGGCAGCTTTTCTCCTTCCAAATACACCACGCCGCTGCCCTGTTCGTCCATTCTGTCGCAGCTGACCGGATATTCTCCCGGCTCGATTGCCGGCTCGTCCCAGTCCTCCTGCTGCTTCTTCGGCTTTGGTTTTCTCTGCTGCTGCGCCTGTAAATAAAACGGCTGTTTTTGTGCCGGCAGGTTGCCTCTGCCCGCTTTTCTATCCTTTTTCAATGGTTTTTTCTTTGCCAAAGTCGTTTCCCCCTGTGCTGTATTTTCTGTTATTATACCACATTCCCCGACAGATGAACATTCAGCCTGCACCAAAATCCGCATTTTTCATAGGATAGATTGTTCCTTTGCCCGTTCCTGCCCAATCCTATGGAGGTGACCTGTATGAATCCTGAACCTTTTGCATCCATTGCCGTCCTCTGCACCGACGACCGCCAGCGTGCAGCTGCCGATGCCCTGTGCCGTCGCGGATATGGAGTCGAGCGTTTTATTCCCGGTGAAAGCAACCCGCAGATGCTCGCACAAACCGACTTCCTGCTGCTTCCGGTGCTGGTCGAGCCTGCTCTGCTGCCCTTGCTTTCGCAATGCCGCTGCGGCACAATCCTGCTCTGCGGCAGGGTGACCGACGAGCTGCACCAGCTTGCCCAACGCCGCTCCCTTTTGCTGCACAGCTATCTGCAACAGGAGGAGATGGCGCTGCTCAACGCCGTCCCCACCGCCGAAGCTGCCATCGAGCTTGCGCTGAGTCAGCTGCCCATCACCCTGTGGGAAAGCCGCTGCCTGGTCACCGGCTTTGGTCGCTGCACAAAACCCCTTGTACGGCTGCTGACAGCCTTTGGCGCACAGCTCACCGTCTGCGCCCGCAGTCCAAAGGACCTGGCGCTGGCGCGCAGCTTTGGGCTGTCTGCCCTTCCCCTTGCGCAGATGGACACCCTGCTGCCGCAGCAGCAGCTCATCTTCAATACTGTCCCTGCGCCCATCCTGGGAAAGGAACAGCTGCGGCTGCTTCCCGGCGACTGCCTGCTGATCGACCTTGCCTCCGGTGAAGGCGGCATCGACCACCCTGCCGCACGCTCGCTGGGACTGCGCTGCCTCCATGCCCTTGCCCTGCCTGCCAAAACAGCACCGGTCACCGCAGGGAACATCCTGTGCGACACCGTCATACAGATGATAACAGACATACAATCCAAAACGAGGTGAACTACATGAACGAACACGCTCCTGTACGGGTGGGATTTGCCATGACCGGCTCCTTCTGCACCTTCTCGCAGGTCATCGACCAGATGGAACAGATGGCGCAGCAGACCGACTGGCAGTTGTATCCCATCCTGTCCCCAAACGCCTATGAAACCGATACCCGCTTTGGCAGTGCGCAGCAGTTTCGCCGCCGCATCGAGGAAATCTGCGGTCGTGAGATTTGGCACACCCTGACCCAGACCGAACCCATCGGTCCGAAAAAGCTGCTGGATGTGCTGCTGGTCGCACCCTGCACCGGCAACACCCTGGGCAAGCTGGCAAACGGCATCACCGACACCAGCGTCACCCTTGCCGTCAAAGCCCACCTGAGAAACGCACGTCCGGTGGTGCTGGCGGTATCCACCAACGATGCCCTTGCCAACGCAGGGAAAAACATCGGCTCGCTGCTCAACAGCAAAAATATCTACTTTGTCCCGATGCGGCAGGATGCACCCGAGCAAAAGCCCTGCTCGATTGTCGCTGACTTCAGCCGCCTGACCGATACTGTGCAATCCGCACTGTCGGCGCGCCAGCTTCAGCCGCTGTTCTGCTGAAGCTTTTGCAAAAACGATAAGGGAGGCGTCCTCTTCCATAAAGAGGACGCCTCCCTTATTTTGTCTTATGCCATCCACAGCTGGAGCAGATAGATGACCAGCAGATGTGCCGGATAAATCAGATAGAACACCCATTTGGAGATTTTCAGACCGCTGTTGGTCTTTAAATAAATCAGCGGCAGTGCCAGCAGAGAGAATGCCTCAAAGCTGATGGCGTGTCCGCCGACAACCAGTGCCAGCGGGTCCTGCACATCTCCCCAGAAGGCAGGCAGGTAGCTCAGAAAATACAACGCAGCGCCCAGAGTCGGCTTGTTCCTGCACAGATAGAAAATCATCATCAGGATGATGCCGGTGGTGGAATAGTCGAAGTTGATGAAGGACATCACCAGGACCCCTGCCACAAACAGCCAGTATTTCTTCTCCTTAAATCCCCAGACGGTCAACAGGCTCATAAAGAGGGTGAAAAAGATGTTGAGATTGAGCAGGTTTCCCCAAAAGTCCTCCGCATTAAAAGCCAGTATCCAGAACGGCTGTGAAATCAGCGCAAACAATCCCAATCTCCTCAGGTACCGCTTGATGTCGTGGGTGTACAGCATCCCCACCGTCATGCAGTAGCAAAACAGCGGGAACGCCAGCCTGCCCGCCCAGCGAAAGGCAGGAACCTGCTCAAAAAAGGTCGCACCGAAGTGGTCGAGCAGCATACAGACGACCGCAACCAGCTTGAGCAGGTTGGTATCCAGATTGGTTTTCAGTTTTGGTAGAGTTTGTTCCATTCGTTTTTCCTCCTCAAAAGTTTTTGCTTGTACAGTATACGCCACTGTTCGCACTTTTTCAATAAAAAAAATGTACAATTTGTATTGTCATAAATCCAGATTACAAATTGTACATTTTGAATTTTCTCTCCAACCTCAGCATATCCTGTACTGTTCCACCCCGGATTTCTGAACAAAAAGGAGTTGGCTGCCTTGAACGCTTTCAAACGCCTGTCTTTTTCTTTTCTCTGCGCCCTGCTGCTCTTTGGCGGTGCAGCGGACTGGAGGATTTTTGCCAAGGAAAACCGCACCCCTCTCTGCCCGTCACCGGTATCGCTGGAGGATTTTTCCGTTTACGAACAACCCGATGCTGCTGCAAAAGCCTATCTGGTGATGGAGGCGACCACCGGTCGGGTGCTGTGCGGGCAGAACATCCACCAGCGTCTGCCGATGGCAAGCACCACCAAAATCATCGGTGCGATGATGGTGCTCGAACAGCCCAATCTGCACGATTATTTTGTGGTCGATTCCGATGCCATTCAGGTGGAAGGCTCCTCGATGGGACTGATGGAAGGCGACATGGTTTCGCTGTACGCGCTGGCGTGCGGGATGCTGCTGCCCTCCGGCAATGATGCTGCCAATGCCGCCGGTGTGCGGTTGTACGGCAGCATCGAAGGTTTTGTGGAGGCGATGAACCGGCGCGCCCAGCAGCTGGGTCTTGCCGATACCCACTATGTCACCGCCTGCGGACTGGATGCGCCCGAGCATTACTCCACCGCCTTCGACCTTGCCAAGCTGACCCGCGTTGCCTTACAAAACGAAGATTTTGCCTACATCTGCTCCCAGCCTTCGATGCAGGTCCGGTTTGGTGCGCCGCCCTATGAGCGGTGGCTGAAAAACTACAACCGACTGTTGACCCTCTATCCCGACTGCATCGGGGTCAAGACCGGCTTCACCGACGATGCCGGACGGTGTCTGGTGTCCGCTGCCGAGCGGGACGGGATGACCCTCATCTGTGTCACCCTGAATGCGCAGGACGACTGGAACCTGCACGCTTCTCTGTACGACCGCTGCTTTAGCCGCTACTCGATGCAGCCGCTGGCGCTGCCGCCTGTCCACGCCACGATGGTGGGCGGCGAAATCCAACCGAACGGCATCGAAGCTCCCATCTCGCTGCTGCCCGTCTGGCAGCCCTGCGTCCCGCTGCGGCAAGGCGAATCTGCCCGCCTGCAAAGCCGGTTGATTGCCCAGCCGTTCCTCTATCCGCCCACCGCCTCCAATCAGGTCTGCGGCTTGCTGGAATACACTCTGGACAACCAGCTGTTGTGCAGCGTCCCGCTGGTCACCGGAGAGTAGGAATACTTTTTCCACCTTCTCAAGGGGAGTGTGTGGAAAATAGCCTGCAACAGCAAATGGGGAGGACATCCATCGGATGTCCTCCCCATTGTTTTGTTCTGTGATATTCTTTTGCTCGATTAGCGCACCCGCTCAAAGAAGATTGGGCAGACTGCATCGGTGGACAGGCGCATCCAGAGGTTGCCGTCCTCGGTAAAGTTTGCTCGGTAGGTGCGGGTATCCAGCACCTCGAAGCCTACAAACTTATCGTCGCCGATGTAGTTGAACGGCTGGTCCATCAAGCCATAGTGCTGGCGCAGATGACCGTCCTCATAGACAAATTCCATCACGCCATAGCCCGGATTGTAGTAGGTACCCAGATATTTCTTCGCCTGCTCTTCGCTCAGCGGCAGGTCCTTCTGCTCTTCCTCGGTGTAGTCCGGTCCAAGGTTAACGCGGCGGTTGTAAATGTCAATCAGGAAGGAGTAATCCTCCTCTACGTCATTGAGCAGCAGGTCACACAGCAGGTATTTCAGGCAGCTGTATGCCGGGGTGTCCACAGTATTGACCGACAGCGCGAAGGCTGCGTTCTCCTCCGGGAAGAATCCAACCATCGAGTTGAAGCCGTTGGTGGAACCGGAGTGGGAAATGAGCAGCTTGCCTTTGTAGATGGAGTTGATCCATGCCATTGCGTAGGACTGCTGCATTTCCTTTGGATGGGACGGTTTGCCCGGGATGACAACGTTCGGTTTAATCAGCTCGGCAAAGCCTTCCTTGCTGATGATGCGCTTGCCTTCCAGCTCGCCTTCGCCCAGCAGCATCCGAATCCAGCGCTCCAAGCTGTCCAGGTTGGTGTACAGACCGCCGCATGGGTTGCTTGCCTTTCCGACTACCTCATCCACGCGGAAAATCTTGCCGTCCTTCTGCGCATACGGCATCGCTGCGTTCTTGTCCTCGATGGTGTCGATGCCGCGGAAGTACATATCCATTCCCAGCGGGTCACCAATCTTTTCTTTCAGCAGCTGCTCCCATGTCTTTCCGGTCAGACGTTCACACAGGTAGCCCAGAGCCACATACATCTGGTTCTGGTAGCTGTACTTCTCTCTGAAGCCGTATGCCGGCGGGAAGTAAGCGATGCGGCGAACCAGGTCTGCTCTGTCCTCGCGGACAAAGGTGCGCATGACATCATGGCGGCACAGACCGGTGCGGTGGCAAGCCATATCACGAGGGGTGACGTGCTCCTCGGCATATTTGTCCACCATTCTAAAGTCCGGCATCAGCTGTTTGACCGGAGTATCCCAGGTCATCTTGCCTTCGTCGCACAGCTGACCGGCAACCATGGTCGTGAATGCTTTCGAACAGGATGCAATCTGGAACAGGGTCTTGCTGTCCACCGGTTTGCCTTTTTCTGCGTCAGCCTGACCAAAACACTCCTTGAGAAGCACCTTGCCGTCTTTAATGGCAATCAGGATACCACCGGCTACGCCGTACTGCTTTCTGATTTGTTCAATGGTTTTATTTAAAATTTCCACGACTGAACCTCCCGGTATTTTTTCTTTCATTATATCCTTTATTGCCAGAAATGTAAAGTATAAACTTTAAATTTTTAGATTATTTTCCTAAATTCTTCCTCTTTCTCCGCTATATTTAAAATATAAAATCGTTTTGTAAGCAAATCCTTTCTCTCAAGGCTTGCAAACACAAAAAAGGACATGGAAATCCATGTCCTTTTGCATTTGCCGATTCTATTTGATTGCTGCCAGCAGAGCGTCCACCTTGTCGGTCTTTTCCCAGCTGACGCCCAGGTCCTCTCTGCCCATGTGTCCGTATGCTGCCAGCTGACGGTAGATTGGACGGCGCAGACCCAGCGAGTTGATGATTGCGGTCGGGCGCAGGTCGAATACCTTCTCAACCGCCTTTTCCAGCTGCTCATCTGCAACAGCACCGGTGCCGAAGGTGTTGACGTTGATGGATACCGGTTTTGCAACACCGATGGCATAAGCCAGCTGAACCTCACATTTCTTTGCCAGCTTGGCTGCAACGATGTTCTTTGCAACATATCTTGCTGCATAGGCTGCCGAACGGTCCACCTTGGTCGGGTCTTTGCCGGAGAAAGCGCCGCCGCCGTGACGACCCATGCCGCCATAGGTGTCCACGATGATTTTTCTGCCGGTCAAGCCGCTGTCACCCTGTGGTCCGCCGATGACAAAGCGTCCGGTCGGATTGATGAAGATTTTGGTCTGCTCGGTCATCAGCTCCTGTGGCACGATTGGGTCGATGACATACTTTTTGATGTCTGCACGCAGCTGCTCCATCTCCACCTCCGGGGAATGCTGGTTGGAGATGACGATGGTTTCAACTGCTACCGGCACCTCGTTTTCATACTCGATGGTGACCTGTGTCTTGCCGTCCGGGCGCAGATAATTAAGGGTGCCGTCCTTGCGCACCTTGGTCAGCTGTTTTGCCAGCTTGTGTGCCAGAGAAATCGGCATCGGCATCAGCTCCGGGGTATCGTCGCAGGCAAAACCAAACATCATGCCCTGGTCGCCCGCACCGTTGTCCTCTTCTTCGCTGTTGGCATCTTTTGCCTCCAGACCTTTGTCTACGCCCAGCGCAATGTCGCAGGACTGCTCGTCGATGGAGGTGATGATGCCGCAGGTGTCGCAGTCAAAGCCAAATTTTGCGCGGTCATAGCCGATGTCGCGGATGACCTGACGGGCAATCTTCGGGATGTCCACATAGCAGGAGGTGCTGATTTCTCCCATTACCATGACCATACCGGTGGTGACAGTGGTTTCACAGGCTACACGTCCGTTTGGGTCCTGCTCCAGAATCGAGTCGAGCACTGCGTCGGAAATCTGGTCGCAGATTTTATCGGGATGTCCTTCGGTAACCGATTCGGATGTAAATAAGTATTTTGCCATAGTCGTTCGTTCCTTTCTTTTCTTTTGGTTACTATGATTTTTCATAAACCAAACAGCGTGCAGCTGGTTCGAGATCGTTCTTTTGCTGTCCCCTAAAAGGGGTACAAAAAAGACCCGACCGTGAGATCGAGTCTTTGCTTCCTCATCTCTCGGCTTAACCCGCAGGATTTGGCACCTTACAAAGCTGCCGCTTTGCAGGTTGCCGGACTTCACAGGGCCTGTCCCCTCTGTCACTCTTGATAAGGCTGTTCAGTTTTATTGACAAAATAATGTGGTGTTGCTCTTTTAACAAGGGCTATCATAACGCTTTTGGCGATTGTTGTCAACAAGCGTCGTGAATGATTGTTACATCTTCTAAAAAAAATTGATTTTTTGCCTGTGATTTCGGAAGGTTTGCAGGTTTTTGGTACAATCGGCAGCAGCTATTCCTCTACACGGTACATTTCCGGCGCACTTTCCTTGGTAGCATATTCGCTGACCGACAGCACCTGCACCTTTAACGGACGATTCCCCATCTGAATCTCGATGGTATCCCCTTCCTTGACTGCATAGGAGGCGCGAGCCACCTTGCCGTTGACTAAGATTCTGCCGCCGTCGCACGCTTCGTTGGCAACGGTGCGGCGTTTGATCAGTCGGGTAATTTTTAAATATTTGTCCAATCTCATGGTTATTCCTCCTGTTTTCCTTCTGCTAATACAACAACAGCCCCGGAAGCACCGGAGCTGTTGAATGTGTTCTTGGTGGATTCCAAATTACTTGGAAACAATCTCTTTGAGAGCTTTGCCTGCTTTGAAGGAAGGCAGCTTGGAAGATGGGATTTCGATCTTCTCTTTGGTTCTTGGATTGATGCCCTCTCTTGCAGCGCGTTCCTTTACCTCAAAGGTACCAAAGCCAACCAGCGCAACCCTTTCGCCTGCTGCCAGTGCTTCAGAAATCGCGTCGATCACCGCAACAACAGCCTTTTCACTGTCCTTTTTAGAAAGTTCTGTTTTCTGTGCAACCACGTTGATCAATTCTGCTTTCGTCATATTTGTTATCCTCCATTTTTTCACTTAATTGGTCCATTCCCCCGCCTGCGGCGGAAGAGCCTTAAAACCCCCTTGCCCATTCTCCCAAAAGCTACGGGCAAAAGCGCCTTTTCTTACTGATTTTTCGCCTGTTTCCACAACTGCTCCATCTGTTCGACAGAAGCTTGCTCCAGGTCGATTCCCTGCTGCTGTGCCAGCTGCTCCACTTTACAGAAACGATGGATGAACTTTTCTGTCGAAGCGTTCAGGCTGTCCTCGGCATCCACCTTCAAAAAGCGCGCGATATTCACTGCGGAAAACAGCACATCCCCCAGCTCCTCAAAGCACTGCTGCGGGTCTTCCTCGTCGATGGCTGCCTGCAATTCGTCCAGTTCGCTTTCCAGGTCGTCCATTGCCCAAAACAGGTCCGGGTAATCAAAGCCGGTCTTGGCTGCGCGTTTCTGCACCTTCTGTGCGCGCATCAGCGCAGGAAAAGTCTTTGGCACGCTCAACAGTGTCTGCGCGCCTGTGGTCTGCCCTTTGGACTGCTGCTTGATCTGCTCCCAGTTGTTCAGCACCTGTTCGGTGCCGTCCACCTGTACATCGGCAAACACGTGCGGATGACGCTGGATCAGCTTGCGGCAGATGCCGTCGCAGACATCCTGAAAATCAAAGCTGCCCTGCTCCTGCTCGATGCGGGCATGGTGTACCACCTGAAGCAGCACATCTCCCAGCTCCTCCTTGAGCAGATCGGTGTCGTTCAAATCGATGGCTTCGCACACCTCGTATGCTTCCTCGATCATATCCCGACGCATCGACGGGTGGGTCTGCTCTCGGTCCCATGGACAGCCCTCTTCGCTGCGCAGAATTTCCATAATCCGCAGCAGGTCGTCGATGCTGTACTTTTCCTTTTTTTCATAAGACACGCTCACGTTACCACACTCCTATGCTTTGCTCCGCATTGTTTTGTCCAGTCCTTTTTTGCAGCTCTATATATATTACCCTAAAAGCGAGTACTTTTCAAGTATTTTTGCCATTTTTTCGCCCTTGGGCAGCATCATTATGTCCTCTTTTTTTAAAGCCCGCAGCAACAAAAGTCCCACCAGATACACTCCTGCCCCCACAGCAGCCGACAGCAGCACCGCAAAACGGGAGGCAGTCAGCTGCATGAGTATATTTTGGCACAAACGTGCAAACGCAGCACACAGCAGTCCTGCCAGCAACGGCTTGCCAAAGACGCCGAAGGCGTCAAGCGGACCCACCGTGCTGCGCAGCGCAATCAGGCTGAGCAGGGTGATGACGATATAGCACGCCAGGGTGGACCACGGCGCTGCCTGAATATTGACCTGCGGGATGCCCACCAGCAGGTAGTTCATTGCCAGCTTGATGGCGCTGCCGATGAGGATGAGCTTGACCGGCAGGCTGACCCTGCCCACCGCCTGCAACAGGCTGTTGGTGGTGCCGGTCAGGGCGATGAAGATGGAAGCAAGACCCAACACCCGCAGCAGCGGCGCGCCGACCATCACCTCGCTGTTCATGCCGAAGAACAGGCTGCACACCTCCTGCGACAGGGCGCTGATGCCCAATCCTGCCGGCACACAAAACAGCGCCGTGATGCGCAGCACCATCTGGATGCTCTTTTGGGTGCGCAGGCGGTTGCCTCTTGCAAAGCTTTCCGCTACCGCCGGCAGCGCACTGACTGCCATCCCGGTGGTCAATGCAGGCACCAGATTGGCAATCACCACCGCTTTGCCGCTGTAAGCGCCGTACAGGTAGTTGTGTACCGTTCCGTTGACCAGCTCTGCCTGCGGGATATTCTGACCGTAGCAAGCCAGCAGCTGCTGCGGTGCGGTATCCATCACATAAGAAAGCCGTCCGGTCACCGTCAGCAGGTCGATGATGCCCGACAGGTTGACCGCCAGCGAACCCAAGCAGACCGGTATGGCAATCACCAGGATGCTTTTCAGTAAGGTGCGGCTGTCCTGCGGCTTGGGTGCCTGCATCAGCTGCTGTCGGCTGACTCCGTCGCCTTTTTTGCGCCATCTTACCATCAGGTACAGCAAGCCCGCCGCTGTGGACAGGCTGACACCCAGCACTGCTGCGCCGCTTGCCAGCTGGGCGATGACCGCCTGCGCCTGCTCCGGCGAAGGATAGCTGCGTCCGAGCACCGTAGCGTGCAGGCTGTACTCCCTCTGGGTCAGATACATCACGCCGCCGCTGAGTCCCAGACCGAAAATCATCTTGGTGACCGCTTCGATGATCTGGGAAATAGAGGTCGGGTACATATTCTGCATTCCCTGATAATAGCCGCGGTAGGCGGACATCAGGCAGCAGGTCAGCACCGCAGGCGCAAGACAGATGATGGACAGCTTGGCTCCCGGGTTTGGAATCATCGCCGCAAAGCTTCCCGCTCCCATGATCATCACCACCATGCACAAAAAACCGGTGATGAAAAAGAAGGTTCGGGAGATGCGAAAAATCTTATGGTTGTCCCGATAATTTCCCAACACCCCGTTTTCCGACACCAGCTTGGAGATGGCGACCGGAAAGCCCGCCGTCGCGATGGTGGAAATGAGGTTAAATATCTCATAGGCGTTGGTAAAATAGGAGTAGCCCGTTCCTCCCAACAGGTTGCTGATCGGTATTTTAAACAACATACTGACCACCTTGACGGTCATCGTCCCGAGCATCAGGATCATCGCTCCCTGCACAAAGCCCTGCTTCTCACTGGTCCTCTTCAACTGTCCACCCACTTTCCCCAAAATGCACCGACTTGTTTTCCATAATTTACCACACTCCGACGCCGGATTTCAATTTCTTTTCTGTAAATCTTTTCTGAAAAGGCGCTGTTCCTTCCCTTTTGAGTATATGTCCTGCGCATTCCGGTCATGCGCTGTCCGCCTGTTATGACAACAAAAGGACCGGCTGTCCGCCGGTCCTCGGATGTGTCCTCTGGACAATTACAGCTTTTCTTCAATCAGAGGTTTTTCCTCCTGATTGACCGGCTGTTCGGTCTGCTCTGGCTGCTCCTCCTCTGGCTGAGTCGGAGCCAGATCGGTCTGCTCATGCAGCACCATGCCGCATCTGGAGCAGAAGTGGGAGTCCACGCTGCACGAAGCGCCGCAATTCGGGCACTTCTTCATCTTCTTGATTTCCTCCCGCTTGGATTGCAGCTGAGCAAGCTGTTCGAGCAGAACATCCGCCTGCTCCACCAGCTGGTCGATTGCCTGCGCGTTGTCCTCGCCGCTCTTTTTGCTCCGATACACCAGAGAACCAATCTTCTCATAGCAATCCTGCAAATCGGCGTTGACCGAAACCTCCTGCAATTTGAGCTTGGAAGCTTCCACCATTTCCTCTGTCTTTTTGCCTGCTACGTTGGCAACCGAGATTGCTTTGTCCAATAAAGAATTCAAACTCATCCTTCACTGCTCCTTTCTAACGCGAATCATATTCTCTTTTTATTCTGTCTGCCCGCTTTCCTGGCGCGGACCGATAAATTCCCGAACGACACTGTCCGCCGGGATTGCCTGGGTGTTGTTGATGTCAAAAAACTCATCCAGACGCTGGTACAGTTCATCCAGCTTGCGGTAGTGTTCGGGAGCGATTCCAAAACGGTTTTCCAGGAAGGGCAGAAGATAGCTGTGAAAAATATTGGGCTCGTAGTCGAGCGTGGTGTCCAGCTTAAAGTCCGCGCTGTCGCGGTAGGGGTTGATATACTCCGATTCGCCCTCGCAGACCTCATCCCACATCGCCATCGTCTGCTCCGGCGTTGTGTTGCGGGTGCTGCGGTCGCGCACCATCCGGCGCATCAGGCGCACATCCTGCGGTGTCAGCAGCACCCGGTCATGGTCGGTAAAACGGGAACGCACGCTGGCAAAGATGCGGGTCACCTTGTCTTCTCCCACCCGCTGGGTCAGCAGCGGGTTTAACCCGTGCAGCCCTTCGATGATGACCACGTCATCGCCGCTGATGGCAATTTCCTTTTCCAAACCCTCCACCCGTTTTCTGGTGTGAAAATCAAAAATGGGCATCAGGGTGCGCCCTTTGTTGACCAGTTCGTCGATGCACAGGTTGATGCGCTCGATGTCCAGCGAATAGATGGTTTCAAAGTCCGGCTTGCCCTTGCGATTGAGCGGCGTCTTTTCGGTATCCAAATAAAAATCATCCAGGGAGATGACCGTTGCCCTTCTGCCGCTGCTGATAAAATGTCTTGCCAGGGTATGCGCCGTGGTCGTCTTTCCCGATGCAGAGGGACCGGACAGACAGATGACGTCGGTCTTGTCTTTGCCGGTGGACATACTTTTGACCACCCTGCGGATCTGGTCGTTGTAAAACTGCTCGGCTTCGTCAATCAGCTGAAAATAATTTTCAAACGCCTGCTGATTGACCTCATCCTTCTCAATCCTTCCGTAGTGGAAGGGGTCTATTTTCCTCAAAGAAATCCACCACCCTGTCCTTACGTTTTAATACCTCGTCGAACTGTTCGACATATTCAAACGGGTACTTGTAATTAAAGATTCTCTCCAGCTTGCCTGCGCGGTTGCTGCACAGCTTGGTGACCGCTCCCGCTCCTGCCGCCAGAATCGTCTGGGTTTCGTCCATGATGTAGATGTTGTACCGTCCCTCGCAGCCCGGTTTGCAGTAGCCGGTATTCTCCAGGTTGCCCAGGGTGTTGCGCTGTTTATACAGGTAATAGGGCATCCAGCCGCTTTGCATCAGCTGCTTTTGCGCATAGGACACCATCTGTCCCACCTGCTGCGCCTGTTCCAGCGCTTTTTTGCGCTCCTCCCAGCTTTCGCCGTAGCTGGCGCTGCGCTTGATGGAAAGGGTATGCACCGTCACATTCTCCGGCTGCAAGGCGATGACCTTATCCACCGTTTTGCAAAATCCCTCGACGCTGTCGCCGGGCAAGCCTGCAATCAAATCCATGTTGATGTTGTCAAACCCCATCCGGCGCGCCATCTCAAAACAGTCGATGACCTGCTGGGCGGTGTGCCGGCGCCCGATTTTTTGCAGCACCTCGTCGTCGAGTGTCTGCGGATTGATGCTGATGCGGGAGATATTGTGCCGGCGCAGCACCCGCAGCTTCTCCTCGTCGATGGTGTCCGGTCGCCCTGCCTCCACCGTGTATTCCTTCAGCCGGGAAAGGTCGAAGTGCTGCTCCACCGCGCAGCAGATTTGGTCAAGCTGCTCGGGCGATAGGATGGTCGGTGTGCCGCCGCCGAAATAAACGGTGGTCAGCCGCAGTCCGGTCCCCTTTACCTTTTGGGAAATCTGCTCCAGCTCCTCGCACAGCCGGTCGACATACACCGGCAGGATGTCCTTGGCGCGCTTGCTGGTGATGTCGTGGGAAACAAAGGAGCAGTAGCTGCACCGCGAAGGGCAAAACGGAATGGAGATGTACAGGCTAAAGGTGTCGTCGGTTGCCTCCCGCAGGATGGGCGCTTCGTGGCGAGCCGTTTCCAGCGCCAGCTCGATCTTTTCCGGTGTCACATAAAAATGCTGTTCAAATTCCCGTGCCACCATCTGAGGCGTTTTGCCCTCGTCCAGTCTGCGGTGGAACAGCTTGACCGGACGAACACCGGTCACCATGCCCCACGCCGGGTGGATGCCGGTCGCTTGTGAGAGCAGGGTGTAAATCATATCGCTCATCACAAACTCCGCCTTTTCATACGGCGAGTGCGGCTCGGAAAGGATGGTGCGGCACAGGCTGGTCTGCTTGCCGTCCAACGACAAAGTCACCTTCATCAGACCGTTTTGCAGTCTGGTTTCGATGCAGTCCTCGGCAGGCTCCGGCAATTCCTGCTGCACCAGCAGCTCCTCATGCTCTTCCTCGTCCGCAGGGTATTCGGTGGTCACAATTTTTTCATCCGGGAAAAACAGCATCGCGATACACTCTGCTTCATATTTCATGCTGTGTCCGATATTCTTTATATTCATATGCTGTTTTTGCTCCTTTTGCTCATCATCTTATCGGGAAAGGCGGGCAATCGCCTGCTTGAGGAAGGGGTTTGCCAGCTTTTCATCCTCCAGGTTGGTCGCGCTGCCATGTCCCGGAAAAACCTTGTAGTAGCCCTGCAAACTGCCCAGACGCGCCAGTGAAGCGGTCATCTGCTCGTCGCTGCCTCCGTACAGGTCGGTCCTGCCCATGCTGCCCTGAAAGAGGGTGTCCCCGCAGTACAGCTCGTTATTTTTCAGGTAGGTCACGCTGCCCGGTGTATGACCCGGCGTTTCCAGGACGGTAAATTCCATCTTGCCGCAGGTCAGCCGGTCGCCGTCGCCCACCAGAACATCCGGTGTAAAGCTGCGCGCATACGGCGCTACGGCATCGGACATACTCTTTTGCCCATCGCCGATCATCTCCAAATCCTTGCTGTCCAGCACAATCTTCATCTGTGGGTAAATGTCCTTTAAATCCGCTGCTCCGCCCATGTGGTCGCCGTGACCGTGGGTCAGCAGCAGATGGGTGGGGGTCAGCCCGTTTTCCTGTATAAACTGTGCTACCTTCTGCGCGTCGCCACCGCAATCGACCACAACACAATTTTTCTCTTCATCCCATGTGATATAACAGTTGGTCCCCAACAGACCCACGTGGATGATTTCCAGATTCATCGTTTATTCCCCCTTATATTTTGATGGATGCCGCCTATTTTTTCGGCATGATTTCGTCGGTATCCAGCATGATGGTCACCGGTCCGTTGTTGAGCAGCTCTACCTGCATCGAAGCACCAAACTTGCCGTGCTCGACCTTGGCAACGCCCGCATTTTTCACGCTCTGCTGGAAGTATTCATACAGTCTGTCCGCCTCTGCGGGAGCTGCCGCATTCACAAAGGAAGGACGTCTGCCCTTGCGGCAGTCGGCGTAGAGGGTAAACTGGGAAACGACCAGCATCTCCCCGCCGATGTCCAGCAGCGAGAGGTTCATCTTGTCGTTTTCGTCCACAAAGATGCGCAGATTGGCACATTTTTCCGCCAGAAAATCCGCCTGCTTTTCGGTGTCCTGCGGACCGACGCCCAGCAGCACCAGCAGTCCCTTTTCGATTTTTCCCACGCACTCGCCCTCGACGGTAACGCTTGCGTGGCTTACTCTTTGAATCAATGCTCTCATAGTCTTTTCTCCGTTATTTTTTTCGTTTACTGGATGGTTCTTCTGACATCCTCCACACCCTTGATGGCGCGCAGACTGTTGAGCAGGTAGCTCAGCTGGTCCACGCCGTTGACCTCCACTGTGACCTGGATAAGGATGACCGAATGGTCCTTGCTCTCCTTTGCCACCAGTGCGTGCATCGGGATGTGCATATTGCTCAACAGGATAGTCACATCCGCCAGCAGGGTATCCCTCGGCTGGGAGGTGATGTCGATGGTCGATTTAAATTTTTCGGAGGTGACATTGGATGCCCATTCGGCGCGCACCCATCTGCCTTCATTCTCCGCAGGGGAGTTGACCACATTCACACAGTCCTGCTTGTGGATGGACACCCCGTACCCGCGGGTGATAAAGCCTACAATCGGGTCGCCCGGCAGCGGGTTGCAGCATTTTGCAAATTTGACCAGACAGCTGTCCAGTCCTTCCACGATGACACCGCTGGTCGGCTTGCCCGGCTTTTTGCCGGCGGCAGCAGTTTGCTGCGGCAGCAGCGCCGCCTTCTTTTCTTCCTCTGCTGCGCTGCGGTAGGTCTTTTGGAATTCCTCCTTGACCCTTGGCATCAAACGGGACAACAGCACCCCACCGTAGCCGATGGCTGCGTAAAAATCTTCCAGTGTGTTGATATGCTGGCGTTTTGCCAGATTTAAGACAAAATCCTCCAGCTCGTTTTCCGGCACGTTGATGAGGTTGCGCTTAAATTCACGCTCCAGCTCCTCCTTGCCGGTGATGATGTTTTCTTCTCTGCGCTCTTTTTTAAACCACGCACGGATTTTGGTCCTTGCCTCGCTGGTCTTGACAATCTTGAGCCAGTCGCGGCTGGGTCCGTTGCCGGGTCCTTTGGAGGTGATGATTTCCACAATCATGCCGGTTTCCAGCTTAAAGTCGAGCGGCACGATTCTGCCGTCCACCTTGGCTCCGGTCATGCGGTTGCCGACCTCCGAGTGGATGGCATAGGCAAAGTCGATGACGGTCGAGCCGGTCGGCAGATTGATGACGTCCCCTTTCGGGGTAAAGACGAAACATTCCTCCGGCGCGATGTCCGACTTGATGGAGCGCACGATGTCCTGCGCATCGCCGGAATCCTGCTGCACCTCCAGCAGCTGTCTGACCCATGCCAGACGCTCCTCCAGCTTGTCCTTCTTCTCGATGCCTGCCTTGTACTTCCAGTGAGCTGCAATACCGTATTCGGCTGTATAGTGCATCTCCCAGGTCCTGATTTGGATTTCAAACGGGATACCGCCCTCTTTATCCAGCACGGTGGTGTGCAGCGACTGGTACATATTCGCCTTTGGGGTGGAGATGTAGTCCTTAAACCGCTTTGGAATCGGGGTAAACTCGTCGTGCATGATGCCCAGCACCGAGTAACACTCATAGCTGGTGTCCACGATGACACGGACCGCATATACGTCGTAGATTTCGTCGAAGTTCCTGCCCTGCATATACACCTTGCGGTAGATGCCGTAGATGCTCTTCACCCGGCTTTGCAAAAAGAACTTCATGCCCTCTTTGTTCAGTCGTTCCCGTATCTTTTCCTGAATGGCGTCCAGAAAACGCTCCCGCTCCTCCTTTTTGAGCTTGAGCATCCGCTCAATCTCTTCATAGGCAATCGGGTCCAAAAAGCGCAGCGAGATGTCCTCCAGCTCCTCCTTGATGGAGCGGATACCCAGACGGTCCGCCAGCGGAGCGTAGACTTCCATTGTTTCCAGTGCTTTTTCTCTGCGCTTATATTCCTTCCAGTATTCTCCGGTGCGCATATTGTGCAGGCGGTCCGCCAGCTTGACGATGATAACCCGCACATCCTTTGCCATCGCCAGCAGCATCTTGCGCACATTTTCCGCCTGACGCTGCTCCTTGCTGGAATAGCTGAGCTTGGTCAGCTTGGTAACACCGTCCACCATCAGTGCAACGTCTGCGCCAAACAGCTTTTTGATTTCATCCAGCGTGGAAGCGGTGTCCTCCACCACGTCATGCAAAAGACCTGCACAGATGGTTTCGGTGTCCATTCCCAGCTCCACCAGGATATGCGCAACTGAAATCGGGTGGGTGATATACGGCTCCCCCGACTGGCGCATCTGCCCCTCGTGTGCTTTGTCTGCATATTCATAAGCCTGTGTGATCATATCAAAATCATACGGCCGGTTGCTTTCCTTCAAAGCAGCCATCAGTTCTTCAAACCCGTTCATACTCATCCTATTCACCAACCTTCAGTTGTCTGAGAATCCTGGACTGGTCCAGCTGTGTTTTAACGACCTTGTCCGGCAGACGAAGGGCTGTCTCTCCCGAAGAGGACAGACGCGCCCGCTCAATCAATCCCAGCTCCTGCATCACATCGATGCAGATGCGCATTTTGCAGTAGTTGATTCCTCTCAGGCGGCACCACAGCATATCGTAGCCGAAGGCAAAGCCTCCGCACTGCCGCAAAAAGCGGTACAGTCCCGCTACATCCTCCCGCTGCGGGCAGATGTATTCTCTGATTTTTTCCTCCAGCGGCTCGTGGCGGCAATATTTTTCATAGTACTGCCTGCCCACCACCAGCTTGTCCTGTTTGACTCCGTGCAGCCGCACGTCCTTTATCTTGACAGAAACACTTTTTTCTCCGTTGTATTCGTTGACATCCAGATTGGCTGCCACATCCACCGTGTCCCCGATGTAAAACGGGAAGCGGTCGGACGACATCCGAAAATAGATGGCAGAAAAACTTTTTCCCTGATAGCTCAGCTTCAGGCGCAGATGGCGGTTTTCGCTCAGCGGGCAAATCGCTTCGATTCTGCATCCGGGCATTGCCACCACCGGCTGTTCGTTGCCGCAGCCAAACGGGCGCAGCTGCTGCATCCCGTACACCGTCTTCAGGTTAAGCTGCTCTGCATCGACGATGGCGTCGATCTTCAGCTGGTCCACCGGCATTAAATCAAAGTGCTCCCGGGCATCCTGTAACATCTGGTCGATAAATTCCCTGAGATGCTCCACCGGCACCGTCATCCCTGCCGCCTGGTCGTGTCCGCCGTAGCGGGTCAGCAGGCTGCTGCATCGGGAGATGGCTGCAATGATGGAATAACCCTCGACACTCCTTGCCGAGCCGCGCGCCTGGTCCTCCTCGATGGAAAAGAGGACACAGGGCTTGGAGTACTCCTCCACCAGCCTTGCCGCCGCAATGCCGATGACCCCATGGTGCCAGCCTTCGCCATACAGCAGGATGACCCGCTCCTGCAAGATTTCCGGGTGTCGTGCAATCTTTGCGTTGATCTCCTCGTAGATATGGTCCACCAGCGCCTTGCGCTGTTCGTTTAATTCGTTGAGCTGCTGCGCCAGTTCCAACGCCTGCGACTGCCGGTCACAGAGCAGCAGTTCCATCGCAAGGTCGGTCTGTCCTAAGCGTCCTGCCGCATTGATGCGCGGCGCAAGTCCGAAGGCAAGGTCGATGGAATCGAGCTTTCGTCCACTCATCCCTGCCGCCTCGATAAGCGCGTGTACTCCCACCTGCTCTCCCTGCGTGATGCACTCCAAACCTCTTTGGACGATCAGGCGGTTTTCTCCGGTCAGCTCCACCACGTCCGCCATCGTTGCAATGGCAGCCAGTTCGCCAAAATGCCAGATCATCTCCTCGCCGCCAAGGTCGCCCTCCATCGCACAGATGAGTTTAAAGGCAACACCCGCACCACACAGCGCTTTAAAGGGGTATTCGCAGTCCTGCCGGTGCGGGTCGATGACTGCGCACGCCTGCGGCAGCTGTGGACGCGGCTGATGGTGGTCGGTGATGATCAGATCAATTCCCAGCTCTTTGGCGTACACCGCCTCGTCCAGAGCGGAAATCCCGTTGTCCACCGTGACAATCAGCTCCACCTGCTGCTCCTTTAAAAAGTCGAGAGCGGCGCGGTTGAGTCCATACCCCTCCACATCGCGGTCGGGGATGTAGTAGATGACCCGCGCTCCCAAATCCTCCAGGTAGCTGTACAGCATGGCGGTCGCGGTGATGCCGTCGCAGTCATAATCCCCGTACACCGCAATCTGCTCTCCCTGCTCCACCGCCTCGCTCAGCCGCTCGACCGCCTTATCCATATCCTTCATCAAAAATGGGTCATGCAGCCTTGCAGCGCTGTCGCAGCCGATATACTGCATCGCCTGCTGTGGGTCGCTGATGCCTCTTCCGTCCAGGATCTGGGCTGCAATGCGCTCCATGCCCGTTTGGCTGATTAAATTTTCTACCCTTTCGGGAGCCGTCTGCGGCAATTTCCATTTTTTAAAACCCAAGATCCAACGCCTCCGCCTGTTCTTTCCATCGTACTATATCTTAATTAGTCTATTTTAGCATTTTTTTCGTTTTTATTCAATCTTATTTCCTAAAAAGCGTACAGGAAAGGGCGGTCCGACCTTCAAAAAAGTCGGACCGCCCTGTGTTTTTATCCCAATCCTGCTTTTATCCGTTGCAGCAATCATCGCATTTGCAGTCGTCCAGTCTGGGCGGGAAAAAGTCCTCCATCGGAAACTGGATTTTTTTGAACATTTCACACGGGTCACCTGTGGAATATTCGCTTTCCTTGTCCGGGATGCAAAAGTCGTAAGCAGGCACCATCATCTGCACCTTGCGCTGCAGCTGCACGATGGTGAACAGACCCAGCGTGATGTAGACCTCCTTGCTGACCGGCACATCCTGAAAGCTGCCGCCCACCTGGGTGCAGATCTGGCAGGGGATGACCGCACCCGGACAGCAGGTTTTTTCCGGGCACTCCACATACCGGCACGCCAGACAGATGGGGTCCACAATCTGCACCACCGCATTTGGCATGGCGGTCAGCTGCTCATTGCCGTTGCAGCAGCCGGTGTGGGAAGAAAAGACCCGCGCATTTGCCTCGCTGCCGTACAGGATGACCTTCTTGGAAAAATAGGAGATGCCGCAGCAGTTGACCGCGGGTGTCCCCGGAGATAAGTACACCGACAGCTCCACCAGAAAATAAAAGGTCATATCCACCGAATAAAATCCCTTGTTGAAGGGGACGCTTTCCACATCGACACAGACGTTGAGCACCTTGACCTTTTTGCATTTGATGCTGGCTGCCTTGTCGATGATCGGCTGGGTCTTGTCGCTGAAAAAGACCTGCAAGTCTTCCAGACAGTCCTTGTCGCTGCAGGAGTCATAGATTCGCTCCGCATCGATGCAGACGGCTTCCTTAAAGCAGCTGCAGCTGCAATCGCCTGGTCGGACTACCTTTGATTCTGCCATAATATCCCTCCGTTTGATTCTGCGGCAGCTGTGCCGACAGCGGGCCGCCTGATGATATGTCGGCGCAGGCTGTTGTTTCGGCACCTGTGCTGCACTGACATTCAATATCAGTTTATGAAACGGGACGGATTTTGTGAACCAAAAGCGCGGCACGGGCAAAATTTCCTCTTTTTTACCGCTCTGCCTTTTGACAGCGGACTAAATCTTTGTCAGCTTTGCAAACTTGTACATGATTTTTTTGGTGCCGGCAGTGTCGAACTGCACCTCCAGCAGGCAGTCGCCGCCCATCGGGGTCATCTTGACGATATTTCCCTCCCCAAAGGTCTTGTGGCTAACCCGGTCGCCCGCCTGGAGGGTGCAGCTGGCTCCGGCAGGAGCCACCGAGCTGTAAGAACCGGTCTTTTTTGCCAGCCCGCCCACGCCGATGTGGTTGTCGGCATGGGTCTTTTTGACGGTGGAGGCTCTTTTGAGCTCCGCTTGGCTGGCTTTGCGGATGGTCTTGTCCTCCACCTCGCAGCAGTTTGCAGGAATCTCGGTGACAAAGCGGGACACGCGGTTGCGCACCGTCTGACCAAAGATCATCCTCTGCGCTGCATTGGTGATGTACAGCTGCTTTTTGGCGCGGGTGATGCAGACATAAGCTAGACGGCGCTCTTCTTCAATCTGCTCCGGGTCATAGATTGCCTGGATGCCCGGGAAGATGCCCTCCTCGGCTCCGCAGAAAAAGACGTTGTCGAATTCCAGACCCTTTGCCGAGTGCATGGTCATCATAATTACCCGGTCTGCTTGCTCGTCGTAGTTGTCCAAATCGGTGTACAAGGTCACTTCCTCCAAAAATCCTGCCAGCGTCGGCAGAACGATCTGCGGCTGCTCGTCCGGGGAATCCGGGTCGATGGACGGCTGCGGCAGCTTTTCGGTTTCCTCCACATATTTGATGATGTTGGTTTTCAGCTCGTTTACGTTTTCGATGCGGGTGATTCCTTCTTCTCCCATCGTCTGCAGGTACAGCATATACCCGGTCTGCTCCAGAAGTTCATCGAACAGCTCCTCCAGATTGCCCGACTGTGCCACCTGACCCAGCTGCTCAATCATCTGTGCAAACTCCATCAGCTGACGGCTCTTTTTGGCAAGCGGCTGGTAGTCCTGCGCGTTGGCAAGCACCTCAAACAGCGGCACACCCAGCATATCGGCAATTTCCTGCGCCTTGTCCACCGTCGCATCTCCGATGCCTCTTTTTGGCTCGTTGATGATGCGCTTTAAGCGGATGGCATCGGCGTGGTTGTTGATGACACTCAGATAGGCGACGATGTCCTTGATTTCCTTGCGGTCGTAAAAGCGCTGACCGCCGATGATGCGGTAGGCTACCCCGGAGCGGATGAGCGCATTTTCGATGCTGTTGGATTGTGCGTTCATGCGGTACAGGATGGCATGGTCGGCAAACTTCTGTCCTTTGGCAACATTGTCCAAAATGGTGTCTGCAATAAATCTGGCTTCATCCTGCTCGGACAGCGCGCGGTAGACCTTGACCTGTCCTCCCTGCGGGTTTTGGGTCCACAGGGTCTTTCCCTTTCGCTGGGTATTGTTTTCAATCACCGCGTTTGCCGCATTCAGGATGGTCTGGGTGCAGCGGTAGTTCTGCTCCAGCCGGATGACCATGGTGTCGCGGTACTGGTTTTCAAAGTTGAGGATGTTTTCGATGGTGGCTCCGCGGAATTTATAGATACTCTGGTCATCATCGCCGACCACACAGATGTTGTGGTGACCGCCTGCCAGCAGGCTGACCAGCAAAAATTGCGAATTGTTGGTGTCCTGGTACTCGTCCACCATGATGTAGCGGAAGCGGTTGCGGTACTTTTCCAGCACATCCGGGAACTGCTGGAAGATGCGCACGGTGAAGATGATGATGTCGTCAAAGTCCAGCGCATTTGCTGCCTTCAGGCGCTTCTGGTAGTAGTCGTACACCTTGGCAACCACCTCCTGACGGTAGTCGCCTCCCGCTTCCCGCAGCAGGTCCTGCGGTGTCATCATCTTGTCCTTTGCCGCACTGATGGAGGCAAGGATGCCCTTGGGCGCCATCACCTTTTCCTGAATACTCAGCTCCTTGAGCGCCTCCTTGATGATGCGGACCGAATCGTCGGTATCATAGACGGTAAAGCTGCTCTCGTAGCCCAAGGCTCCAATCTCCCTGCGCAGGATGCGCATACACGCCGAATGGAAGGTGGATGCCTGGATGTCCAGCGCCTGCTCGCCCAGCATCGCCTCCAGACGCTCCTTTAATTCGCCTGCCGCCTTGTTGGTAAAGGTGATTGCCAGGATGTTCCACGGCTTGATGGGACGGTCTGCCACGATGCGGTGCAAACGCTCGTTGGTGATGTCGCCGTCGTCCAGCTTGCCGTCCAGCCAGTCCTCCAGAAAGCACAGCTCCTCTTCCCCCACCCACGACGGACAGTAGTCGCTGTGATAGGCGTTTCCAAATTCCACCATGTTTGCAATGCGGTTGACTACCACGGTGGTCTTTCCGCTGCCGGCTCCTGCCAGAATCAGCACCGGTCCCTCGGTACGAAAGACCGCTTCCCGCTGCTTCTCGTTCATTTTGCAAAAACGCTTTTCCAACACCGCGCGGCGCAGTTCAAAAAAGCGCTGTTCAAAAGTCTGTTCCATGATTTTACCAAGCCTTTCTTCTATCGCAATCCAATATTGACTCTCTATCCTGCCTTCCAAAACAAAGGCATTTTGAAAGGTAATTATAGCATATCCGCCCTTAAAAATCCATTGCCAAACTGCCCAAGCGGCAAACGGCACACAACAAAAAACGGACGGGGAAATTCCCATCCGTTTTACTGTTGTCTTTTATCTTTTGCGGTCGATTATGCAGCAAATTTATCCACGATTGAAATAACAATCGTCAGGACAAACAGAACTGCGGTCAGGACTTTGGTTCCTTTGACCAGCATCGCATCTCTGGTTCTGCCATAGTTGCGTCCCATTGCCTCCGACTGTCCACCGGAAAGAGCGGACATTCCTCTCTTGCTTTCCTGCATGGAAACCAGAGCGATGACGCCGACCGATGTCAAAATCAGAACGATTGCGAAGATGATATTCATTACGCCCATTGTAAACCTCCTAAAAATTAGCAGATAAAAGCGGGCAGCTATCTCCCGCATCATAACCTAACTTGATTATCATAGCATAGTTATCCCCTTTTTTCAAGGGCAGTCCCGCCAAAGAAAGCAAATTTTTTTATTTCTTTTTTCTATCCGTGCATAATCCAGCGGTTCTGGCGGATACTACTATTGTTTCACCCCGCGTTTGCAAAATTTTGAGGGTAAAACAAAAAATCCGGCTTGCCTGTCTTTGCCTGTTTGCAGAAGAAACGGAAGGTCGGTGAAAAAGACTCCGACCTTCCGTTTGTTGCAAGGCAGAAGGAAACCGGCACACCGGCTTCAGAAAAACTGCTTTGACCTTCCGAAGGAACGGAGTCTTTTTTTATTCCCGAGCAAAAGACAAACAATACCCCTCCATGCTACAACAACAAAGAGTCTGGTGGGGAAGTTGGTCAGTTTAGATTGGCTAAAACGCGAGCCGCTCATTTCGATAAAAAGAAAGAGCCTGGAACGCGAACTGCGTCCAGACTCAGTCTGGTGGTGCCGCTGACCGGACTTGAACCGGTACGGATTTTACTCCGAGGGATTTTAAGTCCCTTGTGTCTGCCGATTCCACCACAGCGGCAGGTGGATAGATTTACCTAGGTATGATACAATATTTTCCCAAATAAGTCAAGCCCTCTGCGGGCAAAAGGGCAAAAAGAAAAGCCCTTGGTTTTCAAAAGAAAAGCCAAGAGCTTTTTTACTGGCATGATCAGGCAAATAAGCCGGGTTCTGTTGTGATGACAATCTATCTAGACCGGCGATTGCTCGACGGTTCAAGCCACATAGACCGCTGGCAAAATTGCCGTAAACGGGGACGGCGGGCAACCGTCCAACCCTTTGCAGTCACGGTGTTGCTTCGGATAGGGTTTACATGGCAGCGCAGTCTCCTGCACCCCGGTGAGCTCTTACCTCGCCTTTCCACCCTTACCGGAAAAATCCCGGCGGTATCTCTCTGTTGCACTGTCCCTAAAGTCGCCTTCGGCTGCCGTTAGCAGCTATCCTGCCCTGTGAAGCCCGGACTTTCCTCATGCGAAGGTCCCCCCTCGCCCGCTGTCATCCTGCCTGGTCACCCAAAGATTATACCCTATTTTTGATTGTGCGTCAATCCGTCTGCCCGCTTTTTTCCTCATCTTCTATGACCGTAAACACCTCCTCGATGCTCACCCCGAACACCGCGGCGATTTTCCATGCCAGCACAAGCGACGGATTGTACCTGCCTTTTTCCAGGTTGCCAATGGTTTCCCTGCGCACCCCGACCCGCCTTGCCAGCTCTTCCTGCTTCATCTGATGGCGGGCACGAAGCTCCCGAATCCTGTTTTTAATCATCCTCCAGCCCTCTGCTTTCCCGAAATCCGTAATAGGCGGAGGATAATTCATAGACCATCACCGCGATGCCAAAGCCCAGCACACAGCCCTTTGCCAAAACAGTCTCCACCGGCAGTCCGGCTGCCATCCCCAGCAGCACCGCAGCTGCCATCGACAGCACGCCAAACAGGAATCCCCTTGCTGCACAGCGCGCCATCGACTCCTCCAGCATCTCATCCGACGGAAGAAAGAAATACTGAAAATCCACCGCAAAGGCAAAAAAGAGAAGAAAAACGCGCTCCTGTGTAAAGACGCCAATCCATCCCAACAGCGACAAAAATCCAAGTAAACCATACCAATTCTGTTTTTTCATCCGATACTCCTCCTTTTATTGTGGTGTATTTCGCTCTTTATAATATAAATATACCACTTCACCTTCAGCTTGTCAATCTATCTTCCATCGGTGTGCGCATTGAAATTCCGGTCGTTTCGGTTTATAATAATGCTTGTACTTTGGACGAAAACATCCAAAAAGCACAAGCGTATCGGAGATTCTTTTCAGTCTTTTTTAAGAAAGGAAGCCACAAGATGAAGATTACCAATCCATATCTGCAAAAGGTTTACCAGCAGGTTTGTCAGCGCGATGCCAACGAACCTGAATTTTTAAATGCCGTCACCGAGGTGCTGGGCACTTTGGAGCCGGTCATCCTGCGCCACCCGGAATATGAAGCCGCCGGTCTGCTGGAGCGGATGGTCGAGCCGGAACGCGCCATCCAGTTCCGCGTTGCCTGGCAGGACGACCAGGGCAAAACCCAGGTCAACCGCGCCTGGAGGGTGCAGTTTAACTCCGCCATCGGTCCTTACAAGGGCGGTCTGCGGCTGCATCCCAGCGTCAACCTGTCGATCATCAAGTTCCTCGCATTCGAGCAGACCTTCAAAAACAGCCTGACCGGTTTGCCGATGGGCGGCGGCAAGGGCGGATGCGACTTTGACCCCAAGGGACGTTCGGATGCTGAAATCATGCGCTTCTGCCAGAGCCTGATGACCGAGCTTGCCCGATACATCGGTCCAGATACCGACATCCCTGCCGGCGACATCGGCGTCGGTGCGCGGGAAATCGGCTATCTGTTCGGTCAGTACAAGCGGATGCAAAATCAGTTCACCGGCGTGCTCACCGGCAAAGGGCTCAGCTACGGCGGCTCGCTGGTCCGCACCCAGGCGACCGGTTACGGTCTACTGTACTTTGTTCGCGAGATGCTCTCCCAGTTGGCAGGTGACAGTCTGATTGGCAAAACGGCAGTCATCTCCGGCTCCGGCAACGTTGCCATCTACGCTGCCGAAAAAGCGCAGGAACTGGGCGCAAAGGTAATCGCCATGTCCGACTCCAATGGGTATCTGTACGACCCGAACGGCATCCGTCTGGAGGTAATCAAGCAGATCAAAGAGGTCCGGCGCGGACACATCAGCGAGTATGCCGACCAGGTTGCCGGCAGCGAATACCACCCGGCAAGCGAAGAGCAGGGCAGCCGCGGCATCTGGAGCATCCCCTGCCAGATCGCCCTGCCTTGTGCTACCCAGAACGAACTGCTGTTGGAGGATGCACAAAAGCTGATTGCCAACGGCGTGCAGCTGGTGGCAGAGGGAGCCAATATGCCCTGTTCGCTGAATGCGGTGTCGGCATTCCAGCAGGCTGGCGTCCTGTACGCGCCCGGAAAGGCTTCCAACGCAGGCGGCGTAGCAACCAGCGGACTGGAAATGTGCCAGAATGCCATGAAATACTCCTGGAGCGCCCAGGAGGTGGACGAAAAGCTGCATGACATCATGGTCAACATCTTTAACGACTGCTGCTGTGCCGCCAAAGAATACGGCATGGAAGGCAATCTGCTCGCCGGTGCAAACATCGCAGGCTTCTTAAAGGTTGCCGATGCGATGATGGCACAGGGTGTGCTGTAATTTTCCCCCACAGACAAACAGGACCGACCCTTTTGTAAAAGGGGCGGTCCTGTTTTTGTAATGGATAAAAAGTGATTACAGTTCTGTTTGTCCCGGCAGATTGTCCTTGAGGAATTCCCCGCGGGATGGCAGAGCCTTTGCCAGATAGCGGTGCTCTCCTTCCAGGGTGTTCGGCTGATAAATCTCGGCTGCGCTGACGACCGAACCTTTGGTCAGCTTCATCGCCTGAATTCCCTGCTGGTCCTTGGTCGCTTTGGCAGGCAGCAGGGCAGTCGGCAGCAGCAACAGACGTCCGTTGGAGGCAGTCAGCAGAATCTGCCCGTCCTCCGGCAGACACAGCGCCGCGGTCAGCTTTTCCCTTGTGCTGTATGCCTTGAGCAGCTTCTTTCGGTTGGTCTTGGTTTCATAAGCGTTCAGGTTAACCTTTGCCACCTTGCCGTTTTCAAAGCAGAAGAGCATATACCCCCGATAATCGGCGGTCACTGCCATTGCGATGGCGCTTTCGCCCTCGTCCATTCCCAGCTTTGCCGGAACAAAATCGCCCAGCACGCTTGCCTTGGTGTCCTCAAAGTCGCAGGCTTTTGCCTTGTACACCTGACCGTGGTCGGTAAAAAAGAGCAGATTGTCGGCATTGCCGCCCTCAACGTGCTGCACCACCCGGTCGCCTTCCTTGAGATACTGCTCGCTGGACATTCGGTAGGATTGCGGCGTAATCTTCTTAAAATACCCTTCTCGTGTAAAGAAGAGGTTGACCGGATAATTTTCCACCGTTTCCTCTTCAGTGAAGGTTTTGATCTCCTCGTGCATCAGCAGCAGACTGCGGCGCGGCTGTGCATAGTTTTTGATGACATTTTTCAGCTCGCTGATGATGATGCGGTCGATGCGCTTTGGATCGTCCAGCACCTTCTGCATTTCAGCAATCTCCTGTGCCAGCTGGTCGACCTCCTCGGTGCGCTTGAGGATATATTCCTTGTTGATATGGCGCAGTTTAATCTCCGCCACATACTCCGCCTGCACCTGGTCGATGCCAAATGCAATCATCAGGTTGGGGACAACGTCCTCCTCCGATTCGGTCTGCCGGATGATTTCGATTGCCTTGTCGATGTCCAGCAGAATCTTCTGCAAGCCCTCCAGCAGATGCAGCTTCTCCTGCTTTTTGGTCAAATCAAAGTAGACTCTGCGCTTGATGCACAGCTGACGGAAGGCAATCCATTCCTGCAACAGCGCACGGATACCCAGCACGCGCGGTGTGCCGCCAATCAGGACGTTGAAGTTGCAGGAAAAGCTGTCCTCGAGCGGCGTGAAGCGGTAGAGCTTCTGCATCAGCAGGTCCGGGTCGACCCCGCGCTTTAAGTCGATTGCCAGCTTCAAACCGGACAGGTCGGTTTCGTCGCGCATATCCGAAATTTCCCGCAGCTTGTTGGACTTGATCAAATCCACCACCTTGTCGATGATGGCTTCGGTGGTGGTGGTCGGCGGAATCTGGGTGATTTCGATGCAGTTGCAGCTCTTATCGTAATTCCAGCGAGCGCGGACCTTGAAGGAGCCGCGACCGGTGCGGTAAATTTTATCCATCTCCGCCGGATTGTAGATAATCTGTCCGCCGCCCGGGAAGTCCGGTGCTGTCAGGGTCAGCGAAAGGTCGTGGTTGGGATTTTTTATCAGCTCGATGGTGGTATTGCAGACCTCCTCGAGGTTGAACGGGCAGATGGAGCTTGCCATTCCCACCGCGATGCCGGTGTTGGCATTGACCAGAATGGTCGGGAAGGTCACCGGCAACAGGGTCGGCTCCTTGAGCTTGTTGTCGTAGTTGTCCACAAAATCGACGGTATCCTTGTCGATGTCACGAAACAGCTCCTGACAGATGGGGTCGAGTTTGACCTCGGTGTAACGGGAGGCAGCAAACGCCATGTCGCGGGAGTATGCCTTGCCGAAATTGCCCTTGGAATCAACGTATGGGTGCAGCAGCGCTTCGTTTCCGCGTGCCAGTCGCACCATCGTTTCATAGATTGCCATATCGCCGTGTGGGTTCAGCTTCATGGTGGAGCCGACCACGTTGGCAGATTTGGTCCGCGCGCCGGTCAGCAGTCCCATCTTATACATGGTGTACAGCAGCTTGCGGTGGGAGGGCTTGAAACCGTCTATTTCGGGGATTGCCCTGGAAACGATGACGCTCATCGCATAGGGCATATAGTTTTTTTCCAGCGTATCGGTGATCTTTTGATCGACCACCTCGCCCGCGTGCTCGATGTACGCCTTTGGGTCGTTTTTATGCACCGAGGACGCTGTGTTCTTTTTTCTTGCCATTGTTATATCCTTTGCGGACGAAGTCCGCCCTTTGTGTGATTCGGTTTATGCAAATCTTTTCCCGGGAAATTATTTCCATTCTGGAATACCCGCTCTATTTCCCAGGAAATCGTCTAAAAGCATTTCCCTGTTTCGCAGGAAATGTTTTTCTCGGAAAGCATTTTCCCGGGAAATATTGTGAAGCAGAAAGCGGGAATTTCCATGCAATTTCCCGGGAAATATCAGGAAACATCCAGGTCGTCCAGATAGCGGTGACCGTTTTCGGCAATATAACTCTTTCTTCCGTCCAGATTGTCGCCCAGCAGCAGCGCAAACATCTGCTCGGTGGCAGCGGCATCCTCCGGGGAAACCTTGATCAGCCGTCGTGTTTTTGGATTCATGGTGGTCAGCCACATCATGTCCGGCTCGTTTTCACCCAATCCTTTGGAGCGCTGGACATCGACCTTTTTATTGCCCAGCTTCTGCAAAATTTCCGCTTTTTCCGCATCCGAGTAGGCAAAATAGGTTTCATCCTTGCAGCGAATCTCAAACAGTGGGGATTCTGCGATGTAAACATAGCCTTTTTCAATCAAGGTCGGTGTCAGGCGGTAGAGCATGGTCAAAATCAGGGTGCGAATCTGGAAGCCGTCGACATCGGCATCGGTGCAGATGACCACCTTGTTCCAGCGCAAGCCGTCCAGGTGGAAGGTGGAAAGCTCCTTGTTCGCTTTGGAATCGACCTCCACACCGCAGCCGAGCACCTTGATGATGTCGGTGATGATGTCGTTTTTAAAGATTTTATCAAAATCCGCCTTCAAGCAGTTCAGAATCTTTCCGCGCACCGGAATGATTGCCTGAAACTGTGCGTCGCGTCCCAGCTTGCAGGCGCCCAGCGCCGAGTCGCCCTCCACGATGTAGATTTCCCGCTCGTTTACATCCTTCGAGCGGCAGTCCACAAACTTTTCCACCCGGTTGGCAAGGTCGATGGAGCCTGCCAGCTTTTTTTTCAGATTCAATCGGGTCTTTTCTGCATTCTCGCGGCTGCGCTTGTTGATCAGCACCTGTTCGGCAATCTTGATTGCTTCGTCGGGATTTTCGATGAAGTAGACCTCCATCTGTCGTTTGAGGAAATCGTTCATCGCCTCATAGATAAATTTATTGGTAATTGCTTTTTTCGTTTGGTTTTCATAGGAGGTCTGGGTTGAGAAGGATGAAGAAACCAACACCAGACAATCCTCCACATCCTGAAAGGTAATCTTGCTTTCGTTCTTGAGGTATTTGCCGTTTTGCTTGAGATAGCCGTCTATCTTCGAAACAAACGCCTGCTTGACCGCCTTCTCCGGCGAGCCGCCGTACTCCAGATGGGAGGAGTTGTGGTAATATTCCAAAAACTTGACCCGATTGGAGAAACAGAATGCCACCGACAGCTTGACCTTATACTCGTCCTTGTCCGCACGGTCACGTCCGCGCTGCTCGGTTTCCCAATACTGGATGTTGGTCAAGGAGGCATCTCCGACGATTTCTCCCACATAGTCGGTCAAACCGTTTTCATAACAGAAGGTTTCCTCTGCAAAGCTGCCGTCCTCCTGCTCGATTCGCAGCAGGAAATTTAGCCCTTTGTTGACCACCGCCTGCTTTTTGAGGACATCGCGAAAATAATCGACCGGGATGTCGATGTCGGTAAAGACCTCCAGATCCGGCTTCCAGCGCTGGCGGCTTCCCGTCTGTTTTTTGCTGGTCGGCTGCTTTTTTAGCCCGCCGATGTTCTCTCCCTTTTCAAAGTGGAGATTGTAACAATATCCATCTCGGTATATTTCCGCATCAAAATACTCAGAGGAATACTGTGTCGCACAGGAGCCCAATCCGTTGAGTCCCAGCGAAAATTCATAGCTTTCCCCACTATTGGTGTTATACTTTCCACCTGCATATAATTCGCAGAAAACCAGCTCCCAGTTGTACCGCTCTTCCTTTGGGTTGTAGTCAACCGGAATTCCTCGTCCAAAATCCTGCACCTCAATCGAGTGGTCCCGATAACAGGTCAGGATGATTTTGCTTCCAAATCCTTCTCTGGCTTCGTCAATCGAGTTGGAAAGGATTTCAAAAACAGAATGTTCGCATCCCTCCAGCCCATCCGAGCCAAAGATGACGCCCGGGCGCTTTCTGACACGGTCTGCGCCTTTAAGAGCAGAGATGCTCTCGTTGCCATATCCCTGATTTTTCTTTGCTGCCATAGTAGCCTCCCCGTATTGATTCTGACTGGTGAAGCTGTGCGAAAAACGCACCAGCCACATTCTTATCTATCATAACACATTTTACATCCGTTTGACAAGCTGAGCGCTCTGTGTCCCATCCGCAAAAAAAAGAGAAGGGAAACTTTGCCCCCTTCCCTTATATTCTATCTTGTCTGAAAACGGTGCCCCGGCGTTATACCACCCAGATATTTTCGCTTTCATTGCGTTTCGGACGTCCCATCAGGTCACGCATCGCCTGATCTGCCGGCTTGTTGCAGTAAAGCACCTGATAGGTCTGCTCGGTAATCGGCATATCCACCTCTAAGCGGTGTGCAAGCTCCCGGGCAACCGCTGTACAGGAATAACCCTCGACCACCATGCCGACCTCCTCGAGCGCCTGCTGCGCCGGTACACCCTGCCCAATCTTGATGCCGAAGCGGCGGTTGCGCGAGTGCATACTGGTGCAGGTCACAATCAGGTCCCCGATGCCGGACAAACCTGCGAAGGTTTCCTGATGTCCGCCCATCGCAACGCCCAAGCGGGCAATCTCGGTGATGCCGCGGGTCATCAGCGCAGCCTTTGCATTGTCGCCCAGACCCAGACCGTCGGCGATACCGGCTGCAACGGCGATGATATTTTTGAGCGCGCCGCCCAGCTCCACACCAATCAGGTCATCGTTGACATAGACGCGAAAGGACGGGTTCATCAGCCAATCCTGCACCTTACGCGCTGCCTCCTTGTCCTTGGAAGAAGCCACCACCGTGGTTGCCTCTGCGCGGCTGACCTCCTCGGCGTGGGATGGTCCCGACAAAACCACGTTGGCGCACTGTGGGATTTCCTGCGAAACCACCGTCGAAAAATCGTGGAAGCTGCCCTGCTCCAAACCTTTTGCTACGCACACCACAATTTGATTGGATTGCAGGAGCGGACAAAGCTGGCGGGCGGTCTGGCGCACTGCAAAGGACGGTACTGCCAAAATCAGCAAATCCTGCTGACCTGCCTGCTGCAAGGATGCAGTGAAGGTAATCTGCTCGGGCAGCTTGACACCGGGCAGCAGTTTTTTCTGCTCCCGCTCCTCCCGCAGCCGGTTTGCCTCCTCCTCGCGGTGGGACCAGACGGTCACCTCATACCCACAGCGGTGGCACAGCAGCGCCAGCGCTGTTCCAAAGCTTCCTGCACCCAAAACCATCACCTTTGCCATTTTGCCAACTCCTTCCTGTTTGATAGCAATCTTCTGTGCAAAACCTTCTTTTACTTGTGCGGCTCTGAAGGCTCCTGCGACGGCTTTTTGTCGCCGATTCTCCGCTCGGTGCCGTTGAGCAGCCGCTTGATGTTCTCCCTATGTTTATAAATGACAATCACCGAAAACAGCGCTGCAAACAAAAAGTCGAACAGCACCGGTCGGCGCAGACACAAATCCACAATCAGGGTGATAAACGGGTAGAGCATCGCACCGGTGATTGACACCAGCGAAACGATTCGGGTGATGAACAGCACCGGCAAAAAGATAATCAGTAAAATCAGCAGCACCAGCGGGTTGACCACCAGGATGATTCCCAGCGAGGTCAGCACTCCTTTGCCGCCCTTGAATCCAAAAAAGATGGGGTACAGATGACCCAACAGGGCAAAAAATCCGGCAAGGTAGCCCGCATCAAAAGCAGTAACGCCCATCAGCGAAAAAATCCATCTGCCAATCAGCACTGCCAGAACACCCTTGAAAAAATCGCCCAGCAGGGTAAAGAATGCCGGCAGCTTGCCATAGGTACGCAGGATATTGGTCATCCCTGCATTTTTACTTCCGTATTTCCGAACATCATCATGTGCATAGATTCTGGAAACGATGACGGCAAAGCTGATGCTTCCCAACAGGTAAGCCACCAGACCCGCCAACACGCACGCTGCAAGATTGAGCATGATTTGAGATTCCATTCTTCTCATCCTCCTCCAGTACATTGTATCAACTGTTTCACTATATTGCAAGCCCTTTTCCCTTCGATTTCAGACTTTCCGATTCATCAGAGAAAAAAAAGAGCCTCGAACGAGGCTCTTTATGGGGAAAAAGAATCCTTTTTGTCGAAAATCTTTTTCTTTATTTGTGTGCTTTGTCGCCTTTTTCGCGGACCAGCATCCGAATCGGGGTTCCTTCAAAGCCGAAGTTTTCCCGAATCTGATTTTCCAGATAGCGCTGATAGGAAAAATGGAACAGCTCTGCGCGGTTGACAAAGCAGGCAAAGGTCGGTGGTCTGGTGGTCACCTGGGTCATGTAGTAAATCTTCAGGCGCTTGCCCTTGTCGGACGGCGGCTGCACGCGGGCGGTCGCATAGTTGAGCATATCGTTGAGCATACCGGTGGAGATACGGCGTGCATTCTGCTCGTCCACCTTTTTAATCAGCTCGTACAGATTGTTGACCCGCTGACCGGTCTTGGCAGAGATGAACAGCATTGGCGCATACGGCATAAAGCTGAAGTCGACGTCCAGCTGCTTTTTCATCTCCTGCATCGTCTTGTCGGTCTTTTCTTCCAGCGCATCCCACTTGTTGATGGCGATGATGCACGCCTTGCCCTGCTCATGGGCATAGCCTGCAATCTTGGAATCCTGCTCGCTGAAGCCCTTGGTCGCGTCGATGACGATGACGCAGACGTTCGAGCGGTCGACCGCCATATAGGCGCGCAGAACGCTGTACTTTTCAATCGACTCCTCCACCTTGCTCTTGCGGCGGATACCGGCGGTGTCGATGAACACAAAGCGTCCATGCTCATTTTCTACCACGGTATCGGTCGCATCACGGGTGGTGCCTGCGATGTCCGAAACAATGACCGCTTCTCTGCCTGCAATGCGGTTGACCAGCGAGGATTTGCCCGCATTCGGTCTGCCGACGATGGCAACGGTAATGCTGTTTTCGTCATATTCTTCCTCGGCGCTGAAGTCCAGATGCTCGTACACCGCATCCAACAGGTCGCCGGTGCCGTGTCCGTGCAGGGAGGACACCGCAATCGGCTCTCCCAGACCGAGGTTGTAAAATTCGTAAAATTCAGACGGCGGCTCACCCACTCCGTCGCATTTGTTGACGCACAGTACAATCGGCTTGCCGCTCTTTTGCAGCATTGCAGCGACCTCCTGGTCGGTGGCGGTGATGCCGGACTTCATGTCCACCACCAGAATGATGACCTCTGCACTTTCAATCGCCATCTGTGCCTGACGGCGCATCTGCGAAATGATAATATCATCCGAATACGGCTCGATACCACCGGTATCGACCAGCATGATTTCATGGTTGCGCCATTCGCAGGCTGAATAGATACGGTCGCGGGTCACTCCCGGGGTATCCTCCACGATGGAGAGCCGCTGCCCGATCAGCTTATTGAACAGGGTGGATTTTCCCACATTCGGGCGACCCACCACTGCAACGATTGGTCTGACTGCCATATCCTGACCTCACTTTCTAGTAGAATCGTTCTTTTCTTCGTTCTCTTTCTTACCGGCTGCCCAGCATCCTTGCCAGCAGCTCAAAGGCGTCGTTTTCCACCGGAAGCACCGGCACACCCAAAGTCTCCTGCACCTGCTCGAGGGTCAGGTCGTCCAGGAAACGGTCCTGCTCATGCCGCAGCATATTGGCAGGAATCAGCAGTTCGCTGCCCAAATCCAGCCCTTCCAACTGCGCCAGCAGGTCCTGACCGGTAATCAGCCCTGCCACTGTGATGGTGGGTCCCCAAAAATCGTTGCGGATTTTTTTGACCTGCACCTGCACCTGTGGAAATGCCTGCTGCACCCGCACGGCAAAGTCCTGCATCATCGGGTAAGCCAGCTGACCGGTGGCAATGGTGCAGCGGTGTGCGGCAGGGGACTGCTCGAGCTGCGCCTCCTTGAGCGCCTGTGTAAAATCGTGCTGCATCAGCGTCATCATACCCACGCCGTTTTCCAGCTGGGCAAAGTCCTCATAAAATTCATACGGCGGAAAATCCTTTCCGGCAAGGATGTAAAACTCATCCGAGGCGTAAGCGGTGCGGGCGCCATACTCCTTGCAGAAATATTCTCCCCAGCGCTCCATCGTTTTAACAACCTCCACCGCCTCCTGTGGAAAAAAGCCACGCAGCGGCGTCAACTTTTCCCGGTAGCGGGTCAAGCCGACCGGGACCACCGCGATACTCTGCACATTCGGTCCCAGCTTTGCCAGCTCGGAAAGGCTGTATTCCAGCTCCTCCCCATCGTTGTAGCCGGGACACAGCACAATCTGGGTGTTGATTTTGATTCCGCCCTCGGTGAGCATCCGCACAAATTTGAGCGATTCCCCCGCAAACGGATTCTTCATCATCTGCACCCGCAGCGCAGGGTTCATCGTCTGGATGGAGATATTGATGGGACTGATGTGCATTTTGATAATCCGCTGGATGTCACCCTCCTTGAGGTTGGTAAGGGTGGTGTAGTTGCCAAACAGAAAGGACATTCGGGTGTCGTCGTCCTTAAAGTAAAGGCTCTTGCGCATTCCCGGCGGCGTCTGGTCGACAAAGCAGAAGATGCAGGCGTTTTTGCAGCCCATCTGACGGTCCATCAGATAGGTTTCAAACTCCAGTCCCAAATCGTCGTACTCGTCTTTTTCCACCACGACTGTGCGCAGCTTCTTTTCCTGGTCACACAGCAGGATTTCCAGATGCTCGTCGGTCATATAAAACCGGTAATCGAGCACATCGGTGATTGCGTTTCCGTTGATGCTGATCAAGGTATCTCCCCTGTGTATCCTTGCCCGTCTTGCCGGACTGCCCGGTTCAACGCTGGTGATTCTGACTGCCATCCGCACCGCCTCCTGTCCGCTTGGTTTGCAGCATAAAAAAGAGGGCAGGAAGGGAAAGACCTTCCCCTCTGCCCTTCATGTTCAAAAACATCCAGTCAAAAAAAGATGCAATTAGTCTTTTTTGATGATCTCTCTGCCTTTGTAGTAGCCGCAGTTGCCGCATACTCTGTGTGGAGTCTTCAGCTCGCCGCACTGTGGGCAGACGGAAAATGCTGGTGTGTCGAGTTTCCAAACATTGGAACGTCTTTTATCTCTGCGTGCTCTGGATACTTTTCTCTTCGGTACTGCCATTTTTGCGCATCTCCTTAAAACATTATCATAAAATTATAAAACAAAAGTTTTTGGGACCCTGCCGGCGAAAACTTACTCTTCGTCGGACCACTCCAGGTCAGCAAACGGTCGGACCGTTCTGCCCTGTGGCTCCCATTCCGGCTGCTGACAACCGCACTGTTCACGGTTCCGGTTGCAGCCACAAACCGGACACAGACCCTTGCAGTCCTCCGAACACAACATCCTGATTGGTAGCTCAAGAAGTATGTCGTCCTGTGCAATCAAGTCCAGGTCCAAAATGCCGTCCTCGCAGACGATGTAATCATCGTCCTCCTGCTGGTTGAGCTTTCTGACCACAGTGTGGTCAAAGTCCTGACGGACCCTGCGCTCTACCGGGTCCAGGCAGCGGGCACAAGCTGTGGAAAGAAGGTAGCTGGCTGTGTAATGCACCGTAACGATTCCCGCACGGTTCTGCACATAACCCTCAAGCTGTACCGGCTCCGCGAACGGGCGGTCACCCCATTGCTCTATCTGGCTCAAATCCATCTGATGCGCAAACGGCACCCTCTGGTCGTCGCCTTCGAACACTCTTCTCAGGTCAAGCAGCATAGTAACTTCCTTTCCGGTATACATAGTATACTCTGCGGCAGCATCGCTTCGGGCCTGCCGCAGCACCGATTGACCCCGTCCGCTCCGCCAGAAGCAGACCTTTCCGGGACAGACTTATCCCTCCGAATCAACCCGTAACAGAAAATATTATAGTATCTTGTGCCTTTTTTGTCAACACTCAAAAGGCGTTTTTTCCCCTGATGACGGCACTTTTTTATACTTTCCCGCCTTTCCCACAACTTTGCTCTCTCCTGCCGGCGGGCAATTAGGGATTTTGTCGAAAGCTCTGTGGCGTTTAATTTCCCAGCAGCAGCGGATACCACAGGACGGTGGTGGCAAACAGCACCAGCACCACTGCAAAAAAGTTGAAGCTGGTTCTGAAAACGTACGGATGACGGATGGGGTTTTTCTGCTGAACCACCATCTTCTGGACGGTTTCTTTTAAATTTGGAGAAAGAGCCAGCGCTGCCCAGCATCCGATCAGCGCCGCTGCCAGCAACAGAACCATCACACCCGCAGAAAGCACCTGCTGCGGATTGGCTCCGTGCAGCAGCAGCGTCTGTGCCACCAGAAATCCCATGTGAAAGACGCTGGTCATCACAAGACAGCCGGTCACCTGGTAAACGGCTGCGGCACACAAGCCCAACAGCAGCGCACCCGGCCACTGCGGCAGCGGGGTCAGCAGCATGGTGATGAGTCCGCTGCCGATGATTGCCGGCAAGATTCCATAGCGGCTCCACTCAAAAAAGAGGCAGCGGCGGAAGGCAAGCTCCATCACAAAGGCAGTCACCACCGCTACCAGCAAATCCTGCCACAGGGCGTGTCCGGCGCTCATGACAAAAAGGGTACCCGGCAGCCGCTGTTCGAGCACCACCGCCAGTCCCTGGGTTGCCGACAGGGCAAAGGCACCCAGCGCTGCGCCGGAAAACAGAAGCAAAGCAAGCTGTCCGAGTTTTTTGCCGTTTATTTTGGTGGAGAAGCCCTCCCCCATCATCGGCAGTTCATATTGTTTGACCCAAAAGATTCCCACGATTGCCGTCAGCGGAAGGGTCAGGATGTCCAGGATGGTCAGCACACACAGCACCGACATCAGATAATCGACCCGATCCGCCTGCGCTGTCGTGGAAGGTCGTTTTTGATTTGGCAAGAAAATCTCCCTTTCTTTTTAACCTTTTGCAAAGACCTCCCTGCCGGTGCGGCAGAGAGGTCCTGTGCTGAATATCACAATTCTATTTTAGTCTCTGAAGTAGCTGACTGCTCCGGCAAACATCTTCTGGTCCTTGTCGCCGTCCACATTCAGGTACAGTCCGTTGGTGTAACGCTCGGAGTGACCCATCTTACCAAAGACTCTGCCGTCCGGGGAGGTGATACCCTCGATGGCGTCGATCGAGCCGTTTGGATTGAAGCGGTAATCCTCGGTCGGATTGCCCTCCAAATCTACATACTGGGTCGCAATCTGTCCGTTTTCTGCCAGCTGTTTCACCAGCTGCTCGCTGGCAACAAAGCGACCTTCTCCGTGGGAGATGGCGATGGTGTGGATGTCGCCCACGTTGGTGTGCATCAGCCATGGAGATTTGTTGGATGCGATTCTGGTGCGCACCAGACCCGACTGATGGCGGTCGATGACGTTGTAGGTCAGAGTCGGGCAGTTTGCATCGGTGGAGATAATCTCACCGTATGGAACCAGACCCAGTTTGACCAGTGCCTGGAAGCCGTTGCAGATACCGCACATCAGACCGTCGCGGTTCTTCAGCAGCTCCATCACCGCCTCGGTGATCTGTGGGTTGCGGAAGAAGGAAGCGATGAATTTTGCCGAGCCTTCCGGTTCGTCGCCGCCGGAGAAGCCGCCCGGAATAGCGATGATCTGGGAGTTTGCAATCTTTTCTCTCACCAGTTCTACCGATTCTTTGATCTGCTCGGAAGTTTTATTGCGGATAACGACGATGTCTGCCTTGGCTCCTGCGCGTTCAAACGCACGAGCGGTGTCATATTCACAGTTGGTGCCCGGGAATACCGGAATCAGAACGCGCGGCTGTGCCAGCTTGATGGAGGAGGTCTTGCGCTCTACGCACTGATAGTTGTAGGTCGGAACGGTTTCCTGTGGAGCTTTTGTAATGCGCGGATAAACCGGCTCCAGGGTTGCTTCCCACTTCTGCTGAATCTGCTGCAGGTCCACTGTTTCTCCGTTGATTCGGAGAGCGTATTCCTCGGTGGTGCAGCCAATCAGCTTGGCAAAAGTATCCAGTTCCTCGGATGCCTCAAATACAAATGCGCCGTAAACCGGTTTGAAGAGGTGATGCTGGTTTTCCTGTGCTGCAAAGCCGATGCGGTTACCGAACGACATCTTGCACAGCGCTTCGCCAAGACCCTTCATGCCCAGTGTGTAGACTGCCTTGACCTTGCCGGAGGCAATCAGGCTTTCCATGTGGTCAAATACCTTGCGGATATTTTCGTAAACCGGCATTCCGTTTTCGTCGTACTCGGGAGCCAGCAGGTATACCTTGTCGCCGGCAGCCTTAAATTCGTCGGTGACCACGTTGTTCACCTTGGCAGTGGAAACTGCAAAGGAAATCAGTGTCGGTGGAACGTGGATGTCCTCGAAGGAGCCGGACATCGAATCCTTACCGCCGATGGCAGCACAGCCCAGCTCGAGCTGTGCCTTCAGACCGCCCAGCAGCGACTGGAATGGTTTTCCCCATTTTTCCGGGTCGGTACCAATCTTCTCAAAGTATTCCTGGAAGCTCAGCCAGCATCTGCTTCTGGAACCGCCCGAAGCGATGATCTTGGCAATCGACTCGACTACTGCCAGCTGTGCGCCTTTGAACTGATCCTGGTCGGAGATATATGGGTTAAAGCCCCAGGACATGATCGAGCAGGTGTTGGTCTCTCCTTGCAGCATCGGAATCTTTGCTACCATTGCCTGAGAAGGAGTCAGCTGGGTTTTGCCGCCGTATGGCATCACAACGGTGTTGGCGCCGATGGTCGAGTCAAAACGGTCGGACAGACCACGCTGCGAGCAGACGTTGAGGTCTGCCATGATGGTTTCAAATTTTTCTTTGACGCTCAGGTCCTTGTTTTTGCAGCAGTGTGCTTTCTGCGCAGGAGCCTTTGCAATTACTTTTGTATATTTTGCAGCGCCGTTGGAGCTAAGGAACTCACGGGACAAATCTACGATGCGTTTGCCTCTCCAGAACATCACCAGTCTTGGCTGCTCGGTCACCTTGGCTACAACGGTAGCCATCAGGTTTTCACGGTCGGCAGCATCCAGGAACTTCTGGGCATCTTCTTTTGCAACGACCACTGCCATTCTTTCCTGCGATTCACTGATGGCAAGCTCGGTGCCGTCCAGACCGTCGTACTTCTTCGGTACCAGGTCCAAATCAATTTCCAGTCCGTCTGCCAGTTCACCGATGGCAACCGAAACGCCGCCTGCACCAAAGTCATTGCAGCGTTTGATCATGCGGGTAACGTCGCCGTTGCGGAACAGGCGCTGAATCTTTCTTTCTTCCGGTGGGTTGCCCTTCTGCACCTCTGCGCCGCAGCTGGACAGCGACTCCACATTGTGGGACTTGGAGGAACCGGTTGCACCGCCGCAGCCGTCGCGTCCGGTCTTGCCGCCGAGCAGGATGATGACATCGCCTGCGGCAGGCTCTTCACGAACGACGTTGCAGGCAGGTACTGCACCGATGACAGCGCCTACTTCCATTCTCTTTGCAACATAGCCCGGGTGATAAATCTCGTTGACCTGACCGGTCGCCAGACCGATCTGGTTGCCGTAGGAGCTGTATCCTGCTGCTGCGGTGGTCACGATCTTCTTCTGTGGCAGTTTGCCTTTGATGGTCTGTTCAAATGGGGTCAGCGGGTCGCCTGCACCGGTGACGCGCATTGCCTGGTAGATGTAGGCTCTGCCGGACAGCGGGTCACGGATTGCACCACCCAGACAGGTGGCAGCGCCGCCGAATGGCTCGATCTCGGTCGGATGGTTGTGGGTTTCATTCTTAAACTGAAGCAGCCACTCCTCTTCCTTGCCGTCGATGTCCACCTTGATTTTGACCGAGCAGGCGTTGATCTCTTCCGATTCATCCAGTGCGCCAAGCAGACCCTTCTTTTTGAGTGCCTTTGCGCCGATGGTCGCCAGATCCATCAGGGTCATCGGTTTGTTTTTGCCTGCGTGCAAGGTCTTTCTCAGCTCAAGGTATTCATTGTAAGCGTCCTTGACGTAATCACTCTCGATGTCCACCTGTTCGATGTTGGTGGAGAAGGTGGTGTGACGGCAATGGTCGGACCAATAGGTGTCGATCATGCGAATCTCGGTGATGGTAGGAGTGCGCTTTTCGGTTTCTTTAAAGTATTTCTGGCAGAAGGTGATGTCGCCCAAATCCATCGCCAGACCGTACTGGTCGATGAACTCCTGCAAGCCCTGCTGGTCCAGCTCACAGAAGCCTTCCAGGACCGCTACGTCAGCCGGCACATCAAATGGGGTATGCAGGGTCTTTGGCAGCTCCAAAGAGGCTTCCATCGACTCTACCGGGTTGATCAGATGCGCTTTGATGCGGGCAAGCTCCTCACCGGAGATACCGCTGATTACATAGACCTTTGCAGAAGCAACGGTCGGACGCTCATGCTGGGTTGCCAGCTGGATGCACTGAACCGCAGAGTCTGCGCGCTGGTCGAACTGACCCGGCAAAAACTGGACAGCAAACACCCGGTCCTCTGCCGCAAAGGAAGGAAGCTCATCATAAACATCGTCCACCTGCGGCTCGGAGAAGATGGTTCCCTTAGCAAGCTCAAAATCTTCTTTGGAAATATCTTCCACATCATAACGGTTCAGGATGCGCACACAGGATGCACTGTGGATACCCAACGAACTGCGGATATCCGAAAGAACGCCCTGCGCTTCCACAGCGAAGGGAGCCTTCTTTTCGACATATACTCTGTAAACTGACATACTTCACACTCCTAAAAATTGTACTGTACTCTCTTTACTTTATCTTGCATCTTCCTGCATCAGGAAGGGTTTGACTTCATTATACCATAATCCGCAGGCGGTTTGTATATCGACATTGTCCGAAAGAAAGCAAAATTTGACCGCAACTTTCAGCAAAAGCGTGTACCTTTCCCTGCCGCGGGCGGATTTTGGAGCTAATAGCGGATGGAAAATTCCCGCTCCTGCCCTACCGTGTCATTGTCCGGGTACTGCACCGTCAGGTTCTCCACCTGAATCCACACAGTACCCTGCCGAATCAGCTGCAACAGCAGCTGCACCGCCTGCTCTTCTCCTTGCAGCAGCATCTGGACAGAACCGTCCTCGCAGTTGCGCACCCAGCCGCCGATGCCGCGTCGGGTTGCCTCCCGCAGCACAAAGTACCGAAAGCCTACTCCCTGTACTCTGCCGGACACCTGCGCATAGCAGCTGATTCTCATTCTGCCTGCTCCTGTTCGGTCAGCAGCTGACCGATGCAGTAATCATCCATCGCTCTGGTAATGCGCACCGAATGGATGCTGCCGCACAGCTCGCGGTCGCTTTGCACACAGACCGGCGTATAGTTTTTGGTGTAGCCATGCTGCATCCCATCGAGCTTTTCGGTTTCAAACAGCACGCTCTCCACCATGCCCACCTGGCTTTGCAGAAAGCTTTTGCGGCTTTCCTCGGTCACCTGCGCCATCTGATGGCTGCGCTGCTCCTTCTGCTGACGGGTCAGCTGGTCGGGCATTTTGGCAGCGCGGGTGCCCGGTCGGATGGAGTAGGCAAAAACGTGCACCTTGGCAAAGCCAATCTCGCGGGCAAAGTCGAGCGACTGCTCAAATTCCTCCTGCGTTTCGCCGGGGAAGCCGACCATCAGGTCGGTGGTGATGGAAGGGTTATCGAACTGGCTGCGGATGCGCTGCACCAGCTCGCGGTAAAATGCGGTGTCGTAGTGGCGGTTCATCCGCTTGAGGGTGGCATCGCATCCGCTTTGTAGCGACAGATGGAACTGCGGACAGAAGTTTGGCAGTCCTGCCAGGATGGACAGGTTTTTATCGGTGAGCATCAGCGGCTCCAGCGAGCCTAAGCGCACCCGCTCGATGCCTTCGGTGGTACACGCCATCGTCACCGCATCCACCAGATGGCAGCCGATGTCCTTGCCGTAGCTGGACAGGTCGATGCCGACCAGCACCACCTCTTTGTAGCCTTTTGCGCTCAAATCGTACAGCTCCAGTTTCAGGTCCTCCAAGGACTTTGAGCGGTTAAAGCCTCTGGCATACGGGATGATGCAGTAGGAGCAGTAATGCTCGCAGCCGTCCTGAATCTTGACAAACGCCCGGGTGCGCTCCAAAAAGCTGTCGGCGTGCATCGCTTCAAAGCGCTCCTCCTTTGTGTGCGGAGTGATTTCTACAATGCGCTTGCCTTCCTTTAAGAAGCGGTTGACATATTCCAGCACCTTTTTCTTTTCCCCTGCACCCACCAGGATGTCCACCTCTTCGAGCTTACCCGCTTCCTCCGGGAACGCCTGCGGGAAGCAGCCGGTCAGCGCGATTACGGCACCGGGACTGGTGCGCTTCATCCGATGGATGATCTGGCGTGTCTTTTTGTCACCGGATGCCGTGACGGTGCAGGAGTTGATGACATAGACATCCGCTGCATCACTGCTCTCCACAATGTCGTATCCGTAAGCAGAAAACTGCTGAATCAGAATCTGTGTTTCATACTGGTTCACCTTGCAGCCCAAGGTGTAAAACGCTGCTCGCATAATACCTCTTTTCTCCGGCGGTGGCTCCGGCACTTCGACTGAAATCCACCTTTTCTTCCCTCAACAGGGAATTTATTGTGCAAATCCCGCATTTTTTGCAAAGAATCTTTGCACCGATGGCTATTGAAAATGTTATACAAATAAATTATAATGAATTTAAGCAATAAATACAACCGCCTTTCGACAAATTCTTGATGCGAAATTCGGTCCCATTTTTAGAATAGAAGGAGCGTTTATATGAAACGGGAAATGATTATGCTCAAAACCATCAATGATGTCAAAGCTTTTGTCAATTCGGTCGTCAAATGCGATTTTGATGTTGACCTGACCTCCGGCAGATATACCGTCGATGCCAAATCCATCATGGGCATCTTCAGTCTGGACCTTTCCAAGCCCATCACCATGGAGATTCGTTCGGACGATTGCGCAGATTTTTTGAACGAAATCAAACCTTTTCTTCAGCGCTAAATACAGCGCAGCTTTAATGTGAGGGAGGATACGGATGGCTGAATACTGGGATATTTTTGATATGGACCGCCGCAGCACAGGCAGACAGCATCTGCGCGGCACACCGATGGCGGACGGTGACTACCATCTGGTGGTCAACATCTGGGTCGTCAACAGCGCCGGACAGGTCCTGCTGACCCAGCGCCATCCCGACATTCCCTTTGGGCTCAAGTGGGCTTGCACCGGCGGGTCGGCAATCACCGGTGAGGACACCCTGACTGCCGCCCTGCGGGAGACTCGGGAGGAAATCGGGCTGGAAATCTTGCCGCAGCAGATGGTGCTGGTGGCACAGGAGCGCCGCCTGCACAGCTTTCTGGACACCTTTGTGGTGTGCATGGATGTCAAGGACAGCCAGATTGTGATGCAGCCGGAGGAGGTCGTCGATTTTTGCTGGGTGGATGAAGCGCAGTACCGCAAAATGGAGCAGGACGGACTGCTGCACCCCGCGCTCAAAAACTTTTTTACCACCTATCGTGACAAGCTCCCGCGCACCTCTTCTAAAAAATAAGTTTAAGGTTTATGGCAAAAACGACCGGATTTCTGTTTGGAAATCCGGTCGTTTTGTTTTTCGGTTTCTGCAAAAGCATTACACCAGACGTTTGATTTTTTCTTCCAGTGTGCCCGGCAGCAGGTCCATCATCGGCAGCTGCGGCAGCACATAGCAGCCCGGCGCCTGTACAACACTTGCTCTTGCACAAGCAACCATCACCTGAGAGGTCAGGGCAGGGTTGTTGATTTTCATATTGAATTCGAACAGCTGATTATGGGTCGTGCCCGAAACGCCCTTGCGCACCAGGTTGACTCCGTGACCTTTGTCCATCAGCGCATCCACTGACGGAACCGCAAAGATGTGGGTTTCATCGTGTTTAAAGTAGTCGTCCTCCAGAATCGAAGCCTTCACCTGCTCAAAGTCATATCCATCCTCCAGCTCGATGTAGACATTTCTTCTGTGGATACCGGTTCCCAGCGGAATGGTCATCGACAGAGCGTTCTTGACACCCGGTTTTCCTTTTGCCGCTACCGAATGACCCATGCTCATGCCGGGTCCAAAGTTGGTATCGGTGATGCCTTTTGGCGCACAAGCTTCCAGCAACGTGCGAACCACCGAGTCGGAACCCGGGTCCCAACCGGCAGAGATGACCGAAACAGCGCCGGAGTTTTTGGCTGCTTTGTCCAATTCACAGTGCAGCTGCCAAATCTGTGTGTGGATGTCAAAGCTGTCCACGGTGTTGATGCCCTTTGCCAGATATTCCTTGGCATTTTCTTCCACCGAGCGGGTCGGCAGACACAGCAGAGCAACCTGCGGCTTTGCCGGAAGTTTTTCCACAGAATCCACTACACAAATTCCTTCCAATTCCTTTGGCTGCTGTGTCTGTGCGTGGTGACGAATCACACCGACCAGCTCCATATCTTCCGCAGCCTGTACAGCCTGAAGGGCATACTGTCCGATGTTACCATATCCAACAATCGCTACCTTGATTTTTTCCATATAAAACCATCCCTCCTGTTTTTTTATTACACAAGATTAAAATGATTGATTTCATTTTAACCTTTTACCATACTATCATGCGCCCTTGTGCGCGTCAAGAGTAATTTGCAGGATTTATTCTTTAAAGCTGCATTTTTTTACAAAACAAAACCGCCCAAACCATTCGAAGTTCGGGCGGTCTTTTTTTGCATCCAGCAATTATTTTACAATGTACTCGTTTACAGATACCGGCAGGTCAGAAGCATCGCAGGAAACGGTGAAAACAATCTGAGCCTCGGTGTTCAGTTTTGCCAGGCACTGTACCATGTAAGCAAAGCCTTCATAGTCTTTTTCTACATCGCCGATTTTGCCGATTTTGAAGGTACCGTCGATGAACAGGTGGGTAATGTCATAGTTTCCTGCCAGGAATCCTGCCAGGAAACCATACAAGCAAGCAAAGCCCTGAATATCATACTCTTCGCTGTTGACCAGACGAACGGTGTTTGGCAGTTCGCGAACCAGCTTTTCGCCTTTTTCTACACAGACTACATTGCCCTTGGATTCTTCAGCAGCTTTTTTTGCCATCTCGATGAGGGTTTTGGTTTTGCCGGTGCCTTTGGTGCCTACGATCAGTTTAATCATTTGAAATTCCTCCCTGGTTCTTTTGATTGGAATATTGCTATTCTTATTTTAACTGCGCTTCCAGCGCCTGTTTTTGGTCCTCATACCCCGGTTTGCCCAGCAGAGCAAACATATTTTTCTTGTAGCTTTCCACGCCGGGCTGATTGAATGGGTTGACGGCCAGCAGATAACCGGAAAGTGCGCAAGCTTTTTCAAAGAAGTAGATTAAGTATCCCAGCTCTTCCTCGTTGATGCAAGGAAGCTGCAATACCATGTTCGGTACTCCGCCCTGGGTGTGTGCAAGGATGGTTCCCTGCATCGCCTTGCGGTTTACCACCGACATATTCTGCTCGGACAGGAAATTGAGTCCGTCAAAGTTTGCCGGATCTGCCTCGATATAAAGGTCCTTCTGCGGCTGACCGATATCCACAACGGTTTCAAACAGAATCCTCGAACCTTCCTGGATGAACTGTCCCATCGAATGAAGGTCGGTAGAGAACACTGCCGACGAAGGATAGATCCCCTTGTTGTCCTTTCCTTCGCTCTCACCAAAGAGCTGTTTGTACCATTCGGACATCATCGTGAACGCCGGTTCGTAAGAAACCAGGATTTCGATTGCCTTGCCCTTGCGGTACAAAATGTTTCTTAATGCGGCATAGCGATAGCAGTCGTTCTTTTCCAAATCGCAGACGCTCAAAGCCTCGCGGGCTTGTGCTGCTCCCTGCATCAGCTTTTCGATGTCCGAGCCGGATACTGCAATCGGCAGCAGTCCCACCGCTGTCAGCACCGAATATCTTCCGCCGACATCGTCTGGGATCACAAAGGTTTCATAGCCTTCCTGATCTGCCAGCTGCTTGAGGGTTCCTTTTGCCTTGTCCGTTGTACAGAAGATTCTGTCCTTTGCGCCCTCTCTGCCGTATTTTTCGATGGCGAGGGAACGGAAGATGCGGAACGCCAGCGCCGGTTCGGTGGTGGTGCCGGATTTGGAAATGACGTTGATGGAAAAGTCTTTATCCTCGCACAGCTTTAAAATCTGGTTGAGGTAGGAAGGGCTGATGCTGTTTCCCACAAAGTAAATCTTTGGTGCATCCTGTACCAAATCGTTGTACAGCTGAGAGTGCAGCAGCTCGATTGCGGCTCTTGCTCCTAAATAGCTGCCGCCGATACCGATGACAATCAGGATTTGAGAATGGCTGCGTATCTTCTGCGCTGCCTTTTGAATCCTTGCAAACTCCTCCCTGTCATAATCGACCGGCAGGTCCAGCCAGCCAAGAAAATCGTTCCCGGGTCCCGAGCGCTCGTGGATGGTGTGATGAGCCGCCTGCACCTGTGGAAAAATTGCTTCCAGCTCGCCTTGTTTGACAAATGGTTCCAGGTATTTTGCATTGAGTGTTACAGCCATAGCTGACCCTTCCTTTCAGTTTTCCAACTGCCTTCTATTCTCTGGTGATATAGTTATTTTACATTATTCTTCTGCATTTTGCAAGGCTGTTTTTGTAAAAACCTACCTTTTTTCTCCCGATAAATGTTTTTCGCATGAAATTTACAGGGAGATTTTCCCCCAATCGCTCTTTTTTTATTCCACCTGCTTCTGTACAGACTGCCCGCTCATCCCAATGAGTCCTTCTGCCAACAGCCGCAGGCTTTTTGCATAGGTCAGCTTCTGCACCTCCTGCCCGGCGGTCACCGGCTGTTGAGCGATGGTGCTGCCGTTCTGCACAAGCTTGACCCAGCCGATTGCCTGCCCTTTTGCCACCGGCGCCTGCAGCTGTTCACTAAGCTCCAGCTTTATCTCGATGCCGTCCGCTTCATTTTTCCTGACCACCGCCTGTGGCATCCGCTCTACCTGCGGCTGCACCTGCTGCTGCATTCCCTGCTTGACCGCTACCGGATGCAGCCGGTCCTGCGGCAGCTGCGGCTGATAGAGGGTAAATCCCGCAAAACCGTAGTCCAGCAGCTGCTTGGATTCTTCAAAGCGCGCATCGCTGCTTTTGCACCCCATGATGACCGAAATAAGCGACAGCCCGTCGCGGGTGGCAGTCGCGCATAAGCAGTGTCCGGCAGCGTCGGTCGTGCCGGTCTTTAAGCCGGTGGCTCCATCATAAAAGCGAATCAGGCGGTTGGTGTTGACCAGCTGGGTCTCTCCGCCGCGCAAGCTGTCCATCCAGATGGTCGAAAAGCGGGTGAGCTGCTCGCCGTAGCCGGTCATCAGCTCCCTTGCCAGCACGGCAACATCCTGCGCACAGGTGTAGTGACCTTCCTCATCAAAGCCGGTGCAGTTGACAAAGTGGGTGTTTTGCAGACCCAGCTGCTGTGCCTTCTCGTTCATCAGCCGGACAAACTCCTCCTCGCTTGCGGCAATGGCTTCGGCAAACACCACCGCCGCATCGTTGGCGCTTGCCACCACCAGCGCCTTGAGCAGTTCCTCCACCGTCATCCGCTCGCCCTCTTTGAGCCAAATCTCCGACCCGCCCATCGTCTTGGCGTATGCCGAGCAGGTCAGCTCCTGCTCCATGGTCAGCTTGCCCGATTGCAGCTGCTGGAAAATCAGCAGGAGGTCCATCAGCTTGGTCAGCGACGCCGGCGCCACCCGCTGTGTTTCGTTCTGGGAAAACAGCACCTTACCGGTCTGCTGCTCCATCAAAAGTGCCGAACGCGCCGTAAAGCTCATTGCCACCTGCTTTTTTTCCTCCTGCGCAGCCGCACCCAACGCACCGGCTGCTGCCATCCAAACTGCCAGCAGCACAGCCAGCAGCTGCCGCATCCCCGAGCCCTTTTTCATGTCGTTTCCCTCCTGCAAGCGTTTTAGCTCATTATACGCACCGTTTTACCAAATTATGTTTCTGCTCCTTGCCGCTTCCCCGGCTTTCGCAGATAAAAAAGGACCGCTCTACGAGATAGAGCGGTCCTTTTGGGGGTAACTTATTTTTTTGTATATTTTCCGAGCTTTTCAAAGACGGTCTTATCCTCGGTGGAAACTTTAAATTCACTCTTAGCGGCAAATTCCTGCTCGGCTTTGGCACCTTTTGGAATATTGGTCAAAGTACCTGCACCGCCGACGCAGCCGCCCGGACAAGCCATACCCTCCAGCAGGTAACCGTCGCGTTTACCCAGCTTTGCAAGGGTCAGCATCTTTTTACACTCCACCAGACCTTCCGCGTGGTCGGTCTTGATTTCACCCAGCTCGGGCGCCATCTCTCGGATACAGTCGGTAACAGCCTTTGCTACGCCGCCTGCCACACCGTAGCCTCTGCCCGAAGCGGTCGCACCGTGGTTGAAGCCGGTGTCGTCCTGCAAATCGGAAAATTCGATGTTGTTCGCCTGGAAAATACCCATCAGCTCTTCAAAGGTGATGACGAAATCGACATCGCTGCGGATGTCCTCGCGCATTGCCTCCAGCTTTTTGGAAGCGCATGGACCGATAAAGACCACGCGGGCGTTCGGGTGCTTTTCCTTGATGATACGCGCAGTGGCTACCATCGGGGTCATCGAGTCGGAAATACAGTGGGCAATCTGCGGGAACTGCTGCTTTGCCATCATAATCCAGGATGGGCAGCAGGAGGTTGCCAAAAACGGCAGCTTGCCGGTCGGCACATTCTTGATGTACTCCTCGGCTTCCTCCACCGCGCCGATGTCCGCACCGCGGGCGACCTCATAGATGTGGGCAAAACCAATTTTGCGCAGAGCAGCGCGCACCTTTTCCGGCGACGCCAACGGACCAAACTGACCGACGAACGCCGGAGCCACCTCGGCAATGACCTGGTCGCCGCGCTTGATTGCCTGAATCAGCTGGAAAATCTGGGACTTGTCCGCAATCGCACTGAACGGACAGCTGACCAGACACTGTCCGCAGGAAACGCACTTGTCGTAGTTAATCTTTGCTCTTCCGTATTCATCACTTTCGATGGCGTCCACTCCGCAAGCCGCTGCGCAGGGACGTTCACTCTTGACAATGGCGGAATATGGGCAAGCCTGTGCGCATCGTCCGCACTTGACACATTTGCTCTTGTCGATGTAGGATCTGCCGTTCACGATAGAAACTGCCTTGACCGGACAAACGGCTGTACATGGATGTGCGATACAGCTTCTGCACAGGTCGGTGACGGTGTAGCTGGTTTCCTCACAGGCGTTGCACGCAAAGGAGATCACGTTGATCAGCGGCGGTTCATAGAACATATCCGCAATGGCGCTGTCGTTGATTCCCTGTGATACCGGTGCGTGCTGGTCCACCGGACGCAGTGGAAGACCGACTGCAAGGCGAAGCCGCTCGCCTACAATCGCTCTTTCCTTGAAGACACTGTCACGATAATTCGCTTTTTCGCCCGGGATGATGGTGTAGGGCAGCTCCTCGATGCGGGAGTAGTCCCCATCCTCATAAGCAAGACGGGCAATCTCGGTAAAGACCTGCCTCCTGATCTTGGTTACCGGCGTAGTAATCCCTCTCATTGTTATTACCCCCTGTTGTTCATTAAAACCTGTGTGCAGACAGGCGGGTCATTTTTACTGTTCCCCGTTCTGCACACGCTCGACGATATAGGCCATGACCGATTCTGCATCCGCTTTTCTGAACACCTTGTCATCGACCGCAATCACCGGAGCATCCTCCTGATGCGGCAGTCCGCCGAGGCATTTATCGGTTGCAATTTCCAACACTTCATGTTCTTCTGCTGTGTATCCTTCCTCCATCTGCTCGCGCAGGTCGCGCAGACTTTCCACCGACTCCATGATTTCCACCGAGCCGTTCATCACACACGCTGTACAAACACAAACTTTTACCTGGATTTTTTTCATAGCCTCATCTCCTGTTTTACATTGTTACTCGATTAACAATATTTCCTAGTATAGCCGCACCCTTGCGCCGTGTCAAGTCGCCCGAGAGCGCTACCGTGCCTTTTATTATACCATAGGCGCAAAATGAAAATCAAATTCAATCCTGCCCAAAAATTTTTTCATTTATTTTATCTTCTCTCACAGGAAGATTTTTGTCGTAAATGGTAAAAATCCTCCTGCAAGCTGTCCAAAATTGCCGAAAGCTGCCCGATTTTGCAGAAAATAAAATTTGCACTTGCGGCTAAAATGAATTGACAGAAGGTTTTTCGTACTATATAATGGGGTAGTGGCATTTTTACAGCAACGGAGAAAGATTATGTCCAAACAATCCTGCAAACCTTCTGACGAACAACTGGTTTTGTCTGCCCGAAACGGTGACACCGATTCACTGGCACAGCTGATCGTTCGTTTTTTGCCGGACATCCAAGCAAAAGCCGGCTGCTACAAACTGGCAGGTTTGGAACCGGAGGACCTGGTACAGGAAGGCTTGATTGGACTGCTGCGAGCCGTCAAAAGCTATGACAGCACCCGCAAAGCTTCCTTTGCAACCTTTGCTTCCCGCTGCATCCTGTTTCGGATGCTGGGAACCATCCGTCTTTTTCTGGAGCAAAAACATCTGCCGCTGAATAATTATCTGCCGCTCGATTCCGCACAGGCACTTGCCGAGCTGTCCGACCGCAACGGCGACCCACTGGAAGCCTACCTCAAGCAGGAGGAGGAACAGCTGCGCCGGCAGAAAATCAAGACCCTTTTGTCTGGATTAGAACAGGAAACCTTAACATTGTACCTCAACGGTCTTTCTTATGAAGAGATGGCGCAGCAGCTGGGCTGTTCCACAAAGGCTGTCGACAATGCCCTGCAACGAGTTAGACGAAAGCTTCGGGGCAGCACCCGATAATTCAGTTGGTAATCGCAGAAACGCTGCGATTATAAATATGCCCTTGACTCACAGCAGAGCGATACGACTTCATTGCGAATCATCTCCAGTGTTCCGGTCCATGGGCGAATATATAAAGCGAGGTAAAAAAGCTATGTACGAAGACAAAACATTAGTATGCAAAGAATGTGGAGCTGAATTCGTTTTCACTGCTGGTGAGCAGGAATTCTACGCTGAAAAAGGTTTCCAGAACGAGCCTCAGAGATGCAAAAACTGCAGAGACGCTCGCAAAGCTGGCAAAAAAGCTGAGAGAGAAATGTTCACTGCTGTTTGCGCAGGCTGCGGCAAAGAAGCTAAAGTTCCTTTCAGACCAAGAGAAGACCGCCCAGTATACTGCAGCGAGTGCTTTGCTAAAATGAAAGAAGAAAGATAAGTTTCTTTTCTCAAAAGAAAATGAAAGAGCGGATGCAAATGCATCCGCTCTTTTTTTGTCCTATCGTTTGCTGACACCCAGCTGTTCGCCCAGCTCCTCTTCCAGCTGTGCCTTGAGTCCCTGCACCAGACGCAATTCCTCATACATTTCCTGCAAGCGGCAGGCGCACTGACGCTCGGTGGAATCCAGCCGCGCCTGATACTGCCTTCTGCTCTCGTTTTCCGGCTGTGCAGTCAGCATCTGCTGCTCCAGCTTTGCCTTTTCATACATCTTTTCTACAGCATGAATCTGCACCAGCAGGCTGGGAATCTTTTTGAGGTACTCATTATAGATTTCGATTTTGCACCATTTTTCTGCCTTGTTCTGCTCCATCTGATAACTCCTCCTTTTTTCGTCCTGCTGTGTTTTCAACAGGGCGCTGTCGATTTGGTTTAAAGCTGTTTTGGCAAACTGTTTCAGCGGTTCGCTCTCCCAAATAAATTCCTCTGCGCTTTGGTAGCAAAGCTGCGCCTGCCTGAGCATCGGTAGAAACGCTGCCAGCGAACCTTGCTGCATCGCCCAGCGCACACCCTCGCACTTAGAAAGCACCAAGCCCTGCCGGCAGGCTGCCAGCACTCGGCATAGGTTCAGCGTCAGGTAGAGCGGCTGGTCCGGTATCTGAACGGGTGCATCCTGTACATCCCGACAGATGCTGTCCAGATAGTTTTCCCACGGCACCTGCCCGAACACCTCTGCAATCGGTTTTCCGCACAGGCAGATGCCCGCCTGACGGATGACGGTGAAGTGCGCCGCCAAATCATAATCCACCCCGTTCATGCGGCGGCACCATCCGTCCAAATCTTCGGTAAACTGCTTTTGATAGCTCTGTGAGTAGTGCAGCAGGTAGGGGGTGGGATAGCAAAATGATCTGCAAATCGTTTGTTCCACCACACTCATCTCAAAGCCCTTGCCGGGCGCATCCGGCTCCCGGCTCAGACACAGCAGCAGGGAAATCAGCTCCCTCTTTTGCTGCTGTGAAAGCGCGCCTGACACGACCACGATAAAATCCAAATCGCTTGCACCGGACGCACAGCCAAAGGCAGCCGAGCCGTGCAGATAGATTCCTGTCAGCTGCTCGCCTAAAATGTCGCTGTACCGCCGGCAGATTTTTTCCATCCACTTTTTTCCCTGCATAGGATGTCCTCCCGTATTGCAAAAAAGGAGAAGCCGGCATCCCCGCTTCTCCTTTTGCTCTTCTGTTTGGTTTTACCGATCAATCCTGACGGGAACGGCGGTTTGCCGAGCCACGTTTGACCTCTCCGCGGTATTTTTTCAAATCAGACATCTTGTCGTCGCTGGTCTGTTTAAATTTGTTGAGCATATCCTCGAAGGATGCGTTCTCGTTTTTGCGTGGATTCCACTCGTAGCTGCTGACCTGCTGTGGATTGAAAGGACGTTTGTTGCTGTTGTCATAACGTCTGTTCCCAAAGTTTTTGGAACCACCCTTGCCTCCTGCATTGTGCTGCTCGGGACGCGGCTCTCTTGGCATCGCCTTTTTGATGGAGAGACTGATCTTTCCTTCTTCTGTGATATTGATAACTTTCACCTTGACCGTCTGGTCCTTCTTTAAATACTGGGAAATGTCCTCCACATAATCGGTAGACACCTCAGAAATGTGGACCATGCCGGTTTTGCCCGGTTCAAGTTCTACAAAGGCGCCAAATTTGGTGATGCCGGTAACTTTTCCTTCCAGTACGTCTCCAATCGCTAACTGCATAATTTCTACAACGTCCTCCTAAATCTTATAAAATGTAAACTCAGCTGGCCTGGCTGTCGATATAAATATGTTCGTCCGGATAACCATATCCGTACTGTTCAAACGCGATTCTGCCGATGACCTCGCCCTGATCGTTCTTTCCCTGCTCCAACTGATTTTCCAGTTCCTCGTTGATCTTCTGCTGCTGTTCGATATTTTTTTCCAGCTGCTCGAGCTCGTACTGCTTGGCAGAAACTTCCATCTGGGTGCTCACAATCTTAAAAGAGCAGACCGCTATAAACACAGCCATCGAAGCGACCAGCAGACGGTTTTTACTCAGCGGTTTCTTTTTCGATGCCATCGCAATCTCCTCTTTTCTGATTTACTCTTTTGAATCGACCAATTAAATTATACAACATCTGCTGCTTGCGTTTCAAGGTATATTTCCCCTTTTGGAGAACTTTTTTTAAAAATTTATCCAGCACCTTCGACAAAGCTGCCGAAATCCTTCTCATCAGCCGATACAAACAGTACAACGGAAAGAGCAGCACCCGCAAAATCGCTGCCACGACCCTTTGCACAATCCCCAGCAGCCGGCTGGTTGCCTCCACCAGAACCGCACCTGCGCTCAGGTGCCAGCAGACCCAGCCCAGCAGCTCGCCGACCAGGATATATCCGCGCAGCTGTCCGCGGTTATCCTTTAGAACAAAGGCAAAGTGCAACAGGGCGCACAGCAGGAAATACAGGATATCCTCCAGCGAAACAGCTGCTGCACCGTGTGCGGTCCGACGGCGCAGCACCCGCAGCAGGTCGTACAGAAAAGACATCCCCGCTCCCACTGCCAACGAAGCCAAAAACAGCCAGGTTTCCTTTGCGATGGTGATACCGGTCATCATCTAACGGAAAATCCTCGCAAAAAATCCGCCGCGTGCCGCAGGCTGGTCGGTGTAGGTCATCGAATCGACCTGTCCTTGCAATTCCAGTTCTCCCGCCTGCAGGTCGATGCGCTCGATGTGCAGCTGATTTCCGCGGACGGTCAGCTCGCCCAGTCCGGTGTAGACCACCACCGTCTGCTCGTCAAAGCTGTCAACGTCCTCCACACCGGTCACCGTCAGCGAGCCGCGCTCCTCCAGAATCAGATTGTGCGCGCCCATGCTCTTTTTTTCCTCGTTATTCATAAAACCCGTCCTTTCTGTTATTTTGGTTCACCCTATCTGTATGAAGGGTCGTCCCATGTTAGAACAGAAAAGACGGGTTCCTTTTAATATCCCAGCAACAGGTACAGCACCAGTCCTGCCGCGCCCGCGCCGCTCATGACCCAGATGGGATTGAGCTTCCATTTGCGCAGGACAAACAAAGCTGCAACAAACAGCACCGCCGCAATCCAGTCCAAATCAGCCGGATTCAGCGAAATCGGTCCGGCGTTCCACAGGGCAGTGACCAAAATGGAGATGCCCGCCGAGGCAATCATTGCCACCACCGCCGGACGCAGTCCACCCAGCACACCCTGTACCACCGACAGATTGCGATAGCGGAAGTAAACCCACGCCAGCGTCAGGACGATGACACAGGAAGGAAAGACACAGCCGAGTGTCGCAATGATTGCGCCGGGCAGTCCCGCAATCTGGATGCCGACAAAGGTTGCCGAGTTAATGGCGATGGGTCCCGGCGTCATCTGTGAGATGGTGATGATGTCGATAAACTCCTGCATGGTCATCCAGCCGTGCAAATCGACCACCTGATGCTGAATCAGCGGCATAGCGGCATATCCGCCGCCGACACTGAACAGTCCAATCTGGAAAAAGCTCCAGAACAATTCCAAAAGTACGGTCATCCTTATGCACCCGCCTTTCCGTTGCGCTCGTCGTGCAGGGTGGCAAACAAACCAATCAGCGCACAGACAATGATGATGAGCATGACATTGACATGAAAGAAGCAGGCAGCCACAAAGGAGCCGAACATGATTAAAATCGGCAGCCAGAGTTTTTTCTTTAAAACATCTGTGCCCATGCTGATGACCACATCCGCAATGACTGCCGCTACACCCGCCTGCATTCCGCGCAGCACCAGCTTGACAATCAGGCTGCTTTGAAAAGCGGTGTAGGCAAGGGAAATCAGCGACAGGATAATCAGCGGCGGCAGCACAGTGCCCAGCGTGCTGACCATGGCGCCCGCAAATCCTGCCAGACGATAGCCAATCAGGATGGAAGCGTTGACCGCGATGGGTCCCGGTGCCGACTGCGCAATGGCGGTCAGGTCGAGCATCTCGGTTTCCTCAATCCAATGAAACTGCTCCACAAATTTTTTGCGCATCAGCGGAATGATGACATACCCTCCGCCAAAGGTGAACGCACTCAGATAAAAGGTGGAAGCGAACAGCTTCCGGTAAAAGGCAAAATCCTTTTTCATGCCAAATCCCTCCATTCTTTTGGCTGACCCAATCACACAATTACCGCTGTTTCCAAATCGGTCGCGCCGCAGTAGGTTTGCAGCGCATCACACATCTGCTCAAGCATCGGCTGCATCGGCTGCGCGCCGCCAAACCCAAAGACGCACATCAGCAGCTGCGTGGTCTGCGGGGTAATCATCGCGCGGGTGCTGTCGCTGTTTGGATTTCCAAAAAATCCCTGCCGGTCGCTGAGCACCGGCAAAAACTCGATGTTGACCGCCTCCTTGCCGATACCTCGGTAATGCACCCCTTCTCCTGCCGGCTTCCAGACGATGTCACCCTCCAGCTGCTCCAAATCATAGCTGCCCAAAGAGTAACCGCTGTCCAGCGACAGAAGGTTGTTGACATCGACGACATTGTTGATTTGATACAATCCCTTTCCCTGAAGCACCCTGCGGTGGAGCGCCTCGGCGGAATTGCGGTAGCGCTTGACATCCTTTCCCAGCGCCTTGCAGCAGGCGCGCGTCTGCGCGATATGCTCTCTGGATTTAATCTGCTCGATGCTCATGGTGTCCATCAGTCGACGGCAAACGATGTCGATTGCTTCGAGCAGCTGCCGGGAGCTGGGCTGCACGACCACCCGACACTGAACGCATCCCAAAGCTGCCTGCTGCCAGACCGCCTTGAGCTGTGAATCAATGGTAATGTTGACCAAGACTCATTCCTCCTCGATTCTCCAACATATTTTCCTTTTCTGTTATACCCCTTTTGCCTGTGCAAAGTCAAGTGCGGATTCTTTTGGTTTCGAGCATTTTTTTCGTTCAGCAGTTGAGGAAACGCAAAAGCTGTGGTAAACTGTAAGGTAAGGGTAATATTTTCCCGCTGACCTTTTAACAAAATCGGAAAGGATGTTGCACCATGATTTCCCCTGCAAAAAAAGAATTTATCGAATTTATGATGAGCGCGGATGTTCTGCGTTTTGGCGAATTTAAAACCAAGAGCGGACGTCTTTCCCCATATTTTGTCAACACCGGCAACTATAAGACCGGCGCACAGATTTCCACTCTGGGCAAATTCTATGCTCAGTGCATCATGGAAAACTGCAAAGACAATTTTGATGCCATGTTCGGTCCTGCTTACAAAGGCATCCCGCTGGCTACTTCGGCAGCCGGTGCGCTGGCACGCGACTACGGCGTAGATAAGCCATACTTCTTCAACCGCAAAGAGGTCAAGGACCACGGCGAAGGCGGCAGTCTGGTCGGCTACCAGCCAAAGGACGGCGACCGCATCATCATCATCGAGGATGTCATCACCGCCGGCACCGCTGTCCGTGAAACTGTTCCGATTCTGCAAAGCGCAGCCAAAGTGACCATCCCGGATATGTTCATCTCGGTCAACCGCTGCGAGGTTGGACAGAACGCAGGCAAGACCGCTGTCATGGAGGTCAAGGAGGAGTTTGGCATCAACGTTCATGCCATCATCACCGTTGCCGACATCTATGAATACCTCAAAGAGAAGCCGGAGTACGCCTCCGTGCTGGTCAACATGGAAAAATATATGGAGCAGTACTGCATCCTGTAAATCCTTTCTCTGCCATCAAAGCAGCGGCAGCGCGGTGTATCCGCGCTGCCGCTGCTTTTGCCTTCTGCCGACTTGCTTCCCCCTGATTTCCGATGTATAATATGGGGTAATCACCCAAACCGAAAAAGGAGGAATCAGGATGCCTCTCAAAAAGATATGCAACGCCAAAAATGGCTTGATTGCCGCAGCGGTTCTGCTGCTTGTGTGCCTGTCCGTTCTGCTGTTGCCCAGCCTTACCCACCGGGGAACACCCGCGGGGGAAAATTCCCGCTACTACGCCGGTGAACAGTCGACCGCCTTTCTGCTGGCTGTGCCGGAAGGCGGGTATGCCCACCAAAACCTTTTTCAGCTTCTGTCATCCCAGGGCTTTCCGGTGCTGGTCGCCGAGCATCCTGCTCATCCCGACCCGGATGCTGCCGCACAGGGCAGCCAGCTGGAGGAAGAAGCGCAGCTGCTGGAATCCCTTTCCGGCATTGAACCGGCTCAACAGGTCTGGATTGGCTTTCATGCAGGAGCCAACTCCTTGCTCGACCAGCTGATGACCGGCAGAGAAAGCTGCAAGGCGGCAGCGGTCCTCTCCCCGATGCTGGACAGCCAACAGATTGACGATGCCATCATCGTCAACGGCAACTATCAAAACCAAAGCGAGTGGATCAACTCCCTGTCGCCGCAGATGGTGCGCCAGCCAATCCTTCTGTTGACCTCCAACGGCGATGACATTGCCACCCCTTATCAGATGACCTTGATGTACAACAAGTTTTCCTCCGACAGCATCATCCACATGGGCGGCGTTTACCACGCAAACCAAAACGACGTCTTTCTTTCCATCACCGACAGCGGCTTCCATGCCACCGTCCCGCTGCATTCCCAGACGATGGAGGAGATTCTGCGGTTTGTCAATCCGCTTTTGGAGCAGCCGCCGGAGATGACTGCTCTTCCACGCCTATACAATCTGTCTGCTGTGGCAATTCCCGCTTTACTCCTGCTGGCGCTGGCATTTTCCATCCGCCTCTCCGCCGGATATGCGCCGCAGGTTTCCTTCAGCGTCGAGCACAGCCCTTCGGCTGCCAAAACCTCCCTGCGCCTGCCCGCTGCCATCGGTCTGTCCTGGCTGGGTGCGCTGGCAGGTCTGCTGGGCGGCTGGGTCGTCTATCAGTTTTCTGCGCAGGCAATCTGGCTCATCGGCTGTGCGCTGCTTGTCTTTTGCCTGCTGCTGCCGGTGGTGTCCAAGCGCCTGCTGCGCAGCTCCTCCGGTGTCTTTGAAGCCATCCATACCCAATCCGCCTCGGTGCTGCTCAGCTACGGAGCTGCTTTGGCAGCGGCACTTTCTTTGACCGTTGTGCTGATGCACACCTTCCCGCTGCCGCCTGCTCCAAAGGAACTTTCACCCGACCATTTCATCTTGCCGGCAGCCGCGGTCGTTCTCTTCCTTCTGTTCCCGCGGGCTGTGGTGACAGCCTTGGAGCACAGCCGCAAATCTTCCCCGGCTGCCTTGACCGGCTTGCTGCTCTCCCTGCTAGTGCCGCCTCTGCTCTTTCTGTTGGTCATCGTCGTCCTCACCGGCAACAGCGCGCTGTTCTGGGCAATCTGCTTTGCGGTCAGCATGACTCTTTCCTGCCTGATGGCAAAGCTGAGCTTCCAGCTGTGCGGCAGCCGTCTGCACGCTTCTGTCGCGGCGGTGATTTCGGTTCTGCCGACCTTCCCCTTCCTGCTTTTTCTTGCATAATTTTTAAGCGCACCCCATCGGTCCGCCTGTTAAAGGAGTTGTTCCCACTTGATCTGCAAAACTGTCAACATCAAAAAAAATATGCCCTTGGTTTCTCAGGCGATGACCCAGCTGGGCAATGAAATCTGGCTGGCAAAGTATGCCCGCTGTCACGCGCTCAAGGTCATCCACGGCTACGGCTCCACCGGTCAGGGCGGCGCCATCAAGACCGCCTGCTTAAAGCTGTGTGCCGACCGCAAGCGCACCGGGGTCATCCGCCATTTTGTGCGCGGAGAGGACTTCACCCCCTTCACCGCCGACGGCAGAAAAGCCATCGAGCTTTGCCCGCAGCTCAAGAGCGATGTTGATTTTGGCAGACAAAACGACGGCATCACCATCATTTTATTTTAAAACCATGCAAAAAAAGCTCTCCTTTTCGGAGAGCTTTTTTTGTTTGTGGATTGTTATTCTGTTGCTTCCTGTGCCAGCAGTTCCGGTTTACAGAGGATTTCGTTTACCTTGGTTTCCAGCAGGGATGCGGTATAGGAAGGGGTGATTACGCAGGCAGTATCGGCTCCTGTTCCGGTGCCGCCGACCACCATCACCGGCTGTTTTGCCCGAATGGCTCCGCAGTCGGCTGCCATCAGCGCAATCTCCACGCAGACCTTGACACCCTGTCCAAACATCCGCAGGGTCGCAGCCATGATTTCCACCGGATACACGCCGCCGAACGCCTTGCTGATGCCGCGCTCTGCTCCGCTCAATGCGTGCGCAGCCGTCACCACCGTCACACCCTGCTGATGCAGCTTCTCACGCACCTCGTCCGAAAGGCTGTTTGCATTGGGTGCCTTTGCTCCATACGCACAGCTGACCGCAACCAGCTTGCCGGTAAATCCCATTTCCCTGGCAAGCTCTGCCGCTCTCAGAGCGGTGTCGCCCTTGGTGGTTGCCACCACAAGGTCCATCTCCCGCTGCAAAGCGGTCTGGATTGCCAGCTTGAGGGTCACATCGGTGTTTGTTTTTCCAACCTGCTTAAAGGTAAGCATCCTTTTTCCTCCTTCTCAACTCTATACGCCGTAAGGCAATGTGTGCGCACTGACTGAGCCAAATTCCCGCAGGGAGAATATCTTTTCGTCGGAGCTCCATTCGATGATGGTAACTCCGTCGAACTGCTGCACCTTGCCTGCAAAGGTACAGCGAAAATTCCACTCCACCACCGTATTCTGGTTCTGGTGGTAAAAGGCTTGTATCTTCCATCGCTCCACCTTGCCCTGCCGGGTCCAATCGTCGAACCAGTGCTCCAGCTGTGCGATACCGTGGTATTCCGGTCCCCAGCTTTCGCTGTAATATACATTTTTATCAAACAGCTTGGACAGCTCCTGACGCTCTCCGGTCAGCCACATATCAAACCAGCGTTTGATTTTTTCTTCCCTTTGTCTTTCTTGCAAAGCGATTACCTCCCTATGGATTTTGTCTATCTATTGCGGACATATTCTCCGATTTTTCTGCCGATTGGGCTGATTCCAATCAAAAATCCGACCAGTGCAGGCAGGACCCAGCCGATTCCCAGCGAAGCCAGCGGCAGCTGCATCACCTTTTCGGTCAGACCGCCCAACGAGATGCCTGCCGTCTTACATCCATCAAATACAGAAAAGAAGAGAGAAAACACCATACTAAAAGCATACACCTCGGTGCGTCCCTTCCAGAAACGGTCAAAGAAGGAGAGCAGCACCAGCACAATCACCAGTGGATACAGCACCACCAGCAGCGGCAGCACGGTATCCAGAAGGGTATCCAGTCCCACATTGGAAACAAACCAGGTGAACAGGGTGACAACGGTGACGACCGTGCGGTAGGAAAGCTTGGGGAACAGCTTGGTGAAATAATCTCCGAATGCGGTCGTCAGACCGATGGAGGTGGTCATGCACGCCAGAATCATGGCAATCCCCAAAATGATATTTCCACCTTTTCCAAACAGGCTGTATACTGCGTAGTTGAGCAGCACGCCGCCGTTGGCAAACGCTTCCATGCCGGAGGTCTGGCTGCCCACAAAGCACAGCGCACCATAAACCAGACACAGCAGCACGACTGCAACCACGCCGACCTTTGCGGTGTATTGGACCACCTGCTTGTGGTCGGTCACGCCCTTGTCGCGGAAGACGTCGATGACAATGATGGCAAATACCAGCGCCGCAAATCCATCCAGCGCAAGGTAGCCCTGCAGCAGTCCCTCGATGAAGGGACCATTTTCATAGACAATGGCGGTATCCTGCACCGCTCCCAGCGGGTTGATGACTGCCGCTGCAAAAATCACACCGATGGACAGCAGCAGCACCGGTGTCATAAATTTTCCGACAACGTCCACCACCTTGGCAGGCTTGAGGGAAAAGAAGTAGGTGATTCCAAAGAATACAGCCGTATAAATCAGCATCGGGACAAAATGGGAGCTGCCATCCGGCAAAAATGGAACCACACCAATCTCAAAGGAAACGGCTCCGGTGCGCGGAAGCGCAAAAAAAGGACCCAACAGCAGGTAGATGATTGCTGTGAGCAGCACGCCTACCTTCCTGCCAGCCTTTCCAACCAAGCTGTCCATGCTGTTTCCTGCCATGACCACCGCCAAAATGCCTAAAACGGCAAGTCCGGCATCGGTGATAATAAATCCCAGCAGCGCCCACGGTGCCTGTGTACCCGCCTGCTGTCCCAGCGCCGGCGGAAAAATCATATTGCCCGCGCCAAAGAAAATGGAAAACAACATAAAGGAAACATAAATAATCTGTGAGGTCTTCAGTTTCTGGTTCAAAGCAAATCCCTTCCTTTTTATAAAGTTTCTTGAGCCTATCTTATTATATTTTATACAAATTGTCAATCATCACTCGAAATATTTCTGTAAGATTTGTTGTAATCCACAAAACTTTTTTTCTTTCATTGAGCAGTATGTTTTTCTTTTCTTCCCTCTGCCGGATGGCTTTAAAAGCTTTGCACCCGCTTTTTCCTTTTGTCGCTTGCGGAAAAAAGTTTTTGATTTTTATGCCTTTTGACGTTTTACAGCGTATATTTTTGCTAAAATCGCCGCAGAAATGAATCAGAATCTGATGTTTATACCAGTTTTACAACTCATTATCATACAGATTGACTAGGGTTTTTCTTCATTTTTTCACTTTTTCTTCCAATTCCCATTGTTGCACGATGCCGTTTGTTGTGCTATACTATCCTCAAATATTGAAGTATTTACATTACTTTGTAAGACCAATATTCTAAAACGCTTTTACTATTCACCAGAATTTATCTGTTACAAAGGGAGGCTCTCTGCTATGAATTCTTTGAAACTGATTGAAGCTCTTTCCAACGCATACGGTGCGTGCGGCTTTGAGGACGAAGTGGTAGAAATCGCAGAAAAATATGCACAGGATGAAAACCTGGGCGCTGCCAGACACGACTGCAACCTCAACGTTTATATCGACGCTCTCAAAAACACCGGCAAAAAACCGGTCGTTATGGTAGACGCTCATAGCGACGAATGCAGCTTTGTCGTTCAGGCAATCAAACCAAACGGTACTCTGCGTTTCCTGCCTCTGGGCGGCTGGTCCAGCTACACCGTTCCGGCTCACAAGGTAAAGGTTCAGACCTATGACGGCAAATGGGTATCCGGTATTGTTGCAAGCACACCGGTACACTTCCTGTCCGGCGACAACAAGAATGCCTGCCCAACCATCGCTGACATGGTCATCGACATCGGCTCCACCTCCAAAGAGGAAACCGAAAAGGTATTCAACATCCACATCGGCGCACCGGTCGTTCCAGATGTTACCTTTGAATACAACGAAAACACCGGCGTTATGCTGGGTAAAGCATTCGACAACCGTGTAGGCTGCGCTGCTGTTCTGGAAACCATGAAAGACCTGAAGAACGAGGAGTTGGACGTGGACGTTGTCGGCGTTCTTTCCTCTCAGGAAGAAATCGGTGAGCGCGGTGCATTCGTTACCCGCGACGTAGTAAAACCGGACATCGCAATCTGCTTTGAAGGCTGCCCGGCAGACGACACCTTCACTCCCGACTACTTCATCCAGACCGCAATGAAAAAAGGTCCGATGCTGCGTCACTTTGACCGTTCAATGGTTACCAACCCACGTTTCCAGAGATTCTCTCTGGAGCTTGGCAGAGAGCTGGGCATCCCGGTTCAGGAATCGGTTCGTTCCGGCGGCGGCACCAACGGTGGTCCAATCCACACCTCCAACGGCGGTGTTCCGGTCATCGTCATCGGTGTTCCGGTTCGTTACATCCATTCTCACCACGGTTTTGCCGCTCTGGAAGACTACCAGAACAGCGTAAAACTGGCTGTTGAGATCATCAAACGTCTGAACGACGAAAAGATTAAATCCTTCTAAAACAGACATCTTCTTCAAAAGCTTCATACAACACATAAAAAACCAGCCGAGGGGAAATTCCCCTCGGCTGGTTTTTTTATGGATGAATCAAATAACAGGATGTCTTATTCATTTAAGAGGACTGCACCTTCCCAGTAGTAGCCTTCCTCTGCCAGTTTTGCCTTCAGGCGGTCGATTTCCTCATCCAACCCTTTGAGAAGCTGCTCATACGCCTGTACCACGCTGTTGTACTGCTGCTGGGTAATCGTTCCCGCCTGGAAGTCGTGCTGCGAGTTCAACACCTCCGCGTCCACCTCGTTGTACTGGTATATGTTTGCTTCCAGTTCTTCCATCAATGGCAGCAGGTCATCGCGACCTGCATCCAAAAGCTGTTTCTCTCGGTAGGCTTTTATCTTCTGACTGTTGTCCCACAGGGCAGTTAAATAAGATTCTTTGCTCATTGCATATTTTTGAAAAGTCTCGCGATCTTTTTCTATCTGTCTTTCCAGCTGCAAAATATCCGACGGTGCCACGCTGATTCCCTCAGTTGCGATGGTTTCCTCCGCCGTTGTCTGCTGCTCATTGTCAGCTGTATATTCTTCCTGCTGCATCAGCTGTTCTTTGAGCAATTCATTTTCCATCTGGGACTGCTGGAGTTGTTGCTGCAGCATCTCCAGCTGCACCTGCTGCTCCTCGTACTGGCTTTTCAATGTTTCCTCCTCGGTGGGCAGGTAGCCGTACTCCCGAATCTGCGCAAAGTTTACGAACTCGACTCCGCCGCCCACACCAAAGTAGACACCGTCCTGGCTGCCGCTGGTGATGGAAACGGTCTTGGGGACCTCGATGATGATGGTGTGGTGGCTGCGCATCTCCTCTCGGAGAAGAGCCAGCAGACCTTCTCTGGAAAAGTGAATCTGCTGTCTTTCCTGCGCCTCCCGTTGCTGGAATCGAATCACTGCCGACTGCCCTTCGGTGGTAATCTGTGCTGTATCCCCATCGGCGGTGTACAGATGAATCTGCGCATCCGGCGACTGACGAACCTCGATAAAGCGCTGTCCATATCCATATTCGTTAAAGTGGATGACGCGAAGGTTGGTGATTTCCTGCGGGAGGTCCTGCTTTTGCAAACTCTCTTCCAGGTTGCTGACCACGTCGTTATACAGGCTGACGCCTTCCTGCGCAGCCATCGGCAGGGTGCAGGTCAAACCGACCACCCCTACTATAAAACAGCCTGCAGCTGCTATGAGCGATTTTTTCATTTAGCACCCTTCCTTTCCGTTTGCATCAGCTGCCTTCTCCTCCAGCGGCGACGGCATGGTGGTCGGCAACGGCTTGAGAGGCTGTTCGGAAGCAGCTTTGGTTTGAGCCGCTTTCGCGCTGTGTTTTTCCTTGCGCTTACTGTGGTGCTCCTCTTCAATCAGCCAGCCTTCAAACTTGTGCAGCATCCGACTCCAAACATTCAGTCCCCAGCGGAACAGCGGCTCACTGCCCTTCCAGCAGGAGCGCAGCGCCCGCCAGAACAGAATGGAAAGGATGGAAAACAGACCGATGCAGGCAACCGAGCCAAAGAGCAACGCGCCGCCCGCACCTTTGCCGACCAGCACAAAGGCAAAACCACACAGGATGATGCCGATGCAGCCGACCAGTGCCATGCCCGCTGACACGACCAGTGCAGAGAGCAAAACGCCCAACAGTCCAACCCAGATGGTCAGCACACCCATGCTCAAAGCGGCGACAAAGCAGAAAATCATCGCAGCGATGGCTGCCAACACCAGCCATCGGCATCCTTTTCCAATCGCCTTTGCAAAGCGCAGGAACACCCCCTCTGTCTTTGGTTGTTTGGGTCCGTGAGCAGCTTTTTCGCTCTTCTGCGGCTGCTCGACCTCTTGTGGTGCAGCTTCCTGACTGCCTTCGCCCTTGTCCCACTGGTCAAATTTTTCTTTGGCATCCTTCACCTTGTCGCTGACATATCCCCAAGCCTGGCTCCAGGGCGCTTTTTTCTCCACACCCACATGGGATGCTTTTTTCTCCTCCGCCTGCTCCTGGCTCTCCTCAATCAGCTGCTGCGCCACCAGCTCCGGGTCCCCTAATTTGGCTGCAATCTGGGAGTCCTGCTGGCTCTGGCGCCTGCCCTCCTCAAAATATTCCGCATAATCCCGCATGATGTCCTCAATCTCTTCGCGGGGTAATTTATGCTTGAGGCATTCCTGCAAACGCTCCAAATATTCCTGTTTATTCAACAACCTCACCTCTCAAAATCTCGTTGACCATCTTGGAAAAATCGTCCCAGTCCGCTTTCAGCGAGCCCAGATAGCCCTTTCCTTTTTCGGTCATGTGATAATATTTTCTTGCCGGACCGACGGTGCTTTCCTTCAGATAGGTCACAAAATATTCCTCCTGCGTCAATCGCCGCAGAATCGGGTAGACCGTTCCTTCGTTGATCTCGGTGTAATACGCGATGCTTTGGACAATCTCATAACCGTACATATCCTTGCGCTCGATCAGGGCAAGGACACACATCTCGATAACGCCCTTGCGAAATTGTGTATTCATTTCCTCCCCCCTCTGTACCCATATTATAGCACAGTACCTTGTATTACACAATACCTAGCGCAACTTAATACACCACAAAATTTAGTAGTGCATTTTCGTTTATTTTGTTTATTGGACCGGAGCAACAAAAAACGGAGGGACTGCTGATGCAATCCCTCCGCGAAGAAGTTGTTTATTTTTTTATCCCATCAAGCCGGGAGAAACGATGTAGTAGCCCAGCGATTCGGCATAGAAGCAAAGCAGCCCGCTGTCCTCATCCACCTGTGTCTGCAACGCTTTCAGCTCTCCGTTGACCACCTCGTACACATAGGAATCGGTGCGCTGAACCGGCAGGCAAACCCTACCCGGCTGCGAAAAACTGTCCTCATCGCCGTTGAAACGGTAGCATTGAATATCAAACGCCTTATAGCGGTTGGCAATCTGTGAATCAAAGCTGCAATCCAAATCCAGATAGAGGGTCTGACCCGGCTGCAGCACCGCATCCTTAAAGTAGACATTGTTTCCAAAGGAGAGGATGACCTCTTCTCCCTGATAGATTTCACCCGCGTGCAGGTTCATCGGTGAGCTGACCTCGGTGATCCCTCTGGGCTGCACCTCTTTGACGGCATTGCCAAAGGTAAGCTTCAGCGGCAGCCACTCGGAGGAGCTTCTGCTCTGCTCATCGTACAGGGCAATCTGACCGTACATCTGAATCTCCTTCGACTGCGGTAAACTGGTAGCAAAATCAACAGCCACATTCAGTGCGCCTGTTTCGTTTGCCCAGCGCACCTGCGAAACCACCTGCGGGTCGATGCCGCTGGTTTCGATTGCCCAGTTGGATGGTCGGCTCTTCTGGGTGTACAGCTCGCCGGTCATTTGATTGACAATCGGGATATAGAGGATGTCCCCGGGGAAAAAGCGCAGTTCGTCCAGATCCTCCAGTTTTTCGGTCTGCTGCGGCAGAGAGAGCAGCTGGGCGATGGCTTCGGTGTGTTTGACCTGTGCCTGCGAAAGCTGCAAGCTGTACTGCGACTGCTCCATCGACACCGGAGCGGTCTGCCCAATCATCAGCGACAGCGGCAGCTGCGGCAGCGGCGCAGCATAAGAAACGGCACTCAGATTGACCATCATGACCATTGCCATTCCAAAAGAAACTAAAATCTGTTTTGCTTTTTTCATCGTGCCGCCTCCTTCTTATAAAAATAATATGCTTTCCAAACCGGAAAACATTCCAAATGCTGCACGTTCATCTACCACTTAGTATACAATATAAATTACAGAAAAACAAGGGGATTTTAAAATTTTTGTAATCTGTTTGTCATTTTTACTGTCGTAAAGTTATTTTTTGTAAATATATCCGCTAAAGTTTACTGTATTCTTACAAAGAGCGCAAAAAAAGAAGGTACAGATAAAATCTGCACCTTCTTGAAAACGTCAGTTATTCAAAAGAATCAAGCAATCAGAGATTACTCAACGATCTTGGTAACAACGCCGGAACCTACGGTTCTGCCACCTTCACGGATAGCGAAACGCAGACCTTCTTCGATAGCGATTGGAGTGATCAGCTCAACGTCCATCTCAACGTTATCGCCAGGCATGCACATCTCAACGCCTTCTGGCAGTTTGATTACGCCAGTAACGTCGGTAGTTCTGAAGAAGAACTGTGGTCTGTAGTTGTTGAAGAATGGGGTATGACGGCCACCTTCATCTTTTTTCAGAACGTAAACCTGACCATGGAATCTGGTGTGTGGATGGATGGAACCTGGTTTGCACAGTACCTGACCACGTTTGATGTCAGTTCTCTGAACACCACGCAGCAGAGCACCGATGTTATCGCCAGCTTCAGCGAAGTCGAGCAGCTTTCTGAACATTTCGATACCGGTAACAACGGTCTTCATCTTCTCTTCCTGCAGACCAACGATTTCGACCTCTTCGGAGAGTTTCAGAACGCCTCTCTCAACTCTACCAGTAGCAACGGTACCACGACCAGTGATGGTGAAGATATCCTCAACAGGCATCAGGAATGGCAGGTTTTCGTTTCTCTCTGGGGTTGGGATGTATTCGTCAACAGCATCCATCAGTTTGTAGATTGGCTCGTAAGCTGGATCGGAAGGATCGTCTGGTGCTTCCAGAGCTTTCAGAGCGGAACCACAGATGATTGGGGTGTCGTCGCCTGGGAAGTCGTACTCGTTGAGCAGGTCACGGATTTCCATCTCTACCAGCTCGAGCAGCTCAGGGTCGTCAACCTGGTCAGCTTTGTTCATGAATACTACGATGTAAGGAACGCCTACCTGACGGGAGAGCAGGATGTGCTCACGGGTCTGTGGCATCGGACCGTCTGCAGCAGAAACAACGAGGATAGCGCCGTCCATCTGAGCAGCACCGGTGATCATGTTCTTAACGTAGTCAGCATGTCCTGGGCAGTCAACGTGAGCGTAGTGTCTTTTTGCAGTCTCGTACTCAACGTGAGAAGTGTTGATGGTGATACCACGTTCTCTCTCTTCTGGAGCTTTATCGATGTTAGCGTAGTCTTCGAATTTAGCCTGACCTTTGAGGGACAGAGCTTTGGTGATAGCAGCAGTCAGAGTAGTTTTACCGTGGTCAACGTGACCGATGGTACCAATGTTAACATGTGGCTTGTTTCTTTCGAATTTAGCTTTTGCCATGGTTATTTCCTCCCTTTTCAATACGGGGATTATCCCGTAATCATAGTTTTATATGTTACAATTCGTATTGTAACAATTTATCGCCAAAAAATCAAGGGCAATCCCGCAAAAATAGCGGAAATATTCCCAAAATTTCGCTTAGGTGCGGCAAAAATGCCGCTAATGGCGATTATTCTCCTTTGGTTCTTGCAGAGATAATCTTTTCGCTAATGCTCTTTGGAACTTCTACGTAGTGAGAAGGCTCCATGGTGTACTGACCACGACCCTGTGTCTTAGAACGCAGGTCGGTTGCATAACCGAACATCTCGGACAGTGGAACAAAGGAATTTACCTGCTGTACGCCATGTCTTGCATCCATACCCTGGATCTGACCACGGCGGGAGTTCAGGTCACCGATAACATCGCCCAGATAATCGTCTGGAGTGATAACGGTTACCTTCATGATAGGCTCGAGCAGAACAGCGTCGCCCTTTCTCATAGCCTCTTTGAACGCCATAGAACCAGCGATCTTGAACGCCATCTCAGAGGAGTCGACCTCATGGAAAGAACCGTCGTACAGCTCTACCTTAACGTCAACAACCGGATAAGCGGCCAGTACACCAGCCTGCATAGCGCCCTGGATACCTGCGTCAACAGCTGGGATGTATTCCTTCGGAATCGCACCGCCGACAACGCTGTTGATGAACTCGTAGCCCTTACCGGACTCGTTCGGGGTAACTCTGATCTTAACGTGACCGTACTGACCTTTACCACCGGACTGACGAGCGTATTTCATATCAACATCAGCAGGTTTTCTGATGGTTTCTTTGTAAGCTACCTGTGGCTTACCTACGTTTGCCTCTACCTTGAACTCACGCAGCAGACGGTCAACGATGATCTCCAGATGGAGCTCACCCATACCGGCGATGATGGTCTGTCCGGTTTCTTCGTCTGTGTAGGTCTTGAAGGTCGGGTCTTCCTCTGCCAGTTTTGCCAGAGCAATACCCATCTTTTCCTGACCTGCTTTAGTCTTAGGCTCGATAGCAACACGGATAACCGGCTCTGGGAATTCCATAGACTCCAGGATGATAGGAGCTTTTGGATCACACAGGGTATCACCGGTGGTTACCTTCTTAACACCTACCGCAGCAGCGATATCACCTGCGTAGCAAGCATCGATATCTTTTCTGTGGTTTGCGTGCATCTGAAGGATACGACCGATTCTTTCGGTATGACCTTTGGTTGCGTTGAGGACGGTATCACCGGTATTGACAACACCGGAGTATACGCGGAAGAAGCAGAGCTTACCAACGTATGGGTCGGTCGCAATCTTGAAAGCAAGAGCTGCGAACGGAGCGTCATCGGAAGAAGGTCTGTCCTCTTCCTCGTCGCTGTCCAGGCTTACGCCCTTGATGTCCGGTACGTCGGTTGGAGCTGGCATGTAGTCGACGATAGCGTCGAGCAGCTTCTGAACACCTTTATTCTTATAAGAGGTACCGCAGCATACAGGAACCATTCTGTTTGCCAGAGTATCTACACGGATCGCGTGTTTGATCTCTTCGATGGTCAGTTCCTCACCATTGAGGTATTTTTCCATCAGTTCTTCGTCCTGCTCGCAGATGGATTCCAGCATCTTTACATGATACTCTTCAGCCTGGTCTTTCATGTTGTCAGGAATATCAACAACAGAAATATCCTTGCCCATGTCATCGTTGTAAATGTAAGCCTTCATCTCTACCAGGTCGATCAGACCCTCAAAGAAAGCCTCGGAGCCGATTGGCAGCTGGATCGGAACTGCATTACATTTCAGACGGTCATGGATCATGTCCAGAACATTGTAGAAGTCTGCACCCATGATGTCCATCTTATTTACATAGATCATTCTTGGAACGCGATATTTATCAGCCTGGCGCCATACAGTTTCGGACTGTGGTTCAACACCGCCCTTAGCACACATTACTGTTACAGAACCGTCGAGGACGCGCAGGGAACGCTCTACCTCTACTGTAAAGTCAACGTGTCCAGGAGTATCGATGATGTTGATGCGGTGGTTCTTCCAGTAGCAGGTTGTAGCAGCAGAAGTAATGGTAATACCTCTTTCCTGCTCCTGTACCATCCAGTCCATCGTTGCGCTACCATCATGAGTTTCACCGATCTTGTGGTTGATACCGGTGTAGTACAGAATACGCTCAGTGGTGGTAGTTTTACCAGCATCGATGTGCGCCATTATGCCGATGTTACGAGTCATAGCTAATGCAACGTCTCTTGGCATATTGTCCTCCTTCGCAATAGTTCAATCATATTCGGGTAGTAAAAAACCAGAACCGCCAAAGCAGCGGCGCCCAGACAGCCCCCGGGCACGGCTGCTTCAACACTGTCCTGATTAGAATCTGTAATGTGCGAAAGCTTTGTTTGCTTCTGCCATTTTGTGAGTATCCTCACGTTTCTTAACAGCGCCGCCGGTACCATTGATTGCATCAATGATTTCGCCAGCCAGACGCTCTTTCATGGTTTTCTCGGAACGAGCTCTGGAGTAGTTGGTCAGCCATCTCAGACCCAGGGTCTGTCTTCTAGCTGGACGGACCTCCATTGGTACCTGATAGGTAGCACCACCGATACGGCGTGCTTTAACTTCCAGAACCGGCATGATGTTTTCCAGAGCTTCTTTGAAAGCTTCCAGAGCATCTTTGCCTGTCTTTTCGTTTACGATTTCGAATGCACCGTAGACGATCTTCTGGGCAACACCCTTCTTACCGTCGTACATGATATTGTTGATCAAACGTGTTACCAGCTTGGAATTGTACATTGGATCTGGCAATACATCACGTTTAGCGATTTGACCTCTTCTTGGCACTTCGCTTCCCTCCTTCACAGTCTGAATTCATCGGTACTCGAAAGTGACAAAACTCCCGTTTGCCAATGTGAAGTCTTCTATGACGCCAATCGCAGGTGCTCCCTGCTTTCAGCTATATAAAAGCCCACATGAGCGGTTATTGTCGAATGAAAATGGAGTTTTATTACTTCTTCTTTGGACGTTTTGCGCCGTACTTGGAACGGCTCTGCATTCTGTTGGCTACACCCTGTGTATCGAGTGTACCGCGGATGATGTGGTAACGAACACCAGGGAGGTCCTTTACACGACCGCCACGGATCAGAACAACAGAGTGCTCCTGAAGGTTGTGACCGATACCTGGAATGTAAGCGGTTGCTTCGATTCCGTTGGAAAGACGTACTCTTGCTACTTTACGCAGCGCGGAGTTTGGTTTCTTTGGTGTCTGGGTTCTGATTGCAGTACATACACCACGTTTCTGTGGAGAATTCTGGTCGATTGCTTCTCTCTTCAGGGAGTTCCATCCTTTCAGAAGAGCTGGCGCTGTGGACTTTTTCTCTACAGACTCTCTGCCTTTACGAACTAACTGGTTAAAGGTTGGCATATTGCACCTCCTTACTAAAGTATCGAAAGATTTGTTTTTTAATAGGACCGGCTGTTTTTTGGTGTGCAGGTTGTCCCTGCGCAAGCCCTACCAATTAAATATTTTATCATTCCAGCCGCATTCTGTCAACAAATTTTCTATCGACATTTGCGCCAATTTTCCGCACTTTTATGCCCTTTTCCTTATACAAAGCGAAACATTCCCGGTTACAGGATGCTCTCCTGCAAGCCATTTTATTCCTGTGCAGAAAAAAAGAGGGCAGTTTGCCCTCTTTTTCTTTCATTTGCAGTTGTCATCGAATCCTTACAAACCAGTCGAATCTAACAGCAGCGGTTTCTGGTTTTCCCGAACATAAATAAGCTTTTGATATTGGCTGTTGGACAGCCATTCCTCAAAGCCTCTTGGGACACCATTTGTCCAGTACAAATCAATCCAGCTTTGATTGATAAACAAACCACCGAGATTATTTTCCATCATCTTTTTAAGTTGACTGTCCTTTTGCAGTTCCTCCATCGCCTTTTCCAGCTCCTTTAGAGAAAGCGGACAAAGTTCGTAGAAAACGGTTACGCTGTTCGGATTTGTTTTGCTGTACTTTCGATACAGGGATTCGATTTTCTCTCTGTACTTGTTGCTTGGGATTCCAATTCGAACCGAAGTGTATTCATCGGAAATATAGGTATACTGTGTCTTGGAAAGATTCTTTTTCAAATATGTTGCAAGTTTGTCCACCTCGTTTACTCGATTCTCTTCCTCAAGTCCTAAACGCTTATATTCTTCCTCCTGAATGGCTGAGCGAATAAATGAGAGTTGCTCTTCGGTCAACCCTTGATACCACTTTTTCAGTTCTTCCTGTTTTTTTATTTGCTCCGGGTCCTCCACAGAGGGTTCTGTCGGTTCCTCTGCCAGCGGCAAATCGACCCACTCATACTCCTCGACGATGGTGATTTTGGAATCGACACCGTACTTGTTCTGAATTCCTTGCAGCTTTTTCTTCAGTCCTGCCGATACCTGCCCAACTACATCCAGCTCTAGCAGCATCTTCTTTTTATCAATATAGGAAGTGCTCACCTCCGGGTAATCGAAGAGGGTGCTCTCCTCCTTCTTCAATTCTTCCAGCTGCCTGGCAGTCAGGCTTTTGCTCTTTATCCCCTTCTTTTCCTGCACTGTGGAAGAAAGGCTCATCTTAGGTCCCATGTCGATTGGGGCAGCAAAGCTGCTGACGCTTAAACTTGCCGTCATAACAGCTGCAAGCAAAAATGCACATATCCTTTTTTTCATGGTCGTTCCTCCTTTGAAGTTGGTCCTGAGTGTTGCTATTATTGTAGCATATTACAGCTGTTTATCAATTCGACAAATGACCAAATTTAGACAGCACCTTTTGTGAAATGGTTCTTTTGTTTTCGATAAAAAAAAGCACACCGGATTTCACCGGTGTGCTTTAAAACTTGATTCAAATTAGAGTGCTGCTGCTTCCTCCTGTGGTTCTTCGGGAGCTTCTACGATAGCATCGCTGCCCTCTGCTTCCACGATTGGTTCTTCCGGTTCCTCTTCCTTCTCCGGCTCGATGTACTCGATGATGCCGGTTCCGGCTGGGATGAGCTTACCGATGATAACGTTCTCTTTCAAGCCGCTGAGCGGGTCGACCTTGCCTTTGATTGCCGCCTCGGTGAGGACGCGGGTGGTCTCCTGGAAGGAAGCCGCCGACATGAAGGAGTCGGTTGCCAGGGAAGCCTTGGTGATACCCATGAGGACTGCGTGGGAGGTAGCAGGTTTGCGATGGATTCCATCCTGTGCCTCCAGAGCCAGCAGCTCTTCGTTTGCTTCACGCAGCTCAGATTTGTCAATCAGCGAGCCGGTGATCAGCTTGGTATCGCCGCCGTCGTCGATGCGGACCTTGCGCATCATCTGACGAACGATGACCTCGATGTGCTTATCGTTGATATCTACACCCTGTGTACGGTATACGCGCTGTACCTCTTTGATGAGGTAGTCCTGAACTGCCAGCTCACCGCTGACTGCAAGAACCTCACCCGGCTCGACAGAACCTTCGGTGATCAGCTGACCTTTTTCGACATACTGACCTTCCTGAACGATGATCTTGTAGTCGAATGGTACGATCTTGGTGAACACCTCTCCGTCCTCGCTGGTAACGTTGACGGTGTTGGCGCCCTTGTGGTCAAGACGGAAGTTGGCAACACCGGAAACGTGGCTGATGATTGCCGCATTCTTCGGTTTTCTTGCCTCGAACAGCTCCTCGACCCTTGGAAGACCCTGTGTAATATCGCTTGCCGATGCGACACCGCCGGTATGGAAGGTACGCATGGTCAGCTGGGTACCAGGCTCACCGATGGACTGTGCGGAGATAACGCCGACTGCCTCGCCGATGCCGACCGGCTGACCGTTTGCAAGGTTGGCGCCGTAGCACTTCGCGCAGACACCCTTCTTCGCCTGACAGTTGAGGATGGAGCGAATCTTGACCTGTGTGATGCCTGCATCGACGATCTTCTGTGCAGTCTTTTCGTCGATCATCTTTTCGCGGGTTGCCAAAACCTCACCGGTCTCTGGATGAACGACATCGTCTGCCAGGTAACGTCCGGTCAGACGCTCTGCCAAACTTTCGATGACACGTCCGCTGTCGGTGATGTCATAAACTACGATACCCTCATGGGTGCCGCAGTCGTCGCTGCGGACGATAACATCCTGCGAAACGTCTACCAGACGACGGGTCAGGTAACCGGAGTCCGCAGTACGCAGCGCGGTATCTGCCAGACCTTTACGAGCGCCTCGGGAGGACTGGAAGTACTCCAAGATGTTCAGACCTTCACGGTAGTTGGATTTGATTGGGATTTCGATGGCTTTACCGGAGGTATTTGCAATCAGTCCGCGCATACCTGCCAGCTGACGGATCTGCTCCATAGAGCCTCGCGCACCGGAATCTGCAAACATATAGATCGGGTTGCGCTCACCGAATGTGGTGCTCAGTTCCTTCTTAACCATCTCGGTGGTGTCGTTCCAAACCTTGATAACACGGTCGTAACGTACATCATCCGAAATCAGACCACGGTCGTACTGACGTTTGATCTGTGCAACCTTTTCATCCGCCTGTGCAATCAGCTCCTGTTTGTTCTCAGGAATCAGCGCATCGCGGACAGCGACGGTCAAGCCGCTCTTGGTGGAATATTTAAAGCCCTGGTTTTTGATGCGGTCCAGAATCTCGGAGGTGCGCACAGTACCGCAGGAGCGGATGCACTTGTCGATGATCTGACCGAGCTGCTTTTTGCGTACCAGGAAGGTGACCTCAAGGTCAAACTGCTTTTCCGAATCGGTTCTGTCTACAAAGCCCAAATCCTGTGGAATCGGGTCGTTGAAGATAATGCGTCCGACGGTAGCGTCGATGATGCGGCTGATGGTCTTGCCCTCGATTTCCTTGGATACACGGACCTTGATCGGTGCGTGCAGTCCAACGACGCCGGTGTCGTATGCCATCTTGGCTTCATCGAAGTTGCGGAATACTTTTCCTGCTCCCGGCTCGTCGTCGCGTACCATGGTCAGGTAGTAGGAGCCGAGGATCATATCCTGTGTCGGGATGGTAACAGGACGACCATCCGACGGTTTGAGCAGGTTGCCTGCTGCCAGCATCAGGAAGCGCGCTTCTGCCTGCGCTTCTGCGGACAGCGGGAGGTGAATCGCCATCTGGTCGCCGTCGAAGTCGGCGTTGAAGGCGGTACATACCAGTGGGTGCAGACGGATTGCACGACCCTCTACCAGGATCGGCTCAAACGCCTGGATACCCAGACGGTGCAGGGTAGGCGCACGGTTGAGCAGAACCGGATGGTTCTTGATGACAACTTCCAGTGCGTCCCAAACTTCTTTCATCGAAGCTCTGTCCACCATCTTGCGGGCATTTTTGATGTTGGTGGCAATTTCCTGATCGACCAGACGTTTCATAACGAATGGTTTGAACAGCTCGAGTGCCATCTCCTTTGGCAGACCGCACTGGTACATCTTCAGGTCCGGTCCTACAACGATTACCGAACGACCGGAGTAGTCTACACGTTTACCCAGCAGGTTCTGACGGAAACGACCCTGTTTACCTTTGAGCATATCGGACAGGGATTTGAGCGGACGGTTGTTTGGACCGGTTACCGGTCTGCCGTGACGTCCGTTGTCGATCAGCGCATCGACCGACTCCTGCAGCATTCTCTTCTCGTTGCGCACGATGATGTCCGGTGCACCCAGCTCGATCAGCTTTTTCAGACGGTTGTTGCGGTTGATGACCCTTCTGTACAGATCATTCAGGTCGCTGGTGGCAAATCTGCCGCCGTCCAGCTGTACCATTGGACGGATGTCCGGCGGGATGACCGGAACAACGTCCATGATCATCCAGGAAGGCTGGTTGCCGCTGAGGCGGAACGCTTCAACGACCTCCAGTCTTTTGAGGATTCTGGCTCTCTTCTGACCAACCGGAAGGGTTTCCAGCTCGTCCTTCAGCTCTCTGGAGAGCTGTTCGAGGTCGAGGTCCTCCAGCAGCTTTTTGATGGCTTCTGCGCCCATTGCTGCTTCAAACTCGTCCTCATATGCCTCGCGCATATCGCGGTATTCCTTCTCGGAAAGAAGGGTGTATTTTTTCAGATTGGTGGTTCCCGGATCGGTTACGATATAAGAAGCAAAGTACAGTACCTTTTCCAGAAGTCTGGGCGACATATTCAGCAGCAGACCCATTCTGGAGGAGGTACCCTTAAAGTACCAGATGTGGGAAACCGGAGCTGCCAGCTCGATGTGACCCATTCTTTCGCGGCGGACCTTGGATTTGGTGACCTCAACTCCGCAGCGCTCACAGATCTTGCCTTTATAGCGCAGGCGTTTATACTTGCCGCAGTAACACTCCCAGTCCTTGGTAGGACCAAAGATACGCTCGCAGAACAGACCATCGCGTTCTGGCTTCAGGGTGCGGTAGTTGATGGTTTCCGGTTTTTTTACCTCGCCATAGGACCATTCCCTGATTTTTTCCGGAGAAGCCAAGCCGATTTTAATAGACTCGAACACATTAAATTCCATTGATACGACCCCTTCTTCCTTTATTACATATTATCTTCGTTATCATCAAGACCAAAGTCAGAGAATTCATCCAGCAGTCCGCCGAAATCATCTTCCTCTGGAAGATCTGGATGTTCCACAGCAAAGCTGTCCTCAAATTCGGAGTCAACTGCAACATTTTCGCTCTGGAAGGTGGTACCATCGTCCTCCTCCTGGTAGCGTTCGCCGCCGTTGAAACCAACATCGTCATCCAAATCCTGCTTGAGGTCGATCTCCTCGTTGTTCTTATCCAGCACCTTGACATCCAGCGACAGCGACTGCAGCTCTTTGATGAGTACCTTGAAGGACTCTGGGATGCCCGGCTTCGGCACGTTTTTGCCTTTTACGATTGCCTCGAAGGTCTTTACACGTCCGATGACATCGTCCGACTTAACCGTCAGGATTTCCTGCAGGGTATAAGCTGCGCCGTAAGCCTCCAGTGCCCAAACCTCCATCTCACCGAAACGCTGACCGCCGAACTGAGCTTTACCGCCCAGAGGCTGCTGGGTAACCAGAGAGTATGGACCGGTGGAACGTGCGTGGATCTTATCGTCTACCAGGTGATGCAGCTTGAGGTAGTACATATAGCCGACGGTAACCGGGTTGTCGAACGGCTCACCGGTACGTCCGTCGTAAACGATGGTCTTACCATCGCCGCGCAGTCCTGCCATCTCAAGGCATTCCTTGATGTCGTTTTCGTTTGCACCGTCAAATACCGGTGTCATGATCTTCCAGCCAAGCTCTGCTGCCGCACGTCCAAGGTGGACCTCCAGAACCTGACCGATATTCATACGGGAAGGTACGCCCAGTGGGTTGAGCACGATGTCCAGCGGACGTCCGTCCTCCAGGAACGGCATATCTTCCTGCGGCAGGATGCGGGAAACAACACCCTTGTTTCCGTGACGTCCCGCCATCTTATCTCCGACGGAGATCTTACGTTTCTGTGCGATATAGCAGCGAACGACCATGTTGACGCCCGGAGAAAGCTCATCCGAATTTTCTCTGGTGAACACCTTGACATCCACGATGATGCCATATTCGCCGTGTGGAACGCGCAGGGAGGTATCGCGGACCTCTCTTGCCTTTTCACCGAAGATGGCGCGCAGCAGTCTTTCCTCTGCATTCAGCTCGGTTTCACCCTTCGGAGTAACCTTGCCGACCAGAATGTCGCCGGAATGCACCTCTGCACCGATGCGGATGATACCACGCTCGTCCAGTTCCTTCAGAGCATCCTCGCCCACGTTTGGAATATCGCGGGTGATCTCTTCCGGTCCGAGCTTGGTGTCACGCGCTTCGATTTCGTGTTCCTCGATATGAATGGAGGTATATACGTCGTCGCGGACCATTCTCTCGTTGAGCAGGACCGCGTCCTCGTAGTTGTAGCCTTCCCAGGTCATAAAGCCGATCAGCGCGTTCTTACCCAACGAAATCTCGCCGTTGCTGGTCGCAGGACCATCTGCCAGTACCTGACCGACGGTAACTCTTTCGCCTGCGCTGACGATTGGACGCTGATTGAAGCAGGTGCCCTGGTTGGAGCGCATAAACTTGATGATGTGGAAGTTTTTCAGCTCTCCCTCATCGGTTCTGACAACGACCTTGGTCGCATCCACGCGGTCAACCACGCCGTTGACATCGGAAACGACACAGACGCCGGAGTCAACTGCCGCTTTATACTCCATACCGGTACCAACGATTGGGTTCTCGGTCTTGAGAAGCGGAACTGCCTGACGCTGCATGTTCGCACCCATCAGCGCACGGTTGGTATCGTCGTTCTCCAGGAATGGGATCATCGCAGTTGCAACCGATACAACCATCTTTGGAGATACGTCCATGTAGTCTACCTGTTCGCGCTCTACGATTTTAACCATGTCGCGGTGACGGACCGATACCATCTTGTTGGCAAAGGTGCCTTCTTCGGTCAGCGGTTCGTTTGCCTGTGCGACGATGAACTCATCCTCGCGGTCGGCAGTCATATATTCTACTTCGTCGAGCACCTTGCCGGTTTCTTTGTCCACGCGGCGGTACGGTGCCTCTACAAAGCCGTATTTGTTGATTCTTGCAAAGGTAGCCAGGTAGGAAATCAGACCGATGTTCGGACCTTCAGGGGTCTCTACCGGGCACATTCTTCCGTAGTGGCTGTAATGTACGTCACGGACCTCAAATCCGGCACGGTCACGGGAAAGACCGCCAGGACCCAGCGCAGACAGACGGCGCTTGTGAGTCAGCTCTGCCAGAGGGTTGTTCTGGTCCATAAACTGGGACAGAGGAGAGGAACCGAAAAATTCCTTGATGGAAGCAACCACCGGACGGATGTTGATCAGCGCCTGTGGGGTGATGACCTCCATATCCTGTGCCTGTGTGGTCATACGCTCGCGGATGACCCTCTCCATTCTGGAAAAGCCGATGCGGAACTGGTTCTGCAGCAGCTCGCCGACCGAACGGATTCTTCTGTTGCCCAGATGGTCGATGTCGTCGGTGGAGCCGACGCCGTTGCCCAGGCAGCACAGGTAGTTGATGGTCGCAAAGATGTCGTCCTTGATGATGTGCTTTGGAATCAGGTCATCTGCGCGGTCCTTGATCATCTGGCGCAGTTCCTCGTCGGAGCTGCAGCTGTCCAGAATCTCGCACAGTACGCTGAAGCGTACCTTTTCGTTGACGCCGATTTCTTCCAGCTCATCCTCGGTGTAGCAGGAAACATAGTCCAGCAGGTCCACCATGCCGTTGGAGATGACCTTGACGATGCGGTCGCCGCATTTGAGGAAAACGGTATCCACGCCTGCGCGCTCGATTTCCTCTGCTTTTGCACGGGTCAGCACTTCGTCCGGCTCTGCCATCACTTCGCCGGTGCGGCTGTTGATGATTGGCTCGGCAACAATGTGTCCGTTGATACGGGAAGCGATACCCAGCTTTTTATTGTATTTATAACGTCCAACGCGGGACAGGTCATATCTTCTTGCGTCGAAGAACAGTGCGTTCAGATGGCTCTGTGCGCTGTCCACTGTCGGCGGCTCGCCCGGACGCAGCTTTCTGTATACTTCCAGCAGCGCTTCTTCGGTGTTGTTGGTGCTGTCCTTTTCGATGGTCGCAACGATACGCGGGTCATCGCCAAAGAATTCCAGGATCTGTCCGTCGCTGGAAAGTCCGAGAGCACGGATGAAGGTGGTCACCGGCAGCTTTCTGTTTTTATCAATACGAACATAGAAAACGTCGTTGGAGTCGGTCTCATATTCAAGCCATGCGCCGCGGTTTGGAATGACTGTGGTGGAGAACAGTTCTTTACCGGCTTTGTCGCGGGATACTCCATAGTAAACACCAGGGGAACGAACCAGCTGGGAAACAATGACACGCTCTGCACCGTTGATGATGAAGGTGCCGCTTGGTGTCATGACCGGAAAATCGCCCATAAAGATGTCCTGCTCTTTTACCTCTCCGGTTTCCTTGTTCAGCAGGCTTGCACGAACGCGCAGAGGAGCCGCATAGGTCGCGTCACGCTCTTTGCACTCTTCGATGGTGTATTTTGGGGTCTCGTCAAGACGGTAGTCAATAAAGTCGAGCACCAGATTGCCCTGATAGTCCGAAATTTCGGAAATATCCTTAAATACTTCCTTCAATCCCTCCTCAAGAAACCATTTGTAGGAGTTTTTCTGCACCTCGATCAGGTTTGGCATTTCCAGAACCTCATCGATCCGAGAAAAGCTCATTCGAACATTTTTACCCAGATGTACCGGCTTAACATTCACCATAGGCTTATCCACTCCAATCCGCTTATTTGAAAATTGTCTATTGTGTACAACTTTTTTCCCTTTAAATTCAATATCCTGCAAGAAGGTATTGAATTTTCAACTGTTGTGTGCTACAATATATTTGGTTAAATCCATAAGTAGCCATTTTGATACATTATAATATTATATTGTATTTTGTCCTTAAAGTCAATCTTTTGCCTGTTGCGGGCTTGAAGAAAAACTCCGATTTTTTAATCGGAGTTTTGTTTATATATGCCAAATTTTTACCAATCATTTCCTGTCGGCTCTTCTGTCCGTCCTGTCTGTGGGCGGATGCGCTCAAAGCGGTGATAACGGCTTCCCTGAAAGGTCAGCTTTCCCACATCTCCCTGTGCCAGCAGCCCGTATTCCCTGCCGGAAAGGCTCAGTTCCATGCGGTCCCCGCTTTCTACCTCAAAAGTGGCATAGTAGCTGGTGCTGGTGTGGACGATATTGTCTCCTGCGGCAGCGTTGTGCGAGCGATGCTCCCGTTTTGCCACCACCTTCGCCGGCACTGTCAGCACCGGAGAATGGTTGTTGTGGTTCCACTCCCTGATTCCTTTTACAAACATCACCACAAACGTTGTGATGACGATTGCTGTAATTGCAAGGAAAAAAATCGGGAATAACGTATCCATCCAGAAAAACATTCGCCTTCCCCCTCTCGTTTTTTTCATTGTACCACAGCGGATTTCTTCCTGCAATCTGCTGCTGTATAAAAAGTTTCCCCTGCACAGCAGCGATTCCATTCAGCTGCTATTTTCCCTGCTTTTCATCCTCGATTTTTATATCAGCTTTCCTGTTGTCTTCCCAAAAGCACAAAAAACCCTCCGCAAAATTTGCGGAGGGTTTTGTTTTCCTGTCTTAGTCGATTGCTGCTACCAGGAAGGAGTAGAAGCCACGGTAGGTTTCATACAGGTCAACCTTGGAGATGATCTCCATTGGTGCGTGCATGCACAGTACCGGTACGCCGATGTCGATGGTGTCAACATCCAGCTCGGAGATGAATTTAGCAACGGTGCCGCCGCCGCCCTGGTCAACCTTGCCCAGTTCGCCGATCTGCCATACAACGTCTGCTTCATCCAGGATTGCGCATACCTTGCTGGTGAATTTTGCGTTGCAGTCGTTGGTGCCGCCTTTACCGCCGGAACCGGTGTATTTTACAACACATACGCCGTAGTTCAGGAAGGAGGAGTTCTGTTTTTCATAAGCGTCTGCAAATGCCGGGTCGAATGCTGCACTTACGTCAGCGGACAAGCACTTGGAGTTGCTCAGAACGCGTCTTACCGGAACGCCGTATGGCTCTGCCAGGTCTGCCAGGAAGTACTCGAGGAATCTGGAGTGCATACCGGTGTTGCCGTCGGAGCCAACCTCTTCTTTGTCAGCGAAGATAACAACGGAGGTCCACTCCGGGTTCTTGTTGTCGATCTCAGCCATCATTTCGGTGTAAGCGCAAACGCGGTCGTCGTGACCGTAAGCACCGATCATGCTTCTGTCCAGACCAACGTCTCTTGCTTTGTCAGCAGGAACTACGCACAGCTCTGCGCCGAGGAAATCTCTCTCGGTGATGCCGTATTTTTCGTTGAAGATCTTCATCAGGTTCAGTTTTACCTTCTCGGAAGCTTTGTCATCCTTGAACTGTCTGGAACCGATGAGGATGTTCAGGCTCTCGCCTTTGAATGCTTCGCCCAGAGTCTGCTGTCTCTGTTTGGAAGAAAGGTGTGGCAGCAGGTCGGTTACGCAGAAGATTGGGTCGTTCTCGTCTTCACCGATGGTGATGGTAACAACAGAACCGTCTTTCTTGTAAACGTCGCCGTGCAGTGCCAGCGGAATGGTCGGCCACTGATATTTCTTGATGCCGCCGTAGTAATGTGGTCTGAGGAAGCCCAGTTCAGCCTCTTCAAACAGTGGGTTTGGTTTGAGGTCCAGTCTTGGAGAATCTACATGAGCAGCCAGGATTTTTACGCCTTTTTCGATTGGACGTGTACCCATGGTGCCGAAGATGAGGGATTTGCCGCGGTTATTGTAGTAGAATCTTTCGCCCGGCAGGTATTTTCTGCCTCTCTCAAATTCATGATAACCGTTTGCCTCAAGCAGCTTGATTGCCTCTTTCACAGCCTCGATCTCGATCTTTGCAGCATCCATGAACTTTTTGTAGTCCTCAGCAAACGCATACGCCTTGTCGATCTCTTCATCAGACAGACGGGTGGTACCGTTTTTCTGCTTGAACATCAGTTCTTCCTGGAGCAGCTCGCCTTTGGTCTTATCCATATCGTTCATCCTCCTGATTGATAAAATTGAGCCTTTTCCCCTTTGCGGGGACTTTTCCCTTGCAGAGTCTTTCTCCTTCAGAGAAAAGAGGCATTTATCTGCACCGCATCCTGCAAGGACACGGCAGAGATCAAAATTTTAAGAATAAAGCTCCTCATAGATCTGCTTTGCCTGAGAAACTTTATCATAATACCATTCTGTATCAGAATAGGGTATTTTGTCAAGTGTTTTTCCATCTTTCGAATAGTTTTCCTGCGAAAGCCAGGAGCGCACGTTGCTCATACCCGCGTGATAGGCGCAGATGGCAAGCTTTTCGTCCCCCATTTCCTCCAGCAGCAGGTGCAGCATATAGGTCCCGTACCGGATGGCGACCTTCGGCTCAAAGATCTGCTCATAGCTGACGCCGCTGTCGTCCCCCATTCGGTACTGCACCCAGTCGAAGGCATCGCTGGTCATCTGCATCAGCCCGCGCGCATCCGCAGAGGACACCGCTTGTGGGTCAAAGTTGCTCTCGATGCGGGTGACCGCATACACCAGATTTTTGTCCACGCCGTACTCCCTGCTGTACTGCTCGATGTAATGGCTGTACTTGCGCGGGTACATCTGCCGGTAAACGCTGTCGGTGGCAGGGCGCATCAGCACAAAGCCTGCTGCCGCCAGCAGCACCGCCAGTCCCAGCCAGACGGCTGTCCGCCTGCCTTTGCCTTTTGAGGTACGCCTTTTTTTCAAAGACACCAAACTCCTTCGTTTTCGCTCAAACAGCTACTGATTCGTCTGCTCCAGCAGTGTTTCCAATCGGGACAGCAGCATCGAGGTCTGATTCTTCAGCTCATCGACGCTCCCGTCGTTTTCCAGAACCTGCCATGAGCGGCTTTTGTAGTATTCCTCGTCGTGCTGGGCGTTGATGCGCTGGTCTGCTTCCTCTTCGGTCAGCCGGTCCCGCTGGATGATTCGTTCGCGGCGCAGCTGCCGGGGAGCGGTAACGGAAACCACATAGTCACATTCCCTGTCCGCTCCGCTTTCAAACAAGGTCGGCGCATCCAGCACGATGATGCCCTGCTGCTCGCGGCGCAGCTGGGCGGTTCGTGTGCGGATGCTGTCGATAATATACGGGAAAATCAGGGCATTGAGCTTTTTGAGCTTTGCCTTGTCTGTAAATACCGTCTTTGCCATCTTTTTGCGGTTGAGCGTTCCATCCATGTTGATGTACTCGCAACCGAATTCCAACGCAATGTCTGCGATGCAGGCACTGCCGCTTTCCACCACCTCGCGGGCGATGTGGTCCGCGTCGATGATGGTGACGCCGTTCTCCTTGAGATAGTCCGAAACGGTGGTTTTGCCCGCTCCGGTCTGTCCGGTCAGTCCAACGACCAAATTTTTCATCTTATCCATCATACCTTTCCTGCTTTGGGTCATCCAGCGACTGCTCGTGGTAGGCTGCCGCGCGGATCAGGCGGTTGTAGACTGCCAGTCCTACCCCATCCTTGTCGGGACAGCGGGCGTACACCTTCTTTGCTCCGCGCCGGTCCAGTTCCCGTAGCGCTGCAAACAGCCGCCGCGCCTGGTCCTCATCGTCTGCACCCAGACTGATGGCAGGCACCTGCAATCCCGCAAGGTCCTCCTCAAAGCACAAAGCGAACAGCCCTTCCTCCCGGTGATGGTTGACATATTCGACAAACTCGCGGCTGTCCGCGTCCAGAATCGTAATCTGCGCCTTTGGTGCATAGTGCTTATATTTCATTCCCGGGGAGGCAGCAGTCTGCCCTTCCCGAAGCTTGTGGGTAATGGCTTCATGCAGCTGCAAATCCGGCAAAAACGGACGGAGCATCTGCGGAGTCACTGCACCCGGACGCAGCAGGACAGGGTGTTCCCCCGCCAACGACAGGACGGTCGATTCCAGTCCCACGCTGCACGCGCCTCCGTCCACAATGGCGTCCACCCTTCCCCACAGGTCGTTGACACAGTGCTCGGCAGTGGTCGGGCTTGGGGAGCCGGACAGGTTTGCCGAAGGCGCTGCCACCGGTACGCCTGCCCAATGGATGATCTGTCTGGCTACCGGATGAGAGGGGATGCGCACCGCTACCGTATCCAGTCCGCCGGAGGTTTCCAGCGGGATGTTTTCCCTTTTGGGAAGGATGATGGTCAAGGGTCCCGGAGAAAACCGCTCACACAGCCGGTAGTAGACCGGCGGGATATTTTTGGCATACAGCGCCGTCTGGGATGCGTCCTCCAGATGGATAATCAGCGGATTGTCCTGCGGACGCCCTTTGGCAGCGAAGATTCCCCGCACCGCCTGCGGGTCCAGTGCATTTGCACCCAACCCGTACACCGTTTCGGTCGGAAAGGCGACCAGCCCGCCCTGTCGGATGAGCTGTCCTGCCTTTTGCAGTGCCTGCTGCCCGTCCGCTGCCGAAAGCAGCAGGGTGTCACAGGCTCTCCTCGTTTGGTTTTGTTCCATGGTATCGCCTCTTTTCAGCCGACCCTGCGATTAGTTTTCTCCACCGGTGCTGCCGGAGCTTTCCTTGAGCTTTTCTGCCTGGTCAAAGGTATTCAGTGCATCAAACAGCTCGGTCAGGTCGCCGTTGAGAATCTGTTCAAGTTTATACAGGGTCAAGCCGATGCGGTGATCGGTCACCCTGCCCTGTGGGTAGTTGTAGGTGCGGATACGCTCGGCACGGTCACCTGCGCCGACCTGCAATTTACGCTCGGAGGCAATCTTCTCCTCCTGCTCGCGCTGCATCTTCTCATAGATACGCGAACGCAGAATCTTCATCGCCTTGTCCTTGTTCTTGTACTGGCTGCGCTCGTCCTGACACTCAACCACTGTGCCGGTAGGCAGATGGGTGATTCGGATAGCGGACTCGGTCTTGTTGACGTGCTGACCGCCTGCACCGCCCGAACGATAGGTGTCGATCTGCAAATCCTTCGGATTGATCTCGACCTCTACATCGTCCACCTCCGGCAGTACCGCTACGGTAACGGTGGAGGTGTGGATACGACCCTGGGTCTCGGTCTCCGGCACACGCTGTACGCGGTGTACGCCCGATTCAAACTTGAATTTGGAGTAGGCGCCGTCGCCGTTGATTGAGAAGCTGATTTCCTTGTAGCCGCCCAGCTCGGTCGGGTTGGCATTGAGCACCTCGATCTTCCATCCCTGGCTTTCTGCATACATCGAGTACATACGGTACAGGCTGTTTGCAAACAGGGCAGCCTCGTCGCCGCCTGCACCGCCGCGGATTTCCACGATAACGTTCTTGTCATCGTTCGGATCCTTTGGAATCAGCAGAATCTTCAGCTGCTCGGAAATGACCTCGATGTCCTTTTTGCTGGTTTCATACTGCTCTTCAATCAGCTCGCGGAAGTCTTTATCCAGACCGCCTTCCTCCAGCATCATCTTGGCTTCTTCCATGTCCTCGGTGGCTTTTTTATACTCGCAGTATTTTTCTACGATTGGAGTCAGGTTTTTATACTCCTTCATCAGTTCGGCATACTGCTTTGGGTCGCTGACAACGTTCGGGTCCATCAGCCGGTCGTTGATAGCCTGGTAGCGCTCCTGGGCGCCGCTCAACTGTTCAAACATCTTTACATTCTCCTTAAAAAACGAATTGTGTCCTGTAATCGTCTATCTTCGAAAGGATTTTCTGGTTTACGGCCGCTCGATCTGCCGGATGTTTTTTTCGGCTTTGGAGCGCGCAACCATCACCTCTCTGCCGCAGCCGGTACATCGAAGTTTAAAATCCATGCCGCTGCGCAGAACAAGAAATCTGTTTTCCCCACAGGGGTGGTTTTTCTTCATGACAAGAATATCTCCCACACGCACATCCATTGTTGTCCATCGCCCTCCTTTCATCCGGCTTTCCTTTCTTTTGCTTTATCCTGCATACAGAATCTATTATAGCAAATCCGCACCCTCTTTAGCAAGATTTTACAGGGCTTTTTCTTTGTAAAAAAGATTTTGTTTGCTTCTGATGCAAAAATAATTCCTCTTTTGTCCGCATATAGATGGTATCAGCTTACTTTACAAAGATTTGATAAAGACTGTCCGCACCCAGGTGCCGGACAGAAGGAGGGAAGAAAAATGACAAATTTCTTGCCGGAGGGTTGGCTGATGGATACCGGTTCTAACCGCAGCCTCTGCCGCAATCCAGCCGGACTTTGGGAAGCGTTCCACACCCGCACCATTCTGGAGGCGCGCGCCATTTTATGTACCCAGCAGCACGACCTTGTCGTTGACTTCGGATTTTGCCGCGGCATCATCCCGCGGTGCGAAGGCGCTTTGGGGATTGCCGACGGCTCGGTGCGGGACATCGCCCTGCTCTCCCGCGTGGGCAAGCCGGTCTGCTTTCTCATCGAGAGCATCGGGCAGCAGAGCGACGGCAGCCTCTGCCCAATCCTTTCCCGCAGGGCAGCGCAGCAGCTGTGTCTGGAGCAGTATATCCGCTCGCTGACTGCCGGGGATGTCATCCCTGCCCGGGTCACCCACCTGGAGAGCTTTGGCTGCTTTGTGGACATCGGCTGCGGCATCCCGTCGATGATTCCCATCGACTGCATCTCGGTTTCCCGCATCTCCCATCCTGCCGACCGATTTTCTGCCGGACAGGACATCCGTGCGGTCGTCTGCGCAGTCGATGCCGGCGGGCGTGTGACCCTCAGCCACAAGGAGCTGCTGGGCAGCTGGGAGGAAAATGCCGCTTTGTTTTCCCCGGGACAGACGGTGTCCGCGCAGGTGCGCTCGGTGGAAAGCTACGGCATCTTTGTCGAGCTTGCGCCCAACCTTGCCGGACTTGCTGAGCCAAAGACCGGTGTCCGCGCCGGACAGCAAGCCAGCGTCTACATCAAAAGCCTGATTCCCGAAAAGATGAAGGTCAAGCTGATTATCATTGATTCGTTCGATGCGCCTGCCCAGCCGCTGCCGATGCACTATTTTATCCAGACAGGACACATCGACCGCTGGCAATATTCCCCGGAATGTGCAGGCAAGCGAATCGAGAGCGTTTTTTCTTCTGTCGTTTAACAGCAAAAGGAGCCGAACCAATGGTTCGGCTCCTTTTGCTGTCTGGCTTTGTTTTCCTCTTTGTGGTACAATTTTTAAAAGAAAGCGCAGACCCCGATGGAAAGGAGAGGATGGACATGGCAAAATATCCGTTGATTGTTTTATTATGTTCCCTTGGTTTGATGATGCTCTTTCAGCCGGAACTGCTGTGCAAAATCATCTCCTTCTTTGTTGTCAAAAACAGCGAAGCCAGCGACTACCGTCTGTCCTTTGTGCGGCTGCGTGGTCTTTTTTGTATCATCGCCGCCGTGCTGCTTGTCCTTTTTCTGTAAGGTGGGGTATTTTCCACCATTCCCCATTGAAAATGTGGAAAACAGCCCTCCTCTTTTTTCTATATCGGAAAAAAGTTGTCCTTCCCTTGCAGAAAACTTGCAATCCTCCAACCGTCTGCTGTATACTAAAAACAAATCGACCGACGGCACAAAAAGGAGGAGAAAAAGATGCAACCGATTCTAACCGAACGCTTAAAGCTGCGCCCGCCCTGCAAGCAGGATGCAGCGACGCTGCTTACCATCCGCAACAGTCCCTTTGTCCTGCGCTACAACGCCATGCGTCCGCTAACGCTGCCGCAGATGGAACAGCAGCTGGAGCAGCTGCACGATTCGATGCTGGTTCTGTCCTGCAAGGACAGCGGACTTGTCATCGGAGCTGTCTTTTTCTCCCCCGACCGGATGCGCTATCAGACCGGTTCGCTCTGCCTTTCCTACTATCTGGGCGAGTCATGGTGCCGGCAGGGCTATATGAGCGAGGCACTTGCTGCTCTCATCCCGCAGCTGTTTTCTCAGGGCGCACAACTGCTCTGCGCACGATGCTTTTCCCCGAACACCGCCTCCCGCACGCTGCTTGTCAAGCTGGGGTTCCGACTGGAAGGCTGCCTGCGGCACGCTGTACTGGGGTATGGAGGAATCATCTACGACGACTGCCTGTATTCAATCCTGAAGGAAGAATTTTAATCTAGGAGGAATCTATTATGTCCGAAAAGAAACTGGGCCGCAATGACCCATGCTGGTGCGGCAGCCAGAAAAAATATAAACATTGCCACATGGAGATGGATGAACAGATCGACCGCTTCCGCCGCGAGGGTCACACCGTTCCCACCCGCCAGATGATCAAAACACCCGAGCAGATTGAAGGCATCCGCCAGAGCAGCCGCATCAACATCGCGGTGCTGGATTTGGTGGCGCAGAAAATCCATGAAGGGATGACCACCGAGGAGATTGACAAAATCGTCTATGAAGAAACCACCCGTCTGGGCGGCATCCCGGCTCCGCTCAACTACGAAGGCTTCCCCAAGAGCGTCTGCACCTCGGTCAACAATCAGGTCTGCCACGGCATCCCTTCGGAAAAGGTGGTGCTGCGCAGCGGCGACATCATCAACGTCGATGTGTCCACCATCTGCAACGGCTACTTCTCCGACTCCTCCCGTATGTTCTGCATCGGCGAGGTATCCGAGGAAGCAAAACAGCTGGTACAGGTTTCCAAAGAATGTGTAGAGCTGGGACTCAAAGAAGTCAAACCCTGGGGATTTTTGGGCGACATTGCACAGGCAGTTTCCGACCACGCCCATAAAAATGGCTACACCGTCGTCCGCGAAATCGGCGGTCACGGGGTAGGGCTTGCCTTCCATGAAGACCCGTGGGTCGGCTATGTCGGCAGAAGAGGCACCGATATGCTGCTGGTGCCCGGCATGGTGTTCACCATCGAGCCGATGATCAACCAGGGCAGCTACCACGTCAAGCTGGACTCCCACGCCGATACCGCTGTCGGTCAGGACTGGATTGTCATTACCAGCGACGGCAAGCTCTCCTCCCAGTGGGAGATCACCGTTGCTGTCACCGAGGACGGCGCCGAGGTGCTGACCTACTAACCAAAATTTTCCGCATAAAAAATCCCGCTGTGTTAAAAAACACAGCGGGATTTTTGTTTTGGATTATTCGTCCTTTTCAAATTCGGTCACAGCGATGGCAAGCTCATCCAGGCTCTTTTTGTCCACCGGGGACGGGCACTGGCTCATCAACTCGCTGGCGTTCTGTACCTTCGGGAAAGCAACCACGTCGCGCAGGTTATCGCAGCCGCACATGGTCATCACGATGCGGTCCAGACCCAAAGCAGCGCCTCCGTGCGGCGGTGCGCCGTACTTGTAGGCATCTACCAGGAAGCCGAATTTTGCCTCGATCTCTTCCTCGGTCAGACCCAGTGCTTCAAACATCTTCTGCTGCAGTTCGTAATCGGTGATACGGATGGAGCCGCTGAGCAGCTCGACGCCGTTGACTACCATGTCGTACGCCTGCGCGCGAACCGAACCCGGGTCGCTGTCGATGTATGGCAGGCACTCCTCGAGAGGCATGGTGAATGGGTGGTGCATTGCCAGCCAGCTCTGGCTTTCCTCATCCCACTCAAAGAACGGGAATTCGGTAATCCACAGGAAGTTGTACTTGCCTTCCGGGATCAGTCCCAGCTGTTTGCCCAGTGTCAGACGCAGCTGACCGAGGACCGGCAGAACCACGCGGTCTTTATCTGCCACAATCAGAACAACGTCGCCCTGCTGGCAGCCCAGGAAGCTCAGCAGTCCCTCCAACTCCTGCTCGCTCATAAATTTTGCAAAGGAGCAGTTCGGCTTTTCATCTGCCCAGCGGATGTACGCCAGACCCTTTGCACCGATTCCCTTTGCCTGCTCGGTCAGCTTGTCGATGGCTTTTCTGGTCAGGGCAGCGGCTGCATCCTTTGCAACGATGCAGCGGACCGAACCGCCGTTTGCCAGCGCATCAGCAAAAACAGGGAAGGAGGTTCCCTTGACCTGCTCACTCAAATTGACAATTTCCATCTCAAAGCGGGTATCCGGCTTGTCCGAGCCGTAGCGCTCCATCGCCTCACGGTAGGTCAGGCGCGGCATCTTGTCAATCTCAATACCTTTAATCTCGCGGTACAGCCGCTGGATGTAGCCTTCCAGCATATCCATGATGTCCTCCTGGGTCACAAAGGACATCTCCAAATCCACCTGGGTGAACTCCGGCTGACGGTCGGCACGCAGGTCCTCGTCGCGGAAGCAGCGGGCAAGCTGGATGTATCGGTCAAAGCCGGACAGCATCAGCAGCTGCTTGTAAATCTGCGGCGACTGTGGCAGCGCGTAGAAGTTACCGTGATGGATTCTGGATGGCACCAGATAGTCCCTTGCACCTTCCGGTGTGGACTTAATCAGCATTGGAGTTTCGATTTCCAGAAAATCGTTCTCATAGAAGTAGTCGCGGGTGACCTTTGCAACCTGATGGCGCAGAATCATCTTTTCCTGTAAGGTCTTTCTGCGCAAATCCAGATAGCGGTATTTTAAGCGAAGTTCCTCTTTGACCTTGCTCTTGTCGGTGATTTCAAACGGAGGAGTCTGTGCTTTGGAAAGTATGCGCAGCTCTTCGACGTGAATTTCGATTTCGCCGGTGGAGATTTCGGTGTTGACCGCTTCTCTCTGGCGGACCAGACCTTTTGCAATCAGCACATACTCTGCATGGACCGAAGCTGCCTTTTCAAACACCTCTCGGTTGGTATCGTCGTCGAACACCAGCTGTACCACACCGGTGCGGTCGCGCAGGTCGATAAAGATCAGATGCCCTTTATCCCTCTGTTTTTGTACCCATCCGCAGACAACTTCGCTGTTGCCCACATTTGCCTTGGAAAGTTTTCCGCAGTAGCTGGTCCTTTTCAGACCGTTCATCGTTTCTGCCATACTTGTTTCTTCCTTTCTGCTTGATGTTGTATGATGCTTGTTCTGACAAAAATTGACTCTACCGGCAGTACCACTCCAAAAACTGGTACTCTGTCCGGTCGCCCTCATAGTGGACATCCTGCTGCAAGGTCTGCACATCGGCAAATCCCAGCTGATGATAGAGATGGAGTCCCGGAAGGTTGCCCACCCCGGTGTCGATGCGGACCCCTTCCATCCCATTTTGCTGCGCCTGCTGCTGGGCAAAGTGCATCAAACGCCTGCCCAGTCCCAAGCCCTGCCAATCGGGATGGACTGCCAGCGTGTGGACACACAAAAGCTTATCCTGCTCGAGCGTTCGGCTCCAGCTGACCTGCTGATAGCAGCTGTCAAAGCAGTTGTCATACGCTGCCGATGCCACCAGCTGTCCGGTCTGCTGCTCGAACAAACCATACAGCCCGCCCTGTGCAAACAGCTCGCGTGCAGTCCACTCCTTTGGATATTCGGTGTCCCAGCCGGAATAGTTTTCTCCCGCCAGCTGGTCGGCTGTCACACACTCGTACAGCTTTCCTACCTCGACCAGCTCCTGCTCGGTGATTGGTCGAAGCTCCAGCCCTAATCGATAGCGGTATTGCAGCAGCGGCGCGTCCGAATCTGCGCGGTACATCTCATGGTTTACCGGTACATCCACCCTGCCTGCCGGCGTTGCTCCCAGCTGTTCGCAGGTCCTTCTGGAGGCAAAGTTGTCCTCTCGACAGGTAATCAACACCTCTTCCATCCGGTGACGTCTTGCCAGCCGCAGCAGCAGCCGGCAGCCACTCAGAGCATAGTGATGTCCCCGATGCTCCTCCTCCACCTCATAGCCGATATTTCCCGCATACTCGACCAGGTCGTTATATCCGACCCGCAGCGTGCAGCGTCCTACCGGCTGACCGTTTGCCACCATCTCAAAGAGATATGCCGGCAGATATTTCTTTTGCGGCTGTGCCGGAATGGTTTTGAGCAGCCGCAGATGAAACTGTCCGGTGCCAAAATATTCGCCCTTTTTGCAAGGCTCCAAAAAAGTCATCTCTGCTCCCCTCCTTGCCAATCCAATAAAAAAAGCTTTCCCTCCCTCACAGCCATCGGTCAGCTGCAAGGGACGGAAAGCTTTCTGCTTTTCGTGGTGCCACCCTGATTCAAGCGCTCTGTTTTACAGCACGCTCCTTGTTGTTTTTCCTTAACGCGGAAACTACGGGAGCGATTTTTCTCGTTCCAGCTAAGCAGGTGTCTTCACAAAATCCGGTTCCCGGGTCCCTTTCAGCCGGTGAGGACCCTCTCTGGTCGGTCGATGTTTTGCTACTCCTCCATGCATCAAACGCTTTTATTCGGTATGATTTTAAAGGTGTATCCCAAATGGAATACACCTATCATACATCATCCTGCTGTTAAGGTCAAGACCTCTTTTGAAAGTTTTCCCGCTTTCAAACAACCCATAAAAACCTTTGCAGAGCAAACCAAAAAGAATGCCGTCTGTATCTACTTCTGGCATTCTAATTTTGTAAATCCCGTACGATTTTCTTTTGGTTTTCCCGCCTTTATACATTCGGATTGCCGATATTTCTCCAGTCAAGGTCTCCGCGTTCCAGAGCATGAATCAATGCCTCTGCCGTTGCAATGTTGGTTGCCACCGGTACATTGTGGACATCGCACAGGCGGAGGATGTTTGCCTCATTGAGTTCATTTGGTTTTACTGTGATTGGATCGCGGAACATCAGCAGAAGATCCAGTTCGTTGCAGGCGATCCTTGCCGCAATCTGCTGATCTCCACCCTGTGAACCGCTGAGGAACCGCAGGATGTCCAATCCGGTTGCCTCTGCTACAAGCTTTCCGGTCGTTCCCGTTGCACATACATTGTGGCGGCTGAGCACACCACAGTATGCAATGCAAAACTGTACCATCAGCTCTTTTTTGGAATCGTGAGCAATCAAACCAATATTCATCTGTTTTCATTCCTTTCTGTAAACAATATCAAAATATCCTGAAGATTTTTCCTTCAGATGCGCCTTGCAAGCCTCTCTCCGTTCTGTCGCAGACCTTGCACCAGGAGAAACTGCCCGTTCGGTTGATACCTGTTTTTCCCACTTTTTGCTTAAAAATATGCAAACCCTTTTTTGCACATTTCTTCTAAAGCTTTTCATTTTCCTTATTACCATTTATAGTCTATCATTATTGCTCTGTTTTGTAAACTATTTTTCTCTGATTTTTGTCTATTTCAATCAAGAAAATCTTCTTTTTTGTACGCTATCACCGTTATCCTTCTTTTTTACCATTTTTATTCACGTTTTAAGCACGGGATATTCACCTGTTGAAAGCCGTTTTACACAAAGAGGACGGAGGTAACTTCCTCCGTCCTCTTGATTTCTACATTTCGTCCGCAAAAGGGAACAGCGATTTCACCTGCGTGAAATTTTTATGGGATCAGCTGTCCGTCGCTGCTCTGCTGCTCGGTCTGCTGGTCGTTGAGTCCAAAATACTCGTCAAAGATTGCCTTTGCCACCGGTGCGCCGCGCTGACCGCTGTAACCCTTTTCCACTACGACCGCGACTGCGATCTCCGGGTCGTTGGCTGGAGCATAGGCGATGAAGGTCGCGTTGTCGTCGCTGCCGGTCGCCTGCGGTGTACCGGTCTTGGAGGCAACGTCGATTGGATAATCGCCAAAGTAGTACCTTGCCGTACCGCGTGTGGTATCACGAGAGGCACGCAGCATTCCCTGACGCACCTGTTCGAAGGCATCCTGATCTGCCTCCACCTGGTTGAGCATCTCCGGCTCGGTGGTGGAAACGGTTTCCTCCAGATTGTAGGATTCGATGGACTTGACCAGATGGGAGCGCATCCGTTTGCCGTCGTTTGCCAAAGTGGCGGCGTAGTTTGCCATCTGAAGCGGCGTGAAGGCGTTGTCCAACTGACCGATTGCGGACTGGAGGACGTTACCGTAGGTCCAGGTATCATCCACCTGTCCCTGTCTGACCGACTCATAGTACTCCGGCGAGGAAACATGACCGGTCGCCTCCGACAGCTCGATTCCCGTCTTGGTCCCCAATCCCAGCTGATTGGAATATTTGACGATGTTATCGATGCCCTGTCGGGTGCCTGATTCATAGAAAAAATAGTTGCAGGAAACCATCAGTGCGTACTGCACATTGATGGGTCCGTGCAATCCCAGACAGCGCGGATTATAGCTGGTGCCGGTCTGATAGACCTGCTTACAGTCGATGAGCGTTTCGCCGTCGATGACACCGGTCGCCATACCGCCGATGGCAACCACCGGCTTGTAGATGGAACCCGGCATATAGATGCCCTGCGTGCAGTAGTTCATCAGCGGGCGCAGCGGGTCGGAGCTTAACTCGGAATATTTGGTGTAGTAATCGGACAGGTCATAAGTCGGATAGTTGACCATTGCCAGAATCTCTCCGCTCTTGACGTCCTGTGCCACCACCGAGATGCGGTCGGCGCTTCCGCCCTGTTCGGGGGAATAGGTCGCCTTTGCCATCTTTAAAAACTCCTCGCACCCTTCCAGCGCTGCCCGCTGCAAATCCTTGTCCAAGGTGGTGACGATGGTGTTGCCGGGCTTTGCCTGCTTGATGATTTCGGTGGTGAGAACATTTCCGCTGGCGTCGGTGGTGATGCGTTTTTCTCCGCGCTCTCCGCGCAGCTGGTCCTCCATCGCATATTCCAGACCGCTTTTTCCGATGATGTCGCTGTATCCGTACTTCTGCTCCTGATACGCCTGGTCGATCTGCTCCTCGCTCCAGTCGGGATGCTGCTCTTTGATTCTTTCCAAAATCGCCTGGTTGTTTGCCGTGTACTCCTCCTGGGTGATGGAGCCGACCACTCCGATGGCGTGCGGCGCCAACGAGCCGTCCACATAGCGGCGGCTGGTAGTTTCTTTGATCTCAATGCCGGGCATCTGCTGGCTGTATTCCTTGATGGTCACCACCACGTCGATGGGAATGTCCTTGGAAAAGGTGTACGGTGTGCTGGTGCTCGAGCCGTAGACCTCCATCTGATAGCGCACACCCGCAATCTTTCTTGCCATCAGCCGGTCGTAGGCTTCAAACTGCTCCCTGGAGGCTCCGCACTCCGGGCAGACATAATTTTCCTTTTCTTCCGACAGCTCTCCCTCATAGCGGTAACCGCATTCCTTGCAGGTGTAGTGGATGAGCTTATATTTTTTGAACAGGTTGTCCAGCGTCGTCTGCACATCCGCATCCAGATTGATTTTATTGTTGGTCTTAATCTGCTCCAGCTGCCGTTTCTGCGATTCGGTTTCGGTCAAAAAGGCAAATGGCTCGGTGGTGCTGATGGGAAGGGTGTCAATCCAGCTTTGTCCTTCGCTTTCCATCAGCAGGATGATGCGCTCGATGACCGTATTTCTCATTTTATTGGGCAGATACGCCTCGTTGATCATCACGTCATAGCTGACCTGATTGACGGCAAGCGGACGACCGTATCGGTCGAGCATCTCTCCGCGCGCCGCGTCGATGCTCTGGGTACTCGTGTAGTTTCCCTGTGCCATCTCCCGGTATTTTTCTGCATCCACAATCTGATATTTCATCAGCCGCAGCGCAAAAACGACAAACACCGCGATGATGACACCGACCAGCAGAAAAACCCTGCCCTTGTGCTTCTGCTTTTCTTCCATGGCATAGCCTCCTTTCTGCTTCTACTCCAATTTCTCCTCAAAAAAGCGGTGCATCCGCCGTACCGCCAGAAAAATCAGTGGGGTGACCAGCAGGGTACACAGCAGATTGGGGAACATATGCCGCAGCAAAATCTGGGAGCTGTTCTCATACCCCCACATTGCATAGTAAAAAAAGTATTCCAGCAGCAGCCGGACTGCAAACCCGCTGCCGGTAAAAATCAGGCTGTTAATCAGCGAAGGCTGCATGAAGTAAAGCACCAGCAGTCCCACCGCCGTACAGATGACCAGATATAAAATCGAGCTGAATCCAAACAGGACACTCGACGAGGTGTCGCACAAAATCCCTGCAAACAGCCCAAACAGTCCTCCGGCAAGCTGCCCGTCAAACATCGCGACGGCAACAGCAAAGGGCAGCACCAGCACCGGTCCGGTCCCGCTGCTCAAGATAAAATTCGGGTCATTTTGCAATACATACAGTATAATCATCAGCAAACTGTACAAAAGATATTTGACCAGTTGTATTTTTGAACGCCTGTTCATCTCATTGCACCTCCCTTTGCCGTCTGCCGGCTATTCTTCCTGCTGCTTCTGCACATCCTGTTCAAAGCCGGACAGGCTGCTTCCCTGCCCTTTAAAGGAGGTGATGATGACAACATCCTTGATGCTCTTGATGTCGTTTGCAGGCTCGACCACCGCATACATCATCGTGCCCTGCGGCTCGAAGCCAACGTCGCTGACTCTGCCGACAACGATCCCCTGCGGGTACAGTCCCGAGGTCCCTGCGGTCTGGATGATGTCGCCCTTGGCAATCCCGCTTTCGCGCGGAATCAGCGACATCTTGCACCTGCCCTGCTGCGCCATCTCAATATCGCCCGAAATGGTGGCAACGTCCTGGGTGCGCACATCCTGACAAGCAACGTTCAGCCGGACATCGAGGATGGTGGTCACCTTGGCAAACACCGGTCCCACCTCGGAAACGATGCCGACCAGCCCATCCGCTGTGATGACCGGGTCCTGGTAGGATACGCCGTCCAGCGTGCCCTTGTCAATGGTGAAGGAGTAAAACTGGTCGGACGGGTCCCTTCCGATGACCGAAGCGGTCATCGTTTCCCACTGCGGGTTTTCCTCCTGGATGCCCAGCTGCTCCTTCAGACTTTCGTTTTCATGTTTATAGTTTTCATAGTCCACCATCTGCTCGATGAGCTTTCTGTTCTCCTCCCGAAGCTGCTCGTTCTCCTGGGAAATCTCGCTTGCCCGGAGAAACCGGTCCAGAAAACCGGTGATCGAACCGCTCAAGCCGGAGGTCAGCGACTGCACCGGCGCAGTGATGGTCCCGACAATCTGCTCCACCACAGTGGAAGCTCCCATCGTCATGGTCGCCCGAAGCAGAAAGGCAAACATCACAATACACAGCGCCAGCAGCACCTTGAAGACCCAGCTGTGAAAAAACTCCTTCACTTTCGGTCAGCACTCCCTTCCGCCTGCACAAAGCCGTTGCATCCGCCGCCTCGTTGCCCTGTGCAGCTGCGTTTTTATAAAAGAGAAGGCCACCGGCCGGGCCGGCAGCCTTATTTGCAAAACGTTTAATATTTGGAATCGTCGTCGGACAGCAGTTCCTTCATGCTGTTGAGGTTTTCCAGCAGCTTTCCGGTTCCTGCAGCCACACAATCCAGCGGGTTTTCTGCCACCTGCACCGGCATACCGGTCTCCTTGGAAATCAGCTGGTCCAGTCCGCGCAGCATAGCTCCGCCGCCGGTCAATGTAATACCGTGGTCGATGATGTCCGCAGACAGCTCCGGCGGTGTTCTTTCGAGGGTGGTGCGGATGGCATCCAGCACCGACATGATCGAATCTGCCAGCGCTTCGCGAACCTCTTCCGGGTGCAGCATCATGTTCTTTGGCAGACCGTCCACCAGGTTGCGTCCTTTGATCTCCATCGGCTGTTCATCCTCATAAGGATATGCCGAGCCAATCTGAATCTTGATATTTTCTGCGGTGCGGTCACCGATGAGCAGGTTATATTTTTTCTTGACATACTGGATGATTGCCGAGTCAAACTCATCGCCGCCGACTCGGACCGAACGGGAGGCAACGATGCCGCCCAAGGAGATGACTGCTACCTCGCTGGTGCCGCCGCCGATGTCGACGACCATGCTTCCAGTCGCTTCGGCAACCGGCAGTCCTGCACCGATAGCAGCTGCCATCGGCTCTTCAATGATGGCTACATGGCGTGCGCCTGCCTTCAGCGAAGCTTCTTTTACCGCGCGGCGCTCAACGGCAGTAACACCGGATGGGATACAGATGACCACACGCGGGCGGGCAAAGATGGAATTGTTGCAGGCTTTCTTAATAAAAATCTGCAACATGCTTGCGGTGATGTCAAAGTCCGCAATAACGCCGTCCTTGAGCGGACGAACCGCTACGATGGAACCCGGTGTTCTGCCGATAACATCCTTTGCTTCCTGACCCACATATTTGACGGTATAATTTCTGGTATCCACTGCGACCACCGACGGCTCTCGCATGATGATTCCTTTTCCTTTCATGAATACCAGTGTATTGGCTGTACCCAAATCAATGCCGATGTCTTTTCCAAACATAACCTTTTTTCCTCCTGCCAAAATTTTAAACAGCTGCGCCGATCCGCGCAATTTCAGGGCGCTCCCCCGCTGCCCTGCACGATCGTCTATCTATTTCACATCAAATTTATCTGAAAATTGATTGCAAAAACAAAGCATTTTTCCCGCCAAAAGGCGGACAAACTACATTATCCTATATATTATAACCCGAAAAAGGCGCAATCTCAACAGGAATTTTTGAATTTTTTGAAAGCGGCAAAAAATTACAGATTTTAACCAAACACCCTGCGTACAACCGCATTTCTCTGTCTAAAATCCCCAAGCTTTGAGCCGGCGGTTGAGCGCAGAAACCGGAAGACCCATCACATTGAAGTAGTCCCCGCAGATGCCCTCCACCAGCAGACTGCCGTAACCCTGGATGCCGTAGGCTCCCGCCTTGTCATACGGCTCGTCGAGGTCTGCATACCAGTTGATTTCCTCTTCGGTCAACGGCAGAAAACGCACTGCCGTCCTTTCATAAAACGATTCAGTCTGCCCGTTCACTACAAGAGCCACACCGGTATATACCTCATGCTCCCGTCCCGACAGAGCCGACAGCATACGAACGCAATCTGCGCGGTCCTTCGGTTTTCCCATGATCTGCCCGTCCAGTGCCACCACTGTGTCCGCTCCGATGACCACACAGTCGGGGTAATCCTTTGCTACCGCCTGCGCCTTCACCCTTGCCAGCAGCTCCACCGCTTCATACGGTGTTGCTCCCGGCGGGATCACCTCTTCTGCACTGCTTGCCTGCACGATAAAATCCTTTTGTATCCACTCCAACAGCTCCCGTCTGCGCGGGGACTGGGATGCCAGCACCAGTTTCATCCTCTTTCTTCCTTTCCTCCTGCCTGCTTGCAGGTTTACTTTCCGGTCGAGCCAAAGCCGCCCTGACCGCGTCCGGTTTCCTCCAGCTCATCGACTTCCTCGATGTCCGGCAGCTCCACCGGCATCACCAGCAGCTGTGCGATTCGGTCCTGCGGCTGCACCACATACGGCTTGTCCGAATGATTGTGCAGACAGACACAGACCTCTCCCCGGTAGTCCGAGTCGATGACTCCGACCGCATTGGCTGGAATCACACCGTATTTGGTCCCCATCGAGCTGCGTGCAAATATCAGCGCCACATACTTCCTACTCTCCAGCTGGATAGCAAGTCCGGTCGGGACCTTAACCGTCTGTCCCGGCAAAATTTCTGTCGGTTGTTCGATGCAGGCGTACAGGTCGTGTCCTGCACTGCCGTCGGTCGCCCTTGCCGGCAGTTGTACCTGCGGGTGCAGGCGTTTGATCTTCAGTATACTCATCGTTTCTCTCCTATTTTACATTCCGGTAATACAGTCCGCGGGTAATCTCCTGCATCGGCTGGTGCAGCTGGGTGTACTGCTTTAAGATGCGGTCCACCTGTTTAGGTCCCTCGCCGGTAAAATACAAAAGCCCGTAATCAAAGCTGTTCAGTTCCTCCATCCGGTCCGCCAGATAGACCGGCTTTGCGTTAAAGATTTCCGAATAGGCGCGCTCGGTACACCGCACCTCGAAGGTCTCCTTCTTTCGGTCGGTCAGCGTTCCCACGCCCTTGCAGTCCTTGCAGCCGCCCAGACGAATCGGGCAGTTTCTGGTAATCATCAGCGGCAGCTTGCCATAGACCAGCAGTCCACGCGGCAGATTTCCGCCGATTCCCTTTGCCCTTGCCATCGACAGCTCAAAGGAAAGCAGGCAGTCGCGCAGTCCCAGCTGTTCATACGCTTGCAGGCAGCCGGCGTTGGCAATATTCAGCCCAAACTCTCCGTGAACGATAAAGCCCAGCTCTCTCCCTAAGCGCACGCCGCCCAGATTGCCGGTGGACAGATGGCGCACACCCAGCCGCAGACATTCCTCCAGCTTTGGCACAAGCTGCAAAAGGTCGTCGCCAAACACCACCCGCGGCAGGGACACTGCGATTTTCTCAAGCACCTTTTTGTCCAGGCGGTTCGCTCCCCGCAGCAGCTCTGCCAGCGGAAGAATCAGCAGCTCGCAGCTTTCGACCAGTTCCTCGGTCAGCTGGGACAGCTGGCGCAGATACGCCCGCAGCGGCAGGCTGCCGTCCGGCTGGCGTTTTGGCTGATGCTTCTGCACCTTTTGCGGCTCTAATCTATAAAATGGTTTTGCAACGATCTCTCCGCGCTGCTCGGTCAGCTGCTCCAAAGCCTGCCGCCGCAGGGCATTCAGCTGGGAAGCCGGGCAAATCAGCCCATCGTCCAGCTGACAGCGCAGTCTATCCAGCATATAAAAGGTCCCGCCCATCTTTTCCAGACTGCGGCGGACCAGCTCCTCGGTGGTGGGCGCTTTGAGTGCCTCCTGCGGCAGCGGACCGCTCACCTGCACCTGATGTCCCTCTTGATCCTGCGCACACAGGGTGACCGGCTGGTCTTTGCACATCGAAAAAACAAAGTCCACCCCGACCCGCGGCACATCTTTGGAAGCCAGGTCGTTTAAGCTTTTGAGCACCTTTTGTCCTGCCAGCACATCCTCCTTCTGTCGGGTGCCGAACATCTCCTGTCCCAGCTTGCCGTCAAAATACCCCTGAGTAAAGCCGCTGCGGGAAAAGACTGCCGCCATCAAATCCATATCTGCCTGCTGCCCTTCCAGCGCCTGCTTAAACTGGCTGACTGCCGCCGCAACATATTCCGGGCGCTTCATCCTGCCCTCGATTTTAAAGGAATCTACCCCCAGCTGCACCAGCTCCTGCACCCGATGGGCAAGGCTGAGGTCCTTGAGCGAAAGGGCATAGCCGCTGTCGCCCTTGCGACCGCTGGAAAACGGCAGGCGGCAGGGCTGTGCGCACAGTCCGCGGTTGCCGCTGCGCTCCCCAATCACCGAGCTCATATAACACTGACCGGACACACACATACACAGCGCACCGTGTACAAACACTTCGGTTTCAATCTGCGCCTGCGAGGCAATCGCAGCAATCTCCGACCGGCTCATCTCGCGGGCAAGCACCACGCGGGAAAATCCCAGCTGCTTTGCCTCCAGTGCGCCTGACAGATTGTGGACCGTCAGCTGGGTGGAAGCGTGCATCGGCATCTCGGGCGCTGCCTTGCGCACCAGCGCAGCCACTCCCAAATCCTGCACAATCAGCGCGTCGATGCCGTAGCGGCAGGCAATCTCCAGAGTGCGCATCACCTGCTCATACTCCCGGTCGTACACCATCGTGTTGACCGTCATGTGCATCTTGACGCCGCGCTCTTTACAGATGCGGGAAGCCTCCCGCAGCGAGTCCTCGTCAAAATTTTTTGCGTTGCGACGGGCGTTTAGCTTCCCATAGCCAAAATAGACCGCATCCGCTCCGCTGTGTACCGCTGCCAGCAGGCTTTCCAGATTGCCTGCCGGCGCCAGCAGCTCTATCTTCTTCATCGTCTTCTCCTTTGTCCTTGCAACCGTTTGCTCCAGCCGAAAACAGGGAGGTATCTCCCTCCCTGTTTTCTTCAACCTATTTGAGTGTTTTTTCCCGTTTGATGCCCTCGTAGCTTCCCTCGACCATCGGTCCGGTGTACAGATACCCCAGACTCTCATAAAAAGCGTTCAGGCGGTCGTTGCCCAGCTGGCAATCCAGGCGGATACTCTGCTTGCCCTCCTGCACCGAAAGCTGGCGGCAAAATTCCAGCAGCGCTCTGCCGGCGCCCTTGGCGTCCGACCTTGCTGCCAGATGATGCACATAGTAGCAGTCCTTTGGTTCATCCTCTGCCCAGCGCGGGTCCTCGGTCAGCAGCGCCATCAGCCCTGCCACCCGGTCCTGCTCGTCCAGTGCAATATAAAACAAACCCTTTTCAATCCCCTCCAGGAAATATTCCCGTGGGTATTGCTGCATATAATCGGTTTTGTTCCACTGGTGCAGTCCCTGCTTGTCCATCCATTTGATTCTGTCTCGAATAATCTCCATCATCTGATCCACATCCGCATTCTGTGCGCGGCGAAACCGGTATTCCATCTGTTTTCGTCCCTTCTTGGGCAGTTGCTCTACTGTATCACATCTGCCCGTCATATTCATATTCATCTTCGCCATAATCGTTGCTGACCTCTTCCTCCGGCTGGAACAGCAGCTTGTCCATCGTGGAGAATTCTGCTTGTGTCAGCGGAGTCCTTCACGGCTCTCTGCCGATATTCTGGCGCAGAATGTCGATTTCCTTTCTCAGTTTTTCATTTTCGCGTTTGTACTCGTCAATCTCCAGCTTGGCTCTGGTGGAGTCCTCCAGGTACTCGGTCAACTGGCTGCGAATGTGGTCGGCATTCTGCTCGCTTTTTTCATACAGGTCCGCATAGTTGAGCAGCGCCAGGAAATAGGCATCGTTGAGCGTGACGTTTGGACTGGAATCCATAAAATGTTTTACCTTACTTTCGATGGCGTTTGCCAGCCTTTTGACATACTCCACCGGCTCGTTGGAGGATACCACATACCTTGAACCGCAGATCTCCACCCTGACTTTATTTTGTGCAGCCATGCAGACCATCCTTTCTATGCTCCCATGATTTTGCCCGCCGGGCGGGTCGGGATTTTTCTCTTTGTTTTATTATATATGATTGGAAGGTAGAAAGTAAAGGGTAAAGACAGTTTTTACAGGACAGAAAATGCTCGGATTTCCTTTATTTTTTATCACCGGAAGATAAACTGTGTCTAAAAAATTTGGAAGCTTTGCTGTTATCCCTCTGGAATTGTGTCCATCCTTACAGAAATCCTCTCTTCTCCCCGCAATAACCCTTGTTTTCAAACGTTCAATATACTATAATTTATCGTGTGAGGTTGCCATAATCAGCCTCTCTTTTTCCCAAAAGAATCCTCAGCACAGCCCCTCCTTCCGCACCGGAGCGGCTGCTGCTTTCTACCCAATGATTCCCAAACTGTGCGGAGAAACGGCGGTTTATATGCTTAGTGAAAACAATCTTGCCTTAAAGGAAATTCAAACTTCCATCGCTTCTGCGAATAAAAAGCTGACAACCCAGCAGATTAAATCCATGCTGGTCGCCCAAATCAAATCGTTGGGTCTTACCCCCGACACCGCATCGGACGAAATCTACTATAAAGCCTGTGCCATGGTGGTGCGCAGCATCCTCAAAGAAAAACGCCGATACTTTATGGCGGATGCAAAAGCCAAGGGACGCAAGCAGACCTACTATATGTGCATGGAGTTCCTGCTGGGACGGTCACTGAAAAACGGCATCTACAACCTCAATCTTGCCGGTGAATTTTCTCAGGCGCTCAAAGAGATGGACGTTCGGATGGAAAACCTGTTTGAGCTGGAGCCGGATGCCGGTCTGGGCAACGGCGGTCTGGGCAGACTGGCTGCCTGCTTCATGGATGCGCTGGCAACCTGCGGCTACCCTGCCATGGGCTACTCGATTCTGTATGAATTCGGCATCTTCAAGCAGAAGATTATCGACGGATGGCAGACCGAGCTGCCGGACGAATGGCTGCCCGGCGGCGAGGTATGGCTGGAGCGCATCCCGGAGCACGCAGTCGATGTCAACTTTGGCGGACACATCGAAGAATTTTGGGACTATGGGTATCACCATGTCCTGCACAAGGACTATACCACTGTTAAGGCAGTTCCTTATGATATTATGATTTCCGGCTACGACGGCAAGGGCGTCAGCGTCCTGCGGGTATGGAGCGCACAAAGCTCTGCCATCGACATGGATGCCTTCAACCGCGGCGATTACATCAAAGCCTTCGGTCAGGACTCCACCGCCGAGGCAATCAGTAAAATCCTCTATCCTAACGACAACCATCCGGCAGGCAAAAACCTGCGTCTGCGCCAGCAGTACTTTTTGGTTGCTGCCTCCATCTCGGACATCGTGCGCCGCCACATGGAGCTGTACGGCACGCTGGAAAACTTTGCAGAAAAGAACGCCATCCACATCAACGACACCCATCCTGCCCTTGCCATCCCGGAGCTGATGCGCATTCTGCTGGATGAGTGCGGCTATCCGTGGGATCAAGCATGGAAGATTGTCAGCGACACCTTTGCCTACACCAACCACACCGTCATGCCCGAGGCGCTGGAAAGCTGGAACGAGGATATGTTCCGCACCCTGCTGCCGCGCATCTATCAGATTATCGTAGAAATCAACAACCGCTTCTGCCGCCAGCTGACCGAGCAGTTCCATCTGGACGGCTACACCGTTTCCCGCATGGCAATCATCAACGGTCACTCGCTGCACATGGCAAATCTGGCTGTAGTCGCCTCCCACAGCGTCAACGGTGTCTCCAATCTGCACAGCAACATCCTGCGCGAATCGCTGTTCCATGATTTCTATAAGATTTGGCCAAACAAATTCCAGAACGTCACCAACGGCATCGCCTCCAGAAGATGGCTGTATCAGTCCAATCCACAGCTGAACAACTACATCCGCGAGCTGATTGGCGACGGATTTATGCACGATATGACCCAGCTGAAAAAGCTGCTGCCTTACCAGAACGACAAGCAGGTGCTGGAGCAGCTGGCAAAAATCAAGCTGGAAAACAAGCGCAGCTTTGCCGAGTACATCCAGGAACACACCGGTCAGGTCATCGACCCGAACTCCCTGTTCGATGTACAGGTCAAACGCCTGCACGAGTACAAACGTCAGCATCTGAATGCGCTGCACATCCTGTCGCTGTACAACGAAATCAAATCCAATCCGCACGCCGACATCCAGCCGACCACCTTCATCTTCGGTGCCAAGGCGGCTCCCGGCTACTATATGGCAAAGCAGATTATCAAGTTTATTTGCAGTCTGGGCAAGATGATTGAAAACGACCCGCAGACCCGCGACATCCTCAAGGTGGTCTATCTGGAGGATTACCGCGTCACCCTGTCCGAGCTGCTGATGCCTGCCAGCGAAGTTTCCGAGCAGATTTCCCTTGCGGGCACCGAAGCCTCCGGCACCGGCAACATGAAGCTGATGCTCAACGGAGCGGTCACCCTGGGCACCTGGGACGGAGCCAACGTCGAAATCGGTCAGTCGGTCGGCGAGGACAACATCTTTGTCTTTGGTATGCGCACCCCGGAAGTGCAGCAGCTGAAAAAATCCGGCTACTACCCCAGCGAGCTGTACCTGAGCGACCCTGTGCTCAAGCAGGCAATCGACATGATTGGCAAGGACATCGCCGGCGACCGCTTTGACCAGATTGCCACCTCCCTGAAGACCAACGACCCTTACATGGTGCTGCGCGACTTTGAGTCGTATGACCAGACCAAGAAGAAATTGCTGTCCACCTACCAGCACGACCCGATGAAATGGCAGAGGATGTCGCTGAACAACATCGCCCAGTCCGGCTATTTCTGTGCGGACCGCGCCATCCAGGAATATGCGCACAACATCTGGAACTTAGACTAATACGGTCTTTGCAGCTCCGGCGGAAACCTGACCGTTCCCGCCGGAGCTTTTATCAAACATCATCCTGACGGAAAGGAATCATTCTATGGATTTTTGCATCTATGACAGCCGGCTTCCCATCTTTAAAGAACCCTTTGGCGCTGTGGCTGCCGGCACCAGCGTTTGTTTTTCCATCTGCCTGCCCAAGGACCTGCTGCCCTCCAAGGTGGAATTTGTCCTGTGCAGCGACGGGGAAAATGATCGATTCTTCCCGATGGAGCTGTGTGAAAGCAACCTGCGCTTTAACCGCTACACCCTCACCTATACTCCGCAGCATCCAAAGCTGCACTTTTACTACTTTCAGGTCACCGAACCCGACGGCACCCTGCACATCATCCATGCCAACGAAGCGATGCGCGGGGAACTTGACCTTCATTCCGACCGCTATTGGCAGCTGACCGTCTACAATCCTTCTCAAAAGCGTCCTGCCGCGCTGGGCAACGGAATCATCTACCAAATCTTTCCCGACCGCTTTTGCAACTCCGGCTCTCCCAAGCAAAATGTCCCTGCCGACCGCACGCTTCGCACCGACTGGGGAAACTTACCGGTCTATCTGCCCAACGAAAAGGGCGAGGTGACAAACTCCGATTATTTTTGCGGAGACCTTGCGGGCATCACCCAGCATCTGGACTATCTGGCGCAGCTGGGTGTCACCTGCCTGTACCTCAATCCCATCTTTGAAGCGCACTCCAACCACCGGTACAACACCGCCGATTACCTGCACATCGACCCGCTGCTGGGCACCGAGGAGGACTTTGCCCGGCTGTGTGCCAAGGCAAAACAGTACGGCATCTCGGTCATCCTTGACGGTGTGTTCAGCCATACCGGCAGCGACAGCGTCTACTTCAATCGCAACGGTCGTTATGGGCAGCACAGCGGCGCCTACCGCGACCCGAACAGTCCCTACCGCGAGTGGTACACCTTCCGCCGCTACCCCGACAACTATGAAAGCTGGTGGGGATTTCTCACCCTTCCCAATGTGCGGGAAAACAACCCGCAGTATATGGACTTTATCTGTGACCCCAAGACCGGCGTCCTTGCCAAATGGCTGCGGCTGGGCGCTTCCGGCTTTCGGCTGGATGTTGCCGACGAGCTGCCCGACGCCTTTCTTGACCGGGTGTACCAGACGGTGAAATCCTTTGGCGAGGACAAAATCGTCATCGGAGAGGTGTGGGAGGACGCTTCCAACAAAATCAGCTACGGCAACCGCCGCCGCTACCTGTTGGGCAGCCAGATGGACGGGGTGATGAACTATCCGTTCCGCAACAGCGTGCTGGATTATATCCTCAGCGGAAACCCGGACGAATTTTTAAACGACGTGGTTTCCATTGTGGAAAATTATCCGCCGCCTGCCATGAACTCGATGATGAACTCGCTGTCCACCCACGACACCCCGCGCGCCATCACCGTACTGGCAGGGGAGTCGATGGAAGGAAAACAGCGCCCCTGGCAGGCAGCGCACCACTACCTGCCGATGGATGCCTACCGGCACGGACAGGTGCTGCTCAAGCTTGCCAGCACCCTGCAATATTTTCTGCCCGGCGTGCCCTGCCTGTACTACGGCGACGAGGCTGGACTGAGCGGATACGCCGACCCCTTCAACCGCTGCTGCTACCCGTGGGGATTTGAAAACCATGAGCTGGTGGACTGGTTCTGCCGGCTGGGTCAGCTGCGGCTGTCGATGCCCTTTTTGACCGAAGCTGCCTTCACACCGCTGGCGGTCGACCACGACCTGTGCTCCTATGTCCGCTCACAGGATGAGCAGAAACTGCTGGTTGCTATCAACCGCGCCTACCACCCCAGAGAGCTGACCCTGCTGCCGGAATTTGCATCGGCACAGGTGCATCTGCTGCTGGGCGGCTATAAAGACGGCGTGCTGCAAGGAGAAAGTGCCGTAGTCTTTTCCATCTGTTAAGAGCCGCCCAATTTAGCAATTTAGTCCAGTTTTGCTGATATTTTCCGAATTCTTTATGTGTTTTCTGTATAATTTTACATCCATATCTTTAGCCAAAACAGCGATTGATTTTTCCCCTTTTCCTGTGTATGATGGACTTAAACCAAGCTATTTTCACAGGAAAGGGGTCATCTGGATGTATACCACAAAAGCAAACCTGTCCCGCTCCCTGCGCCTTGCCTCTGCCATTACCGCTGCCGGTATTTTGTTGCTGGCAAACCTTCGGTTTCCCTATACCTTTTCTTTTTTCTTTGAAGATATTACCGGTTTTCTGCTGGTATTTATCTTCTTTTTTATTGCCTGTTTCTGTACCGCTCAGCTGTATGAAGTTTGCAAAAAGCATTTCCGTCAACTGTTTTTCTAAGGCTCTTCCTTGGCATTTGAACGGATGCCGCCTTTCCCAGCAGATGAAGCTGTACGGCACAAGATAAAATCATTTAAAAAATGCAAATTGATAAAGGTGTGTGCGCAGATGAAAAAGCTTCTGCTGCTTCTTTCAATCATATTCATCATAGGAACTTTTGCAGGTGCTGTCTTTGTCTTTACTTCCAATGGAGCAGCCAACGCCGGTTACGCCGTCATTCCGATGGGGATGGCTTTGGCTTGTTTCGCCGGATACAAAGCATATCCCAATAAAAGGTAATCCCGCCCTCATTGTTGAACCAAACTGGTATTGTCAATATGTTGGCATCCCTCTACGGAACTTTTAGCATACCGGTCGAAAAACGATGGGGATTTCGTCACATGAATCATCTGCCATTCTTACGTCCACCCCAAGGGGAAAAGGGCACTGTCCCGCCTTGACAGTGCAAGGTCGGTCATGCTATATTGAACCCGTATCATCTTACATTCTTACGCTTATCTCTGCTTTCAAACCAAGCATTTGAAATCTTATAAACACAACACAGGAAGGATTCGACATGAAATACGACATCATCCTTTTGGATGCGGACGAAACGCTGATGGATTTTCCCGATGCCGAACATCAGGCGCTGGTCCGCACCTTTGAGGACCATCAGCTCACCCTTACCCCATCCATCGACCAGCTTTATCAGCAAATCAACAGCGGGCTGTGGAGACAGTTTGAACAGCAGCTCATCACCCGTAAGCAGCTGCTGTCCACCCGCTTTGCACAGCTGTTCGATACTTTGGGCATCACCGGTATCGACAGCGAGAGCTTTAACCGGGAATACCTGTTTAACCTCGGCTACGGCAGCAAGACCATGCCGTATGCACAGGAGTGCTGCCAGCAGCTGGCTCAGGCAGGCTGTCGGCTGTACATCCTGACCAACGGTGTCGCCGCTACCCAGCGCCGCCGTCTGGATGCCAGCGGTCTGATGCCTTATTTTTCCGATGTTTTTGTATCGGAGGAAAGCGGCTATCAAAAACCGCTGAAGGAATATTTTGACTATGTCTTTGCGCGCATCCCCGACTTTGACCGGCAGCGGGCGCTGATGGTCGGCGACTCCCTCTCATCGGACATCGAAGGTGCCAGACGCGCCGGTGTGGATGCCTGCTGGCTCAATCTGCACGACCAGCAGCCGCCGGAGGGATTACCCATTCGCTTTACCATCTCCTCCCTGCGCCAGCTGCCCGACATCATCCTGCACGACGCAGAATCATTCTAGGTCCACAAGGAGGAAAAATGAAAGATTATCAAAAGCTCAATTCTCAAATCATCGACTCCTGGTGCGAATCCGGCTGGCAGTGGGGACAGCCCATCTCCCACCAGCAGTATCTGGATGCCCTTGCCGGAAACTGGGGTGTCTACCTCACGCCGACCAAAACGGTCCCAAAGAAATGGTTCGGAGATTTGCAGGGTAAACAGCTGCTGGGACTTGCCAGCGGCGGCGGACAGCAGCTGCCCATCTTTTCTGCTTTGGGCGCACAGTGTACCCTGCTGGACTATTCCATCTGCCAGTGCGAAAGTGACCGGATGGTCGCCCAGCGGGAAGGCTACTCTATTCACATCATTCAGGGGGATATGACCCAACCGCTCCCCTTTGCAGACGAGAGCTTCGACCTCATCTTTCATCCGGTATCCAACTGCTATGTGGAAAAGGTGGAGCCAATCTTTCTGGAATGCTACCGTGTTTTGAAAAAAGGCGGCATCCTGCTGTGCGGGCTGGACACCGGCATCAACTACCTGTTTGATGAGGAGGAGCGCTGCCTGACCTATCCTCTGCCTTTTAACCCGCTCAAGGACCCGCAGCTGTACGAGGTGTCGATGAAAAACGACTGGGGCATCCAGTTTTCTCACACGCTGGAGGAACAGCTCGGCGGTCAGCTCAAAGCCGGATTCCTCCTGACCGACCTGTACGAGGACACCAACGGCGAAGGCAGGCTGCACGAATTTGGTGTCCCGAGTTTTGTGGCTACCCGCGCAGTCAAATAAAATATATCCTGCACTTCTAACTCCGACCGGTATTTTGCCGGTCGGAGTTTTTTTTGCCAAAGCACACCTGATTGGGTATCACCAGAAAAGAAACTAATGCAACAAAAATAAAATATAATGGATGAAAAGTAATATATACTTGACTTATTGTCGCTTTTATTTTATAATACAAAGCAGAGGGAGGCGAGCGGATGAGCAAAAATATCAATTTGAAGATTGCCCGCGTCAGAAAGGATATGACGCAAAAGGAACTGGCGGAGCAAATCGGCGTTTCCAGACAAACCATCAATGCCATCGAAAAAGGGGAATATAATCCCACCATCAAGCTGTGCTTAAAAATCTGCTGGGCACTCGATTGCCGATTGGACGATCTGTTTTGGGAGGAAAAAGAAGATGAAGAATAAAGTGATTTTGGACGAAATGCAGCAAAAGACCCTTTTGGAAATTGAACACAAAACCTTATACATCACCCTGACCGGATTGCTGGTTGTCATTTTGGCACAACAAATCCTCTGGAAAGACGGACAAAACACCCTGGGAGAATCGGCAGTCCTGCTGATTTCCTCCGGCTATCTCCTGCTGTCCTACATCAAAAACGGAATCTGGGACCGCACCAGACCCTTCAGCGCCAAAACCAACCGCACCATCAGCCTGCTGGTCAGTCTGGCAATGGGCATCTTCTTGGGAATGACTAATCAGCTGCGCTACCACGACCCGCTCAGCTCCATTCTCACCTTTGTGATAAGTTTTCTTTCCATGCTTGTACTGCTCAGCGTTTCCTTTGCCGTCATCGGAAAGCTGTATCTGAACCGAGTCAAGCAGCTGGACGAACAGGCGGACAAAGAGGAAGAAGAGGACCGGCTCCGCTGACCCCGCCTTTTATGCAACGCAATAAAGCGCCTCGACCCACCGTTTGGTGGGTCGAGGCGCTTTGCTTTTCCTTATTTTGTTTTGTCCGCCTGATATTCGTTCCAGATGAATTGCAGCACGCAGTCGGCATCCTCTTCCAGGACGGCAGTCGCTGCCTGTCTGGCTTCCTGCGGCGCCTGCGGGACCACATAGCTGCGGTCGGCTGCCAACAGCATCGGAATGTCGTTGTGGTTGTCGCCAAAGGTCACCAGATGCTGTGCGCCCAGCATCTGCTTTAAAGCAACTGCCGCCTTGCCCTTGCCTGCCCGGTCGGAGCCGATGTCCACAAACCAGCGGCGGGAATCATAGGGACTGCAATGCAGCACCGCGCTCACACCCGGCATCTGCCTTGCCTGCTCATAAATAGCGGTGATGGCTGCCTGTTCCCCGCTGGAGCCGATGTACAGGCACTCTCCCTCCAAGAGCTGCGACAGCGGCACATCCACAAACGGCTCATCGTACACCAAGCCATTCTGCGGATGAACGGCATCCTCACAGCCCTGCTCGATGCGCTTTTTGCGCTCACTCCAGTTGGGCGAGCGGTAGCCGTTTTGCAGGTAGGTCACACAGCGCTCCTCCTGCGGACGGAACACACAGGTCTTATAGGGGACCTTCTGACGGTCAAACTGCTCGAACAATCTCTGCGCATCTGCCGGCTGGATGGGGAAGGTGCGTTCTGCCTTCCCCTTGCCAAAATCATAGATCACTGCGCCATTGTAGGCGATGACCGGCAGGGTGATGCCGCAGCTTGCCGCAAGGTCGTACACGCCGTACAGGTTTCGTCCCGAAGCCACCGTCAGCCCGACCCCCTCCTGTATCAGCCGGACAAACAGCTCCCTGCCCGACTCGGACAAACCTTCGCTTTTTCCTCGATACAGCGTCCCGTCCACATCCGAAACATACAGTTTTTTCATCACACACCCGCTTCCTTTCCTGCGACCATCGTCTTTTCATCTTTTTATTATAAGAAACCGAAAGGGAAAAATCAACCGCTGATTCCCTTCTTACGACCTCCTTTCTTCTTGTCTAACCCTTGCGGAATGTGCTGCGGCTATGCTATAATGGGAGTAAAGATTCCCATCGCTTTGAGGAGGTATTTTTATGAGTAGAAAAGCACCCGTTTTTTCCATCTTCTGTCTGATTACCGCTGCACTCAGCCTTGTCTATCTCATCGTCTATCAACTCTGGCTGCAACCTCAGGCATATGAAATCAATGGCTACAGCCTGCTGTACGACCTGCTGTGCCGGCAGCTGCTGAGTTTTTCTGTGGTGGGTGGAACTGTGTCCTTCCTCACCAATTTCTTCTTAAAAACGATGCCAACGCCTGTCAGGATGCTTTTGCTGATCGTTCCCATCTTCTTCCTGCTGATGTACGCCTTCGGCTGTCTCTTCCTGATAACCGGATGGCTTTCCTCTTCGATGTCCCTGCTGCTGCACACCTTCACCCATCTCGGGTGGTTTGCCGCGGCGGGTGCGCTGTTCGGTCTTGGTGCTGCACGATAAAAACTTTCGTCACTATAAAAACGGGAGCCGTCTGAAAATCAGACGGCTCCCGTTTTATCTGTTGGCTGGAACTTTCCTTACTGCTCCATCTTCCATTTTACGCCCTGTGGGGTATCCAGCAGCACAATACCGCGTGCCTTCAGGTCGTCACGAATCTTGTCTGCCAGTGCAAAGTTTTTCTCTTTTCTTGCCTGCTGACGCTGTGCAATCAGCTCTTCGATTTCATCGTCCAGGCTTTCCTTTTTGCGGTTGTACAGCAGACCCAGCACATCTGCCAAACGGTCAAACTGCTGTGCGGCATACTCCATCGGCTCCTTTGCCCTAGGAGAAGCAATGAAGGTATTGATGTCGCGCACCAAATCAAACAGGGCAGCAATACCGTCGGCGGTGTTCAGGTCGTCGTCCATCGCCTGGATGAACTGCTCGACCCTTGCATCCACCTGCTTTTTGAAGGCTTCATCCGCTGCGGCATCCTCGCTCTGTGCCAGCGCATTCTGCAAAGAGAAATCCAGATTGTCGCGGCAGTTATACAGACGCTCCAAAGCCGACTTGCACTGCTCGATGATGGTCAGGTTGTAGTTGATTGGACTGCGGTAGTGTGCGGAAAGCATCATGTATTTGATTGGCTCATAGCCGTACTTCTCCGCTACCTCGCGCACGGTGAAGAAGTTGCCCAGCGACTTGCTCATCTTTTTGTTGTCTACATTGATGTAGCCGTTGTGCATCCAGTAGTGTGCGTACTCCTTGCCGGTGCAGCACTCCGACTGTGCAATCTCATTTTCATGGTGTGGGAAAATCAAATCCTGTCCGCCGCAGTGGATGTCGATGGTCTGACCCAGATGCTTGTGAATCATGGCGGTACATTCGATGTGCCATCCCGGTCTGCCCTCTCCCCAGCGGGAAGTCCAGCTTGGCTCTCCCGGTTTTGCCGACTTCCACAGAACAAAGTCCAGTGGGTCTTCCTTGTGCTCGCCGACGCTGATGCGTGCGCCGCTCTCCAGCTCCTCCAGCGGCTGGTGGGACAGCTTGCCGTAGCCCGGGCATTTTCTGGTGCGGAACAGCACGTCGCCGCCCGCTTCATAAGCAAAACCGGTGTCCTCGAGCGTTTCGACGATATGTTTGATTTCGTCGATGGTTTCGGTCGCCTTTGGATGGATGGTCGCCTCGCGGATTCCCAAACCCTTGGTGTCGGTGAGGTATTCGTTGATATAGCGCTCTGCAATCTCCTTCGCGCTCACACCCTCCTCATTTGCCTTTTTGATGATTTTATCGTCGATGTCGGTAAAGTTCTGGACAAAGGTGACCTCGTAGCCACGGAACTCCAGATAGCGGCGCAGGGTGTCAAAAACACAGATGGGACGGGCGTTGCCGATGTGGATAAAGTTGTATACGGTCGGTCCACAGGCATACATCTTGACCTTGCCCGGTTCGATTGGTACAAACTCTTCTTTTTCTCTTGTCAGCGTGTTGAATATTTTCATGGAAATCTCTCCTTCCTATGATTTACAAATCGGATGATTCCGGCAGACTCTCCCAAAAGGAGCTAAGCTCCTTTGCCAGCTGCTGCGGAGCCTGGAGGTTCACCTCATGCGCCGCTCCTGCAACCTCCCGTTTCCGGGCGTTTGGCAGCAGGTGCAGCATCTGCTCGGAGGCTTTGCGGTTGACCTTGTCCTGCTCCCCGCACAACAGCAGCACCGGACAGCGCACTGTACTCAGCTGCCTGCTCAAATCCAGCGGAATCATCGAGCGGTTTAGGCGCAGCATCTGCTCCTTGCTGATTCCCAACTGCGCAAAATTGCCTGCCGGCATCATGGAAAACAAAAGGCTCTGCACCGACAGCAGGAATTTGGGTGAACGGTATTGCCCTGCAATCAGCACCAGCGATTCCACCTTCTGTGGGTGTCGGATGGCGTAGTCCAGTGCAAGCACCGCTCCCAGCGACAGTCCGCACAGGTGCAGTCTGCCGGGCAGCTTTTGGCAGCTTTGTTCCCATCCCCGGTACAATCCCTCATAGCTAATCTCCTCGGTCAAGGTAAACAAATCCGGTGTGTACAGCTGCTCCTTTTGCTCCGGCGGCAGGCAGTCGATCACCTTTTTCCAGCTGTCGCTGTTCTGTCCCAGCCCATGCAACAGCATTGTATGCGGCATTGTATGCTGCATTTTATGCGCCATCCAAACCTCTCCTTTGACAAACTCCGCCAAAAAAGCCGCCCTCCTCTGCCCATTGGCAGATGAAGGCGGCTTTACAGTTCCGCGGTTCCACTTCACGATTTATCGCTCTTGCCCTTTAACGCAGGGAGTACGTCCCTTTATACTGGCGCTGTTTCCTGCGCGTTCCAAAGGGCAGCTGACAGGTGCATTCAAAAAGTCGCATACCCCTGACCGGCTCTCACCTGTTCCGATCTCTCTGTCGGGAGGTCCTTTCCTACTTTTCCTGTGTCATCGCTTTGTTGGTTTTAGGATTGTTTAGTCAGCATACCATATTTTTCACCCGATTGCAAGAGGGGAAGCGCCCTCTCTTACAAAGACTTTTCCCTTTTGATGCTGCAAACTATTTTGCCTGTGCAATCAGCGCGCGGTTTTTCCACAGATAGTTGGCGCCCGAAATCAGGGTCAGCGCCAGCGAAAGCGCCATCAGCACCAGATGGATGATGGCAACGATGCCGCCTGCGTCCACCGACATCTGCGGGTAAAAGTTCTGTGCCAGCAGCGCATAGCAAATCCAGACCATAGTGGTCGCTGTTTTATATTTGCCCCATTTGTCCGCAGCAATCACAATTCCTTTTCCGGCAGCAATCAACCGCAGCGAGGTCACCAGAAATTCCCTTGCCAGAATCAGGATAACCACCCACGCCGGAGCCAGTCCCAGCGGGATAAAGTAGACCAAAGCCGCCGTCACCAGAATCTTGTCCGCCAGCGGGTCCATAAATTTTCCGAAATCGGTCACCATATTATTTTTTCTGGCGATGTACCCGTCGATATAATCGGTCAGCGATGCCGCTACAAAGATGACGAATGCCCACAGGATATGTCCCGGCAGGCTGTCCCACTCGATAAAGACCATAAACACCGGTATCAGCAGGATACGCAGCATGGTCAGCTTATTTGGTAGATTCACCCCTACCCCTTCTTTCCGTTGAGTTTGTTTGATTAGCCGATCTGACGTCCGATCAGGTCATATCCGACCGAGTCGAGCACCTCGACCCAGACGAAATCGCCGACCCGGACCTCCTCCTGCTCGGTGACAAAGCTGGTGCGGGTGTCGATGTCCGGCGCATCCATATAGCTGCGTCCGTAGTACATCTGCTGCTCGTCGTCATATCCTTCGACCAGCACCTCCAGCTTCTTGCCGACCAGCTCCTTGCCCATCTGGAAGGCGATGTCCATCTGCTCTTCCATCACAAGGTCGGCGCGGTGCATACGAACCTGCGGGTCGACCTGGTCCTCGCGCTCGCCTGCCGGTGTGTCCTCCTCCTGCGAGTAGGCAAAGCAGCCCAAGCGCTCAAAGCGAACGGCGCGCACAAATTCGCACAGCTGCTCAAAGTCCTCCTCGGTTTCTCCCGGGAAACCTGCGATGAGGGTGGTGCGCAGAACAACGCCCGGCACCTTGCTGCGGATTCTCTGCATCAGCGCGCACAGCGAATCAAAGTTTCCGTTGCGGTTCATCTCCTTGAGCACCCTGCCGCTGGCGTGCTGCAAAGGCAGGTCGATATATTTGACCACCTTCGGCTCCCTTGCCATGACCTCCAACAGCGAGTCGGTCACGCGGTCCGGGTAGCCATACAGCACGCGAATCCAGTGGAAGCCGTCGATTTTACACAGCTCGGTCAGCAGCTTATCCAGGGAATACTCGCCGTACAGGTCCTGTCCATAGCGGGTGGTGTCCTGTGCAACCAGATTCAGCTCCTTGACACCGCTTGCTGCCAGTCCTCTGGCTTCCTCGAGGATGTCCTCCATCTTGCGGGAGCGGAATCCGCCGCGAATCAGCGGGATGGCACAGAAGCTGCATCGGTTGTCGCAGCCCTCTGCAATCTTCAGATAAGCCGAATAGTTGGCGGTGCTCAGCACCCGGTCGCCGTTGAGCGGCAGGTCTGCCTTGTCACCAAAGGCAGATACCCTCTGTCCGTCCAGCGCCTTCTGCACCGCCTGTGCAATCTGGGTGTTGCTGCCGATGCCCAGTACAACGTCTGCCTCCGGGATTTCACTGACCAGCTGGTCGCGGTAGCGCTCTGCCAGACAGCCGGTCACCACCAGCACCTTGACCTGTCCCTGATTTTTCAGCTGCGCAAATTCAAAGATGGTTTCGATGGATTCTCTTTTGGCATCCTCGATAAAGCCGCAGGTATTGATGATGACCACGTCGCACTGCTGTGCATCCGCGCAGATTTCATATCCGTTGTTGACCATCAATGCCAGCAGGATTTCGGCGTCCACCTGATTTTTTGAGCATCCCAACGATACCATTCCTACTTTTACTGCCATATTCTCTTCCTTTCCGGTTATTCAAACGGTCTTTGATTTTCTATTCCAGATTTTTTAGCCCATCGTACAGCCGGGTAAACGACTGCTTTTGCCGACAGCGTCCAAAGGACAGTTCTCTGTTTTCTCCAAATTCCAGCAGGAAACATTTGGTCAGCTCTTCGACTGTCTGCTCCAAAGAAACAAAAAACTGTCTGTATGCAAAACCCTGTTCTCGGCTGCCATCTTCAAAGCTGGACAGAATCAGCGACTCGGTCACCTGATCCAGTGGATACAGCTTGAGGTGCATCAACTCATGGACGATGATTTCCTCCATATTTTCCTCCTGCTTGGGATTGTTGGCATTGAGCATCAAAATTGCCTTTTTATCCTCACAGTCCACCTTAAAGTCGCCTGTCTTGTGCCAATCCGGGTCCTCAATCCACTCCAATCTGACATCCCAGTCGGGGTACAGCCTGAGCTTTTTGCACCAATTTTCAAAAATTCTTTGATAGGTCTCTCTGTTCACTTTTTATTCCTCTTCCGTCAGCTGCTTGAGCACCGACCGGATGTCCCCATAGGCGTAGCCGCGGCGAATCAGCGCACGGATGGCGCGTTCGATTCCCTTTGGGTCCTCCAGATTTTTCCGGTATTTTTTAAGCAGCAGCGCCCGAATCTCCTCCTCGGGGTCAGAGGGCTGCTCCTGCTCCTCCGGCTCCATCTGCTCCATCGCCCGCTGCATCTGGCTTTTCACGGTGCCTGCATCATATCCCAGGCGCAGCAGCGCCTGAAAGGCTCGTCTTCTTCCCTTTTCCTCGGTCAATGCCGCAGCAAACTTTTTTTCCAGCAGCTGCTGCACCGCCTGCTGTTCGTCAAAATCCTCAAACTCCTGCATTGCATCCTCAATGTCGTTATCGTGGATGCCGCGATGGCGCAGCTCCTGCCGCACCCTTTGCAGGCTGTAATGCTTGATGTTGACTAAATCCTTTGCACAGCGCAGCGCATAGTCGGCGTCATCGACCAACCCCAGTTCTTTGACCCGCTCGAGCACCTCCTGCACACAGTCCTCGGGAAAATCCTGTTCCAGCTTCTGCCTCAGCTGTGCGGCAGGATAAGAGCGTCGGGACAACAGCGAAAAAGCCTTATCCCGCGCCTTTTTGTACTGGGTTTGCAGCCGCAGCTGCTCATATTGTCCGGCAGTGTAGCGTTTTCCTACTGCCAGATGGTACTGCACCAGCGTTTCATCATCGACCGAAAAATCAAATTCCCCGTCAAAAAAGACTGCGATCCTGCCCTGTTTGGTCTGCCGCAGGTCGGTGATAACCTTAAACACAGCGCTGTCCCCTGTACGCTCCATTATTTATCGTCCGCTTCGATGTCGATCAAGCTGCTCGAGGAGACCTTCTGCCCGCCGAAGTCATCGTCCAAATCCGGCAGCGGGTCATGCTTTTCTGCCATTGGCTCTGCCGGCTGTGCCGCTGCTTCCTCCGGCATCTCTGCCGCACCGCCTGTCTCCTCATCCTTCTCCTTCTTTTTGCCCTTTGCCATCAGCATCAGGCGCTCCTTCTGGTCCATGACCTGCTTTGCAATCTGCTCGGCAAATTCCGGGTTCTCTTTAAAATACTGTTTGACCTTATCTCTGCCCTGACCGATGCGGGTTCCCTCGTAGCTGTACCAGGAGCCGGACTTTTTGATGATGTCCAGTTTGACCGCCAGGTCGACGATCTCGCCTTCACGGGAGATACCTTCGCCGTACATGATGTCGAACTCCGCTTCGCGGAACGGCGGCGCCACCTTGTTTTTGACCACCTTGACCTTGGTCAGGTTGCCGATGACCTCTCCACCCTCTTTGATTGGGTCCTTCTTGCGGATGTCCAGACGAACCGACGAGTAGAATTTCAGCGCACGACCGCCGGGTGTGGTCTCCGGGTTGCCGTACATCACGCCGATTTTTTCACGCAGCTGGTTGATAAAGATGCAGACTGCGTTGGATTTGGAGATGGCTCCGGTCAGCTTTCGCAGCGCCTGCGACATCAGACGCGCCTGCAAGCCGACAAAGGAATCGCCCATCTCGCCTTCAATCTCTGCCTTGGTGGTCATTGCCGCAACCGAGTCGACGACCACAACGTCGATAGCGCCCGAGCGAACCAGCGCTTCACAGATTTCCAGTGCCTGCTCGCCGGTGTCCGGCTGAGAAACCAGCAGCGAGTCGATGTCTACGCCGAGCGCTTGTGCGTACACCGGGTCCAGTGCGTGCTCAACGTCGATAAAGACCGCTTCGCCGCCCATCTTCTGCGCTTCTGCCACAATGTGCAGGGCAACGGTGGTTTTACCGGAACTTTCCGGTCCATAGATTTCGATGATTCTTCCTCTTGGAACACCGCCGATTCCCAGCGCGATGTCCAGCGAAAGGGAGCCGGTCGGGATTGCCTCTACATTCAGCGAAGAGTTCTGTCCCAGCTTCATGACAGCACCTTTTCCAAATTGCTTTTCAATCTGTGCCAGTGCTGTCTGCAACGCTTTTTCTTTTTCGGATACTGCCATGTTGTCCTCCTTTTATACCAAACCATTTTATGGATTCTCTACAATATATATGCCCGATTGTTACCTCTGTTCATTATAGTACATCCACGCCCAAAAATCAACGCACCCCGTCGGGTAAAAAAGGGAGCGCACCCGACTCAGAAGGGTGCGCTCCCTTTTTTAGTTTACAAAATCGTGACCGGCACAAACGGCAGAACCGAACGCCAAAGCAGCTCCAGCCATGCCTGACCGGAACCCATCGACACAATCAACGTCAGCGCCCAAAGAGAAACCATGTTCAGTCCCACTCCCAGCAGGCGTATCCACCACCTGCGGCAGGATAAGACCAAAAGTGCGCCGCTGTAAAAGGCAATCCAGAGCCAGTTGTCGATTCTAAGACAATTCCATCCCACAAAAAAGCCCAACAGCAGCAGGGGAAAAATCAGAACGAAACAGGCAACCATTCCCTTCCAGAGGGCATTGGTCTGCATCAATGTAAAAACTGCTTTTCCTTCCCATCTTCGGGAAAGCCTGTCCAGCAGGAAATAAAGCCCTGCCCAGACTGCTGCCTGTCCTGCAAATGCAAGATATAACATCCTGTTTTCTCCCCTCTGCTCTGGTTTTTGCAAATCAATTTGGATAGACTGCTCTTGGACCACCGATCAGCTTGGGTCGGCTGCGCACAAAGGTGGCGTGTGCCGCACCGATTTGGTCGATGTCCAGACGAACCGGAATCTGCACGTGCTTGATGTGCTGACCGATAAAGGTGTCACCAATATCCATCCCGGCTTTTGCCGTGATGTGCTCCACCATAACCGGGTCCTCTGCACGGTCATAGGCGGCTACGGCGCAGGCTCCACCGGCGTGCAGCGCAGGCTTGACGGTGACAATCTCCAAATCATACCGCTCTGCTGCTTCCCGCTCGACGACCAGCGAACGGTTGATGTGCTCACAGCCCTGCACCGCCAGAAAGATTCCTCTCTCCCGCAGGACCGGCAGGATGGCGTCGATTACCGTCTGTCCCACCTCTTCGCTGGAGGCTTTGCCGATGTGTCCGCCGCAGATTTCACTGGAGCTGCATCCCAGCACAAAAATATCTCCGGCTTTTAAGTTTGCCTGCTCCAGCAGCGCCTTTGTCGCATGGACCACCTGCTGCCGGATGACCTGTAAATCCAGTTCCATAGTAAGCCCTTCTTTCCGCTTGCACACAGCAGACTTATCTGACCTCGATGACCGATTTTCCACCCATGTACATTCTCAGCGCTTCCGGGATGCGAACCGAGCCGTCGTCGTTGAGGTTGTTCTCCAAAAATGCAATCAGCATACGCGGAGGAGCCACAACGGTGTTGTTCAGAGTGTGTGGCAGATAGGTCTGCTTGGTTTCCTTGTTCTTGACACGGATGCCAAGGCGTCTTGCCTGCGCATCGCCCAGGTTGGAGCAGCTGCCTACCTCAAAGTATTTCTGCTGACGTGGGCTCCATGCCTCTACGTCCAGACTCTTGACCTTCAGGTCTGCCAGGTCGCCCGAGCAGCACTCCAGGGTGCGAACCGGGATGTCCAGGGTGCGGAAGAAATCTACGGTGTTGGTCCACAGCTTCTTGAACCAGTCCATGCTCTCCTCCGGTTTGCAGACGACAATCATCTCCTGCTTTTCAAACTGATGGATGCGGTAAACGCCGCGCTCCTCGATGCCGTGTGCGCCCACTTCTTTTCTAAAGCATGGGGAGTAGCTGGTCAGCGCCTGCGGCAGCTGCTCTTCGTCGAGGATGGTGTCGATGAATTTGCCGATCATCGAGTGCTCGCTGGTACCGATGAGGTACAGGTCCTCGCCCTCGATTTTGTACATCATATTTTCCATCTCGGCAAAGCTCATAACGCCGTTGACCACGTTGGAGCGAATCATAAACGGCGGGATGTAGTAGGTGAAGCCGCGGTCGATCATAAAGTCTCTTGCATAGGACAGGATTGCCGAGTGCAGTCTTGCAATATCGCCGCACAGGTAGTAGAAACCGGTACCGCTGGTTCTTCTTGCGCTGTCCAGGTCGATGCCGTGCAGGCGCTCCATGATGTCCACATGGTAAGGAACCTCAAACGGAGGAACGACCGGCTCGCCAAAGCGCTCCACTTCCACGTTTTCGCTGTCGTCCTTGCCAATCGGAACCGACTCGTCGATGATGTTTGGAATGACCATCATTCTCTTTTTGATTTCCTCGGTCAGCTGCTCCTCTTTTACCTCCAGGTCAGCCAGCTCCTGTGCCATGGCGGTCACCTGTGCTTTGACCTCTTCTGCCTGCTCCTTCTGACCTTTTGCCATCAGTCCGCCGATCTGTTTGGAGAGGGTGTTGCGCTGCGAACGCAGGTAGTCGCCGCGGGATTTGGCATCGCGGAACTGTTTGTCCAGCTCCAGCACCTCGTCCACCAGGACCAGCTTTTCGTCCTGGAATTTTTTCTTGATGTTTTCTTTGACAAGCTCAGGGTTTGCCCTGACCAGTTTGATGTCCAGCATAGTTTACATCCTCCTTGCTATTTTAAAACGGCGGCGGAAGGTCGCAGAATATAAAAAAACCTTCCGCCCAAATCCATGGGACGAAAGGAAATTTCCGTGTTGCCACCCAAATTGCACAGCCGACTGTACGGCTGTACCGCTCTTTGACGACGCTGTAAGGGGCATCTCCCCCCGACTTTCATCGGGCGCTACGGAAGCGGAAGTCATCCTCCTGCCTGCCGGCTTGCAGCATCCGCCGGCTCTCTGGAAGGCTGTTGGGAACGGTGACCTTTTCCATCATCGCGCACTTTTTTTATTCTGCTGTTTCATGCCTATTATATACCCTTTCTCTGCTTTTTGTAAAGACCCGTTTGGGATTTTTCTCTTTTATCCTTCACAAAATTCCCCTTTAAAAATCAAATCCTGTCCATCTGCCCGCTGGCATTTTCCCCCGATGTATGCTAGTATAAAGCTGCAACCACAAAAAACGAGGTGATACCAAAAAGCATTTCCCTTTATGAGCCAAAACTGTCACAAAAATTCAAGGAGGATTCTTTCGATGGAATTTCGCAAGATTGACCGCTCCAACTATTGGGAATGTATGGAGCTGACGGTCGATGACAGTCAGAAGGATTTTGTTGCCGACAACAAGCAGTCGCTGGTGGAGGCTGCCTACGAGGAAAATCTGTACACACTGGGAATCTACTCTCAGGATACCATGGTCGGATTCCTCTTGTATGACTACGACGAACAAATCCCCGGCTGGTCGCTGAGCCGCTTTATGATTGGCAAACAGTACCAGGGAAAAGGATATGGCAAACAGGCAGCGCTGGAATTTCTGGATTATTTTCACCGCAGCCACAGCGCCGACCCTCTTTTCATCAGCGTTTCCCTTGAAAATACCGTTGCACGCAAAATGTACCGCGACATCGGATTTCGGGAGGTCAAAGAGGTGGAATATTCCTTTTTAGGCAAGGTCTGCCGCGAGATACAGATGCGCAAGGACTGGTAAATCAATCCCTGCATCCTAAAAACGCCCTGCTGCCCAAAATCTTGCGGCAGCAGGGCGTTTCTTTTATTTGATTATGATTCCACCGGATGTTTCATCTCGGGTCTGGATCCAGCCGTCCTTGATGCTGACGGTCCATCTGCTGACCTCCTGCTCATAGGTAAAGCCGTTTTCGTCCTGTACCCGCATCACCATCGAAATCACATCGTCCTCCTTGAGGTTCTGGATTTGACCGTTCCACAGGTAGCTGCCCGGCTCCTCGTTGTTGTATACCTTTTTGACCGAGCCGTCCTCCTGTTTATAGCTGACCGTCGGTTCGCCTTCCTCGGTCTCTTCTCCCAGCTGGCGGGTCAGCAGCTCCTCCCCGTTGAGGTAGAGGCTGACCGAAGCGCCGGTCATCTTGGGTCCTCTGACAACGCCGCCTGCATCGTAGCTGTTCATCAGGTCGATATTTGCATAGGCTCCATAGTCGATGCTGGTCTTATCGGAGGCGCTTGCCTTGTAGTAATCGAAGCCGCCCTCCATCTGCGGATGCAGCAGCTCCAGTCCCCAAGCTGTATACTGGTCCTCCAGCTTTTCCTGGCGCACCGTCTGCCCTTCCTGCACCTCTGCACTCAAGGTCACGCAGTCCACCAGCGGAATGGTGATGTTCGCTTCGTACACACCCGATTCCACCCGAGCTGCCGATGCGCTCTGCTCGTCAAAGCCTTCGGTGTCAAAGACCATATCATAGCCCTCTCCCTTGAGCGAATAGCCGCTGTACCGGACCCGCACCTGGGTGTCGTCGCTGAACTCCTTTGGCATGATGCGCACTGTCATCTGCATAGTCTTTTCCTTTTGGCTGCACTCTCCCCAGACGACCTTGTAGTCGGACACGATGCTCGCCTGTTTTTCCGCCGTCTGGGTGATGGTGGTGATGGCGGTGTTGAGGGTGGAGTTGATGTCGCTGTCGATGCTGGTCACCGAATTTTGCACCTGCGACAGATTGCTCTCCAGCTTTTTAAGCCTTGCCAGTGTCACCGCCGAAAAGCTGACCGACAGCACAGCTACTGTACAAAGGCAGGCAATCGCTGCCGTCTTCCATTTTTTATCCATAGGAGTCCCTCCTTGTCCACAATTTCCTCTTGTCTTCCCATAAAAATTTTCTGTTTCCCGTTTGGATGCTTTCAGTATATCTGATTTTAACATTTATTGCAAGTTGCATTTGCCTGCCATAGATTTCCATAGTATAATGGTTTTGTAAACTTTTTAAATTCGTAAAAGGAGGCTTGCCCTATGCAGCCACGCAGCGGTCTTGTGCAAAGCGCAGACGCACAAATTTTTTATCTGGAATATCCCTCTCCCCATCCGCACGCGCAGACACTCATCCTGCTGCACGGCAACGGCGAGGACCACCGCTACTTCGACCAACAGATTGCCGCCTTCTCCTCCCGCTTTCGTCTGGTGCTGATGGACACCAGAGGGCAGGGACGGTCGAGCGCCGGTCGCGGCAAGCTGAATTTTTCTGTTTTTGCACAGGACCTGCTGCGGCTGATGGATGCCCTTCACATTCCCAAAGCCCACCTGCTCGGCTTTTCGGACGGCGGCAATCTGGCGCTGACCTTCGCTCTTGCCCACCCGCAGCGGGTGCGCTCGCTCATCCTCAACGGTGCAAACCTTGAGCCGCAGGGGATGCGACCGTTTGTCCAGCTGCCTGTTGTGGCAGAGTATCACCTGTGCGGTCTGCTCTCTCCCTTTTCGCAGAGCTTTCGTCAAAAGCAGCAGATTCTGGGTCTGATGGTCAACCACCCGCGCATCTCCCCACGCCAGCTTGCAGCACTGACGATGCCCGCTCTGGTCATCGTCGGGCAGCACGACATGATTCGCCATCAGCACAGTCTGCTGATTGCCCACTCACTGCCGCGCTCCCGCTTTGTCTGCCTTCCCGGCGCCGACCACTTCTGCGCTGCCAAACAGCCCGAAGCCTTTAACCGGGAGGTCCTCTCCTTTTTGTCCGCTCTGTAAGCCGTTTTGGTGCTCAACCCTCCTTTGCCCGCATAAACTTGGGACAAAGGAGGGATTTTGTTTTCTATGAAGATTGTTGTGTTTCGTGCAAAAGGCACCCTAAAAATGGCTCTTTGCATTGCAGTCGCTCTTGCGGTGGTCGGATTCACCGCCGCCTTTGCCTGCGACAGCCTGTTTTTGCCGCCCAGACAGGCATTCTGTGCTTCCAACGGGCGCAGTCTGCCCATCTACTCGGTGCAAACGCCAGAGAAAAAAGCTGCCATCGGCATCAACTGCGCCTGGGACGACCGGGACATCCTGCCGATGCTGTCCACCTTGCAGCAAAACGGGGTACGTGCCACCTTTTTCCTGCTGGGTGAGTGGGCGCAGAAATACCCCAATGCTGCCCGGACCATCGTGCGTGCCGGTCAGGAGATTGGCAGCCACTCCAACAGCCACCGCGACATGGATGCTCTTTCGCAGGAGGAGATTTTGCAGGAGATTCAGCTGTCCTGTCAAAACATCCACGCCGCATGCGGACAGACGCCCGTCCTCTTTCGTCCTCCGTCCGGCGCTTACAACGATTTGGTCATTGATTGCATCCACCGCAGCGGCTGCATCCCCATCCAGTGGGATTTGGACACGCTCGACTGGCAGGGTCTGTCCGCGCAGGAGATGGAGCAGCGGGTGCGCCGCCAACTGGCTCCCGGCTCTATTCTGCTGCTGCACGCAGGTGCCGAACACTCTGCCCAGGCGCTCCCTTTGATTTTAAACGCTGCACAGGAGATGGGATACCGACTGCTTCCGGTCGGGGAGCTGATCGACCCTGCCAGCAGCTGTGTGGACCCCAGCGGACGCCAGCTGCCTGCTTCCTCATAATTTCTACTGTTTGTAATTGATTCTTATTTTCATATTGCAATATTCTATTTCATTATATCATAAATTTCAGAAATATTTTCTTAAAACGACAAAATATTCCATTTTATCTGCATTTATTATGATATTTCATAGTTTGACAATAATAAATTATAAAATTGTACACAGGGGATTCATCTTTCTGCGTTATCTTGGAATTGCGCAAAGATATACCAATCGTAAAATCTGCGCAGATTCCATTTATGCTTGAAAGGAGATTTTCCTATGAAACATCTTTTTGCCATCCTGCTGGCGTCCGCAATGGTCCTTTCCTTTGCCGCCTGCTCCTCCTCAAACGATGCACCTGCCTCTCAGGGTACAACCGAACAGGAGGTTGCAACCGATGAGGAAAAGGAACAGCCTGCTGCGGATGCTGCCGAAGAAAAGCCGGTGGAACCGGTACAGCCGACCGGTGCAGAGGATGAACAGCAGACCATCACCGGAACCATCGTGGAAGCTTCTATGAACACAGTCACCATCCAAACCGAGGATGGACAGGAACTGAGCTTCTCCCTCTCCGATGAGACCGACCGCTCGCAGGCAGACGGTATGCTCATCGGCAACACCCTCGAGGTCATCTATACCGGTACCATCGACGGTACCGACACCTCCAATGTCACCGTTGTCCAGCTGGTCGAAACCGGTGCAGCGGCTGAATAACTTTTGCTTTCCCCTCTTCTCTTATACATCCATTGAAACAAAGGCAGAGCAGCCGCAGAGGAATTCCTCTGCGGCTGCTCTGCCTTGTCCTGCTTTTATGTATAAATGCCTTCCTTTTGCCCAACCTTTTCAGCAAAAGGAGGTCCTGTTGATGTTTTCATCCTTTCGTCTGCGCAGCTTTTTGATGGCTTTCACCTCGGCGTTCCTTGCCTTCCTGCTGTTTTGGATGGCGGTGCTGATGCTGGCGCACCCTTCGGCTGCCCTGTCAAATGTGCAGCCCTCCGCCGATTCGCAGGACAGCTTCTACCTGCCCGAGGAATCGGACTGCATGACCCTGCTGTTGTGCGAGCAGCGGCAGGACCCGCAGCTGTTTCTCCTGATGCGCTTTCAACCGGTGCGCGGAAAAATCTTTCTCTTTGCATTTCCCCGCCAGATGCTCCTGCAACTGGACGGCGTTCGGGAGCCTGCCGGCAGCATCTTTGACTCCCACGGCATCCGCGGGGTGCGCACCGCCCTCGAACAGAGCTTTTCCATCCCCTGTGACCGCTACCTGATGCTGCCGCGCAGCGCCTTGCCACAGCTGCTGGATGCGTTTGGACCCACCCGCCTGCACCTTGACCGGGATGTCACCCTCACCGTCAACAGCGTCGTCCTCACCTTAAAGCAGGGAATGCAGCTTCTGGATGGACAGCGGATGTGGCAGCTGCTGCTTTCCCGCACGCCCGCTTCCCCTGTATTGCAATGTGAGCTGCTGCCCGAACTGCTCGCTCTGTGCATCCATCAGCACCTCTCCTTGCTTTCTGAAGAAAACTCCTCGAGCCTGTTCACCGCCGTGGTCAACGCAGGCAGCTCCGACCTTGTCTATTCCGATTTCGACTCCCGACGGAAGGCTGCCGATTTTCTCTCCCGCTTTTGTGAACAGCCCGCCCAAATCGTACCCTTTTCCTCTGTAAAAAACCCGGATGCCACCCTGTCCCTCTCCGAATCGGCACAAGAGGAGCTGCTCCTGTGCTTTTCTGCCGAAACATCGGAGGCAAAAGAATAGCAAAGGCTCTTGAACATCCCGCTAAAATCGGGTATCATAAAATCAAAAAATAAAACAGGGAGGTTTCTTTCTATGAGCAACTTTCGTCCGATTGACCTTCACCAGCTTTCCATCAATCCCTTCCAAGCCATCGCCGACCAGTGGATGCTGATTACCGCCGAAAAGCCGGTGGACGGTCAGCCAAAAGCCAACACCATGACTGCCAGCTGGGGCGGATTGGGACACCTTTGGGGCAAGGATGTCGCCTTTGCCTTCATCCGTCCGCAGCGCTACACCAAGCAGTTTGTCGATGAAAACGACTGCTTCTCCCTCTGCTTCTTTGGCGGAGAACAGATGGAAGCGCTGCGCTATCTGGGCACCGCCTCCGGTCGGGATGAGGACAAGATTGCCAAATCCGGTCTGACCTTGACCCACATCGACTCGGTCCCCTGCTTTGAAGAAGCAAACCTTGTCCTGCTGTGCCGCAAGCTGTATGTCCAGACCCTGCAGCCGGAGCAGTTTACTGACCAGACCGTTGTTGACAGCTGCTACCCGAACCGCGATTTCCACGACCTGTACATCGCAGAGATTCAAAAAGCGTTGGTACGATAAAAAAAGCAGACAGCTGCACCCGATAAAGGATGCAGCTGTCTGTTGCTATTCCCCGCGCCTTTGCCTGCGCTTTCTTTTGAGCAGATAAAACGGCAGGATGCTCACCGCCAGCGTAAACAGCACCATCAGCAGCACCGCACTTTGATAGTCAAAGCGTTCGGCTGCCACCTGCCATGAGCTGCCTGCGGCTGCTCCCAGCACAATCAAAACAGCATCCCACACCAGCGTGCCGATTGCACTCAGCAGCAAAAAGGGCAGCAGCGGCATCCTTGCCGCACCTGCCGGCACCGAAATCAAACTGCGCACCACCGGCACACAGCGGCACACCAGTACGGCAATCCGCCCTTTCCTGCAAAACCAGCGCTCCGCTCCTTCGATTTCCTCCCGCTCAAATCCCAGCCGCTGCAATTTTTCCACCGGCATCACCCTCCCCAAGCCATACAGAATCAGCGCACCTGCCAGCGAGCCCAAGGTCGCGGAGAGGATTGCCTGCCAGCGGCTCATGGGAGAACAGGTGGTCAAAAATCCTGCAAAGGTCAGCACCACCTCCGACGGGATGGGCGGAAAAAGGTTCTCTGCCGTCATCAGCAGAAAAATCCCCACCGTTCCCCATTCCCCCATCGACTGCATCAGCTGTATAATCCATTCCTCCATCGCTTCTTTCCCTCCTGTCGTACCGTTCTCCCTTGTTCCATTCTATTTTATGTCCCTGGAGGTCCCGATATGAACGAAAAACAATACCAGTCGCTGTGCGGCTGGGCTGCCCGCACCCCTGTCCGCCAAAAATGTTTGACTGCCTGCTTTCGCCTGCTGCCGGTGCTGTTCGTCTTTCTGTACGGCATCGGCTCGGTCTGTGCGTTGTCTGCCCTTGTGCAAAAACAGGTCGGGCTGTGGATTGCCGCCTTTTGGGCAATCCCCGCTGCCGGCTTTTTGCTGGTCACCCTGATTCGTAAAAAGCTCAATCGTCCCCGTCCAGCGCAACTCTTTCATTTTGTCCCTCTGGTACAACACGAGGACGGATGCTCCTTCCCCAGCAGACATACTTCCAGCGCATTTTTGATTACCTGCGCTCTCTTTTGGCTCTGCCGCTATACCGCTCTGCCTGTCATTTTTCCGCTGATTGCCGCTGTATCTGCCGTCTTCACCGCCCTGTCCCGCGTCGTTGCCGGTGTCCATTTTCCCCGCGATGTCATTGCCGGAGCAGCTTTTGGCATTGGCTTTTCTCTTCTCTGCTTTTCTGTCCTCTCCTTTTGAAACTATCGTCATTTTACCCTATTTCTTCAACGGATTTTCGGTAAATTCCTGTAATGTTGTCTAGTTTTTGACAATGATTTTGTACAACAAGCCTTGACTTTTCCCCGTTGCTTTTATATAATGTAGGTGGATAGAGATTCTACAAAACGTTTTGGCATATCTTCCAACCAAATAAAAAAAGAAAGTCTGTTTCGGGGCGAGGTGAAATTCCTCACTGGCGGTAATGGGTGGAGCAATCCTCACAAGTCCGCGACCCGGCTGAATCCAGCCGGCAGATTGGGTGCGATTCCCAAACCAACGGTAAAGTCCGGTATGAAGAAACGGCGTGTTTTTCTGCACGTTTTCCCCCTGGAACACCGGTTTCAGGGGGATTTTTATACCCTTCCTCCAAAGGCAACAGACCTTCTCGATCACAAATACTCGGCTTTTTGCCGGAATTGAGAAAGGGATGCTTTTATGAGCAACACATCATCACCAACCTTGCAAAACAATCCTGCTACCCCACCGGTTTCCAAGACCCGGATGATTACCCTCATCGGCGTCTTTGCTGCCATCTCCACCCTTTTAATGTTCATCGAGATGCCACTGCCGCTGATGCCGCCCTTTTTAAAGATTGATTTGAGCGGCGTGCCCATCCTCATCATCGGCTTTATGTACGGACCGATGCCTGCCATCTATGTCACCATCATCAAAGATTTGGTGCATATGCTCTCCAGCCAGACCGGATGCGTCGGCGAGCTGGCGGACATTCTGGTGTTGTCCAGCTTTGCAGTCGTTTCCTCCTTAATCTTCCGCAAAAATCCTTCCCACAAGGGCGCTGCACTGTCGATGGCAGCCGGAGCAGCGACCATCACCGTAGTCGGTGCATTGGCAAACAAATTCATGCTGATTCCCTTCTATTCCAAAATCATGCCGTTGGAGGCAATCATTGACGCCTGCCATGCCATCAACCCGATGATTGACAGCATGGACGCCTATGTTCTGTTTGGAGCCGCACCCTTTAACCTCATCAAGGGCATCATCCTCTCGCTGCTGACCCTGCTGCTGTACAAAAAGATGTCCGGCTTCATCCGCTCCAGGATGTCCTGAGTTTTCAAAAGTTTGACTGCGCATAATATCTTTTCTGTTCACCATACTTGCAAAAGACCGGCTGAAGGAAATCTTCCTTTGCCGGTCTTTTGCTTTACTTCTTCAGTTGTTCCCATTCGGCTTCCTTAAAGCCTGTCAGGACAAAATCTTCTCCCACGACCAGCGGACGTTTGACCAACATCCCGTTGGTTGCCAGCAAACGCAGCTGTTCCTCTTCGCTCATCTGCGGCAGCTTGTCCTTCAGGTGCATCTCCTTATAGAGATTTCCGCTGGTGTTGAAAAACTTTTTCAGCGGCAGCCCGCTTTTGTGATACCATTCGGTCAGCTCCTGTTCGCTGGGGTTTTCCTCAACGATATGGCGCTTTGTAAAGGGAACTTCATTTTCCTCCAACCATTTCAGCGCCTTTTTGCAGGTGCTGCATTTTGGATATTCCAATACCAAAATCATACTTCTTCCTCCTTTTGCATTCTGAAACAAAAAAGGCAGGACCTTTTCAATCGGTCCTGCCTTGGATGATTCGATGGGATTATTTGCCGAAGTATCTGTTCAGCAGACCCTGGAAAGCGCAGCCGTGACGAGCTTCGTCTTTTGCCATTTCATGAACGGTGTCATGGATAGCGTCCAGACCCAGCTGTTTTGCTTTGGTTGCAATCTCTTTTTTGCCAGCGCAAGCGCCGTTTTCAGCAGCAACGCGCAACTCCAGGTTTTTCTTGGTGGAGGTGGTTACAACCTCGCCCAGCAGCTCTGCAAATTTTGCAGCGTGCTCTGCTTCTTCGTAAGCGGCTGTTTTGTAGTATTCAGCAATTTCAGGATAGCCTTCTCTTGCTGCCTGACGGGACATTGCCAGGTACATACCAACCTCGGTGCACTCGCCCTGGAAGTTCATTCGCAGACCTTCAAGGATTTCAGCGTCAACGCCTTCTGCTACGCCGATTCTGTGCTCGTCAGCCCAAACCAGCTCGCCGCTTGCCTGCTCTTCGAACTTGGAAGCTGGAGCTTTACACTGTGGGCAGAATTCCGGTGGAGTTTCTCCTGTGTAAACATAACCGCAGATTTTGCAAACCCATTTTTTCATGATGAATTTCCTCCTTAAAATTTATGATGCTGGACCCTCCTATTGAGGTATCCGATTTCTTCCTTCGATTTAAATAATACCACATTGGTATATTATTTGCAAGGGTTTTTCGATATTTTTTTTTGAATTTTTTTCGGATAAATCTTGTCTATTTTTGCCAAATCCCTCCTCCTTTCAGCCTCAAAATCCTCCTGTATGAATATCTTTGCCCAAAACACGGCATACTATCATCAGCGGAAGAAATTTTCTGATATTTTTGCAAACTCCGAGTTTTGAAAATACCGGCTATGAAAATATCTTTCTGCCACTTCTTACAATCGGAAAGGATGGACTGTTATGTCGAAAAAGTCACACAAGCTCACCCCAAAAAATCCTCCCATTGATACCCCTTTGCAGACCGGTAGCAACTGCAAAGATGAAGCTCAGGAATGCAAGACCAAGCATCCGGGCAAACCGGAAGCCAGAGATTATTGATTCTTAAAAAACACGGTAAAAAAAGCATGGATGGGAAATTTCCATCCATGCTTTTTTGCTGTTTATTTTGCTTTTGTCTCTTCGTTTGGCTCCAGCTGGGATTCAATTTCGGCAAACAGCTGGTTGATGCGTTCAATCTTGCCCTGCAAATACAGGTAACCAAACAGACATTCCAAACCGGTGGCGCGACGATAGTCGGTCATATTGCCGTTTTTGGGCGGCTTGATCGAGCTGATGTTCCTCCCGCGTTTGAGCGCAGCCAGCTCTTCCTCGTCGAGCATCGGCTCGATGACGGCGTATGCCCTGCTCTGGTAGGAGGCGCGCACCTGTTCCACCGCCTGCAAATGCAGCTTGTTGACCGGCATATTCGCCTTGTGGACGATGCGCTCCCTGACCAAAATCTCATAGACGGCATCCCCCAGAAAGGCAAGCGCCTGCGGGCTGTAAAGACGGATGTCCACCCGATCGTTGTGCAGCAGCTCCATCCTTCTCCTCCTCTGTTAACGGATATAGTCGAACTCAAAGTTCAGGATGCTGACCGTATCTCCTTCGTTGATGCCCATTTCCTCCAGACGGTCGATGATGCCGCTCTGACGCAGCACCCTCTGGAAGTAACCCAGCGACTCCTCGTCCTCCAGGTTGACCATGCCCAGCACCTTGACCAGCCAGTCGGCTTCCACAACATAGACGCCGTCCTCATCGACATTGATTTCAAATTTCCATTTATCCTCGTCCTTTTCAGGCATGACCGGAACATAGTTGACTTCAAAGCGTTTGATTGGCGGCAGCTGCTCGAGCTTGTGGAAGATGGCGTGTACCAGCGGCTCCACACCCTGTCGGGTCGCTGCCGAGATGCAGAAGAAGGCATAGCCCTGCTCCTCAATGAACTGACGGAAGGACTCGACCTGCTCCTCGGTCGCGATGTCGCTCTTGTTTGCCACGACGATCTGCTGACGGGTGGACAGCTCCTCGCTGAAGTTTGCAAGCTCCTTGTTGATGGTTGCAAAATCTTCCTTCGGGTCTCTGCCCTCGCTGCCTGCCACATCCACCACATGAACGATCAGGCGGCAGCGCTCCACATGGCGCAAAAACTCGTGTCCCAAGCCGACGCCATCGCTGGCGCCTTCAATCAGACCCGGGATGTCCGCCATGACAAAGGATTTTTCCTCAGCCACCTTGACCACGCCCAACACCGGAGTCAGGGTGGTGAAGTGGTAGTTTGCGATGACCGGCTTTGCTCCGCTGACCACCGAAATCAGGGTGGATTTGCCCACGTTCGGATAGCCGACCAGACCAACGTCTGCCAACAGCTTCAGTTCCAAAATCAGCTCAAAGCCTTCCCCTGGGATACCCGGCTTTGCATAGCGGGGAATCTGTCTGGTCGGAGTAGCAAAGTGGCTGTTTCCCCAGCCGCCTTTTCCGCCGCGCGCAATGACCACCGGCGATTCATCCACGATGTCCGCCATGACCTGACCGCTTTCAGCATTTTTGACCACCGTTCCCACCGGTACCTTGATGACGAGGTCCGGCGCGCTCTTTCCAAAGCAGCGGTTGGTCCCGCCGTTCTGTCCGTTTTGTGCAATGAATTTTCGTTTGTACTTAAAGTCGATCAGCGTGTTGATGCTTTCGCAGCCCTGCAACACGATATTGCCGCCGCGTCCACCGTCGCCGCCGTCCGGTCCGCCTGCTGCGACAAACTTTTCCCTGTGGAAGGAAACCGCTCCGTTGCCGCCGCTGCCTGCCTGCACCTTGATCGTCGCCTTATCAATAAACATAATTTCCCTTCTTTCCGTTGTTGTCTCATTTTTGCAGAGCGTTTTGCTCCGCTTCTGTCTTATCATGCCACCGCTTTCTGCCGATACTCTTGTGTATCCAAAACGGTCATGATTTTTCACATTTAAAAAAATCCCGAGACGGTCATCTCGGGATTTTCTCTGCACAAAATATTGTTCGATTACTGAACCGGGATAACGCTTACTTTCTTGCGGTCGCGGCCCATGCGCTCGAATTTTACCTTGCCATCTTTGAGAGCGAACAGGGTATCGTCGCTGCCGATGCCTACGTTCTCTCCTGGATGAATGTGAGTACCTCTCTGACGGTACAGGATGTTGCCAGCCAGTACGAACTGACCGTCTGCGCGTTTTGCGCCAAGACGCTTGGATTCAGAGTCACGGCCGTTCTTTGTGGAACCAACACCTTTTTTATGAGCAAAGAATTGCATGCTAAGTCTAAGCATTGTTGTACACCTCCGATAGATTTACCTGGATCGTTCCCTCATAATCTTCCGACAGCAGATTCAGATGGAGCAGCAGCGCCTGCAAAAACGCCTGTCCCTTCTTTGCATCCGCGCGGTCGAGGGTCATTTTAATTTCATTCTCTCCGACATCCACCTGAGCGCCAAGTTTCAGCACCTCTGTGATGCCGTTTGCTGCCATTTGGACTGCCGAAGTGACCGAAGCGCAGACAATATCGTGACCGTAGTCATCGTAGCCTGCGTGACCTGTCAGGCAGAAGCCTGTCAGCAGATCGCCGGTCTTAACAAAGTCTGCATGGATCATTATGCGTTGATAGCAGTGATCTCAACTTTGGTATATGGCTGTCTGTGGCCCATCTTGCGTTTGCTGTCTTTTTTGGATCTGTAGGTGAATACAGTAACCTTTTTGGACTTGCCGTTTTTGATGACTTTGCCGGCAACCTTAGCGCCCTCAACAACTGGGGTGCCTACTACCATTCCATCCTCTTTGCCAACAGCGATAACGTCGAATTCAACGTTCTCTTCTTCCTGTGCATTGAGCTTTTCAACATAAACTACATCGCCTACGGATACGCGATACTGTTTGCCGCCGGTCTTGATGATTGCGTACATAATATATACCTCTTTCTGTATAAACTCGCTGCCTTTCCAGGCGGTGGACCCGTTTTGGAGCACACTTAAAACAGCCCGTGACATGCGGTACAACTTACTTTATCATATATTTTTGGCTTTGTCAAGCCATTTTTCCGCTTTTTGCGCCTTTCTTTTGCGCACCTTTTTTCGCTTGCAGACCCTTGTATCAGGATGCTGATGAAAGGAGGAAAAGCACAGCGGTTTTTGTGCAGTTTCTCCGATTTTCCATTTCTCTTTCTTTGCTTGACAGCGCCGAATTTTTCCTCTACAATAAAATTGCTTTTTTATAGTATAGGCAATCTTTTCTTTGCCGTACCATGCCAAAACATTCTGAAAGGAGCCTTTTTATGTCTGATTTTTTCCAACTGGTCGAACAGCGTGAAAGCTGCCGCAACTACGACCCGCAAAAGCGTCCAACCAAAGAACAGCTGGTGCGCTGCATCCAGGCAGCACAACTCTCCCCTTCCGCCTGCAACTCGCAGCCGTGGAGCTTTCTGGTCATCAATTCCCCTGAAAAAGCTGCTGTTGTTGCCGCTTCTACCCAGTGCGCCGGCTTCAACAAATTCACCGACAACTGCCCTTCCTTCATCGCAATCTGTGAAGAGGATGCCTACCTGATGGGCGACCCGCAGCATCCAAACCAGAAGTACGCCGACATCGACCTTGGCATCGCTGTGGCACACCTGTGCTACGCTGCCAAGCAGCAGGGACTTTCCACCTGCATCATGGGTGCTTTTGACAAAAAGATGCTCCTGGAGGGTCTGGGTATCACCGAGGATAAACGGGTCCGCCTGGTTCTCTCGGTCGGCTATGCTGCCAACGACCAGCTTCGCACCAAAAAGCGTAAGCCGCTCGAGCAGATTATGACCTATATCGACTGATGATGGAGCAGAAAATCACCGAGGTGGTCGCCGCCCTGATTGTAAAAGACCACCGCTTTTTAATTTGTCAACGTCCTGCCCACAAAGCAAGGAGGCTGCTGTGGGAATTTGTCGGCGGCAAGGTGGAGCCGGGTGAAACCCTCCCGCAGGCACTCATCCGCGAGTGTCGGGAGGAACTGGGCATCCGGGTTACCCCGCAGGAAATTTTCATGCAACTGGTCCACACCTACCCTGACATCACTGTCCGTCTGTCCCTCTTTTGGGCGCAGACACAGGACATCCCGCAGCGTCTGGAGCACAACGACCTGCGCTGGATCAGCGTCGATGAAATTGACCATTTTTCCTTCTGTCCTGCCGACCGGGATATTCTTGTGAAATTAAAACAGATGGAATTGTAGTGGTCAAAAAGCTCTGCATCAACGTCATCAAAACCGGCATCACCCACTATTCCTCCGAAGCATTAGAGGGCAATTAAAGGCTGCTTTATTGTATGCCTGCCCTGTGACAAAGATTCTGTTAAAGCAAAGTGCCGGAGCGTTTCTAAATCAGAAACGCTCCGGCACTTTGCTTTTTATTCCTTTTGTCTTACGCCCGATAGAAATGCAGCGTATTTGCGCGGCATTGTCGCACAACGGTGCTGCACAGCTGATTGTAGTTGTCTAGATATGCCTTTTTCTCCTTCCTTTCAATACTGCTTTGATACAGAAACTCTTTCCAGCGCGCACAGTTTTTGTGGCATCCTTCATAGTACTCAGAACAGTTTTTCCTGCATGGAATCACGGAAAAGCACCCCTTTCAACTCAAACAAAAAAACAACCGCCCCATTTGGTCCAACAGCTGCAAAGATGCACCTCAGACCAAACGATTGCGGTTCTTTATGGGTTCCTCCTGGAAAAAGCAGAAAACATCCAACAATTCATCGGTCGTTCATCTCCTATTCCGTTATTCTGTTTTTATTATACCTCTTTTTTGCTCTCTTGTCAGCTGGTTTTCTGTAAAATCTATGAAAAATGACCTATAAAGATGCTTTTTAGCTGTGCATACAGAATAATTTTCATCTTCCTTTTGCAACTTTCATTTTTTCCTTCGAGTTTACAACTGATTCTTTTGGTGTTACAATATTGTTGACTTAAGCAGTACAGAATCCGAAAAAAGTTAAGGAGGAGTATCCATGAATCAATCGGAGATGATCGGCAGCCGCCTGAAGGAAGAACGCCTCAAGCAGAAGCTGACTCTCAAACAACTGAGCGAAAAGGTTGGACTTTCCATCGGCTACCTGTCGCAGGTAGAACGAGGATACGGCACACTGAGCCTAAGCGCACTGAAGAAGCTGTCATCTGCCCTTGGATTGGAAATGAGTGCCTTTTTTGATAACCACCCCGAGGACGAAAATGACAAGCTGCTCATCCGCTCCTGGCAGCGGGAGGAATTGCAGCTGTCCCGCCAGTTTATCCAGTACACCGCTTCCTTCTCTTTGCCCAACACCAAGATGAGAGGACTGGTGTTCGAGTTGCAGCCGTCCTTCGACCCGGAAGAGCCTCTTTACTCCCATCCCGAAGAAGAAATCCTGTATGTTCTGGAGGGCAGCTGTCTGCTCACGCTGGAAGGAAAAGAATATCTGCTCAATCCCGGTGACTGTGTCCATATTCCTGCCAATGCCCCGCATTCCTGGAAAAATCCCACCGCGCACACTGCCAAGCTGTTTGGCGCTTACTGCGTGTAAGGCACAAATCAACAAGAGCCGAAGCTGCACACAGCTTCGGCTCCTTTTTTATCGTTCCACACTTCCCTGTTCGTAGGTTCCCATGACCAACAGCTTGCCGTCCTCCATCATCAGACGACCGTTTGCAATCACGCAGTTTAAATCCAGGTTTTCTTCCATCAGCAGCAGGTCCGCATCGGCTCCCACCTGAATGTGTCCTTTTCGTGGGTACAGCTCCAGTGCGCGCGCAGTGTTGCTGGTTCCAAAGCAGAGGGCTTCTTCCAGCGGCATTCCATACTGCTGCACCAGATTTTTGATTTCCTCATAGACGGTATCCACCCTGGAATAGCCAATCTTCAGCAGGTTGCCCTGTGCGTCATAGCTGGACCAACTGCCCATTCCGTCCGAGCTGAGGGTGATACGGTCCATTGCGACACCCTTCTCCTTTGCCTGCATGATGCAGTTTGCCGGCGCTGTCTTTCCCTTGCTGCCGCAGGTCATGTCGATATAGCCGCCGCGGTTGGCGAACTGATACGCCTGCTCCAGCAGACGTTCTGCGCGGGTCACATGGGTCGGATGGAAAATCTTGATGGGAATGGAGGTCTTATCCAAAGCTTCCATCACCAAATCCAGTGCACGGTCATCCCCGCCCATGTGCAGGGTGACCATTCCGCATTTACCGGACAGCATTCCCGCCACCCGGGTATCGCTTGCCAGCCGAATCAGTTCGTCCACCGTCACATTCGGAGAGCGGTGGTCGGAAATCGCCAGCTTGGCTCCGATGATTTCGTCCACAAATAAAATATCCTTGCGCACATCTCCGGTCAGGGTGGTGCTTGGGTATCCATAGGAGCCGGTCAGTGCATAGACGGTCAAGCCCTGTTCCTTCAGGCTCTTTGCCTGCGCAATCAGATTTTCCACGCTGCGGGTCAACCCGTCTGTTCCCAACAAGCCGACTACGGTGGTGACACCGCCTTCGAGCAGTTCAGACAGCTTGACAGCCGGCACCTGCGTGTGGAAGCTGCCTTCGCCGCCGCCACCTGTAATATGTACATGCGGGTCCAAAAGTCCCGGGGTCAGTTTTTTTCCATGTCCATCTATCACCTTGCAGAAGGGGATCTCTCCTTCGATGTGGTCTTCGATGGCTTCAATCTTGTTCGAGCAGATCAATACATCTTTAATGCCCAGGTATTCCGGTGCATAAACAGCTGCCTGTCGAATCAACAGCATAGCATACACTCCTTTGACTTTGAAAAATCTATTATCAGTTTATTTTTCTCTTTTTTTTCTATTATAACACATTTATGAAGTAAACACTATATTTCAAATGTAAATTTCTCCGATTTATATACCATCTATATTTTGTTCACTTTATTTTTTATCAATTTGACGGTCAATTTCTCGATTTTCATGGATTTGCGCTCTCAAATGATTCAATTTGACAAAGATATAAAAAAAGCATCGTTGACACTCCAACGATGCTTTTTTCTACAACTGATGTTTTTCTTCCAAAGGCAGTTCCCATTCCAAATCGAACAGCTGCGGGTTATATTGCAGCAGCTGCTGTTTAAAGTCGTCCCAGCAGGGGATTGCTTCTTCTCCGTGCTGCGGATATGCCATTCCCAATAAATAGCTTTGCAGCAGCTCATCCCAGCCGGAAAAGTTATCTTGCAGAATCACCGACGCCTGCCAGCAAAACTTCAATCCTTCCTCCAGAGTCAAATGACCAACCATAAAACCCATCTGTGCCACTGCTATAGCGCGACAAAGGTCATAAGCCAGTACCGCATTCTCTGCATGAGCCTTGTAGCCATCAATCATCCGACAGAGCCATTCCAGCTGGTTGGGCTGAATCTGTGGGAAGATTTCCTGCGAACACAGCTGCTCGGGTGTCAGCGCAAAAAATCCACTTTGGCGATAATGGTCCATCTCCTGCTGATAGGCAAAGCGTTCGCCCTGCTGCATCAGCTCGTCAAGTTTTTCCAGCACATCCTGCTTGCAGACCGCGCTGTACTGGGATTGCAGCCGCTCATAATCCTGCGAAACCTTCTCCTTGTTTCCTGCCCAATAGCCGCCAAAAATCCGCCAATCCTTGCCCTGATGCAGGAATACAGGTGCGGCAGCAATATTGAACCAGAGAACTGTATCAATCTCCAGCAGCTCTTTTTGCTCGATCTGGTGTGCATTTTTGCGAAAAAGGAACATAGGACTCCTTTCATAATATACAATCAGTATTTATTTTTATCTATTATACAATTTATTTCTTTTCCGGCAGGCTTGGATTGAGCAAACGCCCATCCCATTGTTTCATCGCCACCCTGGCAGAGCGCGCCATCTCCTTGCTGAAGGCAGCACCGGTTTTTCTGGCATAAAACGCCTGCGCGTAGTTGTCCGCATGATACGGATTCTGCAAAGAAAAGCTCTTTGCCTGCTCCGCGAACATCTGCTCATACTCCTGTGCGGAAAGGTGGCGGTACTTTTCATCAAAAACGATGTACTGCTGTTCAAAGCGCGGGCGCAGCTTTTTCAGGTGATTTTCCCGATAGTAGCCCAGACAGAGCATCCCGATTGGAAACGCCCAATCCGGCAGGTCGAATAATTCGCGGTGGAACTCATAGTTTTCCATGATGTCGCCGATATAGCAGGAGCCGATGCCCAGCGATTCGGCAGCAATCACCGCATTCTGTGCTGCAATCATCGCATCCTCGATTGCCAGCAGCAGGTCAGATTCCTGCGGCGCTTCAAATCGCAGTCCCTGGCGGTCGCAGTAGCCAGCCACATCGTTCTGCCGGTAGTAGTCAAACCATCTCTGGTGGTCTGCCAAAAAAATCAGCAGCACCGGCGCTGTTGCAATAAACGCCTGATGGTCACAGCTTTGTGCCAGCTTCTGTTTGGTGGCATCGTCCCGCACAACAATCACCGAATAAAGCATCTGGTTGCCTGCGGTAGGTGCGCGCATCATCGCCTGCAAAATCAGGTCCAATGTTTCCTGGGAAATATCCCGTTTGTCATACACACGCAGCGATGCCCGCTGATTGAGCAGGCGCAAGGTTGGATTTTCCTTCACAGCTCTTCCCTCCTCATGATCCGGTCAAAAGATTCTGATAAGAAAAAGAGCCCCGGCGTCCCGGAGCTCTTTTTCCCATAACCCTTTATCAGGCGAATGCGTCCATTCACGAACTGACCTGATCACAATCGGTTCTACCCGAAAAGCGTCATGTAATCGTTACCTGTACATAATAGCACAGGTTTTTGCAGATGTCAAGGGGGCTCTTTTATACCGGTCCCCCACTCCTGTCGTGTGCTGTGCAAAACGGCACACAACAGGACCGGTTATATCGATATATCCGGTGGAATATCTGTCAAAAACAGATAACCTAGATCAATTCGATGATTGCCATTTCAGCTGCGTCGCCGCGGCGTGGGCCAATCTTGATGATACGGCAGTAACCGCCGTTTCTCTCTTTATATTTTGGAGCAATGTCGTCAAAAACCTTTTTAGCGACGGTTTCCTTTGTAACATAAGAATAAACCTGACGCTTGGAATGCAGATCATTCTCCTTAGCCTTGGTAATGATCTTTTCGGTCATTGCCTTAACTTCTTTTGCTCTTGTAACTGTGGTCTCGATCTTGCCGTTTTCCAGCAGGAAAGTTACCATTGCTCGAAGCATAGCCGTTCTGTTCGCAGTAGCTCTGCCGAGTTTTCTGGTGCCTGGCATCCAAATTCACTCCTTTTTAATGGATTGTGGAATGTATCTCAACTATTCGTCGTTTTTGTTCAGGCTGAAGCCCAGAGAATCGATCTTTGCAAGAACTTCTTCCAAAGACTTTTTGCCCAGGTTTCTTACCTTCATCATTTCATCTGGTGTCTTGGTCACCAGATCGCTTACTGTGTTCACGCCTGCACGTTTGAGGCAGTTGAACGCACGTACCGAAAGATCCAGCTCCTCAATGGTCATCTCAAGGGCTTTTTCCTTGCCGGTGTCTTCCTGCGTATCCATGATCTCTGTGTTGCTTACCTCTTCGGAAAGGTCAACAAAGTGATTGAGCTGTTTGGTCAGGATTTTTGCAGAAAGGCTGACCGCCTCTTTTGCAGAGATGGTGCCGTCTGTCCATACTTCCAAAGTCAGCTTGTCATAGTCGGTGATCTGCTCAACACGAGTGTTGTCAACAGCATAGTTTACCTTCAGTACTGGGGTATAGATACTGTCGATGTAGATCTTGTTCAGGGACATCTTATCGACCTGGGTCTTGTCCTGGATGGATTTGTCGCTGCTCTTGTCGCGGGCGATCTGTTTGTTCTTTTCAGAAGAAACATAACCCTGACCTTTGTCCAGTACGATCTCCATGCGCAGGCTTGCATTTGGTCCCAGTGTTGCAATATGCATACTTGGGTCCAGGATTTCGACGTCGGCATCACACTGGATAGAACCAGCGGTAACCTCGCCTTCACCTTCCGCATTGATGTAAACGACCTTTGGTCCGTCACAATAAAGCTTTGCAGTTAACCCCTTGATGTTCAGGACGATCTCGGTGACGTCCTCTTTCACGCCCTCAATAGTTGAGAATTCGTGTTGTACACCATCAATTTTAATCGATGTGACTGCAACACCAGGAAGCGAGGAGAGCAACACACGTCTGAGGCTGTTGCCTAATGTTGTACCAAAACCTCTGTCAAGCGGTTCTACAACAAATCTGCCGTATGTTCCATCAGATTTAAGTTCTGCGGTCTCAATCTTTGGTTCGATTATCTTTACCATTTTAACCCCCCTTAAATGGCAGCGGCCTTCTGACCGCCGTTATTTTCGCGTTCCCATGCTGATTTCCTTGTGTCCACCAACTCAATAAGAGCGGCGGTACCTTTCCAAAAAGCGTTCTGCCATCTGGAAAGCATACCCGTCTTATTACTTGGAGTACAACTCAACGATCAGTTGTTCATTTACCTCGTAGTCGATGTCGTCACGGGCTGGCATTGCAGCAATCTTAGCTTCAAAGGAGCCTGCTTCTTTTTCGATCCACTTTGGAGTTGGGTTTTTGCCCAGCTCTTCAACGAGGGTCTTGAACTTTGTGCTGTTGCGGGATTTCTCGCATACTGCAACCACATCACCTGGTTTTACCTGGTAAGATGGTACGTCAACGCGCTGGCCATTTACGGTGAAGTGTCCGTGACCTACCAGCTGGCGAGCTTCACGACGGGTGTTTGCAAAGCCCATGCGGTAAGCAACGTTGTCCAGACGACGCTCCAGCTCCTGCAGAAGGATTTCGCCGGTTACGCCCTGTTTGCGTTCTGCTTTCTCATAGTAAGCGCGGAACTGTTTTTCCAGAACACCGTAGATGAATTTAACCTTCTGTTTTTCGTTCAGCTGCAGACCGTACTCAGACTGTTTGCGGCGCATCTGCTTTGGATTGCGGCGGGTCTCCTTGGAGTAACCAAGGACGGCCGGGGAAAGGCCCAGCGTTTTGCAACGCTTGAGAACTGGCTGTCTATTCTTTGCCATAGTTTTGGTTCCTCCTTAATTACACTCTTCTTCTCTTTGGTGGACGGCATCCGTTGTGTGGGATTGGAGTAACATCTTTGATCATGTTTACTTCCAGACCTGCTGCCTGCAATGCACGAATAGCAGCTTCACGTCCTGCGCCCGGTCCTTTAACAAATACTTCTACAGATTTCAGTCCATGGATCATGGCAGCCTTTGCAGCTGTTTCAGCAGCGGTCTGAGCTGCGAATGGGGTGGATTTTCTGGAACCTCTGAAGCCCAGACCACCTGCGCTTGCCCAGGAAATTGCGTTGCCCTGAGTGTCTGTAATAGTAACAATGGTATTGTTAAAGGTAGACTGGATATGAGCAGCGCCGCGCTCAATATTTTTACGTTCACGACGTCTTGGTGTGGTGGCTTTCTTACCGTTGTTAACTTTAGCCATTTCTCAATATCCCTCCCCTTACTTCTTCTTGTTAGCGATTGTTTTCTTTGGACCTTTTCTTGTGCGGGCATTGGTCTTGGTTCTCTGTCCTCTTACAGGCAGACCCTTTCTATGACGAACGCCTCTGTAGCATCCAATTTCAATCAGTCTTTTGATGTCGAGTGCAACGTCACGACGAAGGTCACCCTCAACAACAAAATTCTTATCAATGTAATCTCTCAGCTTTGTAACGTCATCCTCATCCATGTCTTTTACTCTGACATCAGGATTAACACCTGTGGCTGCCAGGATGTCGTTTGCGGACTTTCTTCCAATACCGTAGATATAGGTCAGTCCAATTTCGATCCGCTTCTCGCGAGGCAGGTCTACACCAGCTATACGAGCCATACTTTTGTTGCACCTCCATTATATAGGTCTTGCATATCCCAAAGAGCTATCGGTTTTCGATTAGCCCTGACGCTGTTTGTGCTTCGGGTTGCTGCAAATTACCATAATGCGTCCTTTGCGTTTGATGATTTTGCATTTTTCGCACATGGGTTTAACGGAAGGTCTTACTTTCATTTGAAACTACCTCCTTGTCATGAAGCCTTCTTCTTCAAAAAGCTTCTTTACCCTTTTACTTGGATTTATTTGGAACGCCAGGTGATTCTGCCCTTCTGCAGGTCGTATGGAGACATCTCCACAGTCACCTTGTCCCCGGGAAGGATTCTGATAAAGTTCATTCTCAGCTTGCCGGAGATGTGTGCTAAAATCACATGGCCATTTGGCAGCTCAACTTTGAATTGAGCGTTTGGCAAAGCTTCCAATACCTTGCCTTCAATTTCGATTACGTCTTCCTTGGACAAGTAAAAAACCTCCTTTTGGCGTTGGCTTGACCGCCCCTTATCGAGTGCGGACAAAACCCAGACTGTTCAGTGCTTTTCTGAGCTGTTTATTGGTCGTCGCCGCAGCTTCCAAAACCGCTCCGGTTTCTTGTATGTGGCACAGCTTTTTTCTCTTGGGATGTTCCAGCTTGCGCTTTCTTCCGTCCGAGAGCTGCACCCAGCATCCTTCGATGCTTTGCACCACAAAATACCGGTCCTGGTCCTGTCCTGCCGTCGGTCTGACGATGGAGCCTGGTCTGATCATCACTGTCCTCCCATTTTGTCTACCGTGTCAAAATGACCGGTCCAGAGGCTGTGATGGCGACGGTGTGTTCAAAGTGAGCCGAAAGGCTTCCGCTTTTGGTAAGCACCGTGCCGTCGGGTCTGACCACCACTGCGCTGCCCTTTATGTTGATCATCGGCTCGATTGCCAATGTCATCCCCGGCAGCAGCTTGAGGCCATGTCCCCGGGTGCCGTAATTGGGGACTGCTGGGTCTTCGTGCAGTTTCCTGCCGACGCCATGTCCCACATAGTCTCTGACCACCGCAAAGCCGTAGCTTTCGGCGCAGGACTGCACCGCGTGCCCGATGTCGCCCAGCCTGTTGCCAGGCTGCGCCGCCTGGATCGCCCTGCAAAGGCATTCCTTTGTGACGTCCATGATCTTCTGCGCTTCCCCCGAGATGCGGCCTGCGGCAAAGGTTGCCGCATTGTCTCCGGTGTAGCCGTTGATGGCAGCGCCCACATCGACGCTGACGATGTCTCCGTCCTGGATGATCCGTTCGGAAGGGATTCCGTGGATCACCTCGTTGTTGATGGAGATGCAGGCACTTGCCGGAAAACCGCCATAGCCCAGGAAGGTCGGTCTTGCTCCCTGAGAAACAATGAACTCGTGGAGCATTTTATCCACATACGCTGTGGACACGCCTGGTTTAATCAACTCGCCCGCAAGCCTCAGTGCCTGAGCGCTGATCTTGCAGGAAAGTTTCATATCGGATAATTCTTTGCTTGTTTTGAGTACAACCATTGGGTTTAACCCTCCAAAGCAGACTTGACTCCCAACGCATTGAGTGTATCTTTGGTCACCTGCTCAACCGGATTGGTGCCCTCGATCATATACAGAAGACCGAGCTGTTCATAAAAATCCTTGAGCGGTTCGGTCTGTTCGTGGTAAACCTGCAGTCTGTCTTTGACAGTATCCGGGTGGTCATCCTTGCGGATGATCAGCTCATGACCGCACTTGTCACAAACGTCCTGAACCTTTGGTGGGTTGTAGACCATGTGATAGGTTGCGCCGCAATCGGCGCACACTCTGCGTCCGGTCAGACGCTGCATGATGACTTCGTCAGGTACCTCAATGTCGATGACATGATCGATCTCGACACCCATATCCTTGAGCGCCTGTGCCTGCGGCACGGTGCGTGGAAAGCCGTCGAGGATAAAACCGTTTTTGCAATCATCCTGTTTCAGACGTTCGTTCACCATTTCGATCACTACTGCATCTGGCACCAGTTTTCCTGCATGAACGAATTCTTGTGCCTTTTTACCAGCCTCTGTTCCGTTTTTCATTGCTGCGCGGATGATATTGCCGGTACTGATCTGAGGAATATGACAATACTCACAGATTTTTTCCGCCTGGGTGCCTTTTCCGGCTCCGGGCGCTCCGAGAAGTATGATGTTCATAATAACAGATCCCCTTTCTGGAAATTGATTATTCCAGGAAACCTTTATAGTGACGCATCATCATTTCAGATTCCAGCTGTTTGACTGTATCCAGTGCAACGCCGACGATAATGATGATGGTGGTACCTCCCAGCGATACGCCCTGAATGCCGGTGAGGGCTGCGATACCGATTGGAAGGATTGCGACTACCGCACAGAACATCGCGCCGATCAGTGTGACCTTGGAGATGATTCTTGCGATAAAGTCTGAAGTTGGTTTTCCAGGACGAATACCTGGAATTGCGCCGTTGTTCTTTCTAAGGTTGTTTGCCATCTCGACAGGATTGTACTGGATAGCAACATAGAAATAAGCAAAGGCAATGATCAGGATGAAATACAAAAATGCATAAAAACCACTGTTGTAGTTAAAAATCTGTACAAACTTTGCCCAGAAGGAACCCTCTTTCGGTTCAACGAAAGCAGCAATGGTTCCAGGAATTGCCATCAGGGAGCTTGCAAAGATGATTGGCATAACGCCGGACATGTTTACGTTGACCGGGATGTAGCTGGACTGTCCACCGTACATCTTGCGACCAACAACACGTTTTGCATACTGAATCGGAATTCTGCGCTCTGCTTTTGTCATCAGAACGATGAAGCCGATCATAATAACAAAGATAACTACAAGTACCGGGATACCGATCATATATCTCAGACCGGTTCCGGTGCTGCCTGCCTTGAGACCCTGGTAACCCAGTACCAGATACTGCCACATGGTCAGTACAACAGATGGACCTCTGGAAACGATACCGGCAAACAGGATCATCGAGATACCGTTGCCGATTCCCTTTTCATCGATCTGTTCGCCCAACCACACACAGATCATAGAACCTGCGGTGAACATCAGAACGATGGTGGTAGCCAGCAGGAAGTTGCCAAAAGCATTTCCGCCGTCTACAACCGCACCGCGGCGGTTGAGCAACTGATAGTAACCAAAGGACTGGATCAACGCCAGACCAATGGTGACATATCGGGAAATCTTGTTCAGTCTCTTTCGGCCCTCAGCGCCTTCTTTGGCCATCTGTTCCAGAGCCGGGATTGCAACAGCCAACAGCTGCACAACGATGCTGGCGGTGATGTACGGGGAAATCGAAAGTGCGAACAGGGTTGCGTTCTGGAACGCGCCGCCGGTCAGCATATTCAAGAATCCCAACAGGTTTCCATCACCAAAGCCCTGCATCACCGAAGCGTCCAGGAACGGAACCGGAAGCGCCGCTCCAAAACGGAAGATGACAATGATCATCACAGTGAAGCAGATTCTTTTTTTCAGGTCAGGCAATTTCCAGGCATTTTTGAGGGTTTCAAACATCCTAGATCACCTCAGCCTTTCCGCCTGCCTTTTCAATCTTTTCTTTGGCAGAAGCGGAGAATGCTGTAACATTCACGGTGAGCTTTTTGCTCAGTTCGCCGTTGCCCAATACTTTAACACCGTCAAGTGCTTTTTTAACCAGGCCGGTCTGGACGAGAAGTTCTTCGGTAACAACGGTATCGTTGTCAAATTTTTCCAAATCGCTTACGTTTACGATAGCAAACTGTTTTGCGAAGATGTTGTTGAAGCCTCTCTTAGGAATACGTCTCTGCAGAGGCATCTGACCGCCTTCAAAGCCTGGTCTTACACCGCCGCCGGAACGAGCCTTCTGGCCCTTGTGTCCTTTACCTGCTGTTTTACCATTACCGGAACCCGCACCTCTGCCTACACGGTAAGCTTTTTTTGTAGAGCCGGGAGCCGGGGAAAGTTCGTGCAATTTCATTGTTCGCTGCACCTCCTCTTGTTAAGCTTCGGTTACCTCTACGAGGTGGGAAATCTTTTTGATTTTGCCTTTGGTGGCTGCATTATCCGGCTGGATAACCTCGTTGCCGATCTTTCTCAGTCCAAGGGAAAGAGCGGTAGCAATCTGGTCGTCCTTGCGGCCCTGGAAGCCGCGAACCAGTTTGATTTTCAGGTTTGCCATAGCTGCTTCCTCCCTTAACCAAGAATCTCTTTTACTGTTTTACCGCGGATAGCTGCAACCTCTTCAGCGCTTCTCAGGGAAGCCAGACCCTGGATGGTTGCGTTTACTACGTTGGTTGGGTTGTTGGAGCGCAGACATTTGGTACGGATGTCCTTAATGCCAACGGTCTCCAGTACTGCACGGACAGGACCGCCAGCGATAACGCCGGTACCCTGTGGAGCAGGTTTCATCAGAACGCGGCCTGCGCCGAACTCGCCGATGATTTCGTGTGGAATAGTGGTACCTTTCAGAGAAACTCTGATCAGGTTTTTCTTTGCGTCCTCGATACCTTTTCTGATTGCGTCCGGTACCTCTGCGGACTTGCCAGTGCCAAAGCCAACGATGCCGTTGCCGTCGCCAACAACTACCAGCGCTGCAAACTTCATGACACGGCCGCCCTTAACCGTTTTAGCTACACGGTTGATGGCTACTACTTTTTCACTCAGTTCGAGTGTAGAAGCGTCAATGCGAGTCAAAAGTATCCCTCCTCGTTAGAATTTGAGGCCGCCTTCGCGGGCTGCTTCAGCCAGCTCTTTTACACGACCATGATAGATGTAACCGCTGCGGTCGAATACGACCTCGGAAATACCCTTCTCGAGAGCTTTGCTCGCAATGTTTTTGCCAACTTTGCCAGCTGCTTCCTTGTTACCGCCAAAACCTTCAAAACCTTTATCCATTGAAGATGCGCTTACCAGAGTGGTTCCGGTAACGTCGTCAATAATCTGGGCATAGATATGTTTTGCGGAGCGGAATACGTTGAGGCGTGGACGCTCAGGTGTGCCACTGATCTTAGCTCTGACTCTTTTGTGTCTTTTGAGTCTAGCTGCGTTGCTATCAAGCTTTTTCACCATTTCGATTCACTCCCTTTAATTATTTACCTTTACCAGCTTTACCTTCCTTGCGGATGATAACTTCGTCAACGTACTTAATACCTTTGCCCTTATATGGCTCTGGTTTGCGTTTTTCACGAACTTTAGCTGCAAACTGTCCAACGACCTGTTTGTCTGGGCCGCTGATGATGATCTTGTTAGGACCTGGTACTTCAATGCTGATGTTTTCGATCTCAGGCATTACTACCTTGTGGGAGTAGCCCAGGACCATAACCAGGTTTTTGCCCTCTTTAGAAGCTCTGTAACCAACACCGTTGATTTCCAGCTCTTTTTTGAAGCCGGTGGTAACACCTTCTACCATGTTGGAGATCAGTGTTCTGGTAAGGCCATGTAAGCTTCTGTCTTCTTTGTCATCGCTTGGTCTGGTAACAACGATTTCGTTGTTCTCAACTGCGATGTTCATTCTGTTGTGGAAAGTTCTTGTCAGGGTGCCTTTTGGACCTTTTACGGTTACAGTGTTACCGTCCATGGTCACTTCAACTCCTGCAGGAATCACGACAGGTTTTCTACCAATTCGAGACATTTATCTTGCACCTCCTTACCAAACAAATGCAAGGACTTCGCCGCCGACATTCTCTACGCGAGCCTGTCTGTCGGTCATGATGCCCTTTGGAGTGGACATGATTGCGATACCCATGCCGTTCATAACTTTCGGCATTTCCTTGCAGCTGGTGTAAATGCGCAGTCCCGGTTTGGAAACTCTACGCAGACCTGTGATAACAGGCTCTTTGCCCAGACCGTATTTAAGGGTGATACGGATAACTCCCTGCTTACCATCGTCTACAATCTGGAAGCCTTTGATGTATCCCTCATCCAGGAGAATCTGTGCAATTGCTTTCTTCATGTTGGAAGATGGAACATCAACCGTGTCATGTTTCGCTGCATTTGCGTTTCTGATACGAGTCAGCATATCAGCGATTTTATCAGTAATTTGCATGACGTCAACCTCCTTTGCTCGTGCTTACCAGCTCGCCTTTTTCACGCCAGGGATCTGACCTTTGTAAGCCAGCTCTCTGAAGCAAATTCTGCAAATGCCGAATTTGCGAAGATATGCGTGTGGTCTGCCGCAGATTTTGCATCTATTATATGCGCGAGTAGAGTATTTAGGTGTTCTTTTCTGACTTACCTTTTTCGATGTTTTAGCCACTGAACCTTTTCCTCCTTACTTCGCGAACGGAGCGCCCATCAGAGTGAGCAGCTCGCGGGATTCCTCGTCTGTTTTTGCGGTTGTTACGAACGCAATGTCCATACCGCGAACCTTATCGATTTTGTCGTACTCGATCTCAGGGAAGATCAGCTGTTCTTTCAGACCCAGGCTGTAGTTGCCGCGGCCGTCAAAACCGTTTGGATTGATTCCTCTGAAGTCTCTTACGCGTGGCAGGGCAATGTTGAAGAGTCTGTCAACAAACTCGTACATAACCTCGCCTCTCAGGGTTACTTTTGCGCCGATAACCATGCCTTCACGAAGTTTGAAGTTCGCAACGGATTTCTTTGCTGCACAAGGAACAGCCTTCTGACCGGTGATGGTAGCCAGGTCTGTCATGATTGCATCGATAATCTTATGGTTGTCTCTAGCCTCGCCACAGCCAACGTTTACGACTACCTTATCCAGCTTAGGAATCTGCATGACGCTTTTATAGCCAAACTTTTTGTACAAAGCTGGCGCTATATCTTTAACATAGGTCTCTTTAAGCTTTGCCATGTTTTCTCCTCCTAATTAGAATGTTTCGCCACAATCGTTGTTTTTGCAAAGGCGAGCTTTTGTGCCGTCTGCCAGAATCTTGTGAGCAACTCTTGTTGGCTTACCGCATTTCGGGCAAACGAGCATTACTTTGGAAGAATACATTGCGCCTTCAGCGTCAACGATACCGCCCTGCTCGCCCATACGGCGAGGTTTTACATGCTTTTTGATCATGTTGCAACCTTCGACGATGACCTTGCCTTCTTTTGGGCTTACCGCCAAAACTTTGCCTTTTTTACCCTTATCTTTACCAGACAGGATAACAACGGTGTCACCTGTTTTAACGTGTACGTTCATTCTTGAGCACCTCCTAAAGAACCTCTGGGGCGAGGCTGAGAATCTTGAGGTAATCTTTATCTCTCAGTTCTCTCGCCACTGGGCCAAAAATACGTGTGCCCCTTGGATTTTTATCTTCTTTTACAATAACAGCTGCGTTCTCGTCAAAGCGGATATAAGTGCCGTCTTCACGTCTTACACCTTTAACGGAACGAACGATAACTGCTTTAACAACGTCGCCTTTTTTAACCATACCGCCTGGAGCAGCTTTTTTAACGGAAGCAACAACAACATCGCCGATGTTTGCGTATCTGCGTCTAGAACCACCCAGAACACGGATGCACATGAGTTCTTTCGCTCCGGTATTGTCGGCAACTTTCAGATAGGTCTGCATCTGTATCACAGTGCGTCCCCTCCTTTCGGTTGTACTGAAATCAAATATCTATTCAGAAAACTTTGCAAGATAATCTTAATTATTTTGCTTTTTCGATGATCTCGACTACTCTCCAGTGTTTGTCCTTGGACAGAGGGCGAGTCTCCATAACCTGTACCTTATCGCCAATGCCGCATGCGTTTTCTTCGTCATGAGCCTTAAACTTAACGGTACGTTTCATGATCTTTTTGTAAAGAGGGTGTTTTACGTTATCTTTGATCGCAACTACAACGGTCTTGTCCATCTTGTTGCTGACAACGGTGCCGACCCTTGTTTTTCTAAGGTTTCTTTCGTCCACCTTGCGTCCTCCTTCCAAGAATTACTGCGCGTTCTTCATTGCGTTTTCCTTGATAATCGTGGAAATTCTGGCAATATCTTTTTTAACTGCCTTAATTCTCTTCGGATTCTCAAGCTGGTTAATGGCGTGCTGGAAGCGGAGGTGGAAAAGCTCAGCCTTCAAGTCTACAAGCTTCTCGGAAAGTTCTTTTTCAGACAAGTTTCTGATCTCAACAGCTTTCATTACTTTTCACACTCCTTTTCTTCTTTCTTGATGAATTTGCACTTGATTGGCAGTTTGTACATTGCCAGACGCATAGCCTCACGAGCAAGCTCTTCGGATACGCCACCGATTTCAAACATAACGGTGCCTGGCTTAACAACTGCTACCCAGTACTCCGGGCTACCTTTACCGGAACCCATTCGGGTTTCAGCTGGCTTTTCAGTGATTGGTTTGTGTGGGAAGATCTTGATCCATACCTGACCGCCACGTTTGATGTAACGTGTCATTGCAATACGAGCAGCTTCGATCTGGTTGGAAGTGATCCAGGACGGCTCCAAAGCCTGCAGGCCGAAATCGCCGTAAGCAACATAGTTGCCCTTGTGTGCAGCACCTTTCATGCGGCCTCTGTGCTGTCTGCGGTATTTAACTCTCTTTGGGAGAAGCATTAGTTTTTGCCTCCTTCCTTACGAGGCTGTCTCTTTACTGCCTGGAGAACCTCTCCGGCGTAGATCCAAACCTTGACGCCGATTTTGCCGTAAGTGGTGTTAGCCTCTGCGAAACCATAGTCGATGTCAGCACGCAGTGTCTGCAGCGGAATGGTTCCTTCATGATAATGTTCGCTTCTTGCGATTTCAGCTCCGCCCAGACGGCCGGAAACCTGAACTTTGATACCCTGTGCACCCAGTTTCATGGTACGTCCGATGCACTGTTTCATTGCGCGGCGGAAAGAGATACGTCTTTCCAGCTGGGAAGCAATGTTTTCTGCAACGAGCTGTGCGTCCTTGTCTGGCTGCTTCACTTCAACAATGTTGATGAATACCTTTGCAGGTACCTCTTTATCCTTGTTGATGATCTTTTCGCACTGTGCGCGCAGCTTTTCGATTTCAGCTCCGCCTTTACCGATAACCATACCTGGTTTTGCACAGTGGATGTGGATTCTTACCTTGGTTGCGTCACGCTCGATCTCGATGCGTGGTACACCTGCCAGCTGCAGGCTGTTTTTCAGGAACTTACGCAGATTGTAGTCCTCTACCAGGATATCGCCAAAAGCGTCGTCCTTAGCAAACCAGCGGGAATCCCAATCTTTGATAACACCGACGCGAAGGCCGTGTGGATTAACCTTTTGTCCCATAGTTTACCTCCTCCTTTGGCTATTCCTTTTCTTTGAGAACGATCGTGATGTTCGAAGTTCTCTTGAATACTCTAAATGCTCTGCCCTGTGCTCTTGGTCTTACTCTTTTGAGTGTAGGACCTTCGCCAACAAAACACTCTGCAACATAGAGGTTGTTAACGTCCATGCTGTGGTTGTTTTCTGCGTTAGCGATTGCGGATTTCAGAAGCTTCTCAACCGGCTCGCATGCGGCCTTTGGAGTGTGCTTCAGAATAGCCAAAGCTAATTTTGTCGGCTTGTTTCTGATCAGATCAAGCACGATCTGCACTTTACGTGGTGCAATACGGGCATATTTCAGGTAAGCCCTTGCTTCCATTTGTTATCCTCCTCTCGGCCTTTGCTTAGTTACCGGATTTCTTGGCGCCGGCGTGGCCTCTATAGGTTCTTGTAGGAGCAAATTCTCCCAGTTTGTGTCCAACCATATCCTCGGTTACATAAACCGGAACGTGTTTGCGACCGTCATGAACTGCGAATGTATGTCCAACGAAATCAGGGAAAATGGTGGAAGAACGGCTCCAGGTTTTCAGAACTCTCTTTTCACCGGCAGCGTTCATTTCCTTTACCCTTTTCAGCAGTACAGGCTGCACAAAAGGTCCCTTTTTAATACTTCTACCCATTAGTACGTCTCCTTTCAGCCTGCATTACTTGTCGTTGCGGCGTTTGACAATGTACTTGTCGGAGCGGTTGCTCTTCTTTCTGGTCTTATAGCCAAGAGCAGGTTTGCCCCAAGGAGTAACAGGGCCTGGACGGCCGACTGGGGATTTACCTTCACCACCACCGTGTGGATGGTCGCATGGGTTCATTACCGAGCCGCGTACGGTCGGTCTCCAGCCCATGTGGCGTTTACGGCCAGCTTTACCAATCGATACGTTTTCATGGTCGATGTTGCCTACCTGGCCAACGGTCGCCATGCAGTTTACAGGTACGTTTCTCAGCTCGCCGGATGGCAGTCTGATCAGTGCCTGGTTGCCTTCTTTTGCCATCAGCTGAGCCATGATACCGGCTGCACGAGCAAGCTGTGCGCCCTTGCCTGGGTAAAGCTCAACGTTGTGGATGAAGGTACCAACCGGAATGTTTGCCAGAGGCAGTGCGTTACCGGTCTTGATGTCTGCTTTTGCGCCGGATTCGATCACGTCGCCAACCTTCAGTCCGTTAGGAGCGATGATGTATCTCTTCTCGCCGTCTTCGTACTGTACCAGTGCGATGTGAGCCGAACGGTTCGGGTCGTACTCGAGGGTGAGTACGGTTGCAGGCATGTCGATCTTGTTACGTTTGAAATCTATGATGCGGTATTTTCTTCTGTTGCCGCCGCCACGGTGGCGAACAGTGATTCTACCGTAGCTGTTACGTCCTGAATTCTTTTTCAGAGGAGCCAGCAGGCTTCTTTCAGGAGCAACCTTGGACAGCTCGGAGTAGTCAGTAGTAGTCATCTGACGTCTGCCGGATGTCGTTGGCTTGTAAAATTTAATAGCCATGGTTTCACTCTCCTTGTGCGTTTTCGCGGGACACTTTTGTTGTCCCATACATAACTTCGGGAAGGATTATCCTTCGGGCAATTACATCATGGAATCGAAGAACTCGATGCTCTTGGAATCCTCTGTCAGGGTTACAATCGCTTTTTTCCAGTCAGCGGTGTAGCCGCTGTTGAGACCCTGGCGTCTGTATCTGCCGTTAACGTTCATAGTGTTAACCTTGGCAACCTTTACGCCAAACAGTTCTGCAACTGCTTTTGCGATTTCGATTTTATTTGCATCCTTAGCAACCTTGAAGGTGTACTTTTTGTTTGCAATTCCCTGCATGCTAGCCTCGGTGATAACAGGCTTCAGGATGATGTCGTGTGCAGTTTTCATTATGCGTACACCTCCTCGATCTTCTCGAGCGCACCCTTTGCAACGATGAACTTGTCGCAGTTGAGGATGTCATAAACGTTGATGGTGTTTACCAGCGCAGTTTTAACACCCGGGATGTTTGCAGCGCTCTTGATCAGTTTCTGGTCAAGCTCTGGCATTACGATGAGTGCTTTTTTGTCTGCACCCAGTTTGGAAAGCATCTCTACAACCGCTTTGGTTTTGAAACCTTCTACTGCGATGTTGTCAACAACGATCAGGTCGTTGTCAGCAACCTTGGTGGAGAATGCGGACTTCAGAGCAAGTCTCTTTACTTTTTTTGGCAGCTCGTAGCTGTAATCTCTTGGCTTAGGACCCAGAGCGATACCGCCGTGTGTCCACTGTGGAGCTCTGGTAGAGCCCTGTCTTGCACGACCAGTGCCCTTCTGTTTCCATGGTTTGCGGCCGCCGCCGGAAACCTCGGAACGGGTAAGGGTGGACTGTGTGCCCTGACGCTGATTTGCAAGGTAGTTTACTACTGCAGCGTGCATAACGGAAGTGTTTGGTTCGATTCCGAAGATGGCATCGGAGAGGGTCATTTCACCAACGCTCTTGCCGGTCATATCAAATACAGTAACCTGTGGCATCGTGTTTCCTCCTTTCCTTAGGCCATCTTAACGCTGTCAGTGATGTATACTACGCCGTTTTTAGCACCCGGAATAGCACCCTTGATTGCGATAAGATTGTTTTCAACGTCAACTTTAACGATTTCGAGGTTCTGAACTGTAACTCTTTCAGCACCCATGTGGCCTGGCAGGCCTTTGCCCTTGAATACACGGGAAGGGTCGGAACAAGCGCCGTTGGAACCTGCGTGGTTGCCGACTGGGCCGGTACCGTGGGTAGCTTTGAGGCTGCGGTTGCCGTAACGTTTAATTGTGCCGGCGTAACCTTTACCCTTAGAGGTGCCGCATACGTCAACTTTGTCGCCGTTTGCGAAGACGTCCGCTTTGATGAGATCGCCGACATTCAGTGCAGCGCAATCATCGAGTCTGAACTCTCTGAGCACCTTCTTCATAGCAACGTCGCTCTTTGCGAAGTGGCCCTGAAGGGGTTTGTTTACGTGTTTGCTTGTGACCTCGCCAAAACCGATCTGCACGGCTTCGTAACCGTCGTTTTCGATTGTCTTTTTCTGAACGACGACACAAGGACCAGCTTCAACTACTGTTACGGGAATGAATTTTCCATTCTCGTCAAAAAGCTGTGTCATACCCAGCTTTTTGCCTACGATGCATTTTTGCATGGTATATACCTCCTGTTGGTTATTGGTTGGCAGCGTGTGCTGTCAACATTACCTTTGCAGACAAGCAGCTTTTCTCTTCGAAAAGTGCCGGAGGACCTGGATTTTCCGTCCTCCTAAATTTCAGTGGAAAACTTTGGATTAAAGTTTTACTTCGATTTCTACGCCTGCAGGGAGCTCAAGACCTTTGAGAGCCTCTACTGTTTTCTGTGTTGGTCTCAGTACGTCAATGAGTCTTTTGTGGGTTCTCATCTCAAACTGTTCGCGGGAATCCTTGTACTTATGAACAGCACGCAGGATGGTTACGATTTCTTTTTCGGTTGGCAGCGGAATAGGACCGGAAACTCTGGCACCTGTTCTTGTTACCACCTCAACGATTTTTGCTGCGGAAGAGTCTACCAACTGATAATCGAAACCCTTCAGTCTGATTCTGATTTTTTCTTTGACTGCCACATCATCGCCTCCTTAAAGCATTTTTTGAGTGGGACGACGTCTTTTGGCTTTTGCGTTTTCCCCATCGCTCAAACGTGCTTTGTGGAAACTCACCTTCTGCCTACACCGCTGTATTTCTCAATCGCAGAGTGTCTATGCTTTGAACACGCTTCCGCGTGTTTCCTGATTTTCTAAATAAAAAATCGGGCAAACTGCCATTACGCAGCTTTACCCGGGACTTTAGACAATCACAGCTTTCACTGTCTGTCAGACTGGAATTACTTCCGTGTTATAAAGCCGCCCGGTTTAAAATCGGACATACTCGGCGGAAATTACCTATCTCTGGGATAGCAACCTCCCGCTTCAACGCATATCTTGTGCAGTCACGCTTAATTATAATACAACAGTTCTCCGGTGTTTGCAAGTGTTTTTTTGACGAAAAAAGCGATTCTACCATTCCGTTCATTTTAAAGAAATTTCGCTTATGTTTATGTTAAGTTTGCACAAACCCCTCTCTTTTCCTGTCATTGCAGGGCTGATACATCAGAAAAAGACCGCAGGCGGAAAGCGCCTTGCGGTCTTTTTTGTATGTTTTGCTTATTGTGCCAGCCGGCAGGTGTTGATGCAGTTGGTAAAAGCGGTATAGCTTTCCTGCGGCAGGACAAATTGCTTTGAACCTAAGCTGAAGGTCATATAGCTTTCTTCCACACCGGGCAGATAGCCCTGACTCATCACATTGAGCACGACCTCCTGACCCTCGGTATAGCCCAGCGTCATGGTCAGTGTGCGGGAACCGCTGCCTGCCAGCACCTGAGAGGCTGCGGCGCTGCTGACCTGCTGTGCCTGTCCCAGCAGCTCCATCAGATACTCCGCTGCGGTGCTCTCCTCATATTCCTTCTGCAAGTCCAGCTGGTGCTGCATATCCTCCGAGGAAATCATCACCCGCTCCGGTGTTTGCAGCTGCGGTCCCTGCTCCTCCAGCGGCAGCGGTGCGTCAGTCACATCGGTGCAGCCTTCTGCAAGCACACCGATCTGGCGGATTCCGCTTAAAATCAGTTGTTCCCCCTGCTTTTGGAAGGTATAGCGGTAGACCGGCTCCCCTTCCAGCTCCTGCTGATAGTTTGCCGCCGTCAGCTCAACCGTTCCGCCTTCTGCCTTGTGGTACAGCAGCGGTTTGTCGCTGCCCTGTATCTCGGTCAGCAGCAGGTCAACGGTTGCTGTTGTTTCCCCGTCGTCGTAGTGGATCACCATCGGCCAGACCTGCGTCTGGGTGCGATCCCCCTTGTGGGCAAAGACTCCTTCGCGGGCGTAATAATAATAGGAAGGACACAGGTCCTGGAAGCTGAGTGCCCGTCCCGAGCCAAACAGACGGCTGTACACCGCCGCTACATCCTCCTGGTAGTAAAATTCCCGCAGGTCCCTGCCTTCCTCCTGCTCGTTTTGCAGCAGGCTGGTCAGCACATGGTCAGGATAGCTGTCGCTTTTTGCCTGCAAGTTTCCTTCGCTGTCGCGGGTCATCTGAAATTGCAGGTCGATTGCCGGTGTCTTTTCCAGCGCTACCCGCAGCAGACGGCTGGTGCCTGCGTGCTCGATCCCATCGAACAAATCTGCCGGCTCTGTATCCGCGCTGACCTTCTGCACCTGTTCAACCAGACGCAGAAGGGTATCGTCCATCTCACTGAGATATTGCGAAGGCAGCGTTTCCCGGTCCCAATCCTGCCAATGCTCCACAAAGACCCCTTCCCCCTCCAGCTCGGTCGGAATCCTCTCGGCAGACAGCGGGCGCTCCTGCTGCGATTCTCCCACCGTCAGCGGCTGGCTGGGCTGACCGGACTGCGACTCTCCCACCGTGGTCCCGCTGCAACCTCCCAACGCCAGCATCAAAGCGAGCAGAGCTGCTGTAAACTGTACTTTTTTCATGGCTATGACTCCTCTGTTATTTTCCATCTATCAAACCAAAACGATTTGTTTTCTTCTTATCTAATTATCATACCATCATTTCCACCGTCATGACAAGAACTAAACGGTCGATTTTCCTTTCCTCATAAAACTTTTCCTCTTTTTTTGCCGCCTTGCCTGCACCAAAAAAGGCAGCAGTCCAATCGACTGCTGCCTTTTTGCCTATTTTTCAAAATAAACCCCGATGTCCCCGACGCCGCCGTCCACCGAGATGCTCTTGTCGCGACCCTGTTCAACAGTATACTCTTCGTCCAACAGTCCCACATCTTTGCCGCCAAAACGGATTTGTCCCACTCCGCTGTCGATGTGGCAGTCAAACTCGTCTTCTTCGGCTCCCTGCACAGTCAGGCTGATTTCACCCACGCCGCCGCTCAGCTCGATTTCTCCGCCGAAGCTGCCGCTGACCTGAACCGCTCCGACCCCGCCGTATACCTCCAGCTTTTCGCTGACCTGCACATCCTCCGCTTCAACACTTCCGACCCCTGCGATCAGCTCCATCTCCTTGCTGCTGATTTTCTGGATGCGCGCTTCTCCGACACCACCGTCCAAAATGAATTCATCCAGCTGCAACGATTGCGGATAGGTCAGAAGGATGCGGTCCCGCCGGTTCCTGCCATCCGGCTTGATTTTGGACAGGTCATAGCTGACCGTCAGCTTGCCGTCTGAAAACTGGTACTGCAACCGCTGCGGTGCTGTCAGGTCGTATCCCTCCAGCGACCAGTCCTCTCCCGGCTGCACCTCGATGCTGCCGACGCTGCCTTCCACCTCCAGTTCCTTGACTGCTCCATCCAGCCGGATGTCGATTTCGGTTTTCGCGCCGGAAGGAAGGATATCCTCCAGCGAATCCAGTTCTGCCAGACCAATTCCTGCCCTTTGGGTCGGGTCGATGGTCAATCCATCCTCTCCCCAGGTCAGGGTCATCGCACCCAGTCCATAACCGATAGCGCTTAGAAGAATTCCTGCGACCAGCAATGCCGCCGCTACAATCAAAAGCTTTGTCGAACCTTTCATCCTGTATCCTCCCTTATCTTGTCTGCGCCTTCATCAAACGCTTTTTCTCTGTCTTAGCGTCCTCCAGACCGATTTGACAGCACCGGCTGCCCACCAGAAGAGCGCAATGCACAGCAGTGTCAAACCCGCACAGATCAGCGCACCGCCCAGCACTGCAATGCCGGTGGGAGGATAAAGGGTCAGCGACCAGACGCCTACCCCGATGAGCACCAGCGCAACCACTCCAAAGACAAAGATGAGCAGCGCGACGGTAAACAACAGGGTCGCACCCAGGATGGCTGCCACAAACAGAACCAACAGCCAAACCGGACTGGTCACCACCGCCAGCGTTCCCAGCATACATCCGGTATGGGCAGATTTTTCTTCGCCTGCGCTCTGGGCACAGTCGGCAATGATGCGCTCCGCTACCTGCTGCGGCGTACCCAGCTCCTCGATGATCTGCTCCATCGGTCGGTCACCGGCATCCTCCAGATATTCCATATAATACCGCAGCGCCGACTCCTGCTCTTCCCGTGGAAGATGGGAGATGCGCGCTTTCAGCTCTCTGATGTACTCCTCTTTGGTCATCCATTGATCCCTCCGTCCATAATGCCGTCAATTTTATCCCGCAGCTGTCTCCATTGATCGTAAAACTGCCGGAACTGCTCCCTGCCGCTGGGGGTCACCGAATAATAGCGTCGGTTTCGTCCCTGATACGGTCGGTCATAGGTCGTCAGATACCCGTCCTTCTGCAGCCGGCGCAGAACCGGATAGAGGGTCGATTCCGACACATTCATAATCTGTTTGACCTCCTGTGTCAGCTTGTACCCGTAGGTGTCCTCCCGCATCACGATTGCCAGCACGCAGGCATCCAGCAGCGCTGAACCCAACTGAAATGCCATCCTCACCTCTCCTTATTTTCCATGTTATCGTATATTATATATAATATAACATCATTTGTCAATAAAAAAAGAGGACATTCCTGCCCTCTTTTTCTCTTTAAAATTGAACCTCTACGCACAGCAGCCTGCATCCTGCGCTGCCGCTAGCCAACAGGAGGTTTCCTTCCTCCTTTGCGACCGCCAGCCCGCGCTCCGGCAGCGCTTTTCCATCGACCGTTGCCGTTCCCTGTGCGGCAAATACCGCAGTCAGACCGTTTGCTGTCACCTCGACCGATGCCTGCTCGTTTTCTTTTACATCCAGCAGCCGGACCTGCGCCTGTGTCCCTTCCCGCAGCATAACGTTAAAATCGGTCGCTTTGCCGACACTCACCGTCTTCCAACCGCCGTCAAAGCGGTCCTGTTCAAACGGCTCCAGCTTCTTTTCCCCGTGTCCCTCATAGAACAGATGCAGTGAACCGCTCAGCGGCAGGATGATTCGCTCCACCTGCGGCAGGCTGGTAAATTCCGAACGCTCACATTCCACCGTTGCGCTGCTGATGCGCAGCAAAAAGTTTCGTTTGGCATACTCGCTGTCCTGCGGATAGATGTACAGCTGGGTGGTCTTGCCTCCCGCCCACTCGGACACCGCGTACTCCTCCGGTTTGATGATTTCCACCTGATTCGCTCCCCTTTCCTTGCCCGCTTGCTCGCCTTGCAGACGAGGCACGGCTTTTACCTCTGGTATAACAGACCGACGGGCATTTGTCAAGCCACCCGCACCTGCGCTTTTACACCGCTGACCCCATTGTTATAAAATCGCACCTTGATGGTTCCCTTTTCAAATCCTTCCAAAGAAAAATACTGGGTTTTTTCGTCCGAAAGCACCCTGCTCTCCCGCTCCAGCGTCCTGCCGTCTTGGGTCTGCTGGGTAATCTGCATTTGCATCCATTCTCCCTCTTCAAACTGAAGGTCGACCGCCAGCTGCTGCCGCTGCGGGTCCTCCAATGTAAAACGGGAGGAGGTGTGATAATTTTCACTTGCCCGACTGTACCGAAAAGACCAGCTGTTGCCGCTGTTGCTTTCCAGATTCATCATCACCCAGCCGCTGTTCCACTCCGGCTCCCAGCCCGACGAATGGACCGCAAAGAAAATCATCCCCACCAGACACAGCACCATCATCACTGCACTGGCAGCGGTCATCGCAAGATAGCGGCGGTTGCGTTTTTTCTGCTGCGGGCGCTCGGGCATCAGGTCCTCCTTATATCCGCTGCCCGGCTCACAGAAGGGAAACTGCTTGCCGCAGTGGCTGCAATAGTGAGCGTCCCTTTCCAGCATCCACCCGCAAAAACGGCAGGGTCGCCGCTCCTCCCTGCGGGCAATCAGATAAACCAGACCACCCAGCAGCGGCGATGAAATCAAAATAATCAGCACCCACAGCCATGCTCGTTCTCCGCGCTCCTTAGCATCCTGATAGACCCAAATGCATACACCGGCAGTCAACAACAGCGCTGCCAGCACCAACACCCCTAAGCAAAGATAAAACCAGAACATCCTTTTCCTCCTTATCGCTCTATATACCAGGTCAGCCTGCTTTTTAAATCAAACAGCCGCACACCCAAACGGGTCAGGATAAAACCTGTTAGACTGCAGGCAGTCAGCACCATCCCAAGACAGAGACAAAACCAGAACATCCTTTTCCTCCTCATCGTTCCACATACCAGGTCAGCCTGCTTTTTAAATCGAACAGCCGCACACCCAAACGGGTCAGGATAAAACCTGTTAGACTGCAGGCAGTCAGCACCATCCCAAGACAGAGACAAAACCAGAACATCCTTTTCCTCCTCATCGTTCCACATACCAGGTCAGCCTGCTTTTTAAATCGAACAGCCGCACACCCAAACGGGTCAGGATAAAACCTGTCAGACTGCCTACTGTCGCTGTCCCCGCTGCCAGCAGCTCCAACAGAGGATTTTGCACCAGCAGACAAATGACCAGCGCCGCCAGCACCAGAATCAGCGCATGGAGCACTCCCGGCAGATACCACAGCGGGATTGAGCGGCGCTGCTTTTTCTGCTCCATCTTGGCGCGCAGCAGATTGTTCTGTATAATCATCTCCTGCTTCTCCAGCTTTTCTTCGGAAAGGCTTTCCCGCAGCAGCCTTTCAAATTCCCTGTCTTTTTGCTCTCTACTCTCCATATCCATACGCCTCCATTTCCTTGCGCAGTTTCTTTTTTGCCCGATTCAGCCGGCTTTTGATGGTTCCCTTGGGCACCCGTTCAATCTGTGCAATCTGCTCGATGCTCATTCCAAAGCCGTACATCAAAAGGACCGGTGTCCGAAATTTCGGCTCCAGCCGCTGCACCGCCGCCGAAAGCTGTTGACGGCAAATCCGCTCCATCACCTGCTGCTGGGTGTCCTCGATGTCAGGCAGCTCGAAGGCATCCTGCCCCTGCGCATCCTCCAGGCTGAAGGTGGGTGCGAGCAAGGCGCGCCGCATCAGCTTGCGGCGTTCGTTCTTCCAGATACTGTTGGCAACGGCAAAGACAAACGCCCGCGGATTTTTCTCCCGCTGTATCTTCACCCGCATCTCCATCAGCTTTAAAAAGGTCTGCTGATACAGGTCCTGTGCATCAGGCACACAGCCGGTCAGCCTGCGGCAAAAAATCATCACTTCTGTACCGTATTGCTCGATCAGCTCGGACACCATCTCGGTTTCCATCCGTTCCCCTCCCCTGCTCCTTTTATCTGTATTTCGTCGCCGCCGCTCAAAAGGTTCCCCATTTTCTGTTTTCTGTAAAAAAACAGCACCCACATAGTTCTATGCGGATGCTGTATAACCTGTATGATTAACCCACGACGATTCTGCCCTCCGGCACAATCAGCTTACGGCTGACATTCTGCTGCGCTGCCAGAGAAAGCCCAAAGGAAACTGGTCCTACCCTGCCGATGAACATCGAAAGGATGAGCATTACCTTCGAGAAGGAGGAAGCAATGGCAGTGGAGCCGCTGGACACCCCGACAGTTGCAAAGGCGGACACCGCCTCAAAGGTAGCATCAATGCCGGTCAAGCCGTTTGCTTCCAGCGGACTGGTTGCCATCAGGGTGATGGCGGTTACTCCCACCGTCACAATACCCAAAAACAGAATGGCAAGCGAACGGTAAACCACGTTGGCAGCAATACGGCGTTTGAGCAGATACGGTTCCTCCTTGCCGCGGATGATGGAGACCGCCGTCATAATGATGACCGCAATGGTCGTCACCTTGATGCCGCCTCCGGTCGAACCCGGCGCTGCACCGATGAACATGAGGACAATCGAAAAGACTTTGGTAGAGTCCCGCATGGCGTACAAATCCACCGAGTTAAAACCGGCGGTACGCATAGTGACCGATTGCATCAGCGAAGCGCCGATCTTCTCCTTCATCCCCATCGGCTGCAAGGTTGCCGGATTATTCCATTCAAACAACATAAAGCAGACCGTGCCGATGAAGATTAAAAAAGCGGTGGTCAGCAAAACCACCTTGGTATGCAGCAGCAGGGTTTTGGTCTTGCGGTATGCCAGCAGGTCATTCCAGACGATAAAGCCCAGCCCGCCGACAATAATCAGCGCCATGATGGTGAAGATGACCAGATACCGCCCGTTAAAGGTCATCAGCGAGGTGTATTCTCCCAAAAAGCCCAAAATATCAAATCCGGCATTGCAAAAAGCCGACACCGCCAAAAAGATGGCGATAAACCCCCCCTGCAATCCATAGGTGGGCACAAAATAAAGTCCCAGCAAAATCGCTCCGATGCTTTCCACCGTCAAGGTAAAGGTAAAAATCATCCGCAGCAGATGCGGAACATCCCCGAAGCTGGTGGAGTTGATTGACTCCGATGCCAGCTTCATGCCACGCAGTCCCAGCTTTTTGCCGACCACCAGGTTGAAAAAGCTGGTTAACGTCACCAGACCCAATCCGCCAATCTGAATCAGCATCAGCAGTACCCCTTGCCCCAGTGCATTCCAGTGGGTCCAGGTGTCGTACAGCACCAACCCGGTTACACAGGTAGCGCTGGTCGCTGTAAATAAGGAATCCAGCAGCGGAGTAAATTGCCCGTCCCGGGAGGAAATCGGCAGCCACAGCAGCAGCGTCCCGATGGCAATGACCGCTACAAAGCTCTCTGAAATGATGCGGGCGGGATTGCTGGACGAGCGTTTTCTAACCGCTTTCATCAGTGTCATTCTTCCTTTCGTTGGCAGGTCTTGACCTGTGACCCGCCGGATTTACTGGAGGCGTTTTCCCGCCATCCAGATTAAATTTTTATCATTTTTAAAGGTGACCATGTGGTATGCCTTGTGAATATCCATCCAGATAATGCGGCTGATCTCTTCCTCCTGCATATGCAGGTCGTTGCTGGTGGCTTCACCCAAAAAGTAGACCACCTGCTTTTTGACGTTAGGTCGGGGAAAGTACTCTACCGCATGGCGAAAACCGGACTGAAGGCTGATGTCCAACCCCGTTTCCTCCTTGACCTCCCGCAAAGCGGTCTGCACCTCGGTTTCTCTTCCCTCCACATGACCCTTCGGAAAAGACCAGTGTCCTCCGTATCTGTTTTTGATAAGCAGCAGTTCAATCTGTTCTCGGTTCCTGCGGTAAACCAGTGCTCCACAGGATTTCTCTAGCCTCATTTCCTTCCTCCTGTCTGTGATCATTGATCCTGCGCTGTAAAATTACAACGTTCTCTTTCTTACCCGACAACTACTATATCACTTTTTTCTTCGATAGAAAAGAGGGGGTACGCATCTTTTTGCCTTTTCCACCGCTTTCCCGGAGTATGACCTGTCTTTGGAATCCAGATATTGACAAACCCTGTGTAAAATAGTAAACTAAGAAAGTTGAGAAAACCTTCTGTCTCCGTAGCTCAGTAGGATAGAGCGTTCGCCTCCTAAGCGAAAGGCCGGCAGTTCGAATCTGCCCGGGGACGCCATTTTATCGCTGTCTGTATCAGCACAAAAGAGCCATGTCCGTTTGGACATGGCTCTTTTGCTTTCTGTATGGACGTTTCGAATTTAGCTAAAATGGATTGCAGAAATTTTGTGCGGTCCTCCGCCTTTTTATTCTGCCAGGAACGCATCTTTCAGAGCGGTCATCTCTTCCGTGGTATAGCCGTCTGCGGAAGTTTCCCAGCCCTTCATCTTACCATTCTGGCAGCCGAACATTGCGTTTCTCTGGGTGTAGAGATTGATCTTGCTCAGACACCAGCCAACATCGTAGTAGGTTGGAACCACGATCGCATGCTCGATCAGGTAAGCTTCTGCTTTGGCATACGCTTTGTAGCGGGCATCCAGGTCGTCGTGGATCTGGTCTGCTTCGTTGACCATATCGGTCAGGGTCTTGAAAACGTCGATCAGTGCCTGGGTGTTCTCGTTGACTTCTACTTCGTTGACATAGTTGTAGCTGTTCGGGAAGTAAGCGGTTTCGTTGCCGTAGGTCATCTGACCCAGGTAGTTCTGTGGGTCACCGTAGTCTGCGCCCCAGCCGGTCTGTACGATGGAGTGCAGTCTGGGGGTGTAAACTTCCTGTCTCGAGCTGGAAACATAGGTCTTGATGTTCAGTTTTACATAATCGTCGCCCAAGCTGTCGGAGAATACCTGCTTGAGAACATTTGCGCTGTCCAGAGCAGTCTGGTTGGAAGCAGAAATGTAGTAGTCAGCGCTGATTGGGAAGGTAACACCCAGTGCGCTCAGCTCCTGCATCGCCTGCTCTTTGTACTGCTGCGCTTTTTCCTTGTTCAATCTTGCCAGTGTCTCGCCATTTTCCTGGATACCCAGCTCCTGTTTAACAAGGTCGGTGTAGTCGGTACCGTCGGAGGTGTATACCAGACCCTTCATGGTGTAGCAGTTATTTTCACAGCTCATCGGGTTGATGGCGTTGATTCGAGGATAGTACTGACCCAAATCCAGTCCGTAGTACCAGGACAGACGGAAGGCTTCGTTGGCAACCGCCAGGTTCCAGTTGGTATCCGGTGTGCCGTCCTCTTTGTTCTTTGCAAAGTTGAAGTGCAGCTGCCAGGAGTATTTCGTAGGCAGCTTTTCAACCAGATAGTCATGGTATGCGTTGCTGTCGCTGTTATAGATGGTGGTCAGGTTGCTTTCATTCAAGCCGACATAGTCCAGCTCGCCCGCCTGATACAGCTGGAAAGCGACGTCATTGGATTCAACCATCTTGATGGTCGCGGTATCAAAAAGGCTGCACTCGGTATCCCAGTATTTCGGGTTCTTGGTCTGAACTTTTTCATTGCCCTGGATGTAGGTGGTCATAAGGTAAGGACCGTTGTACCACATGGTTTCGTTGTTCATAGCGCGCACGCCGTCCGGTCCGCCCAGCTCGTCGACCATTGCCTGAGAGATTGGGAACAGGCAAGAGTAGGTTGCAACCGAATCAAAGTAAGGTTTCGGGTCGATGCAGTGGTAGATGACGGTGTGGTCGTCCGGGATTTCGATGCCGACCATCTCCAGGAACTTGGAGCCTTCTCCGGCAGTCAGCGCGTAAGCTTCCTCCTGGCTCAGGGTCTTGGTGTATTCATAGTACTCGTTTGCGCCCTTGATCATTTCCAGAGGCATGGAGGTATTTGCCGAGTCATTTTTGTGGAAGTTGAGCACCCACTCCAGACCGGAAGCAAAGTCCCATGCGTTGCAGTCGGCTTTCTCTTCTGCATTGACGTCCACCCATTTAACTCCGTCGCGGATATGGAAGGTCCAGGTCAAACCGCCGTCCTCGGTACCCCAATCCTCTGCGATACCGGCAATCGGCACGCCGTGCGGGTCAACCTCCAGCAGACCGTCCCAGTTGTTACAGAGCACGTCGAACTCCTTCTGGCTCTGAGAATAGAGCATATTGAAAGTCTCCATCTCGTTGACAACCAGCTGGGAGGTCACCAAATCTTTGATTTCGTGCTTTCCGCTTGCGTCCTTCGATTCTTCCTTCTGTGGTTGGGTCTGGTTTTCAGCGGTGGTCGGCTCCTTCTCTGGCTCAGTACTTGGTTTTTCTTCTGTACCGCTGTTACCGCATCCGCTCAATGCCAGTGCGGAAGCCAAAGCCAGCGCCAGCCATCTTGACCATTTTTTCATACGATATTCCTCCTTAAAATCGGCTTTTGAACAGCGCCTTCGCAACGCTGTTTGGAAACAAATTATTTATCTGAGATAAATAGCTTAACTGTATTATAGCAATAATATCTATAAATTTCAATGATATTAAATAATTTTTATCTATTTTGTTTGATTTCCTCTTTCTTTTCGGCGGACTAATGTCATAAACAGAAAATTTTCTCCTTTTTTCTGCCGGCTTTCTCAAAACATCTTTGGCATTCTGTATAAATCGTCTTATTTTATCCCCAATTTCATCGGGTTTTATTTAGTTATATTGTACAAGGGGTTTTCGCACAAATCCATCCGCTTTCAAAAGCGTATTTTCTTTTGCGCGTTGATTGCTTGCTTTTAAAAGTCGTATAAGACAAAAGGCCCGACGGAAAGTCGGGTCTTTTGTCTTATACGATAACCGAAAGGGCAAACGATACTGCTAACCGATTGCCAAGTTGCTGAGAATTTCCTCTACCGTCCGGCTGACCAGCTGTTCATTCCGAATAACCAGGTCTGCCACCTCCCGGTAGCGCTGCTGCCGATTGAGAAAGATTTCATACAGCTGCTCCCGGGTGTTGGCGCGCACCAGCGGACGGTCGCTGGAACGGATGCGCTCATAGCAGGTGTCAAACGAGCAGTCCAAAAATACCACCGCTGACCCGTCCGCGTTTTCCCGAAGGGCGCGCACCGTTTCCTCCCGCATCAAAAATCCGCCGCCGGTGGAAATCACTGCATTTTTTCTTCTGCCCAGTCCTTGCGCTACCTGCTGTTCCATCTGCCGAAAAGCCTGCTCCCCCTGCTGCGAAAAAATCTGCGGGATGCTTTTCCCTTCCCGCTTTTCAATCATCGCATCGGTGTCCAGAAATTCCCACCGCAGTCGAAAGGAAAGCGCCTGTCCGACGCTGGTTTTGCCGCATCCCATGAAGCCGCACAGTAAAATCTGATGGACGCCTTTCATCCTGTCTTCCCTCCTGTCCTCTTATCTGCATCCCTTTACATTTTTGCCGCTACCTGCGCCACCTGCTGGTCGGTGAAGGAGCGTCCAAACCAGATTTCCTGCGCTGCCGCTGCCTGCCAGACCAGCATCTCCATGCCGCCGATGGTCTGACAGCCCGCCTGCTGTGCCTGCTGCATCAGCAGGGTGGTGCCCGGATTATAGATACAGTCAAACAGAGTCTTCACCGAGCGCAGCGCCTGCTCCTCGACCGGACTGTGCTGCACATTGGGATACATCCCGACCGGCGTTGCATTGATCATCAGCTCATACGCCTGACTGCCGTCGAGCTGCTCGATGTCCATGACCTCTACCTGCGCCTGTGCATCCAACGAACGGATGTGCGCTGCCACCTGCTCTGCTGCTTCCACGGAGGCTGCCCGGACTGCTAAGGTCACTGCACAGCCGCGCAGAGCACACTCGGTGGCAAACATTCTGCCCACGCCGCCGGCTCCCAAAATGCACACCCTACCGGCAATCGACACCCCATGTGACTGCATGGTGCGCACAAAGCCGATGCAGTCGGTGTTGTAGCCGCACCGTCTGCCGTCTGCTGCAATCGACACCACATTCACCGCGCCGTGGTTGCGCGCGCTGGTGTCCAGCCGGTCCAGCTGCTCCATCAGGCGTACCTTGTAGGGGATGGTGATGTTGAACCCATCCAAGCAAAACAGTTCCTCAAAGTGTTCCTCCAGCTCTTCCGGCGGGATGGCACAGATGCTGTATTCGATCTGCTCCCCCAGCTGCTCTGCCAACAGCCGGTGCAGCTTCGGCGAAAGGGTGTGACCCAGCGGGTACCCCAGAATGGCAAAACGTTTCATCACAAACTCCTCCTCACCAGGAACCTGTGCCGTTGGCACAGAAAATATCTGGTTTTTAGTTTACCACATTAACGCAATGGTGACAAGATTTTTGAGCGAAACTGCCAAAACTGCTCCTTTTCCGGTGGCAGAAGCAAAATTCTCTGCCTTTATCTGCTTTTAGATATTGACATTCCCAGAAGGAATATGCTATAAAAAATAAGCAATACCTTGTACGCCCTTTTTGCGTGTTTGTCAAAAGGTGCGTTTCTGTTACCTGCTGCATCCGTTTTTTGCATCTGATATGCGGCGGATTTTGATTGTACATTTGGAAAGGAGGGAGAAGAAATGGACATTTTTGAACAGGTTAAAAAGATTCTCTGTGACCAGCTGGACCTTGAGGAAGAGCAGGTGAACGAGGATTCCGAAGTGATCGACGATCTGGGTGCTGACTCCCTTGATATTGTTGACCTGGTGATGACCCTGGAGGAAGAATTCGATACCGAGATCCCGGATGAGGACATCGAAAACCTCAAGACCGTCGGCGACATTGTCAAATATATCGAGGACCGCGTTGCTGAATAAGATTCTTCAGCACTTTCCCCAATCTTTGTTCCGACAAAGACCGTTTTGTGTCAAAACCTTTGGCACAAAGCGGTCTTTTTTTTGTGGATTCGAGCAAAAAGCGCACAGCCTCGGGCTTTTCTATTGAATTTATTACGGGAAGGTAATATAATAAAAGGTATCAGTGCCGCATGCCGCCCATGTGTGTAAACTAAAGGAGGACATCTACAATGGCAAACAATAAAAAGATGGTCGATGACATCACCTCGATGGACGTCGACTTTGCAAAATGGTATACCGACATCGTCAAAAAAGCAGAGTTGTGCGACTACTCCTCTGTCAAAGGCTGTATGATCATCCGTCCGTACGGCTATGCAATCTGGGAAAACATCCAGAGCATCCTGGATGCGGAATTTAAAAAGACCGGTCACCAGAACGTGGCAATGCCTCTGTTCATCCCGGAAAGCCTGCTCCAGAAGGAAAAGGACCATGTAGAAGGTTTTGCTCCCGAAGTAGCATGGGTCACCTACGGCGGCTCCGAGGAGCTGGAGGAACGCCTGTGCGTCCGTCCTACCTCCGAAACCCTGTTCTGCGACCACTACAAAAATATCATCAAATCCTATCGCGACCTGCCAAAGCTGTACAACCAGTGGTGCAACGTTGTCCGTTGGGAAAAAACCACCCGTCCGTTCCTGCGCACCCGTGAATTCCTGTGGCAGGAAGGTCACACCATGCACGAAACCGCACAGGAAGCCATCGCAGAGACCGAGATGATTCTGAACCTGTACGCCGATTTCTGCGAGCAGAAGCTGGCAATGCCGGTCGTCCGCGGCAAAAAGACCGACTCGGAAAAATTCTCCGGTGCAGAAGCTACCTACACCATCGAAGCAATGATGCACGACGGCAAAAGCCTGCAGGCAGGCACCTCCCACTACTTTGGCGACAACTTTGCCAAGGCTTTTGAGATTGAATTCCAGAACCGTGAAAATAAACCGCAGACCCCACACCAGACTTCGTGGGGTGTTACCACCCGCCTGATCGGCGCTATCATCATGACCCACGGCGACGACAATGGTCTGGTTCTTCCACCGGCTATCGCTCCGACTCAGATTGTTGTGATTCCGGTCGCTCAGCACAAGGAAGGGGTCATCGAAAAGGCACAGGAGGTCAAAGAACGTCTTGCAAAACAGTTCCGCACCGACATCGACATCTCTGATAACTCTCCGGGTTGGAAGTTTGCTCAGTACGAGATGAAGGGCGTACCGCTGCGTCTGGAAATCGGTCCAAAGGACATCGAACAGAACCAGTGTGTCATCGTTCGCCGCGACAACCGCGAAAAGACCTTTGTTTCGCTGGATGAGCTGGAAAGCAAGGTGACCGAGCTGCTGCAGGCAGTCCATGACGGAATGTACGAAAGAGCGCTCCAGAACCGCCAGAACCGCACCTTCACCGCTTTGAATCTCGAGGAGATGATCCAGACTGCCAACGAACAGTCCGGCTTCATCAAAGCTATGTGGTGCGGAGATGCCGAGTGCGAGGCAAAACTCAAGGAGGTTGCCGGTGTTTCCTCCCGCTGTATGCCGTTTGAACAGGAGCATCTGTCCGATACCTGTGTCTGCTGCGGCAAACCTGCCAAGACCATGGTCATCTGGGGCAAAGCATATTAAACCGCCTTTTGAGCGTCGGAAAAAAATTCCGGCGCTCTTTTTTTGCTCTTTTCCCCTATCTTTCCAAAGGGAGTTTGCAGCAGCAAAGAAAGAATTAGTTTTGTCTTAACATTTCCGCTAAAAATCTGTGCTATACTGAAAAACAGAAAAAATGTCGAAAGGGTTTGCCCTTTTCTTATATCCCATCACTTAAACTTTCTCCCCATGGAGGCTCTGTCTATGACTCATTACAATAAAAAGCCGTCAGACCCTGTCCGCTATCGGCCGGAGGACCCCAACTGCTACACCTATGTGGACGGCTACGGTTTTGCTCCTCCGCCTCCGGTCATCACCGAACGGCGTATGCTCCAGTTTTATTCCAACGGACTGGGCTTTGCAATCCTGCTTTATTTTTTGATGGCTGCCAGCGTCCCATTCGGTGTGCTCCGCCTGTTCTCCCTGATTTGGCCGGTCATCCGTGTCTATGGGAATCAGGTGATTGCCTCTTCCAGCATCATCCAGCTGGTCAACATCTTTTCTTCCACCATCTGTATGCTGGTCCCCTTTCTGTTGTTTATGCTGCTGTGCCGTGTGCCGGCAAGGGTCGCCTTCCCCATGAAGCGCTTCTCCCTTTCCCTGTGCGTTCCCTGTATCTTTGTGGCAATGGGCGTCAGTGTCATCGGGCTTGCCTCCTCCAGCCTTCTGGGTCGCTTTCTGGAGCTGTTCGGACTACAGCCGCACGTTGCCATCTCCATTCCGCAAAATCCGCTTGCGCTGCTGTTGTTCGCAGTCCAGCTGTGCGTCCTCACGCCGCTGGTGGAAGAAGTCGTCTTTCGGGGCATCATCTTTCAGTCGATGCGCCGCTTTGGCGACAGCTTTGCACTGGTGCTCTCGGCAATCCTCTTTGCACTGTTCCACGGCAACCTTTCGCAGGCTCCCAACGCCTTCCTGATGGGACTGGTCATCGGGTACCTGGTCCTCTACTCCGGCTCACTGTGGGTAGGAATCATCATCCATGCGGTCAACAATCTGCTCAATCTGTCGGCAGACCTGCTGCTCCAAACCCTCCCAGAGCCGTATCAGACGCTGGCATGGCTGACCATCCTTGCCTTCTACCTGATTGCAGGCATCACCGCGATGCTGGTGCTGGTGCGGGCATATCCCAATCTGTTCATGTTCATCCGCTCCACCACCCTTTCCACCGAACGAATCAAATATCGGGTCACCTTTTCTGCGGTGACGATGGTGATTGCGCTGACCCTGCTGGTCCTGCTGATTTTACAAAATATGCTATAAACGAAATCGTATGCAGAAGGAGTGTCCTGCTCCTTCTGCTTTTATCTGTCGAGGTGAAATGATGAAGGAGATTCCTGCTTATCTGCAACGAGATTGCCACTGGATGCAGTTTGCACTCGAAGAGGCGCGCAAGGCTGCCGAGCTGCACGAAATTCCGGTGGGTGCAGTGATTGTCTACCAAAACGAAATCATTGCGCGCGCCCATAACCGCCGGGAACTGGACCAGGATGCCCTAGGGCACGCCGAGGTGCTGTGCATCCGGCAAGCCTGCCAAAAGCTGGGCAGCTGGCGGCTGAGCGGGTGTGAGCTGTATGTCACGCTGGAGCCTTGTCCGATGTGCAGCGGCGCCATCATCAACGCGCGTCTGGACCGGGTGGTATACGGCGCTAAGGATGAAAAAGCCGGCTGCTGCGGCTCGGTAGCCGACCTGTTCGTCATGCCGTTTAATCATACTCCTATCGTTCGTTCCGGCGTACTGGAGGAGGAATGTTCCCAACTGCTCAGCGGATTTTTTGCCGGACTGCGCTAGGAAACACTCCTTTTTGTGCGCTTTCCCCTCTATTTAACAAAAATCCACAATAAGTATCTGTTGAAAACTTCGTTGAAACTGTTTAAACTATGATATTTTACTCAATTTTTACGATTGGTAATTATTTTTAAACTATTTCCACACCCGGTTGGTTGAAAATCAGCCTCCTTCTTCTGCCGCAGGATTCTCTTCTTTGTTCGGGGTCTTCTTTGTATTTTGAAGAACCTTGCCCGATTGCCTTGTCTTACTTCCTATTGAATAGTATAATAGAACCAAAGTGTTTCTTTTTATGCTTGTCTTTTACAGAACCATCAAAATCAAAGAGGTGATATCTGTGGCTCGTGCCGTCATCAGCATCATTCCCCCCTTCGGAAAAGTCCGGCAGCTCACCGACCTGGTGATTTTTTCCGATGTGAAATCGTATATTCCCGAATGGGATACACCCGATTATCTGAACGCCTGCCGAAAATATGCTGCACAAAACAAGGTCTACCTGGTTCCCAGCCGCTTTGTTGTCGATAACATCCTCTATCTCTGCCTGTTCTCTCCAAAGGGTGAGATTTTAGGCATTCAGGGAGCGACCCACCGCAACCTGTACAACCAGGCGGAGCTGGAGCAGTATCATAAAATCGAACCCATCTCCACCCCCATCGGCAACATCTTTTTGTGCGTCGATGTCGATATTTACCACCCGCAGGTGGTCCGCGTCGCCCGCATGAAGGGCGCACAGATTGTCATTGCTTCCCAGTTCATCGACTCCTACCAGCTCAGCCGCCATATGCTCACCACCGGCATTTGGAATGCGGCGCAGTCCAACGGTGTCTATGTGGTGGGATGCTGCAACTGTTTTTCTGCGGTGGCTGCGCCGTGCAGCCTGACACAGGACGAAAGCGGCTATCTGGTCCCGCCTGCAAGCTCTCACAACCTGTTTGCCAAGCTGTATTTGAACAAATTACAGCGCAGCGACTTTGGCGGCAATCTTCCGCAAAAGCTGGACCTGCGCATCTACGGGAAGGGAGGCATCTGCTAGATGAAGCTCAAATATGTCGCTGCCTCCAAGCTGCTGCTTTCCAACTGGAGCATCCCAAAGCTGGACCGGATACTCGAGCAGACAGACATTCGCCTGTCCCGTTCGCTGGACTTTGTCAGTCCCAACAACATCAAGGTTTCCTGTGTCCAGATGGCATTGCACAACGAACTGCCTGCCAAGGATGCACTGGAAATGGTTTTGAGCAGCGTCAACCGCGCTGTATCCGACGGCAGCCAGCTGATTGTCTTTCCCGAGTACATCGGTCTGCTCCCGCTGCTCAGCTCCTCATCGCTGTTCGACCTGTGCTACCAGTTCTCCGAGGACCTGCTCAACAGCGACACCGAACCGGTCAAAGAGGCGCTCTCCTTCTACACCAAATATCTGGCACAGCCGCTGTATGAAAGCTATATCCGCTTCTTCTCGATGCTTGCCATCAAAGCTTCGGTCTACATTTTAGCCGGAACGACCATCGTGCGCACCCGCGAGGGTTTGGTCAATCGCGCCTTCCTGTTTGACCCGGACGGCACCATCATCCTGCAACAGGACAAGCTGCACCTCTCCCCACAGGAAAAGCTGTGCGGCATCCTCCCCGGCAAGGAGCTTCAGACGGTGCAGACCAAGCTCTGCCGCATCTCGGTTTTGACCGGCATGGACCAGCGCCTTTTTGAAGCTGCACGAGCTGCCCATTCGCTTGGCTCCCAGCTGCTGCTGTGTCCTTCTGCCTTCTGCTCCAGCCGCAGCAGTGCCTTCTTCCAGAGCTGCGCCTTCATGCGCTGCCAAGAGCAGCCGGTCTTTGCGGTTGCCTCCTGGCTGACCGGCGACTTTATGGACCTGCCCTTCCGCGCCATCAGCGGCATCTACGGTCCGTTTTCTGCCACCAAACTGGGCAACGGCATCATCAGCCAGACCGAACACCCTTCCTCCGATGCCTGCCTGACTGCGCGCATCGACCTGGAGCGTCTGAGCCGCGACCCCGACCTCTATCTCTCCGACTTCAATCCATCGGTCGAGCAGATGGCACAGCGGGAATACACCCTTGCCCGCCAAACCAAGGTGCTGCCCGACGAAGCAGACACCGAAGAGGAAAACGAAGGCGAATGCGGTGCCGAAGGAGAAATGCTGGAAAACGCCTTTGAAAACGAATCTTTGGACCACTGAGTCCCTATCCAATAGAACGCTATCCAAGAAATGAAAGAAGGTTTGTTATGAAGCACCTACTCTCTCTGGCTTTGATGGGCGCCGGCGCCTGTGCGCTGTGTGTCATGCCCTCCTTCCAGAAGCACCCGCTGCAAAGAAAATTTTATCACCGTTGTTTTGCCCACCGCGGATTATTTGACAATCAGACCCGCTGTGAAAACTCGCTTTCCGCCTTTGAAGCTGCTGCACAGGCAGGCTACGGCATCGAACTGGATTTGCAGATGACCTCCGACGGAAAGATTGTTGTTTTCCACGATGACGACCTGCAACGGATGTGTTCCTCCCCTCTGGTCATCGAGCAGGCGACCTATGCACAGCTGCAGGAATATAATCTGGGTGAAACCTTTGAGAAGATTCCGCTGTTTTCCCAGGTGCTGGCGCAGGTCAACGGAAGGGTCCCTCTGATTGTGGAAATCAAATCCACCGAACGAATCGAACGGACCTGTCTGAAGGTCTATGACCTGCTGCGCAACTACCCGGGCGACTACTGCATCGAATCCATGAACCCGCTGATTATGGGCTGGTTTGCCAAAAACGAGCCGCAGATTATGCGCGGACAGCTGGCGACCCACATCCCTTCCAATGGCAACCCGATGGCTGCCATTTCCTCCGCAGCATTGGGCGGCATGATGTTCAACATCCTTTCCAAACCTCATTTCATCGCCTACGACCACCGCTTTGCACAGGACAGTCATTCCTTCTCCTTCTGCAAAAGCTGCGGTGCGCTCACCGTCGGCTGGACCATCCGCGAGCAGGATTATGAGGCAGCCATCCGGCAATATGACGCCATCATCTTTGAGGGCTTTTTGCCTCCGGTACGATTTTAAGAAATTTTTATAAACCATTAAGCGGCAGGGCATCCGATGGATGTCCTGCCGCTTTTGCTTGGCTGTTTTCAACAATTCCCCATGGAAAGTGTGAAAAACCAGCCTTGGCTCTCTATCTTCAGAAAACAAAAAAGGTACACAGCCGATGCCCAAGGGCAAGAGCCGTGTACCTTATTTTGTAACGATTTTTATGTTAGAAAAGCATCAAAAGCCGCTCTCTACTGTAACGATTTCTCCTGTGCTTTCAAAAAAGAACTAGGAAATATAGCCGGCAGCTTTGAGGATCTCAACAGCTTTGTCATGGTTTGCTTCAGACATCATAACCAGAGGTCCGGTGCAGCCCATTCCGCTTTCTGCGTAGATCTTTGCTTTCCACAGAGCCTGTACAGCGTCCTCCAGGTCCATAACCTCGATACCGGCAACGGAAGCGGTTACAACCTCTTTTGGTGGGCACTCTACGACTTCTTCAGAAGCTTCTTTCTTCACTGGTTTGCGAGCAGCGATAACCTTCTCCAGACCAGCTTTCTTAGCAGCTGCATATTCTTTTGCAGCGATTTCTCTGTAATTGCCTTTTACCAGCTGTGCAGCATATTCCATAGCGTTTGCCAGGACAGGAGCACCGGAAGCACGGGATACGATCAGAACCAGTCTGTCGTAGCCTTCGCCGATACCAGGACCGTAGCCGTAGCCAACAGCCTCATAGCTGCCGCCTGTGCAGTAGGAAGACATCATCTTCATCAGGATGTTACCGGTAAGAGAGTCGGTGACCATAACGTCACAAGCGCCGACCAGCAGGTCGTTACCTCTCATTACGCAGCCGCCGTCTGCACGGGAAGATTCTGCAAAGTGGATGTCATAGCCGTTAGCCTGAAGTTCTTTCAGAGCGCCTTCACACTGTCTAGCGCCGTCTACGTTCAGGATACCAACGGTTGGGTTTTTGATGCCGCAAGCTTTCGCAGTGATGATACCGGCAATGGTATTGCGGATCATTGCTTCGATTCTTTCAGCAGCGGAAGTACCGGTGGTGTTTGCGATGAACATCTGTTTGCCTTTACCTGGGGTAACAACGCGGCCAACAGTGGAAACGCCGATTGGGAATGGGTAGTGCATGGTAACACAGCCGTCGATCGAGCCGGCATCCAGCATTTTTTCCATTTCCTTGTACATTTCGTCTTCATCAGAAACCTTAACGGTAGTAAATTTTTCGTTTTCAGCAGTGCCGATGAGGGTAACATCAACACCTCTGTCAGCAGCCAGTACAGCAGCTTCCACAGAGTTTGCTTCGCCATGTTCGCTTCCAAGACCGGTTACAGCGATCTTTGGTCTTGCTCCGAAGGAGCCAGTTTCCAGACCGGTTGCAATGTCCATGAAAGTTTTGGCAATCATTTTTTCAATCTGTGCCATAATGATCTCCTCATTCCTTTCAGTTTACAGATTTAAAACAAACCTGCAAAATTATTCTTCGTCAGCAGCAGCCAGCAGGGAAGCAGCAAAATCTTTCATTGCTTTGCCGATCAGACCCTTGATGTGCTCTTCGGAAACGGCAGCTTCTTCGGTCTTGCCGGAGTTCTTGGTGATCATTACGGATACGCCGTCGAACAGGTTGGTCATACGGCCAAGGAACAGAGAACCTTTACCGATGATCATAGCTCTGTTTACTTTGCCCTCGAGGATGTCTTCGCGGCAGAAGCCTACATATGGAACACCAGATGGGATATGACCCTGAGTTGGAGCCCAACCTACCATACCGTGCTCAGCAGGGAAGGTAGCCAGATCTTTCTTCTCCAGCTCGCCTCTCTTAACGCCCAGAGCAGCGATCATCTTGTAGTTAGCAAGCGGAACGTCGCCAGCGCCAGCAGGTTTGGTAATATCTGGGTTCTGCATCTCAGCAGAGTATTTGTCAACGTCGGTGATCTTCAGTCCAGCAGCATCCAGAGGATTGGTTACCAGAGAGGAGATTACGTTCTGTGGAGCGGAACCGGTACCAACGGTGTGTTTGCCGGTGTGCTCGGTGTCAACTTCTGGGTTGATACCATCGTTTTCGCCCAGCAGGATAGCGAAACCGCCGATCATATCTTCCAGGATTGGCAGACCTTTCTTAACATGGTCTTTACCGTTCATACCCAGTTTAGCGGTACAACCACCAGCAACAACTACAACGTGTTTGTGGGTGCCAGCTTTAACCAGGGAAGCAGCGTTGATGAATGCGTGGGTTGGGCCAGCGCAGAAGCCGCGGACGTCACAACCGGTAGCATTGTTCAGACCAGCAATCTCAGCAGCAGCTTTAGCGAAGTTGCCGCCACCACGCTGGTTCATATCACCACAAGCCTCTTCACAGCAGTCGATAACGTAATCGATTTCGTTTTTGTCGATGCCGGTAACACGGATCAGGTGCAGCAGGGACAGAACAGCAGATGCTTTGGAAACCATGTTCTCCAGCATGGTGTGAGCGGAGAGGTTTTCGTCAACGTCATGTGCTCTCTTAACGAAACCGATGGTTTTGCCACCATATACCAGTGGTTCAGCGTGTTCTTCGTTTACAAAGTGCTCGATCTCGGAAGCGTCAACGCCTTCGTGGATTCTAGCAACGATAGACTCGTCGATTACCGGGTTAGCAGCAAATTTATCTTTTACCTGAGCTACGAACTCTTTATCCAGCATAACCAGCTCGAAAACGTCTACGCACTGCATCAGCATGTAGAACTCATCTTCAGGCATGATTTCGCCGAATTTACCCTCTCTCTTGTTCAGGCCGTCAACGGTGGTGTCTACCCATGGCTGTGGGTATTTTGCCAGTTCGTCTGGATGCATATTGCCGATGTAAGTCTGGTTTGGCAGATATGCCAGAGCCTGCTCGTAAGTTCTGATGTGATTTGGCAGTTCTTTGAGGTACTCAGAACCTGGGTTTACGATTTTCTCGGTGGTCTGGGTGGTACCATTTTCCATTACCATGTCTGGTGTATGGGCAAGAATGTAGCTTGCGCCTTTGATTACACTGTTCATTGCAGTCACGCCTCTCATTCATTTTATTGATGAATCTTTTCCTTGCTAAAAACCGGCTGCCTGTCCGCAGAATCCCGGTTTTTACAACGTTTGCCCGCACGCGAAAAGCCGCGCCCGAGCGGACAGAGACCCGCCTTTGTATCACAAAAAAGGAGGACAAGTCCCATATAATCAGTATACACTAAAATAGGCGGGTTGTCATGGATTTTTGCAGAATTCTGCTTTTTTTACACAAGAAGGCACCCTGCACTGTGCTTTCTGCCAATAGGCATTTTCTTTATCGTCATAAAAATAACGTAAAGTTTGTCCATAACGGACAGTGTGTAAAAAAAGAAAATAGGCGGTGCAGTGCATGGTGATTCATCACCACACCACCACACCACCTATAACTTCGGTTTAGAGGTATTTGCAGTATTCGTTGCGGATAGAGCTCATCTCAGAGATGATGTCATCTACATCCATAACCATTTCCATCATACCTACCTGCTCATCGTAAACAGTTGGGTCGACTTCATTTTTGATTTCTGGTTCGCAAACGTGATATACTGTGAGTCCTAACTGAACTCCTGTCAATGGACCTGCAAAAGTTGGGTCGCCAGCGGTTACTGTTTCAGCAGCCAGACCAGCAGCTTCGCCCTCAGCAGCACCCAGAACAACTACGATGTTCTCAGCACCATACTGATCAGCGAAATCTTTAACTCTCTTCTGATTTTCCAAATCCATTGCGCCAGCGGCAGTTCAGACAAAGCATTCCGTAGAGGAGTATACTACCTCAGCGCCAGCAGTCTTTACGCATTCTTCGATTGCTGGGCCTGGAACGCCGTCCCTGTCGCCGATGATGATAACTTTTTTACCATTCAAAAGGCTCATGACTAAATCCTCCTTATTTCTTTCTCCGATGAACCGAATCACCGGTTTATCAAAACAGCCTGATGCTGCTTTGGTTAAATGAATTGGTAATCCCCTGCAAAAGCGGGAAGATTACATGTTGACGTATTTCTCAACCAGAGCGGTGATGGAATCCTGGGTGCAGTCTTCCTTAACCAGAGATTCTACCTGAGCGCCATCTTTGTAGATAGCCATTACAGGCAGACCCATGATACCCTGTTTGATAGCAAGACGTCTTGCTTTAGTGGTGTTCATGCAGCAGAATTTGAGCTTGCTGTCTGCATATTTGTCAGCCAGAGCGTGTACATGTGGCATCAGAGCAGCACATGGAACACAGCCGTCGCCAAAGAAGTCTACGAATACATAGCCTTCAGCCTGCAGTACTTCAGATTCGAAGTTTTCTTTTGTTACTTCCAACATAATTGCAAAATCTCCTTCTTTAAAAGAGGCGCATTCTCGTGTTCGGATTGCAGTCCCACTTTTTTAGATTTTTATCTTCTGGAACATTCCAAAAGTGCCGACTTCAAACTCTCATTAAACCGAACTTTTTAAAACGTTCCCTGGATTTTGGATGGAAATCCTGGCAATTAGTCAGCCAGGTTCTCTACGTAGTGCTGAGCTTCGGTAGCTGCAACAGCGCCGTCGCCGCAAGCGGTAACTACCTGACGCAGGTGTTTCACGATAACGTCACCAGCTGCGAATACGCCTGGAACGGAAGTATGCATGTATTTGTCGGTAACGATGTATCTATTTTCCATCTCGAGTTTGCCCTCGAACAGCTGGGATTTAGGATCGAAACCTACGAATACGAAGATACCAAATGTTCCGTCTTCCTCATCAGCCTCAATCTCTCTGGTCTCGCCGGTTTTTGTGTCTTTTACGATCATAGATGTAACAACGCCGTCGCCTTTGATCTCTTCGATTGTGGTGTTCCACATGAATGCCATCTTTGGATTAGCAAATGCTTTTTCCTGGATGGATTTAGCAGCTCTGAGCTCGTCACGTCTGTGAACCAGAGTTACTTTTCTTGCGAACTTGGTGAGGTACATAGCTTCTTCAACAGCAGAGTCGCCGCCGCCTACTACGTATACTTCAAAATCTTCGAAGAAGTTTGCATCACAGGTTGCGCAGTAAGAAACACCTTTACCGGTGAATTCTTTCTCACCTGGGCAGCCAATCGGACGAGGGGAAGCACCGGTAGCGATAACAACAGCTTTTGCATAGTAATCGCCATGGTTGCCTTTCAGGTGTTTTACTTTACCTTCAAGCTCTACGTCAACGATTGTGTCTGTAACGCGGTCAGCACCGAATTTTTCTACCTGTTTTGTCATTCTGGCAATCAGGGACGGGCCGGATTCTTCTTCCAGGGAGCCTGGATAGTTCTCGATTTCGTTGGTGATAACGATTTGTCCGCCGTCTTTTGTTCCTTCAATAAGGAGTGTGTCCATTCTTGCACGGCCAGCATAAGAAGCAGCAGTCAAACCTGCAGGACCTGCACCTAACACGATAATGTCATAAACTTTATCCATTGTAATCGTCTCCCTAAATTTATTTTCTTAAAAGCTTGCCGAAGGGAGGACTTCCCTCCGGCAAGAGCTTTTCAGAAGCGGATTAATATTTAACGTCGAAGATGGTCTGATCGTCAACTTCGGTCTCGAGAGCTTCGAGAGCGGTCTCAACGATCTTTCTTCTGATAACTTTTTCCTCTTCCATAGTCAGAGCTGGGTTGCCCAGTGGGTGAGGAATAGCGATAGCTGGAACGATTCTGTTTGCACCAACTGTCATGGAAATTGGGGTTACAGTACAGATGTGAACTACTGGCAGACCTGCACGTTCGATTTCTTTAACCATCGTTGCGCCGCAACGTGTGCAGGTTCCTCACGTAGAGGTCATGATAACGCAATCCACGCCATCTGCTTTCATCTTCTTAGCATACTCTTCAGCAAATGCTTTGGAGGAAGCTACTGCAGTACCGTTACCAACAGTAGTGTAGAAGTAGTGGTACAGCTTGCCGATGCGGCCTTCTTTTTCCATGTCGCGCAGAACGTCAACTGGCAGAACGCGGTCAGGATCTTCGTTAGCATATACTGGGTCATAACCGCCGTGTGCAGTAGCCCATTTGTCAGCAGTCAGGTCCATAACGCCTTCGATGTCGTACTCGCCGTAGTGAGAAGCGGAGGAAGACTCGATGTGGTCTGGGTTGCCCAGAGGAACGATACCGCCGGAGGTGCACAGTGCAACAGTTGCATGAGCCATGTCTTTAACAGCCGGGTTTGGAGCAACACGGTCGAAGGATGGCATTGGGAACTCGGTGGTGTATGGTTTGCCGTTCAGCTTAGCAATCAGCATATCAACAGCACGTTTGGAGCCTCTCTCTTTTTCGAAGAGGTTTACACGGATGCCGTTTGGCATGTAGCCTTCTTCGCAGGATGCGCCGATAGCTTCATGTCTAGCCAGTTTGAGAGCCAGAGGAGCCATTTTCTTAACAGCATCTCTCATACCAGCAGCGCTGTTCTTGGTGGAAACAACGTAAACGTCTTTCTTGAACATATCAGCGCCTGGGTTCTCAATGTACATACCGGTCAGAACAGGGATGTTGAGGTTGTCCTGAACAGCTTTTGCGATAGTACCGCAAGCTACGCCGTAACGACCAGCGTTGAATGCAGGACCAGCCATAAAGAGGTCTGGGTTCTGGGATTTAACCATCTCGAGAACCTCAGCCTGAGCTTTTTCAAGGTTTTCGTTGAAGTAGGAGTCGCCGCAGATGATGGTTGCAACAACTTCAGCTTCTTCGCCCCAAGCCTGATTGAATGCGAGACCAGGACCTACTGGACCTTCGCGCAGTTCAGCTGGGATGTCAGCTTTTTCTTCGCCACCGATCTGAGCGAAGAACTGGTTAATATACTGTACTACTCTGATTTTGCTCATCGTATTTCCTTCCCTTCCTATTATCTAGCGGACAGGTAGTTGAAGCCTGTTTCGTTGGTAGCACCGGTGATTGCCTGGATCTCAACGGTGATGTTGCCGTGAGCGTCGATGTTGTTTGCAGAACCACCAGCGATGGTGTCAACAAACTCGAGGTGACCGTATACAGTCTCCATTGGAGGCAGTACGATTACCTGGTTAGCGTTACCGCCGGTTACTACTGCGTCAGCAGATGGGTCAGCGTCAGCCAGAGACTGGGACTTACCATCGCGACCAGCGTACTCATCGGTGATGATAACGGTCTTGATGCCCTCAGCTTCGATCTTCTTGGTGTTCATGATCAGGTCGGTATCCGGGTTGCCGAAGCCTTCCT